>CALXLX010000012.1 GCA_944389315.1 uncultured Opitutales bacterium
TTCCCGACATAATTCCCGGAAGGGGAAGCTGGGGCATAGGCTCTCCCGCATGGGCCGACGCAATGGTTACAATTCCAATGACTTTATACGAACGCTACGGGGACAAACGTGTTCTTGCTGACAATTACGAGGCAATGAAAAAATGGTTTGGATATGTTCTAAAGACTTCTAAGAACCTTATTCGTCCGGAGGCGGGATACGGAGACTGGTTGCAGCCGTATTCGGAGAAAACAAGGAAGAATCCGAACGACTCCCGCGGAGATTCTTCGGTAAGCCTGATAGGGACTGCATATTTTGCCCGTTGTGCAGATATTCTGTCGTACAGCGCAGAAATTCTTGGAAATAAGGCCGACGCAAAGACCTATGCAGATTGGTCCAAGAAGATAAAGGAGGCCTTCGTAAAGGCTTTTGTAAAGCCCGACGGCACTGTAGGCGGAGGGTTGCAGACAGAGCAGGCCATAGCCGTTGAGTTTGTCCTTGAAGGGGAGTTGAAGGCAAAGGCGGTGGAAAAGCTGAAAAGCGCCGTAAAGGCCGCAGGCGGGCATTTGCGCACCGGCTTTGTGGGAACGCCTCTTATTCCCTACGCGCTCTCCCGCAATGGAGCTCTTGATATGTTCTACGAGATGCTCTTAAAGCGCACATATCCATCTTGGCTATTTTCCATAGACCAGGGGGCAACCACAATGTGGGAGCGCTGGAACAGCTACACAAAGAAGGACGGCTTTGGAAATGCGAGAATGAACTCTTTCAACCACTACGCCTACGGGGCGGTAGGGCAGTGGATGTACGAGAATATAGGCGGCATAGCGCCGTGCGCGAAGGATGCCGGTTACAAGACCGCGGTTTTTGCGCCAAAGCCATTTTGCAAAGATGTAAGAAGCGCAAACGCCTCCCTGGAGACTCCGTACGGCAAAGTCTCGAGCGTGTGGAACGTGGACAAAGACAATGTCATGACGTGGGAGGTGGCGGTTGCGCCAAACTCTTACGGCAAGATAGTTTTCCCCGCAAAAAATCCGGATTCGGTCAGCGTAAACGGAGTCCCGCTTAAGGATTTCGCCGCTAAAAATTCACTTAAAATTTCCGAGACGGACGGCTTTGCCAGCATAGACAAAGTGCGCAACGGGAAATACTTTATAAAGCTGAAACTCTAATTTTATAAAAATTTTTTGGATATATAAACTATGAAGTTTTCGGCAAAATATATTGCGCCCATTGCGGTAATATTGCTCGGGCAGGGTTCTTTGTTTTCCCAGGGGCCGCTTTCAAAGGACGACGGGGCTTTCGACGAGGGCTCTTTTAAAGATGTTCCCGTAGAGTTCAGGCCTGTGCCGTTTTGGAGCTGGAACGAGACCATGCGGCCCGACGAGGTCCGCAGGCAGGTCGGCCTCATAAAAGAGGGCGGCTGGGGCGGCGCCTTTGTCCACAGCAGGGTGGGGCTGATTACCGAATACATGTCCGACGAGTGGTTCGAGGCTGTCGATGCTACTATAGACGAATGCGTAAAGCAGGGCATAAAAGTTTTTCTCTACGACGAGGACAAATGGCCCAGCGGATTCTCCGGCGGAACCGTTCCACTTGCCGACGACAGCTTCAGACCCAAGGCCATAGTCGCCAGGAAGGCCGGGGACAAAATACCCGAAGGCTGCGAGCCAATAGGCAAGCCCTTTGGAGATCTAAATTTCTACCTGTACACGACTCCCCTCGGAGACCCTTGGTTCAACGGCACGAGCTATATAGACACGATGGACCGCGCCGCCGTCGCCAAGTTTCTCGACGAGGCGTACCAGCGTTACTACGACCGCTATTCCGAGCATTACGGCAAGGCCATAGTGGCGGAGTTTACCGACGAGCCCTGCGCAATAATGCGCTACAAAGGCCCCACGGGAGCAGTGCCGTTTTCCGCGAAATTTCTCGAGGAGTTTAAGAAGACATACGGATACGACGCCCTGGAGAATATCCACAAGCTCTTTGCGGATGTGGAGGGCGCCGGCGAGTTTAGAATGCACTGGCTGCTCCTGAACGACAAGATGTTCGAGGAGAATTTCTCCAAGCAGCTTGGCGACTGGTGCGCCGCGCACGGCATAGACTTTACCGGGCACTACATGCTCGAGGGCTCCCCCAAGCATATGAGGCTTTGGGGAGACAGCGTAATGCAAAATTACAGGCACCAGGGCATACCCGGGGTGGATTTGCTTAAGCGCTCAATAGAGGAGCGCAGCTCCGCGAAGCAGTGCCAGAGCATAGTAAACCAGTACGGCAAGCGGCGCATGCTCTGCGAGATATACGGAGTCTCGGGCGGCAGCCTCACTTTTGAGGACAGGCAGTGGCTTGCCCTGCAGCAGATATGCCTGGGGGTCAATCTGCTCAATCCGCATCTTTCACTCTACACCATGAGCGGTGTGCGCAAGAGGGACTATCCTCAGAACATATACTACCAGCAGTGCTGGTGGCCGCTAAATTCCCAGCTGGACATTCCTCTTTCCCGCCTGTGCTACGCCATGAGCAGGGGCTCGTACGATGCCGACGTGCTCCTTTTGCACATATCTCGCGGTATGACTCCCATGTGCCAATACGGCACTGAGCAGAAGACTTTGGGCTGGAACCAGCCCGGCTCCTTCGCTCCTGAGGCGGAAAATTATCTCATCAAGTGCGACGAGCAGTGGCGCGCCGCGGTCGACGAGCTTCTCGCAAACCAGGTGAGCTTCGACTTGGGGGATGAGGTTGTCATGGAGGATATCTCCTCCGTGGAAAACGGCAAGTTGAAGGTGGGCAAATCCGAATATTCCGTGGTTGTAATACCGGGCATGGATTCCCTGTCGGCAAAGACGTTTGCGCTGCTAAAGAAGTTCAAGGACGAGGGCGGAAAGGTGTTCAAGCTTGAGAACGCCCCCGTGAAGATAGACGCTAAAAAATCGCCGGAGTTCGAGAAATGGATGGAGAGCATAGAGCTTCTCAAAGCCGGCCAGATTGGAGAAAAGGTTGCCTGCCAGGCGCGCAAAAACGCAAGGATAGCGTCTCTGAAAGAGGGAGATAATAGCCTTGTGTGGACGCATGTGCGCAACCTGTCCGACGGCTCCAGAATCGTCCTTGTTGTAAACCTAAATAGGCGTTCCGCATTTAAGGGGACCATGGCGTTTGCCGAAGACAAGGAAGGCGCAGCGTTTTCCCGAGTAAGGAAGATGGATTTCCACTCCGGCAATATGGGAGAAATCTTCGCAAAGCCTGAGGGCGGAGAGCTGTTTGTAGAGGCTGATATTCCACCCGCGGGAGCTGGCCTTTATCTTCTCGACAAAACTCCCGCGGCTGCAAAGGAGATTTCCTATGAGGATACTTCCAGCGAGAAGCTGCATGCCGTGTCCGTCGAAAGGCTCGACGACAACGCCCTTACGCTCGACTACGCCGCATGGGCAAAGAGCCTCGATGCGCGCAATCTGTCGAAGGGAACCGTTCCCGTTATAAAGATACAGAACCTTCTAAATTCGCAGAAGTACGACGGCCCGCTTACTTTGGCGTACTACTTTAAGACCGACGGCCTTGACAAGGGGCGCAAGCTTCATCTTGTAATGGAGCACCCCGAGCGCGCAAAGGTGCTTGTAAACGGCAGGGAGGCAAAGTACGAGGGTCTTCCCTTCTGGCGCGATATCAACTGGCTGCCCATAGACATAAGCGGCTTGGTAAAGGAAGGGCTCAACCAGATAATAGTCTCCTACGAGAATTTTGAGCACGGGGACCTTGCCGTTCTTAAGCCGGCATACAAGCGATATGGCACGGAGATAGAGAGCGTATATATAGTAGGCGACTTCTCCGTAAACGGCAGATTTACGGGCGAGAATCCCCATTCTATACTGCTAGAGCCGCGCAAGCTTCCCAAGTTCGACTGCGCCGTTCTTGTGGAAGATAGCATAGCTCTTGGAAATCCGGGCAAGCTTGAGTTCGGCAATGTCTCCGTGCAGGGGCTTCCGTTCTATGCGGGTAGGGTGAAATATAAATTTAGGCTTCCCGAGTTCAAGCTGGCCAAGAACGAAAAGGCCATAATAAAGCTCGACAGGCTAGACACTTCTGTTGCGGAGGTGGTAGTCGACGGCAAGCGCGCTGGCGCAATATTCTGCGCGCCCTACGAGCTCGACATAAGTTCCGCCGCAAAGTCGGGCTCCGAGGTGGACATTATACTTTACGCAAACATGCGCAATCTGCTTGGGCCATCGCATCTGCCAAACGGAGACAGCATAGATTGCGGGCCGGGGCATTTCTCGCCAAGAGGCGTTTCTGGTAGAGAGGAAGAATTCATGGAAAAATGGGCTACGCGCAAATGGAAGCCCGGCGGTTGGACGGACAACTACACCACAACCTCCCTCGGAGATGTGGGGGCTGTGAGCTTTAAAAAGCGCGCTGCAATCGAAAAAAAATAGTCGTGGCCGAAAGCCTAAGCTTGAATTAGTACATCTTGCATTTCCCCGTTGTCGCGTATTTTAGCGCAACGGGGAAATTTTTTTAATGCGAGGCTATACCTTATTTTATATGCCTTTTGCAGCTTGCCTGTATGGGGTTTTCTGAAAGCTCCAGATTCTTTTGCAGGAGATAATAGTTTTGCCGCCGCCATATACTGCGTCTATGCGGCGGAATGCTCAGAAAGATATCTCTAATGATATCTTCTTGAGCTACCTGAAGGATTATTTGCTTCCTATTTTGCGCTCTTTTTCTGCAGCTTTTCTATGAAAGCCTTGGCGAGCGGCTCCATCTTGTTCTTGTAGCAGCTTTCAGTCGGGTGGCAGCCGTCGCGGGAGTCCTCCTTTGAAAGGCCCTTTCTGGAATCTACGAGCGCGGAGTAATAGTCTAGGTATTCAACGCCTTCCGTGCTTTCCGCGTAGGCCTTTAGCTTGCTATTTAGCTCCGAGATTTTCTCTATAGGCTTTATGTGCTTGCGCCATGCGTATTCGTGCGCGGGAAGCACTGAGCATATAACGGGGGTTATGCCGTTAAATTTTGCAAGCTCGCACATGGAGATTATGTTCCCGACTATGTTGTCAACCTCTATGGGGCCGTTGTTCTGGGCGATGTCGTTCGTACCGCCGAGTATGAGGATAAATTTCGGCTTCAGATCTATGGCGTCCGGACGCAGGCGGGCGAGCATCTGGCAGGTTGTCTGCCCGCTTATGCCCCTGCCAAGATAGTTGTTGTCGGAGAAAAATTCCGGCCTTACGCGAGCCCAGCCGTCAGTTATAGAGTCTCCCATAAACACGGCGACGGGGGAGGCTTTCACCTCTTTGTTTGCCTCGGCGTAGCGCGCGAAGTTTTCTATGGAAACTGCCTTCTTCTTTGCGGCCTGCCCGTTAGGCGCCGCAAACACGGCGCCAATGCAAAGGAAGAATGCAAATAGACCAATTATGTATGTTGTCTTTTTCATATTTTTAAACTGTATATTAAATTCTTTTCCTGTATTTGCAACTGCTTGTTGGTGTTATTTGCCTTGACCGCCATTTATATGCGCGTTGCCCTCGCCAAGACGCAGCATGGCGGTGTCTCCGCGCTTCATGTCGAGCTTTATTACGGGGCCGTCGCCGAGCTTTTTGCCGCTTAAAGCGTCGAATACCGAGCCGTCGTAGAAGGTATTTATCTCCACTTCTTTTGCGGAGGGATCTTCGTCAAGGCTTGTCGCGGATATGTACGCCCCGTTTGCGAACACGCTTATGGGGGACTTAGAATAAACCTTGGCCCCGGAAATATTGACCATGTGCCGTACGAGCTCCTGCGGGATATCCGCAACGCCGCAGAACAGCTTTTTGCCCCTGAGAACAACCGCCGGAGAGCCGTCCTTATAGAGGGCGAGAACCTTGTCGGCCGCCTCGACGACGGGGCTTAAAAGGGGCTCTACGGCCTTGTCGAACCCGAAAGTGTCGGGAAGCCCCAGCGCTTTCCCATCGGGAGTGGAGCTGACTATTGCGCTTATCTTGTCTTCAACCTTCTTGAACTTAAAACCGGTCGTCTGGAAAGCGGCGTCCAAGGAGAAATCCTTGGCGTCCAAATCTATGTATCCGGGCAGCCACACGAATATTGCGGCCATGTCCTTTGTCTTTTCTCTCAGCGCGGCTCTGTCCTTTGAATTGAGCGCGTAGAGAATGGGGAATATTGCGAGCTTTGCGGATATGGGTTTGCCGTCGATAAAATCCCTAAAGAGGTAAAATCCCTGCGGGGCGGCGCATTTGTTTATCTTTTCCCTAAGCTCGCTTGCAACCTTTGTTGTTTCCTCGACACCTCCGAATGTGCCGGAGTACATCACGGATTCCTCGTCCGTTATGAGGGCTATCTCGGGTTCGTAAACGGAGGGGTTGTCCCTCATATCGCGCTCTATGGGTTCAAAGCTCTTCATGATGTCCCACAGCCTTGCTTCGTTGAACCAGCCGACCCCTATCAAGTCCATCCACCAGCTCGTTATGTTGCGCACGCTCTCCTGCCCGAGATTGCGCGCCAGAACTTTGCAGGTGTTCTCAAATGTCGACAGCTCTTTGCCTATGGGCGTTATCTTCTGCTGCCCGGCGGGCGAAAGATATGTGCGGGAGTCGTCCTCGTTTATCCATATCTTGCCCCTGCGGATTATAGTCTCGCAGGCGCTCATCACGGTTGCCCCGTTGCCGAGGTCTCTGCGCACATAGGATGTCGGCCCGCTGATCATGTCTATATGCTCCTGCCCGAGCAGTTTCCAAAGCCTGTAATGCCCCGACGCCGCCGGGCCTTTGGGAACCCTCGTGAGCTCCTGGGTATATCCGTAGAAAATCACGCACAGCTTGTCCGGTGCGTTGTCCTTAACAAATTTTGTCAGCTCTATTACGGTGTCGGCCATGCTGTCTTGGAGGAACCTGTTGAAGTCTGCAACCTTTTCGCTGTGCTTGGGGTCAACTATGTATACCTGCGCCCTCCTCTCCTTGGAAGAGGGCGGCTCGACGTTCCTTAAAGACGCCGTATCGTCGTTCCACGCCTTCTTTAATTCGGCGTCGGAGGCGTATTTTTCTGCCACCCACTTTTGCCATGCGGCGCGCTCCGCCTTGCCGTATCCGTAGAGCCTGCCTCCCCAGAAGTTTCCGTAGAACCATTCGCTGGAATTTCCCCCCGCAGTGTGGTATCCGAGCATGTTCTTTGGGTAGTTCTTCTCGCAGAAATCTATTACCGCCTTTAAGACTTTTTTGCAGTCTCTCTTATATACCTCCGAAGCGGGAAAGGGAAAGGTTTTGTCTGCTCTGCCGAGCTCGTCCGTCAGGCATTCGTCGGCGTATTTGTCCATCCACCATCTCGGAGGAAACAGCCTTATGCGCAGAAGTATTTTAGCGTTCGGATTGGCGGAAATTACCATGTCCAGCTCTTTTTTAAGCGGCTGGAAATCCATGGACTTCCCGTCTTGGGGCATGTAGAAATGCGCGGGAGTCATTATTGTGACAAGGTCTATTCCCGCATCTTTTGCAAGCGAAGTCTGGCTTGATATAAGCTCAGCCGGATGTTCCTGCGGCGCGAGAAATCTTCCCTTCTCGTCCACAACCCTAAGTTCAAGTAGGAACGTTTTGTCTATGGGCCTTGCCGATAAATTTATCTTATATTTTTTGCCTTTTTTAAGATCTATTCCGCCAAAGCTTAAGAAATCTTGCGGCGCGGCTTTTACGCGTAGCATTCCGTTTTCCTTTAAGATTGCCGCATTTAAATTTTTCCCGTTCAAAGACTCCGTATCTATCGATGCGTCCGAGAAATTGAAACTGTAGACAATCTCGCCAGACTGTTCATCAACAACCTCAAGCTTGCTTATTTGAAATTCGGCTCCGGCTTTATGCGTTTTTATGTTTAGAGAGGCGTTCTTTGCGTCTGCCGAGAGCGGATATATCGTAAAAAACGTATTTGTCCAATTCTGGCTCTTTTCTATTTCCCTCCTGTAAGGAGGGTCGAAATTGAAATTTTTTGTCGCTACATAAAGCATTCTGCTGCGCGATTTCTTTCCGTTTATTTCCAGCGTTGGAACCTTCCCCGAACGGTCTATCTTTGCGGCGCATGCCTCCTGCCCTTCAGCAAGCAAAGCGCCCGAAAAACATGCGCAAGATACGGCGGCGCATTTTAGAGAAAAAAATATGCCTCTCGCAAGAGGCATGAGACGTAACGACTTGCATATATCCATAATAATGCCCCCTTTTTTGTTTATGAAAAAAGTTTTAAGAGTCTTGGTCAAGGATATCTTAATATTTACCTAACTGGTCAGGCGGATATTAAAAAACAAACTCGCGGATTGAAATTTTTTGCATGGGAGAAACAGCCTTCAAATATAAAAAAACGCGGCTGAAATGCCGCGTTTTTTCAATGGACTTTTTTTGAAATTAGCTGCCTGGATGTGTTGCCGGAATGGACGCAAGCTCCGGGGGAATCTTGTCTGCCTCGTAGGTCGGGAAAGACATTTCCAAGAGCGAAAAATGCGGAATGTCGAACTTTGCCTTGCCCGCGCTTCTGTCTACAAGCAGGGCTACCGCCACCGGCTCTCCGCCCTCGGTGCGTATTATGTTTATGCACTCGTCAACCCTGCCGCCGCGCGTTATGACATCTTCTACCACGAGGATTTTCTCCCCCTTGGCGATTTTGAAATTTCTGCGCAGAACAAGGTTTCCATTTTCCTTTTCGGCGAATATAAAGCGGCTGTTCGTCTGCCTGGCGACCTCCTGGCCAAGCACAAGCCCGCCCATGGCAGGCGCCAAAACGGTATCGAACTTTATGCTTTCCGGCAATTTTGCCACAAGCATGGACACCAGCTCCGATACCCTGTCTATATGCTCGCACACGCGCGCGCACTGGAAAAAATGCCCGCTGTGCAGCCCGCTTCTCAATATGAAATGGCCCTCCATGAGGGCTCCCGTCTTGCGGAATATGTCGAGAATCTTTTCTTCTGAATCTGTCATTTTGATGATTGTTCTATGGTGAATTTTATGTCTCCGGATACGCCGCAGTCCGCCCGCATGGCGCAAAAACCGGATGAGAAATTGTCGTAGGTGCTCCAGAGCATCTTGCGGTCTGTCTCGGGAATGGGAAGCGAGTCTATCTGGTTCCTGTCGAAAAATTCGTAGCGGCCCTCTCCCATCTCTGGAGGGAGGGCATCTATTGCCTTCTTGCAGTCGAACAGAAACATCAGCCAATGGGAGCTGCCCTCGTAGGCCTTTTCGGCGACTATCGCAAATAAATGGAGGTCCTCCTCCTTTAGCACAAGCCCAGTTTCTTCGCGCGCTTCCCTTATGGCGCACTGAAAGGGACTCTCCCCTGTGGACATCTCAAGCTTGCCCCCTATGGGGCTCCACAGCCCTTTGTTCGGGCTCTTTAGCCTCTGCACAAGCATAAGCTTGCCGTCCTCGTTCCTTATGAAAACGAGCGTGCTTATCTTGTATTGCAAAGGAGTGTCCATCTATGTTTTTAAGTCCGTCTTTCCCGGCGTCGTTCCAAGCCGCTTAGAAAAAAGCGCATGGGAGAAAATCAGTCGAACACGACAGTTTTATTCCTGTACGCCAATATGCGCGTCTCAAGATGGCATCTGACAGCCGAGGCCAAAACTATCCTCTCAAGTTCGCGCCCCTTGCGTATGAGATCGTCGACGCTGTCCCTGTGCGTTATGCGCACGACGTCCTGCGCGATTATGGGCCCCTCGTCCAGGTCCGCCGTGGCGTAGTGGGCGGTTGCGCCTATTATCTTGACGCCGCGCTCGTAGGCCTGGTGGTAGGGCTTTGCCCCCGCAAACGCCGGCAGGAAGCTGTGGTGTATGTTTATCACGGGGCAGCCCACCGTGTCTATGAAATCCGCGCTTAAAATCTGCATGTAGCGCGCCATGACGACAAGCTCCGCGCCGCACTCTTTTATTATGCGCTTCTCCTCGGCCTCAACCTGGGACTTGGTGTCCTTTGATATGGGCAGATAATGGTATTTTATCCCGAAAGTCTCGGATATGCTCCTTAGCTTTTCGTGGTTGGATATCACGCAGGCAATGTCGCACTGCAACTCGCCCATGCCGCAACGCATGAGTATGTCGTAGAAGCAATGCTCGAACTGAGAAACCATCAGGACTATCTTCGGGCGGTACGACGAAAGGCGTATGGTCGCTTCCATTCCGAGCTCGCCCTCGGCAAGCTCCCTGAACAGGCGCATCTCCTCGTTCTCGTCGCCCGCGGGTATCCACTCTATGCGCTGGAAGAATATGTGCTGCTGCTTGTCGCGGTGCTGGTCGGCGTGGAGTATGTTCCCGCCGCGCGCATATATCCAGCCAGACACCCGCGCGACTATTCCCGCCCTGTCGGGCCCGTGCAGTAGCGCGACTATGCGCTTCTTTGCCGTATCGTTTGCGTCCATGTTAAAACTCGAACTTAAACTTGCCAAGCCTGCGCTTGATTTCCTCTATCACGCCCTTTTCCGCCTCGACGCCGTGCGCGCAGAATGTGACGGAAAAACGCACGAAGGGGCCGGCGTCGTCCCACGGAACCGTACTGATGAGGTTCTGGGTTATCATCCACTGGCTGAAATCCTCGCCGCTTGCAAACTCCGCGCGGCTGCCGTCGGCAGATACCGCCGCTTTGGGCGCCTGGGTGTACAGATAGAAACTGCCCTTGGGCTTCTTGACGTCGAAGCCGAGCTCCGAAAGCGCGGCTACGAGCATGTCCATCCTGCGGGAGTATTTTGCGGCTATCTCAAAGGTAATCTCGGGCTTCTCAAGCCCCTTTGCGGCGGCCTCCTGTATTGCGAGGAACTGGCCCGAATCCGTGTTGTCCTTGACGTCTCCATAGGCCTTGACCAGAAGTGAGTTTCCGCATACCCAGCCTATTCTCCAGCCCGTCATGTTGTGGCTCTTGGATAGGGAGTGCAGCTCTATGGCAACGTCCTTTGCGCCCTCAGTCTGGAATATCGACGTGGGCTTGCCCTCGAACACCAAGGCCGAATACGCGGCGTCGGAAATCACCACAATATTGTTCTTTTTCGCAAAAGCCACAAGCTTCTTGAAAAACTCCGGCGTGGCGCTCGCCCCCGTGGGATTGTTGGGGTAGTTGACGACTATCGTCTTTGCGCGCTTTACGATGTCTTCAGGTATGGAGTCCAAATCGGGCAGGAAGCCGTTCTCCTTCTTGAGGGGAATATTGTATACCTCCCCGCCGTAGTACTTCGCGTGGGTGCCGAAAACCGGATAGCCCGGCACAGTCATGAGGGCCACGTCCCCCGGGTTTATGAAGCATGCCGGCAGAATGCTCAGCGCGGCTTTTGAACCCATGGAGTGCAAAACCTCGGTTTCGGGGTCTATATCCACCCCGAATTGGCCTTTCATGTAGGCGGCCGCCGCCTTCTTGAAAAGGTCGCTGCCGTTGTCGGCATAGCCCCTGTTTTCGGGCTTGCGCGCGGCGGCGTTGAGGGCGTCGAGAACCTGGGGGAAGGCCATCTCGTCGGGCTCGCCGACTCCCATGTCTATAAGCTCTACTCCGGGATTGGCCTTGACTGCGGCTCTTTTCGCGCGCTTTATCTTCTCAAACTTGTATATCGCGTTGCTCTTACCGTAGTTTGCCCCGCCTATTCTCTCGGCAAACAGTTGTTGAATATACGATTCTCCCATGATTTATATTGTTTGATTTTTCCAAATAAATTCTTAAACAGGTAAGGAAAATCGTATTTTCGTCAAAATCAATGAAAATAATATCCTCAGCCGAAGAAATGCGCGCGTTCTCCAAGGAGTGCAGGCGCGAAAATAAAACGGTTGCGTTGGTGCCCACCATGGGCGCTTTGCACGCGGGGCATCTTAGCCTCATAGATATTGCACGCAAAAGTGCGGATATAGTTGTGGTGTCGGTGTTCGTCAACCCGACGCAGTTCGGTCCCAATGAGGACTTCGCCAACTATCCGCGCAAGCCCGAGGAGGACTTTGAGGCTTGCCGCTCGCGCGGGGTAGACGCCGTATTCGCGCCCCCCGCCTCCGAAATATACAGGCCCGACGCCTCCACATACATATCCGAGGAGCAGATAAGCCAGAATCTTTGCGGCAAATCGAGGCCCAAGCATTTTAGGGGGGTCACCACGGTCGTTGGAATCCTCTTTAACATAGTGCGGCCCGACAAGGCGGTCTTCGGCCTGAAGGACGCCCAGCAGGTTGCGGTGATACGCCGCATGGTGAGGGATCTTTTCTTTGATGTGGAGATTGTAGAGGCCCCGATAATCAGGGAGGACAGCGGCCTGGCGCTTTCGTCGCGCAACGCGTATCTCGATCCGGGCGAGCGCGAGGGCGCGAGGAGAATCTACGAGTCCCTCCTGAAGGGCAAGGCCCTTGCAGACGACGGCTGCACGAATGTGGACAGGATAAAGGCGCTTGTGATAAACTCGGTCTCCAGCGCGAAAATACGTGTAATATACGTCGAGGTTGTCGACAGGCTTACGTCGCTGCCCGTGCAGGTTGCAGAGCGGGGCAAGAGTCGCATATCCATAGCCGTATGGTACGGGCGCGTCCGCCTGATAGACAATATAGAGATATAGATTTTTAGGAGAGAATTTTTCAAAATAAGATGAATTACGACATAATAGTTGTCGGCAGCGGCATAGCCGGATTGAGCTTTGCGTTAAAGTGTTCCAAGCTCGGCCACAAGGTTGCCATACTAACAAAGAAAACAAGCTCGGACTCGAACACCAACCATGCCCAGGGCGGCATAGCCAGCGTGACGAGTTCGGCGGACGATTTTGAATCCCACGTCAAGGACACCCTCATCGCCGGAGACGGGCTTTGCGACTTGGCTGCCGTGGAGAACATCGTAAAGAGCGGCCCGGAGCAGATTAAAAATCTTATAGCCGAGGGCGTGAAGTTCACTCCCGCTTCCGACGGCTCCTACGAGCTTGGGCGCGAGGGCGGGCATTCCCAGAGGCGCATTTTGCACGTAAAAGACTACACGGGCAGGGCCATAGAGGAGGCTCTTTTAAAGTGCGTCTCCGCGGATCCAAAAATTTCGCTTTTCGAGCACCATTTCGCGATAGACTTGATTACGGAATCCAAAGCCGGAGGCGAGGGCAACCACATAGTGGGCATATACGTTCTGGACAACACCACCGGGAAGATAAAGACCATCAAGGCGAGGGTTGTAATGCTCGCTTCCGGCGGCACGGGCTGCGCGTATCTTTACACGACAAACCCGACCATCGCCACGGGAGACGGCATAGCCATGGCCTATCGCGCCGGGGCGCAGGTCTCCAATATGGAGTTCATACAGTTCCATCCGACGGCGCTTTATTCCACGGACGGCGAGCGCTTTTTGATATCCGAGGCGGTCCGCGGGGAGGGCGCAATCTTGCGCAACGCAAACGGGGAGGCTTTCATGAAGTCTTACGACTCGCGCGCGGATTTGGCGCCGAGGGACATAGTCGCCCGCGCTATAGACCACGAGATGAAGCGCCTTGGAAGCGCTCATGTGTGGCTGGACATAACCAAGCTCTCGAGCCAGACTTTGCAGGACAGGTTCCCGCAGATATACAAGCACTGCATAGAAAAGGGCATAGACATTTCCAAGGATTTTATCCCCGTGGTCCCCGCGGCGCACTACATGTGCGGTGGCGTAAAGACGGACATAAACGCGGCCACGAATATCCCCGGGCTTTACGCATGCGGCGAGGTTGCGTGCACGGGGCTGCACGGCGCCAACAGGCTTGCGTCTAACTCTCTGCTTGAGGCGGTCGTGCTTTCGGACAACGGCGCGAAGGCTGTCGACGAGTATCTCAAGACTGCGTCATTTACGGACACGGTCCTGCCCGAGTGGAAGGACGGAGACGTCAGGGTGCCCGACGAGAGGGTTGTCCTGCACCACAATAGCGACGAGCTTAAGCGCACCATGTGGGACTACGTCTGCATAGTCCGCACGAACAAGCGCCTTGAGCGCGCCATGAACCGCATATTGAATCTCGAGCGCGAGATAAACGACTATTACTGGAATTTCAAGATAGAGCCCACGTTTCTTGAGGTCCGCAACCTTGTGCTTGTGGCGAAGCTGATAGTCAAGTCTGCAATGGCCCGTAAGGAGAGCAGGGGCCTGCATTATACCTTGGACTATCCCAATAAGTTGCCGGAGGCTGTGCCGTCCGTATTTTCAAAGGCCGACGAAAATGATTAACTTTGACGACTATATAATAGACATTCCAGATTTTCCCAAGAAGGGCGTGATATTCAGGGATATAACGCCTCTTTTGGGAAATCCAAAGGCCTATTCCTACACCATAGACTTGTGGGCCGGCAAGCTCGCGCCTCTTGGGGCGACAAAGATTGTCGCGGCGGAATCGCGCGGGTTTTTCTTTGCGCCCGCCATGGCTTTGAAGCTTGGTTTGCCGTTTGTGCCCGTCCGCAAGAAGGGCAAGCTTCCGCGCAAGACGATAGGGGTGGAATTCGATTTGGAGTACGGCACGGACATGCTCTTTATGCACGAGGGGGACGTCTCCTGCGGCGACAGGGTCATAGTTTTGGACGACATACTCGCCACCGGAGGCACGGCCGACGGCATGTGCCGTCTTGTGCAAGCAGCGGGGGCGTCGGTTGTCTGCTGCACGTTTTTCATGGAGCTTCTGGCGCTGAAAGGCAGGGAGAAGCTTTCCGGCGTCGATGTTTTGAGCATAGTTCAAAAGTAAATTTGGCGGGAATTTTCCCGATTATAAAGATATGTTAAAAAAAATCGAAGAATCGGGAAGTCTTGCGGGGAGGATTTTTAGCCTAAAGCTCTGCGCCCTGTCCGCATGCGCTCTTGTTGCGGGAGCATTGCTTTGCTCCTGCCAGACGGAGGTCAATTACGAGCCTCTTTTTAACGCAGGCGCAAAGGCTTTTGCTCCGACTAATCCTGACAGTGTCGAAATTTTCATAACAAAGAGGCCCACTTATCCTTATGCGGAGATGGGAGTGTTGTCCTTCGAGACTTTCTCGGACTCTTCGGCCTCGGATATCTATGATCGGTTCCGCGTTGCCGCCGCTAAAATCGGGGCCACGGGCGTGATAATGCTGCCCAACCAGACTGTGATAAATTCCGTCCCGCATGTAAGCTACGATTATTACGGCAACCCGATAATATTGGACACCCCGACTTCGGACACCATGTATAAGGGCGTTGCCATAAGGAAGGTGGATTCCGCCGCCGACATAAACAACCTTCCTCCCGCGTCCAAGCAGATGAAATAATGCGTCGCGTTTTCAGCAGGGGCGGTGCCTTCTTAAAATGCGGGCAAATTTCTCCTTCCCATTTATCTTTTTAAGAGCGCAGATGCCGTAGGGGAACCTGCGCTCTTTTTTATTTGCGGAAAGTTTTGCGCGGGACCTCCATGCGCTTAGCCTTCAAGATATTGCAAAAAATATTGTCGGGATAACGCCTGCTTGAGAAGACGCCCCGCCGCTTTTTGATTTTAAGGCATCAGCGCGGTAGCTTATGGCGGATATACATACAAAAAAGGCTTCCGAAGAATATCGGAAGCCTTTTTGAATTACAGGCCTTTGCAGTATTAGAGAGCCTTGCCGTCTGAGCCGAGCACGTTGACGATCTTGTGCATGTACAGCTTCTTGAGCTCGTCGCGGGCGGGGCCGAGATACTTGCGCGGGTCGAACTCCGCGGGCTTGTCGTGGAAGACCTTGCGTATCATCGCCGTCATGGCGAGGCGGCCGTCGGAGTCTATGTTTATCTTGCAAACCGCGCTCTTTGCCGCCTCCCTGAGCTGCTCCTCGGGAATGCCGACCGCAGCCTCAAGCTTGCCGCCGTACTCGTTTATCATGTCAACATACTGTTGCGGCACGGACGAGGAACCATGCAGAACTATCGGGAAGCCGGGTATGCGCTTCTCTATCTCGGCAAGTATGTCGAAACGAAGCGGCGGAGGAACAAGCCTGCCGTTCTCGTCGCGCGTGCACTGCTCGGGCTTAAACTTGTATGCGCCGTGGGAGGTGCCTATAGAAATTGCAAGGGAATCAACCCCGGTCTTGCTTACGAAGTCCTCAACCTCCTCGGGGCGGGTGTAGGAGTGCGTCTCATGGGAGACCTCGTCCTCTATGCCGGCCAGAACGCCAAGCTCGCCCTCGACGGTGACGTCGTGCTGGTGGGCATACTCGACAACCTTCTTCGTCAGGGCGACATTCTCGTCGTACGGATGGGCCGAGCCGTCTATCATCACCGAGGAGAAACCGTACTCTATGCAGGACTTGCAAAGCTCGAAGGAGTCTCCATGGTCGAGGTGAAGCACTATCGGAACAGGGAAGCCGAGCTCCTTGGAGTACTCGAACGCGCCCTGCGCCATGTAGCGCAGAAGGGTCTGATTGGCGTATTTGCGCGCGCCGCTTGAAACCTGCAAAATTACAGGAGACTTCGTCTCGACGCATGCCTGGATTATGGCCTGCATCTGCTCCATATTATTGAAGTTAAACGCGGGTACTGCGTATTTTCCTGCGATGGCTTTCTTGAAAAGCTCGCGCGAGTTTACCAAACCGAGATCTTTGTAGGATACCATAGTATTTTCCTTTTGGATAAATTAAGACTCCCATATTGGACGCAAAAATTGCGATTACAACAAAAATTTTTCTTTCCGCGCCATCGCCGTTGGCCGCGGGGCGCCGGCCGCTTAAAATAAACCGCAATTTTCTCGGCATGAAATAGGGATTCTGCCGAGGGGAAATGTGAGCTAAAAACGTTTGACGCGCGTAAATTTTTAAATTTTATATCTTTTCTTCAAACTGTGTTATCCTAAATATACTAAATATGCACAATTTCCTTCCGCAAGGAGGGGTATATATATATGAGCTCTTTACTTAGCGTTTTAAGAACGGCGCTCGAAGTCGCCAGTTATCTGATACCGTCCGTTGCGGGAATTTACTTTCTGTTCAGGGGGGCCGAGTCTTATGCGGACTCCTACGACCGTTCCCGCCTGAAGTTCGCGGGAATGTCTCTGCGCGCATACAAGATTCTCTTCAGGCTCTTCGGCGTTCTCCTCTTGGCGATAGCCTCGGTGATAGTCTGGAACTTCTATTCCGAGGAGGAGATGATAGGCAGCGATAAGAAGGACTTCTGGAACGATATAAAGGAAAGGGAGGAAAAGGAGGGCGACGGCCTGCTGTTCAAGGTGTCGTTCATGCCCTTTGCAATAGCGATACCCGCGCGCATGGCTTCCTCACGCTTTCCTGGCAAGCCCCTTGCAAAACTCGGCGGCAAGACTGTCTTGGAGCGCGTCTGCGAAAGGTGCGCGGAGTCTAAGCTCGCGGGGGGGCACATAACGGTTTTGACGGACAGCGAAGACATTTTCTCCCACGCGCAGAGCATAGGGGTAAAATGCGTGATGACTCCCCAGACATGCTCCTGCGGGACCGAGCGCATCATAGCCGCCATCGACGAGATAGGCGCGCAGTTCATCGTAAACGTGCAGGGAGACGAGCCTTTTATAGAGGGGGCCCTCATAGACGCTATCATAGAAAAGCGCATAGACACCGGGGCCGAGCTTGTCACCGCCGCGCATAAGATTTCGGACCCGTCGGAGCTTCCGAACCCGAATGTCGTAAAGGTCCTGCGCGACGGCGGCGGAAGGGTGTTATATTTCAGCCGCTCCCCGCTCCCCTACGTCAGGGGCGAGGCGGATTTTTCCAAATGGCTTGAGAAGGCCGATTACTGGCGGCACATAGGCATATACGGATATTCGCGCGCGGCTTTGGAAAAATACTCGACCCTGCCGCATAGCGAGCTTGAGGACTGCGAGAAGCTCGAGCAGCTTAAGTTTGTCTCAGCGGGCTACTCGTTTGCGCTGGTCGAGACAAACTACAAGTCCATAGGCATAGACACCCCCGCGGATCTCGCCGCGGCGGAGGAATATTTAAGGAATTTGCAAAAATGAAGGATGCGGACTTTATAAAAATTGGCACGGAAGTATTGAAGGCCGAGGCGTCGTCTGTTCTTGCAGCGGTTGGCAGGCTGGACGAGAACTTCTCGAAGGCGGTGGAGACTATACTTTCCCACAAGGGCAAGACTATCATTTGCGGAATGGGCAAATCCGGCCTTGTCGCGCAGAAGATAGCCGCGACGCTCTCGAGCACGGGGACCCCGGCGGTTTTCCTGCACGCCGGCGAGGCCGTCCACGGGGATTTGGGCATATACGAGGCGGGCGATCCCACGCTGCTGATATCAAATTCGGGGGCTACGGTGGAGTGCGTCAGGCTGATGCCAATACTCAAGCAGTTTAAGTCTCCTACAATAGCGCTTGTAGGGCGTCCGGACTCCCCCATGGGGCAGGCGGCCGATATGGTTTTGGACGCGTCGGTATCGTCGGAGGCCGACCCTTTGGGAATAGTTCCCACGAATTCCACGACGGTTGCCCTGGCAATAGGAGACGCGCTCGCCTGCGCGCTGATGCGCGCGCGCAAATTCTCCAAGAACGACTTTGCCCGTTTCCATCCGGCCGGGCAGCTCGGGCGCAATCTTATTCTGACAGTCGAGGATGTGATGTTCAAGCTGCCCGACTGCGCCGTGGCGCGGCCAGAGACGTCCATACGCCAGGTTGTCATAGAGATGACAAAGAAGCCCATAGGGGCCGCCTGTGTGGTTTCGGAGGACGGCTCTTTGCTGGGCATACTCACCGACGGAGACTTGCGCAGAATGTTGCAGACCGTGACAGACATAGACGCCCAGACCTGCGGCGAGATAATGACAAAAAAGCCCGTGTGCATAATGCCGGAGGCGCATTTGTCCGAGGCGGCGAACCTTATGGAGAACCGCAAGTCCAAAATTTCCGTGTTGCCCGTTGTCGATGCGGAAAGGCGCTTGCAGGGTCTTATAAGGCTTCACGACGTGTACCACCAGTAATTGTGTTATGGCTTTTGGAGACTCTTTAAAATTTCTTGGCAAGTACATTAAAAACCCGCGCTTCACGGGGGCGGTATGGCCGAGTTCGAGGTTTCTTGCCCGCAAGATGGCGAAGTTTTCCGCATATAGGAAAGGCTCTGTCGTAGTGGAGCTCGGCCCGGGGACGGGGCCGGTGACCAAGGCGCTTTTGGAGGCGGGAGTAGAGCCCGAAAATTTGTGTTCCATAGAGTTTGATCCGGCCCTTGCGGCAAACCTGAAAGAGCGCTTCCCGGGAGTGCGCGTCGTAAACGACAGCGCGGAGAATCTTTCGGCAATACTTGGAGACGACGTCTCCCGCGTGGGGGCGATAGTATCCTCGCTGCCGCTGCTAAGCCTTCCCAAAGCCTGCGTGGAGGAGATTCTGCGCCAGGTAGAAAGCGTGCTCCCCGCGGGAGGGCGCTTCGTGCAGTTTACCTACAATGTAAATAAAGACCCGAAAGCCTACGGATTTGGTCGGATGAGGCATGTGGGGGCGGCGGTTGTTGTCTTAAATGTCCCGCCAGCGCGCGTTGACGCGTTTGAAAAGATGTAGTTTTTTTATCCGCCGCACTGTGAAAATGCGGCGGATTTCTTTTCAACGGCGGGTTTTTGCTATCGAGGGCGTTGCGCGCCCATGCTTCAATTTCTCTTGAACTTTGCCAGAAAGCCTCCTCCGCGCTCCATATTTATGCTTATCTTGTCGCCGCCCTTTATCTTCTGCCTGCGCAGGGAATATTCCTGCGGGTTGTCGGATGTGCCTTGGGTGTCGCTTAGAATTTCGGCCTCGTAGGAGGCGCCGTACTTCAGGAAATCCGTGCTTAGAACAAAGTCGGCTTTGCCTTGCGCGGCGGCCATGCCCGCGGCGTACCAGGTCTTGCCGCTGCGCCGCGCGATGGCCGCAAATTTACCGAACTCGGCGTCAAGACCGACGGATTCGTCCCAGACGGTAGGCACGGCGGCTATGAATTTTGTGTACTCCTTTTCCTGCTCGTAGCTTGTTGCGCTGTCGCAAAGAGTCTTTAGCGGTTCGTAGTACATTACATACATGGCCGCCTGGTGTGCGCGCGTCCCCTGCGCGGAGGGCCATTCCTTGTTTACGACAAAGGGCTTGCCGTTTATCTCTCCGTCGAAAGTGTTGCGCATTGCCCCCGGGGTGTAGTCCATGGGCCCGCATACGCCGCGCGTGAAAAGCAGGTTGACGTTGTGGGTGGGGGTCAAATCGGGCTTCATCTTGTTAAGCTCGTTTCCGCGCACGCCCTCCTCGTTTACCATATTCGGGAACTTCCTGTACATGCCGCTAGATTTGGGGCACCCGTGCCAGACTATCAAGAGCTTGTTCGCGGCGGCGAGGGCTGTTGTATCCGCGTAGAACTTCATGGCCTGGGCATCGTCGCGCTCGACGAAGTCAACCTTAACGCCGGCGACACCCGCAGATTTTAGCATGGAAAAGAAAGATTTTGCCGTTTCCTTGTCGGCCAGCGCGCGGCTCCTCACCCATACAAACACCCCGACGCGCCCCTTCTTGGCACGCTTGGTTATGGCTGGCAAATCTATGTTCGGCTCTGTCTTTAATACGTCGTCGTGGTCCTTCTGCCAACCCGCGTCTATTATTATGTACGGTATCCCGAATACCGTGGCGAAATCAGAATAGTAGAAATATGTATATGTGTTTATCCCGCCCTTGTACTTGTCGTTCTCAAGCTTGAATCCGCTCCACCAATCCCAGGCGGCAAGACCGGGCTTTATCCATGTGGTGTCCTCAAGCGCGCAGGGGCTGGAAAGCTTGTAGACGGTGTCGTCGCAGAGCAGATCCTTGTCGTTGGCGGCGAAAATCATGACGCGCCAGGGCAGGCTCTCCTTCGCCATTTTTTTTGCCAGATAATTTTCCCTCGACGACGGCGTAAGTGCGTTGCCCTTGGGCTTTAGGTCTTTGGGGTATTTCGCAAAATATCCGGAAAATTCTGAAGAGTTCGGCTTGACCTTGAAATTCAACCCGGGGTAGTTGTAAACGTCCGCGTCGGTTATCAGAACTTTTGCGCCAGCTCCCTTGGGCGCGACAAGCAGTGGAGAAATATATGTGAATTTGCCAGGCAGCTCGCTTATCGGAGAGTCTATCCACGTCTTTTGGAAATGCAAAACATGCCCGTTTATAGGGTATGCGTACGCGCGCGAGCCCTCCGCAAAGGAAAAGTCTGCAACCTCGTCTATGATTTCAACGTTGATTCCGGGCACAAAACGGTAGGCGATGGCGTTGTCGTAGAGCCTGACTTCCAGCGCGCAGTTTTTGAAATCCATGCGCGTCTGGCTGTAGGAGTCCTCTATCTGGGAATTTATGCCCCAGGTCGCCCTAATCTTGTCGCTGCGGGATATTTCCGAGGCTTTATGCGGCCCTTTGGCTGCGTCGAAAATTTCGGGCATGGAATTTAGCGATATGAGGACCTCACCCATATCCTTTCCGTTGAAAGATACTTTAAGGCGCGCGCGGCCTTCGGCGGGTTCGTATTTTGCCTTAACATTCCCATTGGGGGAAGACATCTCCACTCCGCCTGCATGGGAAAAAAGCATAAATGCGCAGACTACGGATAAAAAAATGTTTCTCATATCAACCTACTTAAGAAGCCTTTTGCATGTATGCAACAAAGTTTTTTTCGATTGAAACCTAGAAACTCCTTTTTTGCCAAAGCAAATTGCCGCGCCGGTCTGTTAACTATAAAAAAATACGGCTTTGTGGGCAGTTTAAGCTTTTATTTGCGCCGCAGAAAATATACGTCCATGCCGCAGCGGGCGCAGTCGAAGCCGAGGCGCAGGACACATTCGTCGCTCTCGAGAATTAAAGGCTCATTCAGGTGCTCTTTCGACACTTTCTTGCAGAGGCCAAGCTCCCTTAAAATGCAGTGCTTGGTCTTCATGACTCTCAATCCCCCGAGCGGGACTTTGCCTGATTCTGGCGCGGGCTGGCTTATTTTTATGCCTAGGGAATCGTAAAATTCGGCAGCCTTTTTATTGAGAACGTTGGCCCGCCAGTCTGCGGGAATGGCTCTCAGGACGGCATCGTCGAGAGTTCCAATCTGCGGCTTTTCATAGGAAGCCTTGCGGAAGGAGTATATCTCGGAAATCCACCCGCGCATCTGCTCCACAAGGGCGCGCCGCACTGCGTTTATCTCCGAAGCCCTCAAAAACGGAACCTCGGCTACGCCGTCTAAATCAACGCTGCTTGCGCTAAATTCCGTGTCTCCAAGTTTTGATAGGGCGCCAGCAATGCGCTCTCTTGCGGTGCTAGGGTTTTCGGCCGGTGCAACGTCTTTCTTGGAAATATGCTTGAATACTTCGGCGGTGCTTCCGCAAAAATCTATGCGCATGGAAAAGACGTATTGTGAGTCGTTCTCGGCAATCGCTATGTCTGCGGGAATCCTGCGCGAGCATTCTGATTTAAGCGATTTTTCAAATGCAGCGTCGAGGTTCCTCCACACGCTCGACTGCGCCGCTATGTTGGGTATGGATTTCCCGAATCCGAGCTTTGCCACGCCGTTTGCCGCGCTTTGCACGCGTACGCCAAAAGGTTCTCCGCCCGGCGGCTCTATGAAAAGCCCGTCTCCCGCCAAGAGCGGAGTGTCTTTGGGGTATTCCACTTCCCCGCGCGAGGCGCACCTTGTCTTGAAAAGGAATTTCCCCTTGGATTTCGGCGAATCGAAGGACGCGCATCCGGCCTGTGTGCCGAGTATGTGGTAGGGCGTAAACCCGCGCGAAAACGTCTTTTGCAAATCGGGCTCGAAGGGCGCGCAGGACTTCCCCGCCGACGCGCGCGAAAGTTCGCTCCCGGCTATGGCGCCGTCGAGCGCGCGGGAATAGTAGGATACTACATTTTTTACATAAGAGGCGTCCTTTAGCCTGCCTTCTATCTTAAAAGAGCGCACCCCCGCATCAAGCATTTGGCGCAGGTATTCGTGCCTGTCCATATCCTTGAGGCTCAGCCAGTGGCGCGGCTTGCCGCCTAAGACGTTTTCCCCGCGGGAGTCCTTGAGCAGATACTTCATGCGGCACGGCTGGGCGCATTCGCCGCGGTTTCCACTCCTTGCGCCTATGGCGTAGCTGAGATAGCACTGCCCGCTGTAGCATACGCAAAGCGCTCCGTGGACGAAGCATTCTATGTCCGCAGATACGCTTTTTGATATGCGGGCTATTTCCCCGACGGAAAGCTCCCTGGCCAAAACTATTGTCGAAAACCCCGCCGCCTGCGCCAGAAGCGCCTTTTCAAGGCAGTCTATATGGCATTGCGTGCTTGCGTGAATCGGTATGGGCGGAAGATCCGACGATGCAAGGCCGAAGTCCTGGATTATAAACGCGTCCACGCCGGCGTCGTAGAGGTTCCATGCCAGAGCTGTGGCTCTTTCGAGTTCCGAATCTGTAAGTATTGTATTTAGCGCGGCGTATATTTTTGCCCCATAGCGGTGGGCAAAGCCGCATAAGCCGGCAATGTCTTCAAGCGTATTGGCGGCGCTCTTGCGCGCGCCGAAAGAGTTCGCGCCTATGTACACGGCGTCGGCTCCGGCAAGTATTGCGGAACGTCCTATGTCTGCGTCCCTCGCGGGGGCCAGAAGCTCGACGGTTTTTCTCATACGGGAGAAAAATTTCCGCTTTGCGCGCGCATTTTACAATAAAAATTTTAAGGCTTGCGCAAAATACTCAGGCTTGAAAAATCCAAGCGAAGAGAAATGAAGAAAATATTTGCAGTTTTGTTTTGCGCGTGCGTTTTTCCGGCTTTGTATGCGGACAGGGAGGAGATAGACATGGAGGTTTTGCTCGATCCGCAGGAGGCCGTCCTGCTCGGGCGAAGCGAGGACTTCTGCGAAGTTTTAAGCCGCGACATAAAATATGCGGAGGGGCCCGTCTGGAGGGAAAAGACCGGCGAGGTGTTCTTTGTGGAAACTTCTAAAAATGCGATTTTCAGGTGGACTTTGTCGGAGGGCAAAACACTGTTTATGCGCCCTGCGGGAATGTCCAACGGGGTTCCCGAGAAGCGCACTACCGTAGGCCCCAACGGGCTTGCCCTGGATTTGGACGGCTCTCTTATAATCTGCGACCAGGGCAACCGCTGCGTCAAGAAACTCAACGAGAAAAATTTCACCAGCCGAGTTTTGGCGTCCGAATACGGCGGCAAGCGCCTCAACGAGCCAAACGACGTCTGCGTGGCCCCCAACGGAGACATATTCTTTACAGATCCCGCCCTGTGGCGCCGCCGCGGGTTTGAGCCTCAGGAGGGCGATTTGGACTTCAACGGCCTGTACCGCTTGACTCCCTCGGGGGAGCTGTTTTTGATAGACATACTTAGGCTTCCCAACGGGGTTGCCGTCGGGGCAGATTCAAAGACGGTGTATGTGGGGCAGAGCCGGGGGGACGACCCGTGCCTGATCGCCTACACGATATCGGACGACGGCAAAACCTACGCCTCCAAAAAGATATTTTGCAACTTCAGAATTTGGGAAAAGGCCAAGATTATAGGAACTCCCGACGGCCTTGCCGTGGATTCGGACGGCTACATCTACGCGACAGCAAACGGGGGCATACATGTCTTTTCTCCAAAGCTCGAGCATCTCGGCTATATAGTGTTTGAGAATTTCGTCTCCAACTGTTGCGTAATCTACAAAGACTCTAAGCCCGACAAACTCTTTATAACAGGCTCCGGGGCTATATATCTTGCCGACATACCCAAGATACGCAAGGCCGCGCTCGGCTCGGACGCCGGCAGCGGAAGCCAAAAAGCTGAATAGCCATTTTCTTTTAGGGCCTCTTTTTCTGCGTAGGCATGTCCGCAGGTTGCAAGCCCGCTGTGCCGGCGCAAAACTTTAGGCATGCGCACTGTTCGCATATCGGCATTTGCCCTGCGGGAAAATAATAGGCCCGCAACACCTTATAAACTTGTATTGCACATGGGCCTCGACGGGTTTATTTTTAGCGTTGCGCCCTCCGGCTTTTCCAGGCCATTAGGCTGCATAAACGCCGCGAAAGCTATCATGGCGGCATTGTCCGAACAGTGCTTGCGCTTCGCCAGAAGCATTTTTGCGCCCGCTTTCTTAGCGATATTTTCGAAGGCGGCCCTGAGCTTTCCGTTGTTCGACACTCCGCCCGAAAGGCCCAATGAGGCGTATTTCTTGCGCCTTAGGAAATATTCCGTCCGCCGCTTTAGCTGTTCTACAACCGCGTACTGGTAGGAGGCGCATATGTCGGCCTTGGAGGCGGCTATCTCCTCCGCTGACAGTTTGTCCAGAAAGTAGCGCAGGCTCGTCTTGAGCCCCGAGAAGCTGAAGTTTGGATCTTCCGAAATCTTGCGGTTCTGCCCGCGGGGAAAGTCTATTGCCCTCTCGTTTCCGCCTGCTGCGGCCTTCTCCAGCAAAGGGGCGCCGGGATAGGGCATGCCAAGAAGCTTTGCGCCCTTGTCGAGAGCCTCGCCGGCCGCGTCGTCGACAGTTTCGGCAATCAGGCGCATTTTAAGGGATTCGTCCATCTCGAAAAGTATGGAGTTTCCGCCCGACGCAACCAGCCCCAGGTGCGGCAACAGACCCTTCAAGTTATCGGCAAAATTCTCCGGATCCTTCTCGTGGATGGGGATGAAAGGCGAAAGCGCGTGCCCGCGCAGGTGGTTTACTCCGTAGAGGGGTTTCCTCAGCGCAAGCGCGAGCGCCGAGGCGCAGGATACCCCTATTGCAAGGCAGTTGGGAAGCCCGGGCCCGTTGGTTACGGCTATGGCGTCAGTCTCCGAGACATCGACGTGTTCGGCCACCTGCGCAAGCAAAGGTGGCAACTTCTTTAGATGTTCCGTGCTCGCCAAATCGGGAACTACACCCCCGTAGAGCGCGTGCAGGTCTATCTGGGAATCCACAAGCTCAAAAACTATGCCCCTTTCCGAGTCGAAAAGGGCGGCGGCGGATTCGTCGCAGGAACTTTCTATGCCGAGTATTTTCAATCTATCAGCCTCTTTGCGGTTTGCGCCACCCCGGAATTTTGCGCGCAGGCGGCGTACTGCGGGTCTTCCCGCTCGTAAAGTTTGTCGAAGTGGCCTCCCCTCCTGAAGGAGTAGGAGGAATTTTTTGTAACTATTATGTGCTCTATGAAACTTAGGCCTATGGGCCTGCAGGCGAGCGAAAGCTGCCTGGTAAAATTCAAATCCTCCGCCGAGGGCGAACTGTCCCCGCCGGGGTGGTTGTGCGCAAGCACTATGCTCTCCGCCCCGGCGTTTATGGCGGTTTCTATTATCTTTCTGAAATCCGTGCGTATGCCGCTTACGCCGCCCTCGAAAATTCTTACGGCCCCGGGGGGCAGAAGCTCCAGCTGGGAGTTGAAACAGGCCATCTCCATCACCTCTATCTTCTCGTTGGCTATGCGAGCGCGGAAAAATCTTATAAGCTTGTCGACAGTGTCCAAAGAGAGCCGCTCCGTCATAATCTGTTGCTGCATGTAGAGGGGAATCAGCTCTTTTACGAATTTTATGCACGCTGCGGCCCCGCCGCCTATGCCCTCTATGTGCGTAAGCTCGGAAATATCGGCGTCGAGTATGCCGCGCAGATTGCCGAACCTGGCGATGAGCATCTTCGCTGCCCGCTTGACGTCGCTCCTGGGGATAGCCAGCGTAAGAAGAAGCTCGGCGACCTCATAGTCTGCAAGGGAGCTTATGCCGCCGCTTAGAAAACGCTCGCGCAGGCGTTTTCTGTGCCCTTCAGGCGAGCATATGCGCTCGAGTTTCCTGTCTGACGATGGCCTCTTCATCTTGCCAGCGGGGATATACGGTTTATGAATTTGCGCCCCCCTATTTCGACGGGATAGAGCATTCCCCTCCTCAGATAGTCCTGCGCGGCGCATACGGCGTCTTTAAGCGGCTTTCCCTTCGCCAGAAACGCGGTTATGGCCGCGCTTAGCGTGCAGCCGCTGCCGTGCGTGTCCACGCCCTCTATGCGCTTTGAGGCGCGCCGCAAAATTATGTTTCCGGACTTGTCGGCAAGGGCGTTCAAAAGGTTCTTGCCGTCGAGGTGCCCGCCCTTCAACAGCACGTTTGTCGAAAATTTGACGGCGAGAGCCGAAGCGGCCTTTCCAAGAGATGTCGCGTCTATGCGCTTTACCCCCAAAAGAAGCGCGGCTTCGTCGAGATTTGGGGTTATAAGAAAGGCCTTCGGCAGGAGAATATCCGTCAGCGTCTTGAGCGCCTCCGGCTTTAAGAGCGGCGCCCCGCTGGTTGCCGCGCATACGGGGTCCACAACAAGCTTTATGTTTGGCCTCGAGGCGAAGAACCTCGCCGCGCAGCGTATGCGCGGCGCGTCGAAAAGCATGCCGCACTTGGCCGCAGACGGATTGAAAAACTCGCAGACGGCCTCCAGCTGCGTTTTTAGGCTCCTTACGGACGCCGCCTGCACGAAGCGCACCCCGTCGGGATTTTGCGAAGTCAGGGCCGCTATGGCCGTCAGCCCGTGCACGCCGAGATTTGCGAAAGTGAGCAAATCCGCCTGTATTCCCGCGCCTCCGCCCGAATCGCTCCCCGCCACGGTGAGCGCTGAGGGTGCGGAAAATTTCTTCGATGCGCGGGAAGCCTTCATAACACGGAAAAGTTTGCATGCTTTTAAAAAACTTTCAAGAAAACCTTTATGCTTGAAACGTTCCCGATAAGTGGAAATCTTTATCAAGGTAGAAATGGGCGCAAACGGAGAGCTTTTTGACAAATTCGACGCCGCGGAGCAGGCCCGCCCCGAGGCTGCGGACGAGCGCGTCCCGTCGTGGGCTCCCCTCGCGGTCAGAATGAGGCCCAGGAGCCTTTCCGAGGTTGTCGGGCACGGGCATGTGCTCGGGGAGGGCTGCCTGCTCCCGCGCCTGATAAAGGCGGACACTTTCGGGTCTTTGATATTTTTCGGCCCTCCCGGCTGCGGTAAAACTACGCTTGCGGAAGTCATAAGCCGCGAGACGAAAAGCAGGTTCGTTAAGATAAACGCCGTGCTTTCAAACGTCGCGCAGCTTAAGGAGGAACTCTTTGCCGCCAGATACAGGAAGGGCGAGCGCACCATACTTTTCATAGACGAGATACACCGCTTCAACAAGGCCCAGCAGGACCTGCTCCTGCCCGATGTGGAGGACGGAAACATACGCCTCATAGGCGCAACCACGCACAACCCCGGGTTTTACATCAATGCTCCCCTGCTTTCCAGAAGTCATCTTTTCCGCCTGGAGCCTCTCGACAGCCGCGACATTTTAAAGGTTCTTAAAACCGCCCTGGCCGACGATGCGCGCGGTTTGGGGTCCTACAAGTGTTCTGCTTCGGACGAGATTCTTCTGGGCATTGCGCGCATTTGCGACGGCGACTTACGCCGCGCCTTGAACGCGCTTGAGACCATGGTATTGGCCGCGGGCGGCGGCAGGGAGCTGACGGAGGCCGACGTGGAAGTTTTCGCCAAGGAGCGCAGGGTGCGCTACGACGCCGACGAGGACGAGCATTACGACACCATAAGCGCGTTTATAAAGAGCGTGCGCGGGTGCGACCCCGACGCGGCGATGTATTGGCTTGCGAAGATGCTTGTGGGCGGGGAGGACCCGCGTTTCATAGCGCGCAGGCTGCTGATATTGGCCAGCGAGGACGTCGGGCTGGCGGATTCCAGGGGCATACTTGTGGCCAGCGCGGCTTTCGACGCGTGCGAGCGCGTCGGGCAGCCCGAGTGCGAGCTAAATTTGGCGCATGCAACGCTGTTTCTTGCAACCGCCCCCAAGAGCAATTCAGCGACAAACGCGCTCTATGCGGCAAAGGCCGAGGTGTCGAAAAAAGAGACGCAGAAAGTGCCTTTATACTTGCGCGACAGCCATACTTCCCTTAATAAAAAGATGAACAAAAGCCCCGAGGAATATATCTATAACCACGAATGCCCGGGGCATATAAGCGGACAGGAGTATCTCGAGACGCCATTGCAGCTCTACACCCCCTCCCACTACGGGGCGGAGGCGCAGATTGCCGAGCGGCTCGAGTGCTTCAGGGAGCTGAAACAACAAATACGCAAAAAAAATGGAAGAGGAAAAAAATAACTTTTCGCCGGAGAAGTTCTCGCGCGTGCGGAACACCAAGAGGCTTGAGCTGAATTTCTGCAGCACCTGCGTGGTAAACGCGGTCGGGCTTCTTGCGGCGAGTTTTACGGTTTCTGACATTTCGTTCAGCAACGTGTTTTCGTTTGCGGCGCTGCTTTGCGTTATATGGCTGCTAAACTGGATACTCAGGCCGTTTCTCGTGCTTTTTACACTGCCTTTCGTAATAATAACGATGGGCTTTGGAATGATATTCATCAATGCCGCGGTGATATACCTTAGCGCGGGCATTGTGCCCGGCATACACATAGGCTCGTACTGGAACGCTCTGTGGGCGAGCTTGCTTGTGTCGGCGGCAATGTGGGTGAATGTATATTTCCGCTCGGAGGCTATGATACGGTCGGCGGCGTCAGGAGGAGAAAACTCCAAGCCCGGCGAAGATTCCAAATAGGAGTGCTGAATTTCTGTTTTTATGAGAAGATTTCTTGCCATAGCGGCGTTTTTTTCATCGGTTTTTGCGGCGCGCGCGGAAGAGCCCATATATCTTGAGCCGAGCGGCAATATTGTGGGGCCTGCGGCGGCGATGTCGTCTTATGTGGGCTCTTGGAGCGGCCAGCAGAACATATTTTTGCCGGACGGCAAGCTGCTGATGACTTTTGTAGTCTCGCAGGACTGCCGTTGGACATACGAGAACGGCAAAAAGATTCTGAGGCTTACAGGCGAGATAATGACCTACGGCGAAAAGATAAAAATCTCCCAGACTATGGAGGACAAGGGGGAGTATATACTTCTCGAATTTTCCGACGCCCAGGGGCAGAAGACCCGCTTCAGGGGCTATGTGCAGCGCGCGCAGGTCGTGTGGACGCCGGAGTATTTCTTCATTTTGCCGGACGTGCAGATAGACATATTTTTCCCGTCGAAGGACAAAATCGAGCTGTTCTCGGAGAATGTTAAGATGGTTCCGGGAGGGAAAGGGTATAGGGGCAAGTTGGTCATAAAGACGCTGTTGTCGAAGAAGCGCCTCGAGAGCTCCCCCTTGCGGGATTCCTCGGACAAGAAGAATGCTCCGCGCAAGGGCGGCCTCCTTCTGAGGGGCAGCGGCACTTTGTTCGATTGAAGCTTCGGTTTATGGATTCTTTGCCGGTAGACGCGCTGGAGCCCAAGTTGGCCGAAAAAATCAGAAGCGGCGCGAGAAACTTTGTAATTTCCGCGCCGACAGGCTCGGGAAAATCCACCCGCCTGCCGCCCATGCTCGGAAGGCTTTGCGGCGGGGCGGTTTACGTCTTGCAGCCGCGCAGGATTGCCGCGAGAATGCTCGCCAGGAGGGTGGGCGTCGAGAGCGGCATGAGGCTGGGGGACGATGTGGGCTGGCATATACGCTTTGAAAAAAACTACACCCCCAACACCAAGATAGTTTTTCTTACGGAGGGCGTTTTGGCGCGCAAGCTTCTCTCTCCCGGCGGCCTCGACGGAGTTGGCGCGGTGGTGTTCGACGAATTTCACGAGAGGAACCTTTATGCGGACACTTCCCTTGCGCTCGCGCTTGAATACCAGAGAAAAAAGCGGCCGGATTTGATATTGGCGGTCTGTTCGGCGTCGATGGATTCGTCGGCATTGCTCGAATATATGGGGGAAGGGGCGGTTCTGCTGAAAACGGAGTCGAGGCTTTTTGACATAGACATATCCTACCGTGTCCCGCGCCGCCGCGACGCCTATTGGGAGGACGCCGCCGACGTCTTTGCCGACATCGCCTCGTCAAGTTCCGACGGAAACTTTCTGGTATTCATGCCCGGCTTGTATGAGATTTCTCGCGCGATAAGGGCCATAAACGAGCGGCCGGAATCGCGCGGGTTCGAGGTCTTGCCGCTGTACGGGGAGCTTCCCGCGGAGCGGCAGGACGCCGCCCTCGCCCCGTCGGGCAGGCGCAAGGTGATAGTGTGCACGAACATAGCGGAAACCTCCCTTACGGTGGAGGGCGTAAAGTTTGTGATAGATTCCGGCTATGCGCGGGTTGCCCGCTACGATTCCTCCCGCGGAGTGAATACGCTTCTTACGGAGCGCATAAGCCTTGCGAGTGCCGTGCAGCGCGCGGGCAGGGCGGGAAGAACTTCGAGGGGCGCGGCGGTGCGCTTGTGGAGCAAGGCAGAAGAATGCAATTTCGAGCGTTTCACGGCGCCCGAAATAAGGCGGTTGTCTCTTGCCCAGACGGATTTGTGGCTTAGGACAGCGGGCAGAAATTTGCGCTCCACGGCTTTCCTCGACGCTCCGGAGGACGCCGCCGTGGAGGATGCAGACTCCCTTCTTTCATCTCTCGGCGCCCTCGACGACAAGGGGCTTATAACCGATATGGGCCGCAAGATGGCGCGCCTGCCCACCGAACCGCGCTACGCAAAGCTGCTTTGCGAGGGTGTGCGCCTTGGCTGCCTGAAGGAGGCCGCATTTGCCGCGGCTCTCACGGAGGCGGGCAGGGTAAAGCTCGACATCGACGACGCGTTTAGGGCGCGCGAACTCGACGAGATGGTGGGGGAGAGCCCCTCCGAGTTGGCGGAGCTGTCCAAGCTGTGCATGATTGCAAGAAACATGCGCTACGACGAGGATTTCTGCCGAAAATACGGCATACACGCTTCAAACGCCCGCAAGGTGTGCGCTCTTGCTGAGGATTTTGAGCGCTCCGCGCGCTTTCTGCGGGCCGATTCCAATGCCGGGCCTGCCGGCGAAACCGAGGACGAGGCCACCCGTTGGCGCAATCTGTCAAAATGCGTCTTGGGGGCTTTCCCCGACCACATATGCTCGAGGGTTTCAAAGGCTTCCTACGCCTGCAACATAGCCGGCGGGCGGCGCGGCGAGGTGCGCAAGGCGTCGCGCCGCTGGACAGACGGCTTATTTTGCGCTGTGAGCTTGCAGGAGCAGAACGTCTCGTCGAGGGCTGTCATAATGGCGGGCATGGTCTGCCCCGTGGAGCTTTCCGACATAGAGGAGATGTTCTCGGATGGGATAAGGGAGACGGAGGAGGTTTATTTCGACGAGTCGAGCAAATCCGTGGAGGCAAAGAAAAGCGCGGTTTTCATGGGGCTGGAGCTTTTCAGCAACAGGCTGCGCAAACCGCCGGAATCGGAGGCTGCGCGCATGCTCGCCTCGCGCATGGCCGACGGAAGCTGCAAACTTAAGAATCTGGACGACAACGTTTCCGACTTCATATCGAGGGTAAATTTTCTGTCGAAACATGTTCCCGATTTGGGCTACGAATTTATAGACGACGCCTTCATGCTGATGGTTTACGAGCAGGCGGCGCTGGGGTCGTACTCTTACTCTCAGGTCAGGGATTTGGACGTTTTGGGGGCGGTCAAGGAGTGCATGGATCCTTCGAGGCTGTCGTCGCTCGACTACTACGCGCCGTCAAGCGTGAGCCTGCCTACGAGGAAGCGCCCGGTCAAGCTGCGCTACGACGTCTCGGGCGGCAGGGTTGTTTTGTCCGCATGGTTCAAGGATCTGATGACGTTCGATTCGTCAAAGTTGAAGATAGCCGAAGGGCGCATACCCGTGACCTACGAAATTCTCGCCCCCAGCGGAAGGCCCGTGCAGACCACTCAGGACCTTAAAAACTTCTGGAAAACCTCCTGGCCCCAGGTCGCTAAGGAGCTGAAGGCGCGCTATCCGAAGCACTTTAAAAATCTGCCCGAACCGCTCTGATTTGGGCTCACTGAAATACGGATATGCCCCTCTTTTTCATCGCCCTAAGCTCCGCGAAACTCATGGTTGCGCAGTATAGGCAGGCGACAGCGTCGGAGAGCGGAAAGCACATCCAGACTCCGTCCAGCCCGAATAGGGGAGGCAGTATCAGCATCAGCGGGACGAGAGCCCCCACCTGCCTTAGCACCGTAAGTATTATTGCAACCTTGGGCCTTCCCGTAGACTGAAAATATCCGGAGGTTATGATGTTTATCGCAAGCACAGGTATAAGGGAGGTCATTATCCTTATTGCGTTTGCGCCCTCGGCCTCTATGGGGCTATTGTGCCCGAGAAACAAAGTGAAAATCTCATCGGGGAAAATCTGCACCGCAACCAGCCCCGCAAAGCCTGCGCATATCGTTATCGAAAGGCTTGCAAGCCAGGTTTTAAGCGCTCTGGAATAGTTCTTGGCCCCCCAGTTGAAGCCTATTATGGGCTGTATGCCCATGCTCATTCCTATCATGGGCAGGAATATTATCATTACGACCGTCATGCATATGCCCACTATCGCAACGGCGCTGTCCTCCCCGTAGCTTCTGGCCTGGTATATGAACAAAGTGGTGGAGAGCGCGGACAATATCTGGACTATGAAATGCGGAGACCCCAGCGCAAACACCTTTGCCGCCAGGCTCGGAAATATCCTGAAATTAGGTATTTTAAGCGCCACTATGCCGGACTTTGTCGCATAGAAGCCGAGCACAAGGCACGAGGATATCATCTGGGAAATCACCGTAGCCCACGCTGCCCCCTCTATCCCGAGATTGAGCTTTGCCAGGGCTATGTAGTCCAAAAAAATGTTCAGGACGCACCCCGTTGATATGGTAATGAAAGCGTAGGTCGGCCTGCCTTCGGCGCGTATGAGGTTGTTTATGCCGTAGGATATCTTCTCGAATACTATGCCGCCGAGAATTACCGAGTAGTATGCCGAAGCAAGAGGCAGCATCTTCTCGCTCGCGCCGAAAAGCGAGAGAAGCTCCTCCACAAATATCACGCCGAATACGCCCGTGGTTATGCCGAATGCCAGAAACATGCAGAACGTCTGCCCGAGTATCTTTTCGGCCTTTGCGTAGTCCTTCCTGCCCAGGGTTATTGAAAGCAGAGTCGCAGAGCCCTGGCCTATGAGCATCGATATGGCAAGAAACACCATCGCCGGGGCAAAGCACACCGTTATCGCCGCGACGGATTCCTCCCCGCAAAAGCGCCCGACGAATATCCTGTCCACAATATTGTACGCGGCCTCTATCAGCGTCGCAAATATGCTGGGCGCGCAGTAGCGGAGTATCAGTTTGAAGATACCCGAATGTGCAAGCATGGATACTTGTGCGGAGTCCATATCTGCTTCGTCCTCAAAAGGCGACGGCGGGAAAAGTTCTCCAGTTCCCGCCGCTCGCCCTGCTGTTTTGTTGTAAGTGTCTCTATTTAAGCCTGAAGAATATTCGCTTGCCAGCCTGTATCACAATGGGCTTTTCCGGCTTTGAAATTTTTGCCATGGCGTCGGAAACTTTCTGCGAGTCCATCTTCACGCCGCCCTGCTCGACGAGCCTCTTTATCTCCGCCTTGCTCGGAAACAGCTTTGTCTGCGCCATGATGTTTACCAGCGTGGGCTGGGCGTCGCCTATGAGGGCGTCGTATTCAAATTCCGGCATCTCGTCGGGAAGCTCTCTTTTGGAGAATACCTTTTCAAAGTTTTCGGCCTCGGCGTTGGCGCAGTCCACCCCGAAGAATTTTGTAAGCAGAAGCTTTGCGAGGTTCTTCTTGCATTCCATGGGGTGCTCCGTCTTGAGGCGGGCGATGGTTTCGGGAGTATACAGGAGAAGATACTGGTAGTACTTCCACATAGTGTCGTCTCCTATGGACATTATCTTGCCGAACATGTCGCGCGGGGTGTCGTTGAAGGCTATGTAGTTGCCGTAGCTTTTCGACATCTTCTTGACCCCGTCCAGCCCGACCAAGAGAGGCATGGTAAGCACCGCCTGGCCGCGCTCGAAACCCGCCTGCAGCTGAAGGTCGCGCCCGACAAGATTGTTGAACAGCTGGTCCGTGCCGCCCAGCTCCACGTCGGACTCTATCATAACGGAGTCGTAGCCCTGTATGAGCGGATAGAGGAACTCCACTATGGATATGGGCGTCTTTGAGGCGTAGCGCTTGGCGAAGTCGTCCCTCTCCAGCATCCTGGCGACCGTCATCTTCCTCGACAGCTCAAGCAGGTCTCCGAAGCTCATCTTGCCGAACCATTCGCTGTTGTAGTGGACCTCCGTCCTTGACTCGTCGAGAATCTTGAAAGCCTGGCTCAGGTAGGTCTTGGCGTTCTGGTCTACCTCCTCGGGGGTGAGCACGGGGCGCAGGGCGCTTCTTCCGGAGGGGTCTCCTATGCAGGCGGTGTAGTCGCCTATGATAAGCACGGCCTGGTGGCCCATGTCCTGAAACTGCCTGAGCTTGTTGAATACCACCATATGCCCGAAGGTAAGGTCGGGCCTGGTTGGGTCCACACCCAGTTTAACCCTGAGTTTGGCTCCTTTTTCGAGCTTGTACTTCAAGTCTTCCTCGCCGATAAACTTGTCGGCGTTCTGCGCGAATTGCCTGATGGATTCCATAAGCGGGAAAGATTCCTCCCTTGGCGGAATTTTTGCAACATCTTTTTGCGTCGGGCGCGCTTTGTTTGAAATGTGTTTTTAGAACGTTTTTTTTTGATACGCTTTAAAAAACAATGATTGATTTGTGGGGTATGACAATCTATACTGTCGGAAAATTAAGAAAAGGTCTTATATATGGTAAATCTGCAGAAGGTAATAAGCATTATCATGGGCGGCGGACGGGGTACGAGGTTGTATCCGCTGACCAAGAGCCGTTGCAAGCCCGCCGTGCCGCTTGCGGGCAAATACAGGCTGGTGGACATACCCATTAGCAACTGTCTGAACTCCGGGCTGGACAGGATATATCTTTTAAGCCAGTTCAATACGGCGAGTTTGCACAAGCACATACAGCAGACCTATAAGTTCGACGCTTTCGGCGGCGGCTTTGTTGACATCTTGGCCGCCGAGCAGACCGACAGCGGCGGTAATTGGTACCAGGGCACGGCCGATGCGGTCCGCAAGAACATGCACCACTTTGAGCGCCATGGGGACGATGCCCTCTTCCTCATACTTTCCGGGGACCAGCTCTACCAGATGGATTTCCGCAACCTGATAACCCGGCATATAGAGAGCGGGGCGGACGTCACTATAGCGGCAAAGCCCATGCCAAAATCTGTCGTGAGCGACTTGGGCGTAATGCAGGTCGACGACAACTTGGACATTTTGCGCTTCGCTGAGAAGCCGAAGGATCCGGCGTTGATAGACTCCCTCGTTGTGGGCGATAAGATAAAGGAGACCTTGCCCGACAAGAGCACGGACTATTGCCTTGCCTCCATGGGCATATATGTTTTCAGCGCCGCGGTTATGGAGGAGGCCATGTCGGGCTCAGAGATGGACTTCGGCAAGGAGATAATCCCCGGGCTGCTTGGCAAGCGCAAGTTGGGCGCGTACATATTCAACGGCTACTGGGAGGACATAGGCACCATAAGTTCGTTCTTCGAGGCTAATCTCGCCCTGACGGACGATGTTCCACCCTTCAATTTCTACGATCAGAATAAAATAGTCTACACCCACTCGAGGTTTCTTCCCGGGGCGAAGATTCACAACACGAAGATCAACCGCTGCAATATTTCGGACGGCTGCATAATACAGGATGCCGATTTGAACCGCAGCGTCATAGGAGTGCGTTCCATAATACGCAGCGGCACGAGGTTCGACAACGTGATTATGATGGGCGCCGACTTCTTCGAGACAACCGAGGAAAAGGAGGATTGCCGAAAGGACGGAACCCCCAAGATAGGCATAGGCAAAAACTGCGACATACGGCGCGCCATAATAGACAAGAACGCTCGCATAGGCAACAATGTGCGCATCTCGCCAGACGGCAAGCCTGACGGTTGGGAGGGCAACAACATAAATCTCCGGGACGGCATAATAATAGTAAACAAGAATGCCGTGATACCCAACAACACCGTAATTTAGAGCGGGTTAAGGAGTTGTGCTTTCGGAGCCCGAATATTGTCGGGCTCCATTTTTTTACGCATGCGCCTGTACGCCTCTTGCCTGCCGAAGACCTGCTTGCGCGCGCATTTTGCGCGGCGGCATTTTTTCTCCGGGGAAATTTTTGCAGCTTTTGGGAAGTTTTGTTCGCAGGGGGATGGCGGCAGCCTTATACGCTTGCAGGTTATGTTATCCGCATTTTTTTGCAATCGGCAGGCTGGCGGTCATTTAAATATCAGCGTCGCGTAAAACGCAAAGGCCGTGCTTACTACCACGGTGAACTTTACAATAGTAGCCAGCATAGTTCCCAGGAAGGTCCCCCAGCCGGCTTTTACGCTTGCGCGCATGTCTTTGCCCGTCGCCAATTCTCCGAGTATTGCCCCTGCTATGGGTGCGAGGAAGATCATTATAATGGTGGGGCTGAGCATTATTCCTACTATCAAGCCGACGAAACTCCCAAGAACGCCCCCCCATGAGGCCCCGTAGCGTTTAGCGCCCAGCCATGACAATATGAAATCCGCAATCTGTGCCAGAATTGCCGCAACAGATGCTATTATCACAAAATTCCAGCTTATGGCCCCCTCCGGGAATACAAGCTTGTAAACCAGCAGCGCCAGCGCGGCTATCGGCGGCCCCGGAAGCACCGGCACAACCACTCCCGCAAACGCGATTACAAAGATTATCGTCATAAGCGATACTGCAAAGACTTGTATGGCGATTTCCATATGCGCTCTCTAATCTGTCGAATTTCCTTGTGCTATAAATGAATGAAGCGTGTAAAATGCATGTTTTCCATTCGGATTGCAAAGAAAGTGGGGCAGGTCTGTTCTTCTTGCATTGGGGCGTAAATTACCTTCAGTCATCAAGAAATTCATGCACTGCGATTTAATGTAAAAAGGGAATATCCCGCATGAATGGAGGCTGCGTTATACTTCGTCTATGCGCGGAAGGCTTATGTTTGCGATGCGCTCCATAATGGCGTTTACAACCATCTGCTCCCTGTCCTTGCAGCCTTTCCCGGGGTCTATATCCTTCACGTCTATCGGTTTGCCCGCAACAAGGCAGATTCTTGCGCCGGCGCTCAGTATGTTGCTCTTTGGCAGAACCTCCCCGAACCCGAAGCTGCGTATTGGAAGTATGGGAACATTCGCCTTCAAGGCTATAAGCCCCGCTCCGGCCTTTCCGGGCAGGAGCTCGCCGTTCGGAGAACGCGTGCCCTCGGGAAATATCACCACGCTTATCCCCTTTTTGATGTTTGCCAAAACCTTCTTAAACGCCCCGAGATTTCCGCTGCCTTCTCCGTCGCGCTGAATGGGTATGGCATTCAGGGCGGTGAAATATTTTTTCCAGAAGCCGCTTTTCATCAGGGTGTCCCTGGCTATGACGCAGACCGGGGTGTCGTGGAAAAACGCCATGGCCGGAGGATCCAGAAAACTGACGTGGTTGCCCACCACCAGGCAGGGCCCCTTAGGCACGTTTTCCTCGCCGTACAGCTCTATGCGCCCGAACAGGTCGCACATGCTCAGAGCCGCGTGCCAAGATGCCGCGTACACAAACTTGTTCTTCCCCAGCGTTACAAACCTTACTTTGGAATGTCTCATCTTATTTTGCCCTGCAAATTTCCGCCGCCGTCCTGGATATCACGTCTTCTTTTGTCATGTTCGATGTGTCTATTCTGACGGCCCCCTCAGGACACACCAACGGGGCGGTCTTGCGGCTCCTGTCCATGCGGTCGCGCGCGGAAATGGAGTCCGAAATGCCCTCTTTTGCGCGCCGCTGCGCGCGGGTTTGCTCGTCGGCGTCGAGGAATATTCTAACGTCGGCGTCGGGGAATATCACTGAGCCTATGTCGCGCCCCTCCATTATAAGGCCGGAGAACCCGTGCTCGCGCGCGTAGGAGGCCATGCTCCTCTGGTACCCCTTAAGAAAATTCCTGACTGATGGCATGGAGGCAAATACGGACACCCTGTCGTTTACGGCCTTCGTGCGCAAATCTTCGTCTTTAACAAGCTCGCCGCAAAGCGTCATTCTCGCGGAGTTGGCGCGTTGCGGGTCGAACGCCGTGCCAAGCTTGAAATCTGACAGATAACCCTCGACGGCCGCCTCGTCCGCGTCTGCAAGCCCCGCATTTATAAGCGCGTAGGTCAGCGTGCGGTAGTGCGCGCCCGTGTCCACATGCATAAGATGCAGCATGTCCGAAACCGCCTTTGAGACGCTCGACTTGCCCACGGCCGCCCCGCCGTCAACGGCGACTGTCGTAAATTTTTCCGAAGCCACGCGAGCGGCGTCTAGCGTATCGAAGAAATTGTCCCACGTTTTAGAGACGCACTGCGGATCCTCTATGCTTATCCACGGAGTCCCGTCCCCGAAAATGTCCGCGCAGCCGAGTATCCCGAAACTCATCGCTATCCTGTGGTCCGAATATGTCTTTATGCGAACGGGCGTGTCCGATATCCCCTCGGGAAGAGCCTTGTGCGGGCAAATTTCCAGCGCGTCCTCCTCCTCGGATACGGCCAGGCATACCTTTCTAAGCTCCGCGGCCATGGCCGCCACCCTGTCTGTCTCCTGCGCGCGCGTATGCGATATGCCCTCTATCCTCAAGTTGCCGCCCAATGCCGCGGACGCGGCTGCGAGCGTCAAGAATGTGTCGGAAATGTCGGAGAAATTTATGCCCCCTCCGGCGTAGTTCCCCGCGGGGCGCTTGGCCCCGACGGCCAAAACGCCGTTTAGAATCTTCGACGTGCCAACCAGGGAGCAGCCGTGCAATACGTCGAGAAAACCCAAATCTCCCTGAAGGGAGCAGTTCGCAAAATTCTCCAGAAGGACCGCCCCGCCTGTCAGCGCCGGCAATATTGCAAAATAGCTTGCGGCGGTTGCGTCGGGCTCAACAAAGTAGGCGGACATTCTACGCTCGGGGCGCCGTGGAACTATCTCGAAAACCCCGTCTGCCGGTCTGGAACATTGAAAGCCAAAGTCCGTCATCATGTTGACGGTCATCTCCACAAACGGGCGGGACACCGTCCCCTTCGAGAGCCTTACCAATGTCTTTTTCTCCGCCAGAGGCGCGGCCATCAGCAGCGCCGAGAGCAGCTGGCTCGACGCCGAAGCGTCTATGCAAACTTCGCCCCCCGCGAGGCCTCCCGCGCGCATCTTGAACGGAAAACAATCCCTCTGGCCGACGAACTCGAATTCCGAACCCTGCTCCCTGAGAGCGTCCATCAGGCCCTTCATCGGGCGCTTGTACATTGCCTCGTCGGAGTCGAAAAAGTATTCTCCGCCCTTGTTCGCCGCGCAGAATGCCGTCACAAACCTTGCCGCCGTCCCCGCATTGCCGACAAAAAGCTCCGCCTGAAGGTTGGGCGCCGCCGATCCCTCAGCCGATATTTTTATGCTGCGCGCCTCCCTGTCTGACTCCACTACATAGCCGAGCCTTTTCAGGCAGTCCGCCATGATTATCGTATCGCGCGAAAACAGCGCGTTTTTTATTTCGAGCTCCCCTCCAGCTACCGCCGCGAGAATCATCGCGCGGTTGGTGATGCTCTTTGAGCCCGGAAGCGTCACGGACGCGCACGCGGGCTTTGCGAAAGGTTTTATGTCTTTAAATGAACTCATGTTTATTTCGCATCGAGCCCGTTTCTGAATTTGCGGCCCGCCTCCAGCACGGAGTTTGTCATTTCAAAGTCAGATTCGTCCAGCGCTTTAATGAAGGAGTCTATCTTGCCGCGATAATCCGCAAGGGCCTTTAGTATCTCCGTTTTGTTTGTGGATATTATGCTCCTCCACATGTCCGGGCTTCCCCCCGCCACCCTCGTCGTATCCCTAAACCCCGATGACGCCGCAAACGCCAAGTCCGCCGCGTCGGGCTGTTCTCCCGTAAGGGCCGACAAATTCGCCGCGAGTATGTGCGGCAGATGGCTTATGCGCGCAACTATTCTATCGTGCAAATCCGGCGTTATGGTTCTCGTATCGGAACCCAATGCCCTCCAAAGCTCGTCGAGCTTTTTTGCCGCGTCAAAAACTTTATCTCCCGCCCCCGCCGCCGGGGTGATGAAGCACGGCCTTCCGACGAACAGCTCCCCGCTTGCGTACTCCAGCCCGGATTTCTCCGAACCGGCCATGGGGTGGGAGCCCACAAACACTCCCGCAGAATCCTTAAAGGCGTCCTCCGCAACCGAGCACAGATGCGCCTTAGTGCTTCCCACATCCGTCACGATAGCGCCCCCCTTGAGGGCCGGGGCTATGAGCCTCATGTGCTCCTCTATGGCGTTTATCGTGGCGCACAGCACAACTAAGTCCGCGTCTTTTACGCACTGTTGGGGAGTTTCGGAAACTTTGTCGCACCAGGCCTGCCGAAGGCATTTCTCACGAGTCGATTCGCTGCGCGACCAGACCTCCACGCTCTGCGCCGCGCCGAATTTTTTCAGCGCCTTTCCCAATGACGCTCCCAGCAATCCGGCGCCGAGTATGGCAACTTTCCGAAATAGTATCATATTTCCGAAATTAAAGCCTACGGCCGCTTAGGTTCAAATAAAAAATGCCCCAGGCCTTCTCGTTTTTTGTCTTGGCAGCCTCTTTTAAAACCTAAGGCGCCCTCGCGGCATGCAGCATGCATAGTTCTTGGAATGTTGCATGAGTGTTTCTTTTAGGGTGGCGCGCATTCCCTCCGCAATGGGGGCATATATGACGGAATTCGCATGAAAAATAACCAGCGCGCGTTTTTTTATCCCGTCTTTTAGAAAAGTTGTATAAATACCGCTTAGGCGGCCTTCAAATACAAAAGGCGCGAACCCAATGTTCTATTGGGATTCGCGCCTGTCTTTCCGCGTCTAATTTTAACGTCTATATAGTCCGAGCTTTAGAAGCTGGGCGTGAGCCATGCCGTCTCGCCTACCGGGACGACAAGATCCTCTCCGCATGCCCATACGGAGTCGTTCAGCAGAATCTTGAACGATACCTGGGGATCCGAAATTTTCTTCTCCCAGAGCCATTCGTCGTCGTTGACGCACTGCATGAGCACGCCTTTGTCCCAGCTCAGACCGCCGCCGTTGCCGCGTATGTACAGCTGGTTGCCCCAGCCGGCGTCGAATTTCACGAAAACCCTTGTGAGGGTTCCCGCGGACGCGCATTTCTTCGTCGAGCAGGCAGCTTTCTTTGCGGGCTGCTTTGCCTCAGCCTTAACTGTGGCCTTCTTTGCGGCCGCCCTCTTCGGGGCTGCCGCAGGTTTTACAGCGGACGTTTTGTTTGTTTTCTTTTGAGCCATTTTTTTCCTTTTTCAGTTGGAGAAATCACGCCTCAGAGCGTATGCTCCTTCGGTAAGCAATTCTCAATGAACGATATTTCTGAACTTTTAAACAAAATATTCAAGCTTTTTTCGGATAAAAAATCATCCGAAAGAAAACCGCTCCGTGTGTTTGCAATATCGGAAAAATACTCTTTCCCTTAAGCGGCCGTAAATTCCCAAGAAGCCGCTTTGCGCTTCCCTTGCGCGCCTATTGCGGTTTGCGCTCGTATAAATCTATGTCGAACAAATCCGTCTCGCGAAGTTTTTTGGCGAATACGAAATCCTCTGATATGTCCGGAAAATGGACGTCCCCGTCAACAGTGCGCTTGACCACTGAAAGGTATATCTCTCCGCAGTAGGGCAGGGCCGCCATATATATCTGTTCGCCGCCGCAAATCCAGACCTGCCTCGGGTCGTCTGCATAGGCTTCGGCAAGAGCCTCTATGCTCGAAAACACCCGCGCTCCCTCCGCGCTCTTAAGCGTGCGGCTTATGACGACGTTCTCCCTGCCGGCAAGAGGCTTGGCGCCTATGCTCAGCCAGGTCTTCCTTCCGAAGACTATGACGCCTCCCATGGTCGTCTCCTTGAAGAACCTGAAATCTTCGCTTATCTTCCAGGGTATCTCCATGCCGCGCCCTATCACATTGTTCAGCGCTACGGCCGCTATTGCTTTAAAAGGATATTTTTTCATACGGCTATTGGCGCCTTTATAGACGGATACGGGTTGTAGCCGAGAATCTCTATGTCCTCGTAGACAAAATCCTCGAGCCTCTTTCTTTCCGGGTTGAGCTTAAGCTTGGGCAAAGGCCTCGGCTGCCTTGAAAGCTGAAGCTTAACCTGCTCAAAGTGGTTTTTATATATGTGCAAGTCCCCGAAGGTGTGCACAAACTCCCTCGGCTTTAGGCCGCATACCTGCGCGACCATAGCCGTCAGAAGCGCGTAGGAGGCTATGTTGAACGGCACCCCCAAGAAAAGGTCTGCGCTGCGCTGGTACAGCTGGCAGCTCAGGCCGCCGTCGGAATCGACGTAAAATTGAAACAGTGCATGGCAGGGCGGCAGGGCCATGCCGTCCAACTCCCCCGGATTCCACGCGCAGACTATGTGCCTGCGGCCGAAAGGATCCTTCTTTATGCCCTCAACCAAACGGGAAATCTGGTCTATGCTCCCGCCGTCCGGAGTGCGCCAGTCGCGCCATTGGGCGCCGTAGACGCGGCCAAGGTCGCCGTTTGAGTCGGCCCATTCGTCCCATATCGTCACGCCGTTGTCGTGAAGGTACTTTATGTTGGTGTCGCCCTTTAAAAACCAGAGCAGCTCGTGGAATATAGAGCGCGTATGCAGCTTCTTCGTCGTAAGAAGAGGAAAGGAGTCCTGCAGGTCGAAACGCGCCTGCGCGCCGAATACGCCGCGCGTGCCTACGCCCGTCCTGTCGGAACGGTCGCGCCCCTTTTCCATCACAAGTCTAAGCAAGTCGAGGTATTCTTTCATCTGTCTGCTCTCTTATCCCGAAACGCTCCGGCCTTTCTCATATAGAAAAAATTATGACAAACTGCAAAATGAACATCACGGCGACAAGCGCATAGACGAAGACGAAAAACTTGTCCGTCCTCATGCGCCTTGCGAGTTTCCTTTCGGTTTCTTTCATTTTCGGCCAACAATTTGCCTTTTATTTATAAAAAGCGCAAGCCCTTAAATTTCCGTTCAGTTCTTTTGACTGTTTTATCCTACCCGGCGTTCAAATTGCGGCGTTTTTTTACGCCGACGATATTCCATTTTATTGGCAGTTTCTACCCACCCAAAAAATCTGCGAGAATCCGGACATGCCGTCTTTCCCCGCATGTCGACTTCATCAGGGCTAGAATTCCTTCCTGAAGACCTCGCCAATTATCTCCGCGCAGTTTTCAAGCTCGGCGTCATCGTGCGACAGGCTTAAGAAGCAGCTCTCGTACGGGCTCGGCGCAAAATATACGCCGCGTTTCAGGCAGCCTTTGAAGAACTTTTTGTAGTTCTTGGCGGAGCTTTTCATCGCCTGAGAGAAATTGTCAACCCTGTCCTCCGAAAAATACAGCCCGAACAACCCGCATGTCTTTGGAATCTGGAGCGCCACGCCGCGCTCCTTCGCGCAAGCCGATATTGCCTCCGTTATAAGATCCGTGCTTTTCTGCAGCCGCGCATGGGGCTTGTCTTCGAGTATCATCTCCAGAGCCGTTTTGCCCGCAGCCATCGCAAGCGGGTTTCCGCTGAGAGTGCCTGCCTGGTATACTGGCCCAAGAGGCGCGAGAAACTCCATTATATCCCTCCTTCCCGCGAAAGCCCCCACGGGGAGCCCGCCTCCTATGATTTTCCCGAGAGCGCAAAGATCGGGCATGACGCCCTCCTTCTGCTGCGCGCCGCCCTCGGCTATCCTGAAGCCGGTTATGACCTCGTCGAAAATCAGCAGCGCGCCGTATTCTTTTGTTATCCTCCTAAGCTCCTTGAGAAAACCGTTCTGCGGAAGCATGAGGCCCGCATTCGCGGGGTAGGGCTCCACTATGACGGCGGCAGTCTCGCCTCCGAATTTTGAGAAATACTCCTCGAGGGCGGGTATGTCGTTGTACTCCAGAACGCTTGTGAGCTTTGCAAGATCCTGCGGCACTCCGGCGCTGTCCGGGTTGCCAAACGTCAGCGCGCCGCTTCCCGCCTTGACGAGCAGGCTGTCGACATGCCCGTGGTAGCAGCCCGCAAATTTTACGATGCGGTCCCTGCCGGTGAATCCGCGGGCCAGGCGCACGCAAGACATGGTTGCCTCCGTGCCGGAATTTGTCATGCGCACCATCTGCGCGCAGGGGACCATGTCCGTTATCAGCCTGGCCATCTCGTATTCGGCCTGGCATGGAGCCCCGAAGCTCGTTCCGCTCTCCGCAGCCTTGACTACGGCCTCCCTTATGCGCGGGTTGTTGTGCCCGAATAGCGCGGGCCCCCATGTGCACACAAAGTCGAAATAGGTGTTCCCGTCCACGGTGTAGAGCTTCGCCCCGTCGGCCCTGCGCACGAAGAACGGGGTTCCTCCCACGCTCTTAAACGCCCTGACGGGAGAGTTTACGCCGCCCGGAATAATTGCTTTGGATTTCTCGAACAATTCCTCGGAGTTCATTAAAATTTCCTGCCTTTTTTATATATGGGTGTTTATTTTTCTTGCCAGTGGCATTCTGCGCCCCGTTCCGAACGCCAGGGAGGAAATTTTTATGCCGCAGGCAAACTGTTTGCGCTTGTACTCGTTGCGCTCAACCTTGCCTATTACGTCGGAGACTACTGCCTTGTCGTACCCCCTCCGGCATATCTCCTCCTGCGGGAGCATCTCCTCTATGTAAAGGCGCAGTATCCCGTCTAAAATGTCGTAGGGCGGCAGGGAGTCCTGGTCCTTTTGCCCGACTCTCAGCTCTGCGCTCGGCGGCTTGTCTATCGTATTTTGCGGAATTAGGGTTTTGCCCCTGTTTATGTATTTTGAAAGCTCGTAGACTTCCGTTTTGTACAAATCGGATATGGGGGATAAAGCCCCGCAGGTATCCCCGTAGAGCGTGCAGTATCCGACGGCGCACTCGCTCTTGTTGCCAGTTGATAGGAGCATTGCGCCGAATTTGTTTGATATTGCCATGAGCGTAAGCCCCCTTGCCCTGGACTGTATATTCTCCTCCGTGACGTCCGCCTTAAACCCCGCGAATATCTCCGACAAAGCGTCCTCCGCGCCCGATACTATCGGGGCTATTGGCACTTTCCTGTATTCTATCCCGAGGTTTTCCGCCAGCCGGAGTGCGTCGGCCACGCTGTGGGAGCTCGATATAGCAGAGGGCATGGCCACCCCCAAAACGTTTTTCGGCCCGAGCGCCTCGGCCGCCAGGGCAGCCACGAGGGCAGAGTCTATCCCTCCGCTAAGCCCGAGCACGACCTTTGAAAAACCGCTCTTTCTTACAAAGTCCCTTATGCCCAGAACGAGCGCCGAGTGTATGTCGGCTATGGACGAGTAATCCGCCCCGTCCCCCTCCCGCGCGCCTATGTCGAAGGGATCCACCACTCTCATATCCTCGGAGAACTTCTTCAGGCATTTCTGCTCGTCCATGCCGCTCTTTGATACGCCCGCTCCCGCGAAAGCCCCGCTGCCCCCCGCAAAGATAAGGTCGTCATTCCCGCCGACGAGATTCGCCCAAACAAGGGGCACCCCCACATAGTCCGATACCCTGCATAGCATGGCTCCGGATTTCCTCACGTTGTCGTTCGTTTTGGAAAATACGCTCGCCGAGATGTTGACGAGCAAGTCGAAGGCTTTTTTCGCCTTTGGAGTTCCGTCGGGGTTGAAATTCTGCGCGCGCAGGCTTTGCAGGGGCTTGTATCCGGAGTACCTTTTTGACGTGGATACTTCGTCGAGAGTCCAAATGTCCTCGCAGATTGTCACGGCTATGCGCAGGCCCTTGAAGTCTATTATGCAATCGCTGTCTCCGGAATCGAATGTGCGGGGCTCGTCAAATACATCGTAATTTGGCATCAGAGCCTTGTCGTAGATTTTTACGACTTTCCCGTTTTCTATCCATGCGGCGGAATTGTGCGCCCCTATGGGCCCGCCGCTTTTGCGGATATACCCTATCAGGCAGGGCAGCGGAAGTTTTTCCGCAAGAGATTCCAGCGCGCTTTGGCTCTGACTTACAAAAGCTTTGCGGAGAGCCAGGTCTTTTGGGGAAAGCCCTACGAGCGCAAGCTCGGGGAACAGCGCAAACTCTGCTCCCATGCCCTTTAGCCTTTCCGCCGCGTCGAGAATCTTTTTTGCGTTGCCCTCAAAATCGCAGGGGGTGGTGTCTATTTGGCCTATGCCTATTTTCATCTCAGTTAAAAATTTTCGGGAATGGAATTTTTTCCCATTTTTGCCGCATTGCGAGACAATTTTCCCAAAAAGCTTTTCTCGTCCGTTTTTTGTTGCGCGCAGTTTTTTGCAAATGGATAATTGCGGCATGAAAAGGTTAGCCGTTTTTATTTGCGCATATGCGTTTATTTGCGCCGGTTTCGGCTCGGAGATTGCCGGATTGTGGGGTGAGGTTGAGAAGTTTGAGATTCCTCGCTATAAGGTGGAGAAGAAGGGCGAGGTAGACGAGATTATCTTCGAGGGGCCTCCCTACAAAGGCGCGCCGACGGAGGTCTTTGCGTATTACAGCAATCCCTCCATGGTTGGCGCGGGCGCGGCGAAGGGGAAATATCCGGCTATTCTATGCATACACGGCGGGGGCGGAACCGCCTACGACGAATGGGTGAAAATCTGGGCCAGACGCGGGTACGCGGCCATGGCCATAGATTGGGACGGCTGCCGGCCCGACTCAAAGTTTCCCATGCCGGAGCGCGGCAAGAAGAAGACGCGCCTCGAGCACGGCGGGCCTGAGAAAACCTACGAGAATATAGCCCTGAAGGAGGGCATGGACATAAGGGATTCATGGTCGTACCAATCGGTGGCGCAGATAGCCAGGGCGCACTCGCTTCTGCGCTCCTTCGAGGAAGTGGACGAGTCCAAAACGGCAATTACGGGCATAAGCTGGGGAGGCTTTTTGACATGCCTGGTTGTGGGGGTGGACGGCCGCTTTTCCGCGGCGGTTCCCGTGTACGGTTGCGGCTTCGTGTGCGATTCGGATTTATGGCGCGGCAATTTCGAGGGCGTTATGGACGCAAAACACCTCGAGATATGGAAGGATAATTTCGACCCGTCAAACGGGCTGGCAAAGACGGATGTGCCTATGCTCTTTGTAAACGGCACGTCAGATCCGTGGTATGAGCCTGAAATTTGGAGCAGGTCCGTATCCTTGGTCAAGGATGCCCAGGTTAAAATAATAAAGGATTTTCCCCATTCGCACGCGCCGTCGTGGGGCGTGGAGGAGATTCAAGTATTCATAGAAAGCTGTTTTGGCAAACAGAAGCCGCTGCCGATTTTTGCGTCGGTGGGTCTCGATGGGGGGAGTGTCTCGGCAAAGATAGTTTCGGCGGAGGGCATTATTTCCGCCAGGCTTTTTTATACGGACAGCCCCATATCTTCTCCGCGCGGGGCAAAGTGGCGGAGCGTTCCCATGAATCCGTCTGCGGACGGCTCCTTTAGGGCGGAGCTGCCGCAGAACGCGCGCACCTTCTACATAGAGGCTGAGGATTCCCGCTCGTTTAAAACTACGTCTAATTTTCTATGCGTGCAAAAATGAACTTGACTATATTTCGCCTAAGGGTAGATTGCATGATCTTTAAAAGTAAGCCAGAGTAGCTCAGCGGTAGAGCAGAGGACTCATAAGCCTTTGGTCGGCAGTTCGAATCTGCCCTCTGGCACCACCTTTAAAAGCCCGCAAGCCGCGCATTTAAGCGCCTTGCGGGCTTTTTTATGTTTTGTTTTATGCTCAACAAAAGTGCATATGCGGCAAGTTTCCTTAAACTGCTGCCCTATAGGGGCTTCGGCTGATGCCATAGTTGACCCAAAATGTTTGACTTGTATAGAAGTCTTCGTTTGTCTATAAATCCGCCAAGCAGGGAGGTTGTTTTACCTTTGAGTTTGCGGGTGTTTGTTTTTTAGGGATTAAGACGGGGTATTTTTTATGGGTAGAATGAGATTTATTGGGCTAAAATTTCTATGCGCGGTTGCATGTTTTCTTGCGGGAGCAAATTTTGCCCTGTCTGCCGGATCTAATACAATAGACAGGCGGGCGGTAGTCGAGAGGCACAATCCGTCCTTTAGCCAGATTAGAAAGGAGTCTCCCTCGCAAGTGGGCAACGGGGAGTTTGCGTTCTCCTTCGACATAACGGGGTTGCAGACCTTTATTCCCTTCAACACCCTGGCGCACTGGGCGTGGCATTCTGAGCCGCTGCCCGATGGGGTCAAAGAATCCGACTTCAAAGGGCTTAAGATAAAGGCGTTCGGCAAGACGAGGGTATATCCGTCGGACTTGGCCTCCGCAAAAAAAGCCGTTGAGAAGTATCCCGAGGCATTCCCAGATGCGGAATTTTCCGACAAGGAAAAACTCGCCGCAAAATGGCTTAAGGAAAATCCGCACGCCCTGAATCTGGGGCGCATAGGCTTTGTGTTTGTCTCCGACAGCGGCAAAACTGCGGAGCTTTCCGACATATCCAACGCCCGCCAGACATTGCGGCTCTTCGACGGATACGCCGAGAGCGTTTTCGACGTCTTCGGCCAAACCGTCAAGACCCGCACCTTCGCCCATCCCTCGCGCGACGCGCTGTGCGTGAACGTCGACAGCCCCCTGATAAAAAGCGGGCGCTTGAAAATTTTTGTGGAGTTTCCCTACGGTGACTCGCGCGACAGGGCATTTTTTGTCGGAGACTGGAACTCCCCTGGGAAGCACAAGTCCCTCCTGGAGGAGAACAAATTTTCCGCGGAAGGCGGAACCGCCCTTGTGCGCCGCATATTGGATTGCGACTCTTATTTCGCCAGGATTTCCTGGAGCGGCAAAGCCTCTTTTGAGGCCGATAAAGACAATTCGCACAGGTTTTACATCGTTCCTTCAGGGGACAAGTTGGATTTTATCTGCGAGTTTTCAAAGCTCCCCCCCGCCGCGGATTTGGAGACTGGGTCCGCCTTCGCGGAAAATGTGCGCATGTGGAACTCGTATTGGCAGTCAGGGGCGGCGTTGGATTTTGGAGGAACCGAAGACCCGAGGGCTTTCGAGCTGGAGCGGCGCATAATACTTTCTTTGTATCTTATGCGGGTGCAGGAGTGCGGCTCTTTGCCCCCGCAGGAAAGCGGGCTTCTGAGCAACAGCTGGCACGGGAAATTCCACTATGAGATGATATTCTGGCATGCGGCGCATTTTGGCGCATGGGGCAGAAGGCATCTTGCCGATAGGCAACTTGGGGTATATTTCAAGGCTTTGGAGGGCGCCAAGAAGCGCGCGGCGGAGCAGGGATATTCGGGCGCAAGATGGTTTAAGTGCTCCGGAGACACTCTCGCCGAATGGCCGCATATCATACACGCAACCCTGATATGGCAGCAGCCGCACCCGATATGGTTTGCGCGGCAGGCCTATATGCTAAACCCCTCGCGGGAAGTTCTTGAAAAATACTCCGAGATAGTTTTCCAGACTGCCGATTTTATGGCCTCCTTTGCGCGGAAGGACGAATCTGGCAGATACAATCTCGACTATCCCATAACCGTAGTTTCTGAAAATTGCGATCTTCTGTCTACCCGCAATCCCGCCTTTGAGCTCGGCTACTGGAGATACGGCCTGCGTGCGGCATTGGAGTGGCGCTCCCTTATGGGGCTACCTGAGAACCCCAAGTGGAGGGAGGTCTTGGACAACCTTGCGCCTATTCCCGTTGAGGAAGGCGTATATGTCACGTACGAGGGCATTCCCGACATGTGGACAAAGATGAATTTTGAGCACCCCGCGCTCTCGGGGATTTACGGCGTGCTTCCTGGAGACGGCGTTGACAGGGAGGTCTTTGCCCGAACTCTCGGCAAGATTTTGCAAGAATGGAATTTCGACAGGGTTTGGGGGTGGGACTTCCCCATGCTGGCCATGGCTTGTTCGCGCCTCGGCTGGAGGGATAAATCCATAGACATGCTCCTCCACCCGAGCAAAAATTTCATGTTTGACGAGCACGGCATAGCCACGGGAGGGCCCTGTCCGTATTTCCCCTCCAACGGCGGTTTGCTTTTGGCTGTGGCGTATATGGCTGCCAACGGAGACTCTCCCAATGGGCTGTTCCCCGAGAGCTGGCGCGTAAAGAGGGAAGGCTTTCCGAAATTCGAGTAAACCCGCCTTTGGAAGGAGCGCAATGTAAAGATCTTGCCTTTTGCATAAACGTATGGTCTCCGATGTTTTTTTGGGGAGCGCGCCTTGCCGCGGCCATGCCTCTTGCTTTGTGTTGCAAGGTTGTAGGAGCCTTTCCATTGAGGTTGACTTTTAGCATGACTTGCGTATTGTTTATACTTTGTAGAAAGGAATTAGCGCCTTCTTGATGTTGGCGCTATGTTTTGTTTATGAATGTAGTAAGAAGAATTACCGATACGGTTCTTTTTTTAAGTTTTTGCTTCCTTGCCGGAACGGGGATAATGATGAAGTTTTCCTTTGTAAAAGGAATGGGTCCGCAGAGCGTGCTGGGTTTCGGAAAGGGTTCTTGGGAGGTCTTCCATCTGTGGGTGGGGGTGCTCATGTTGGCGGCCGTGCTTGTGCATCTTTTTGTAAACAGGATTTGGATTTTCAAAGTAGCCGCGAAGGACAAGCCCTGGGCGGCGATAGCAGTCATTGCAATAGGCCTTTTCCTTGTTGCGCTCCTTGCGCTTTCGCCCACGGTCGTGGCAAAGTAGCAGGGCTTTTTATTCTTTTTATTGTTGCGCCACGATGCGCGCGGCGCGATAATATGGGGATATGAAAACCTCTTTGCTCCATTCGGCCGTTATATTGTTGTTTACAACATTGGTTTCGTCGGCCCTGCCGCCCGAAGGCAAGAACTGGAAGCTCGTCTGGCAGGACGACTTCAACTATTCCGACGCCGACTTGGACAAGGAGTGGATATCCCAGAACAGCTCGTCCACGCATGTCGCCTGCAGCCGCTGGCGCGAGAACGCCGTTGTGAAGGACGGCGTCCTGAGCCTTGTAAACAAGAAGGAAAGGCGCGGCGACAACGACTGGACCAGCGGCAGCATCTGGACGAAAAAACTTTTCAAATACGGGTATTTTGAATGCCGCTATAAATACGCCAAGCACCCCGCCACGAACAATTCTTTCTGGCTCATGACGCAGTGGTGGCAGAAAAAGTCTATAAAAGAGGGAAAGGCGTTTGAAATAGACATAAACGAGGGGTGGTATCCGGACATATTCCGCGCGACGATACACAACTGGTCCGACTTGCGCAAGAAGAGGGACAGGTTCGGCACTCCGGACCACTACTTCAGCACGAGGACATACTGCCTGTCTCCCGACAACGGCTCTCCGTGGCATTCGATAGAGCTTGAAAAGCCCGTCAAGACGAGCCGCATAAGATTTTCATCGCCCCATGGGGGCAGGTTCCATCTGCGCGAGATACGCGCGTGGCAGGAGAGCGATTTGGGCTATCCAGACATACGTACCGGCGGGATACCTCCGAGCCTTTCCAATTTGAAAAACTACGCGCAAGACGCGAAAATCGTCGCCACAAGCCCCCTTAATGAGAATTTTCCCAAATATCCGCCAAGCAATGTCATAGATGGTAAGATATCCACTTCTTGGATAACTTCTGTCGACGGGGAGAAGTTCATAGAGTTGGATTTCGGCCAGGAGCGCGAAATAGGCTGCGTCCAGTTCCTGACGGGGTGGGAGGCCGCGGTGGATTCCGACAAGAATGTAATCTTCGACAGGGCAAAGCTTTTGCGGTCCATAGGTAAGAACAAGGACGCCGAGCTTGTCGAGAAGCGTGAAAAGGAGGGCACGGACCATTCATACGTATCCTACATATACGACTATAAGATTGAGTATTGGGACGGCGCAAAGTGGGTGGAGCTCGCCTCCGAAAACGAAGGTAAATACGCCGCGGTGGATTTGGCCGCCGACTATTACGTCTACGGCCTGGAATGGAACGAGAACGAGATAATCTTTTATTTCAACAACGTTCCGTACCGGCGCATAAAGAACGAGTTTTGCCACCACGAGACTCCGATATGGCTGAGCCTTGCAATACTTTGGACTCTTGCCCCGCTGGACGATAGCCTTCATCTTACCCATATGGACGTCGATTACGTCAAGGTCTGGCAGGACGCCGACGACAAGAAATCCTTCATGCGGGACAGAACCCCCGACGAGCTGAAAGTCTCCTACAAATAAAGGCGCCCATGCGCAGTTTTTCCGCCGCGGGTCTAAGCCAGATCCCGCGGCTTTTTCATGCCGGCTTTTGGAGCTATTTTTTTCGGCGCAAAAAATGCCCGAATCCGGAAAGATTCGGGCAGGATAAAAGCTATAGATCGCCGGAGATTCGAACTCCGAACCAATTGCTTAAAAGGCAACTGCTCTACCATTGAGCTAGCGATCCATAAAAGTAAAGACAGAAAAGCTATTGCGCCGCAGTCAGATTGCAAGCTTTTTTTATCGACTTTAACCCCCTATGCGTCTGCGCCCACCATACGGTTTAGAAAAGGGCCAATATGTTTAGAATAACCCAGACTACAAGCGCGGCGGCCACGTCGTCCATAACGCAGCCGAGGCCGCCCTCGAGATTCTGGATTTTCTTTATGCCCATGGGCTTGTAAATGTCGAATATCCTGAACAACGCAAAGCCCAGAAAACCAGTCCATACCGTGGTGTTTGAGGAGTCCAGAAAGGGCAGGGGCAGAAAGCAAAGCTGCATTGCGGCAAACTCGTCGAGAACTATGCAGCCGGGGTCCCTGCGCTTTAGAACCCTTTCCGCCTCGTCGCATACGCCGACGGCAAAATATACAAGCGCCCCCGCAAAGAGCAAATAGGCCTCGAGGGGGAGAAACCTGAAGAAAAACAGATAGAAAAACAGCCCCAGAAGGCTGCCGAAGGTTCCGGGAGCCTTCAAAGAGCCGGTTATGCCGAGTGTCGCAAGGCCGACCGCCGTCTTAGGGGCGAGCTTCCTTGCCCAAGGATAATATTTGCAGGCAAGAGACATATTTTTTCCTTACGCTTTTAAAAGGTACCCGTAGCGGAAAGCATAGCTTATCCCCGACCATGTCGAAAGCACGGTGGCTATCGCAAGAGAGCCTATGCCCGTGTAGAACGCGAAATAATACATGGGCTCAAAACCGCTCCAGTCGAGCTCTACGGCCCTCGCGCAGATTATCGCGCCTATGGAGTACATCTGCAAGGCCGCCTTGTATTTGCCCATCTTTTCGGCGGCCAGCACCGTGCCCGTTCCGGCGGCGAGCATTCTTATGCCGCTTACGAAAAATTCCCTTGTCACGCAGATTAACGCGCAGTACATGGCAAATATCTGCCAGTCCTTGTAGAGGTTGAGTCCAAGCAGTATCAGAAACAGCCCTATGACCATAATCTTGTCGGACAGGGCGTCCATAAATTTGCCGAATACGGTAACTATGTTGTTCTTCCGGGCGATGTAGCCGTCAAGCCAATCCGTCGCGCCCGCAGTCACGAAGAAAAAGAAAGTGAAAGTCGGCAGCCCTGCAGGGTCGAAGCAAAGCAGCACCGCCGTCACCAGGCTCATGATGGTTCTCAGTACCGTAAGCAGATTCGGAAAATTCATCTGTGCAAAAAATGATTGCCTATATTCCACTTTTATTAAGACTTAAACGCAACATCTTTTTTTCAGCGAAAATGAAAACGGCAATATACCCAGGCACCTTCGATCCGATAACACTCGGGCATCTCGACGTTCTTCGCCGCGCGGCCAAGATGTTCGATAGGGTGATTATTGCGGTGGCCTCGAACGACACCAAGACTCCGCTTTTTCCCGCGTCTCGCAGGGTGGAGCTTGTCAGGGAGAATATTGCCGACATGCCCAACGTCGAGGTTGCCGAGTCCAAGGCCCTTACGGTGGATTTCGCGCGCGAGCGCGGGGCCGTTGCCCTGATCAGGGGCCTGCGTGCCGTTTCGGACTTCGAGTACGAGTTTCAGCTCGCGCAGATGAACCGCCACATGTGCAGGGACATAGAGACCATATTTCTGATGCCCAGCAACCTTTATTTTTACACGAGTTCTACGATGATAAAGCAGATAGCCTCCTATTGTCCGGAGCGCATAGCCGCTTTTGTGCCGCCAAACGTCTATGAGGCTTTGCGGGAGGCGTTTAAGAAGTAGCCGGCTGTTTTTCCTTAGGAGGCTGATATTTGTTTTTGCGGGAGGCGCTCCCGCGGAGTTTTTCACTTTTAATATGTTTTGCCATGAGAGATTTTCCGGAATTTAAGCATATGGATTCTTGCGCCCGCGCGCTGGTTTCGCGCAGGCGCCTGCAGATGGGCTATCCCTTCAACCAGGACACCGATTTTGCCGACTATTACAGGTGGCTTGTAGACACCGGGCTTGCGGACACCACGCTTATAAACGTGGGAGACCCCTACAAGAAAGATTGGGATATGCTCAATACAGACGAGTTTGAGCGCTCCTGCATAGATTTCTTCGCAAAGCATTTCGGGTTCGGCGAGGACAGGTGGGGGGTGATCTCCAACGGCGGGACGGACGGCAACATGCACGGGCTGTACTTCGGCCGCAAGAGCCTTCAGGCGCGCGTTCCGGACAAGCCCTGCGTCCTTTACGTCTCCGAGGAGGCGCACTATTCCATGCGCAAGCTCGGGGACATTTTGAATATGCCGACTTGCACTGTCGCCGCGCTTGAGGACGGTCGCATGGACGTAGACGATTTTGCCAGGAAGCTGGACCCCTCCAAGCCGGCCCTTGTGGGCATAGCCATAGGCGGCACCTTCAAGGCGGCCATTGACGACCAGGACGCCATAGACAGCGTCTTGAAAAGCTCGGGAGTGCCCGCCTATTACAGGCACTTGGACGTCGCCCTTTTCGGGGGCTATCTGCCTTTCCTTGACGATGAAAAAGCCAGGGGCATAGTTTCCGCTAAACTGCGCGGGTTTGACTCCATCGCCGTTTCAGGGCATAAATTTCTCTCGCTGAACGAGCCTGCGGGAGTATTCGTCTGCCGCAGGAGGGTTCTCGAGGATTTGCACTCCATTCCCGTGCCTTACCTCAACGGGGTAATTCCCACAATCAGCTGCTCGAGAAGCGGTTTCGACGCGCTTAAGCTGTATTGGCGCATATGCTCCACCGGCGAGGAGGGTTTCAAGAAGGAGGCCGCCCACACCCTCAAGATGGCCGAACTTCTGCACGGCAAGCTTCTGGCCGCCGGGGTAGAGGCGTGGCGCAACCCCTATTCCACAACGGTATTCTTCCGCCGCCCCAAGGACAGCCTCATACACAAGTATTGCATGGCCTGCGAGGGCTGCAGATATTTGGGGGAGCTGTCGCATGTTGTGGTCATGCAGTATTTCGACGAGGAGCTTATTGACATGCTTGTAGGGGACCTGTCGGGCAGGTAAGGCAGGCACCCAATGGTAAAAAATTCCCAGCCTTTATTTGCGGCGGGGAAGCGCACTTCTTATTAGAGCGGCAAACTCCGTCGGCAAGTTGCGGTTTACACGTCCCACGCGCGTTTTTTGCGCACTGCGCGCTGGGCGGCGCTATTTAGGAAAAAATATGCGCGCTATGGCGGAAATATTTCTCCCGCAAGGCGGAAATTTATATATTCTTTGCCCGCCGCAGTTTTGCCGCGCGTGCCGCATAGACGAATAGCGCCGCGGCCACGTTTACGTTTAGGCTGTCGGAAATTCCCGACATTGGTATTATGAGCCTCTCGTCCACAAGGGCCGACCAGTCCTCCCCAAGGCCCGAGCTTTCACTGCCAACGAGCACCGCAGTGCCGCCTTCAAAGGGGCATTCCTGCAAAGTCTTAGTCGCGGCAAGATGCGCCGCGTAAATTTTTATGCCGCGCGCCTTGAGCCACCTGGCGGCCTCATCGGGAGTGGATACGGCTATGGGCAGGGAAAATAAAGCCCCCTGGGAGGCCCGCACAACAGCGGGGTTGAATATGTCGCTTACTAAATTTGTGAGTATGAGCGCCTCCGCGCCGAGAGAGTCGGCCGTGCGTATGAGCGCGCCGAGATTGCCGGGTTTTTCTATGGCGTCTGCCACAAGAACGACAGGATCGGCGCTATTTAAGGTTATGTCTGAAAGCGGAGTGGCCCATTGGCGGCATACCCCGAGCAGCCCGTCGCAGCCCTCCCGGTTTGACACTTTCTCAAACACGCTTTCTGCAAGCTCGCAAAGAGGAATCTTGCCGCCGCTACGCAGCTTCTCCACAAATTCGGCGTGCCTGCCGCTTTTATAAAACGCCGGGCAGAAGTATACCTCCTCCAGGTCAAGATTCCTTTCCGCGCAGCGCGACAGCTCTCTGAGACCCTCCACTAGGAAAAGGCCGAGTTTCTTGCGCCCAGATCTGTCCTTGAGCTTAATCAGCGTCTTTACGCGCGGATTTGCCCTGCTTTGTATGAAATTTTCCGCCATAGCGTTTAAGATTCTTTACTTTTTGGCAGATTATGGAAAAAATCCCAAGACAATTTTAAAATTTATGGACAGGAAAGCCCCGCCGAAAAACTTTACGCCGGTTCCGTTTGAATACGGGCAGGAGATAACGCTGAAAATTTCCGACTTGAACAATTTTGGAGTCGGGGTGGGGCGCGTGGACGGCTGGGTTGTGATGGTGCCCTACGCGCTTGCGGGAGAGACCGTAAGAGCCAGGGTGTGGCGCAACCACAAGAATTATTCGCAGGCTGATTTGATAGAGGTCGTGGAGAAATCTCCCGACAGAACGGAGCCGTTCTGCCCGCTTTTCGGCGAATGCGGCGGCTGCCAGTACCAGCACCTCTCCTATGAAAAGCAGCTCGAATGGAAGCGCTCTCAGGTAGAGACTCTCATGCGCAGAATAGGCGGGCTGGAAGGGGTCGATGTTCTGCCCGTGAAGGGCTCTCCGGTTGTCAGGGGCTACAGAAGCAAGCTTACGCCGCATTACGAAAAGCCCTCGGCCCGCGGATTTGCAATAGGCTTTGTGCGGCAGGGAAGGCGCACGGAACTTGTGGACGTGGAAGCCTGCCCGATAGCGTCGGATTCAATAAACGCCGCCCTGCCTGCGGCTCGCGCGTCTTTGCAAAGGGTGTGCGCGCGCCTCAAGAGGGGCGGAACCATACTTCTGCGCGACACCCTCTCGGGAGTCACGCAGGACAACACCGCCATAGCGTCTGAAAAAGTTGGCCCCTTCCTGATGAGCTTCTGCGCGGGGGAGTTTTTCCAGAACAACCCGCACATGCTTCCTCAGCTTTTGGAATACGCAGTCTCAGAGGCAGAGGGAAACAGGTTTTTGGTGGACGCGTACTGCGGGGTAGGAGTGTTTTCCATCTGGGCGAGCGGCAGATTTGAGCGCGTCTTGGGCGTGGAAATCAGCGCAAAGAGCATAGAGTGCGCAAAGGCCAACGCTGCGGCAAACAATGCCTCGAACTGCTCCTTTATCGCCGGGAAGGCCGAGTGCATTTTTGAAGGGGTAGATTTCCCCGGCGACGAGGCCTCCGTGATAATAGATCCGCCAAGAAACGGCTGCGATGCTGTGTTCTTAAACCAGCTTGCGGATTTCTCCCCCAAGAAAATAGTCTATGTATCCTGCGGGCCCGACACCCAGGCCAGAGATTTGGCTATCCTATGCTCCAAGGGGTACAGGGTTGAGCATATACAGCCCTTCGACATGTTTCCCCAGACGCGCCATATAGAAAGCGTCGCAACACTGTCCAAAGCATAGGCGTTTTTTTTGCGCGGCTATCCGATATTTCCGTTGCGCGCGGTTTTCCCGCCCGCGCGGAACTTTTTGCCGCGTTAAGATTAAGTTAGAAAACAGTATTTTTTCGTCCATGAAGGCATTAGGCAAAATTTATTGTTGAAGACTTTTTCCCCGCCGGATACATTGCTTCAAAAAGATTATGAAAAAGTTATTTGATGGGATTTTATCGGCATTCTTGATCCTTGGGGTTTCCTCGTTGTTTGCTGCGGGGAATCTTTCTCAGAACGTGAGGCCTAAGTATGTTTTTCTCTTTGTCGGGGACGGCATGGGGCTTGCCCAGATCGAGCTTGCCGACGAATACGCCAGGCTTTCCGGAATGGAGAGAATATTTATAAACGACATCGACTATTGCGCCGTCACCAGGACTTCGAGCGCAAGCTCGTTTATAACAGACTCCGCCGCAAGCGCTACGGCATTCGCCTGCGGGGCAAAGACAAAAAACGGCCGTCTTGGGGTTGACTCTGATGGCGGCAGGCTTGAGTCTTGCGCGGTTGCAGCGCTGGAGTCCGGCAGGAAGGTTGGCATAGTTACAACCGTGACAATGAACCACGCGACTCCGGCTGGGTTTTACGCGCACAACAAGAAGCGCAGCAACTACTACGAGATAGCCCTCGACATGTTGGAGAGCAACGTCAACTATTTTGCGGGGGAGGGCATAGCCTCAGCCGACGACAAGAAAAGTCCGGCGTATAGGGGGGATATTTATTCCTTATTGGAAAAGAGCGGATACAAGGTGTGCCAAGACGAAGACTCGTTCAATGGCCTCAAGGCGGGAACCGACAAGGCGGTTGTCTCTTACAAGTCCGGGCTTTCCATAGACCGGTGCGGAAAAGGCGGCGGCATATCTCTTGCGGATGTAACGCGCAAGGCGATAGAGCTCTTAGATTCCGACAAAGGATTTTTCTTAATGGTTGAGGGCGGCAAGATAGACTCTATGTGCCATGTTAACGATGCCGCCAGCGCCCTTTGGGAGACTTTCGATTTCGACAAGGCCATTAAAGTGGCCTTTGACTTCATGAAGGAGCACGGGGATGAGACCCTGATTGTGATAACCGCCGACCACGAGACGGGCGGGCTTGTTCTCGGCTCGGGAAGCGGGTTTTCGCCGCTGGCCAAGTCTGGCTCTGACAAGTCCGATTACTCCGCCCAAATATTAAACCTCGGAAACCAGAAATGCTCCCAGTCGGAGTTTGCAAAGAGGCTTGCAAAAATAAAGAAGGACAAAGGTCCGGACTTTTCTTTCGGCGATGCAAAAGTTCTTATAGAGGAATGTTTCGGAATGAAATTTTCATCCGGGGAAAAGCCCGGCCCGATGAGCATATCGGCTGCCGATGAGAAACTTCTAAAAGACTGTTTCGACAAGTATTTTAAGCCGCAAGACGAAAATTCAAACCGTTTTCAGATTTATGTCAGCCGCATGATGGCGCACAAGGCAGGCTTGTCCTTTTCAACAACGGGCCATAGCGCGCTTCCGTCGATAACCTGGGCAAAGGGTGTAGGTGCTGACAATTTTAGGGGAAGAATAGAAAATACCGACATATCCAAAATATTGAAAAATCTTCTGAGATAAAAATATCATGAAAATAAGGGCGGGGTTGTTTGCGGCATTTATTTTTGCGTGCACCTTTGAAGGTGTTCAGTTTTTGTCTGCGGCGGAGGAGCGGCAGGGAGCGGGCTTATCGGAGGGCGAAGTTCCGCTGATAGCCATGCTTGTTCCAAACGGAAGGCCTTCGCACGGGGAGCTTGGGGAGTTTCTTGCGGGGCTTAGGCGCGGCGGATACGAACAGTTTTTGATATACGCAAGGAGCGGCTGCGAGACTCCGTATCTGTCCGACGAATGGTTCGGCAACTGCGAATACATGATAAGGCGCGGCTCGGAGCTGGGCTACACTTCCGTTTGGCTTTACGACGAGTTCAACTGGCCGAGCGGCACGGCCGACAAGCGCGTCATGAAGGTAAATCCCGACTACGAGCTGAAGTATCTTGCCGCCAACAAAAATGCCGCGGGCAAAGTGGAGTTTGCATTGCGCCGCAATCCCCAGATGGCCGACCTGCTGAATCCCGACTGCACGGACTGTTTTATAAGGCTGACCCACGAGGAGTACTACAAGCACCTCGGCAAATATTTTGGAGGCGTCGTAAAGGGTATATTCTCAGACGAGCCGTCCATATCTTATTTTGACAAGTCCATAAACGACGCCGTGCGCATACCGTGGTACGACGGGCTTGAGGCTGACTATCTTAAAAACACCGGAAGGAATCTGCGCTCAGATATAGAGCGCGATTTCGGTTCTGAAAATCCTGTCTGGCAGGAGGAGGTGTCTAGGCTGCTTTCCAGGCGTTTTGCGGACTCCTACATAAAGAGGATATCCGATTGGTGCTCATCGCATGGAGTGTTGTCCACCGGGCATCTTCTTGCCGAGGTCAACACCCGCGCGGCGGCGCGCTCCAACGGGTGGCTCCCTGGACCCTTGTGCGGATTTACGTTTCCCGGCATGGACGAGATAGACACCCACACCAACTTCGACAAGATGGAGTGGCTGACTTTCGCAAGCGTCATGTACGCGGCCGACAAGCGCGGGAACAAGGGCGCCCTGGCCGAGCTTTTTGCCTTGGGGCCTGTGGATATGCCGCTTTCAAAAATGCGCTCGCAGATATGGCTCGCGGCGGCGCACGGCGTCAACCGCTATGTGACGGCGATAAACCAGCTGGATTTGCGCATAAAGATTTCCGACGACCCCTACCATCTCGACGCGTTTGCCTCCTGGCTTTCAAGCCTGACTCCAAACCAGCCTTATTTTGAGGATTTCAACATTCTGGCCAAGGACTCAAAGAGGGCGGCGGCCTATGCGGTTGCGGGCAGGGATATAGAGATAGGAGTGCGCTATCCCTATGCGGTGGCCCCGGTTGAAAAGATACTGCGGGAGCTTGCCAAGCGGCAGATACAGTACAGGCTTCTCTCCGAGTCCGACAGCGCCGCGGGGCTAAAGTTTGTGGCAAACCCCGTCGGAAGGGAGATTTTCGAGGAGACTACAGGGAAGAAATTTTCTTCGGCGGAAGATTTTGCCTCGTGGCTTGAGGCAAACTACACCCCTCGCGATTTGTTCCTTGAGGCCGACGGCAGGCGGGCGAAAAATATCTTCGTGCGCTCCTACAAGGGGGGAGAGACTCTCGCGATAAATTTTGGGGCGCAGGAGAGAGATTTGTCACTCGTGCGTTCAGGCGGAAAAAAATATAGAGTTCGTCTGGCGCCTTTCGGGGTGGAAGTTTTTCCCTCAAAGCCTTCTGTGGCTACTGCGCATGCGGAGAGGCTTGATTATTCCCTAAGCGCGCCATGGCGCGTGGAACTCGACAAGCCGAACACCCTGCATGCGGACTTTAAGGACGGGGAGTTCCGCTTCCATCTGGAAAGTCCCATGGCACTTGCCTTCGCCCTCAGGGATTTCTGCGGGGCGAAGTTCCTAAAATTAGACGGTAAAGAGCTTGCTTTGTCCAAGCCGTGCTTGGTTCTGCCGCAGGGCTTTTCAAATTTGTATGCGCAAACAAAGGAGGTCCTTCTGCCCGAGGGAGAACATGTATTGCAGATAGACAAATCCGTGCAGGAGTTCGCCTATATGCCAATATGCCTTATAACGGGCAGGTTTTCAAACAACGGAGTCTCTAAAATTTACCCATACAATCTTGACGGCAAGGGCTTATACGGATACGCCGGGAAAATAGCGCAGAGCGCGAAGATAAAAATTCCCGCGGGGGCGAAAATCCTGCGCGCTGATACGGGCAATATAGTCTCGGAGCTTTTCATAGACGGCAAGAGCCTCGGCAGCCGCGCGTGGTATCCGTTTGAATGGGACATCTCGGAATATGCCGGCCGCGAGGCGGAAGTGAAGCTCGTGCGCAAGCCTTCCTTCGGGGGCTTGTTCGGCAAGAAGCTTGCCCATAAGAAATTTGCAAGCGCATGGGCAAACGGGGTGTTCAGGGCATTCAAGCCGTCCAACGAAAAACCCTTCTCCCCTGTGGCGGAAATTGAGTTTTTGCCAAGATAAATGTCCGGCGGGGGCGCGCGGAGTTGCGCCGTGCGGAATGCTTGCGCCTTGCCGCCCTTGCGCGGCGCGCAAACCATCTGCCTTGAAGGCATGGAGCCCACCCGCCCTTAAGCAAAAGACTTCTCCCGCCGCAAGGGAAAGGGGCGGAATTTACCCGAGCATTTTCTCGCCGGATTTCTCCGTGCGTATGCGCTTGCTTACGTCCAATATGCGCTTGCGCATTCTTATGAAATGCGGTGTCGCCTCAACGAGTTCGTCCGGATATATGTACTCTATTGCGCGCTCCAAGGAGAACTTCATGGGGGGCGTGAGCACCACGGTCTGCTCCTTGTAGGACATTCTTATGTTCGTAAGATGCTTTTCCCTGCAGGGGTTTACGGGTATGTCTACCGCCTTCGGATTTTCGCCTACTATCTGGCCGGCGTAAATTTCCTCCTGCGGGCCGACGAACAGCCTGCCCCTCTCCTCGAGGTTCAGCAGCGCAAAGCGCGTTGACTCCCCGGTTTCCATGGACACGAGCCTGCCCGTCTTTTTGCCGCCTATCTCCCCGGCATACGGAGCGTACTGCCTGAACAGGTGGGAGAAAATTCCGTGCCCCGAAGTCAGGTTTACAAGCTCGAACTCAAAGCCTATTATGCCGCGCGTTGGCACGCATGCGGTAATCTCGGTGCGCGAGCCGTTTTGAACTTGGCGCATCTCCTCTATCTGGGCCCTGCGCTCGGCGAGCATTCCCATGGCGGAATTTGAGTGCTCCGAGGGAACCTCCACATACACGGTTTCGTAGGGCTCCAAGAGCTCCCCGTTTTCGTCGCGCTTGTATATCACGTTGGGGCGCGATATGCATATCTCGTAGCCTTCGCGGCGCATGGTTTCGGCGAGTATGGCAATTTGCATGGCCCCGCGGGCGGATACCTTGAACACTCCCGCCTTGTCGGAATCCTCGACCTTTATGGAGATGTTTGTGCGCATCTCGCGCATAAGGCGCTCCCTGATGACGCGCGTGGTGACAAGCTTGCCGTCGCGCCCCATGAAGGGGCCGTCGTTTATGGATATTTCCATGGATATGGTCGGCGGGTCTATGGCCACGAAGGGCAGGGCGGGCATATCTTCGGCTCCGCAGAGCGTAAGGCCTATGTCCGCCTCCTCGAATCCCGCAACGCCAACTATGTCTCCGGCCAAGCCCTTGTCGGCGTCTATCGAGCTTAGGGCCGAATATTCAAATATACGCGTTGCCACGCCCTTAATGCGAATTGAATCTCCCTTTACAAGCCACAGGGTATCGCCCTTTTTCACGCTTCCGGAAGTGACTTTGCCTATGGCCACCCTGCCGACGTAGTTGTCCCAGTCTATGTTTGAAATCAGCATCTGGAAGGTTCCGTCGGGCGAGACGTCCTTCGGGGCGGGTATGGCCTGTATTATCTTCTCGAGCAGGGGGGTGCAGTCCTTGCGCTCGTCGGATAGATTGTTTACAAAGTATCCGTCCTTGGCGGAGCCGTAGAGCACGGGGGCGTCGAACTGCTCGTCGGTCGCGCCAAGCTCGAGGAGAAGCTCGAGCACTTTGTCCTTTACCCCCTCCGGGTCGGCGTTGGGCCTGTCTATCTTGTTTACCACTATTATGGGCTTAAGCCCCGCGGCGAGAGCCTTCTTCAAGACAAACGTCGTCTGGGCCTGAGGGCCTTCAAACGCGTCGACGAGCAGTATTGCGCCGTCAACCATCTTCATGACGCGCTCCACCTCCGCGCCGAAATCCGCATGGCCGGGGGTGTCAACTATGTTTATGGTGTAGCCGTTCCAGTGTATGGAGGTGTTTTTTGCCTTTATGGTTATGCCTTTTTCGCGCTCCAAGTCCATGGAGTCCATCGCGCGCTCGCGCACGGTTTGGTTTTCGCGATAGACGCCGCCTGCGTTTAGAAGCCTGTCGACGAGGGTTGTTTTGCCGTGGTCTACATGGGCTATAATTGCCAGATTTCTGAATTTTGACGGATCGTTAGTCATTGAGCGGCAAATGGCACTCCTAAAAGCGCGCTTAGTCAAGAATATTGCTGACATCGTGGCTGCCCGCAAGCTTGCCTATGCGCCCGCGCGGCGCTTGCCCTTTCGCTTTTGCTTCTTTACAAGGCGGCGCTTAAACTTAAGAATGTAGCTAAATGAACCTTTTAAAGAACTTATCTTGCGCGTTTATTTTTTGCGTATTCGTCTTTCCGCAGTTGTTCGCGCGGACATATTTTATAAAGAGCCAGGATTTCCAATTCCCGTGCGGTTGGGAGTTTACGCGCTTTGTGGGAAACAGTTTTTTGTGGGCGCGCTCTCCCGAGGCGCAAACGGCCTTCTCGGCGTTCGATTTCCCCGAAGGCGGGGATTTTGCCGTCTGGGCAAACACTTCGGATAATCCGTCGAACAATCCCGGAACGCGCACCCACGAGGTTCTCATCGACGGCAGGAGCGTGGGAGTTTCCGGCACGCACGGCAAGGACGGTTTCGCGTGGCAGAGGTTGTCTGATGCGAGCTTTGAAAAGGGTGTTCATATGTTGGGAATCAAAAAGGTAGGTTCCCATGCGCGCAGCAGGTACATACTTCTTACTACCGACAAGAATCTCGACCCGTCGAAATTGTCTGCTTCCGAGCTGGATTCTTTTGGAATCAAGCCCGTTGATGCCAAGACCTCCTACGAAGACTTGTTCCCCAGAGTGCCTGTTTTGAAGGGCGCCGAAGATAAGGGAACGGAGGTGTGCCTGGAAAATGGAGATGTAAAGATATGTTTTAAGCCCATGCTTATGCCTGACGGCAAGACCATCGTTTATAAGCGCTTTGTCATGGCGAGAAGAAACGGAGAATGGAGGGAAATATTCGACGCCGCACAGGAGATGTACGTGCTGTTTTTCTCGCGCGATGTTAAAGCTTCGGACGGCGGATACTACGCATCTTGGAAGGGTGGGGAGTTCCCGTCTTTAAAGACTTCCATTCTTGCGGGAGGGAAATCGGAAAGCGTGTCTATCGCGGTTGAGAACCCCTACAGGGCCTCCGCGGCCATGGAGCTTTCCATAAGGGACGTAAAAAAGCTTTCCGAAAGCCGCGCACGCCTGGTATTCGACGGCGGGGCCAGCGCGCTGTTCGAGCTTCCCCAAAGCGGGGCGGCCGCGGGGATAAGATTTTCCATTCCCGTCAAGGAGGACGGCTTCTATTCCGTGGGGGTTCTGGCGTTTGAGTCCGTGCCAAAGGAGAGCGTCAGCAGCCTTCTGCTTCCGGCTCTCTACCAGGGGCGCACGCTAATGTCTTCGCCCAGGGTGGTCACGGATTCGGTCGCGAGCAATCCGCTTGCAGTCGTTGAGAAGAACACCGGGGACGGAAGCGGGGTTTATTACGGCATTTCGGCGGACCCGTCATGCCTGCCCTTCAGGTGGCCCGAGCACGGCAAGTGCATATACGGCTTTACCCTTTGCGACGCGCAAGGCCTTTCGCGCGCGGCGGCTTTCAGCCCCGTATTGGGGCTTGGGGTTTCTAAGAAAAAGGCGGGCGAGAATCTGGAGGCGTCGTTCAAGCTTTTCGGGGGATTTGGCGACTGGAGGGACGCTCTCGAGCTTGCCAATACCAAAATTTTTGCCGGCGACGCTTTCCGCGAGGCCTACGACGTCAGTTTTTCAGACGCCGTATGCAACATGGCAAAACTTCTTGCCGACACCCAAAACAGCGGCTGGAGCGCCGAAAATAAGGCGAGGTGGAACATAGAGGTGAAGTATCTCGCCGCGCTTGCGTGCCCGCTTGCGGAGGTGGAGGCCGCCCTGCTTTCGGACGACGAGGAGCACTATAAAAACGTTGCGCTCCCAACGATAGAATATTCCCTCACTCGCAAGGGCAGGCATTACGCCCCGCGCTCCGACGACGAGTTTACGAATAACGGATACGGGAAAAACGTCTACGAGCTTGAAGTTCCCTCGAGGAGCTATTCGGCGGACTATTACCATTCCTTAAACCGCCTTCTCGGAGGCGCGAATCCGTGGCTGAAAGATTTTGCAAAAATTCCCGCGCCGTCGGCGCACGAGGGGAATTTCCACGCGATTCCCTCCTGGACCGTAAGGCTCGGTTGTTATATTGCGGATCCCGGCAGCGCGTCTTTGGACGTGATAAAAAGGGATTGCGACGCATGGATAGAGAAAGTTTTCCACAAGCCGCTTACCCCCGAGCTGGACCTTGAGTATTTTATAAATTTGGGCTATTACCCCTACTGGTGGTATCTGCCCGAGATGTACGAGATAACCGGGGATAAAAAATATCTCGATTACGCTGAGCGCGGCGCGTTCTTTTCCATGGCGAGCATGTGGAATTTTCCGACTCCTCCCGAAGGAAAGATAACCTTGTACGGGAACAATCTTCTGCTGCGCTCCACCGTGTATACCACCCACGAGGACGACACCGACAAATTAAAGCGCGGGCGCGAGCAGTCCGAGGGCGCAAACAGCTTTATCGCGCGCAACCGCCTGCCCAGGAATGACGGCTTTATATATATGCCTTCAAAAAGCGTCGACGCAATGAAAGTCTCGCGCATAGGCCTGGGGATAGAGCAGCATACCACATGCTCCCTGGCAAACTGGAACATACTTATGCCCTCTTGGGCAAACGAGATGCTCAGAACCTCTAAACTCGGCGGCCGCGGCATACTGGAGAAATTCTCCCGCCATGCAATAATAGGGCGGTTCGGGAATTTTCCCGGATACTATCTTACAGATTTCACCGACATTCAGCACGACCCTCTCTATCCCTACCGCGGGCCCGACGCAACCGCGTTTTACTGGCACCATGCCCCCGCGCAGTTTGCCCAGAGCGCGGATTATCTTTTCACGCAGTTTGAGTTTGCCTCCAAAGGAAATATAAAATTTCCCTATGTGCGCCAGCAAGGCTACGCATGGTTTACAGACCGCATATACGCCATGCCAGGGCGGGTGTTTGGGCAGGGGAATCTCAAGCCTCTTTTGGACAAGCGCGCCGCTGGCATATCCGACGCAAAAATCAGCAAGCTTTCCGCCGTTGGCGAAGACTGCGCGTGGCTGCTTCTTCTCAACGACTCCGCCTCGGAAAGAAAGGTAAAGTTCAGGCTAAACGCCAATTCCAAGACTTTTTCACGGGCGTTTGCAGACCGCAGGGTGGCTGTATTCTCCGCCGACGGAACCCGCATTTCAACTCCGCATTTTCTGGAGGATATTGAAATATGCATACCCGCGCAGGGCGTGGCGGGCGTCAGGGCCGAACTTGCACCCGACAAAAACTTCTTATCCGCGGCAAAACCCCTCGGGCCCGACGCGCACCAATCCCTTAAGGCGCCCGGCAAATGGGGCGAGGCCCACTTTTTCAGAATCCGCTCGCCCTTTGGGAAGGATTCCGTCTATGCGGTTTTAACGGGCGGGTGGAAGGAGAAAGATTCCGAGTTTAAGCTTACGGTATCGTCCGGAGAGGGGGCAGGGAATATCGTGCTTTCGCGCAGCCGCTATCCGTACGAGATTTCCCTGTATCCGCTTCCCCAAGACGCAGACTTGAAATTGCGTGCGGAGATTGTCTCCGGCGGGAAGACAATTTGGGACTCGAAAGATATCGTAATAAAAAGCTCGGCACAGTAGAGGGGGCATAATTTTCTTCCTGCCTTGCGCAGCTTTTTTCCTCCGAGCGCCTTGTTTAGCGTTTTTGCTCAAGGCGCTTTTGTTGCCCGCTGGCAAGCCAAGCTTTCTGCCCGCCGCCTCGCTTGTGTAACCAGTATTGCCACTTTCGCAGAGCCCAGCAAAAATTAAATGCAGGCTTTGCGTTTTCTTTTATTTTATAAAAAGCCTTTTTAAGGCTGCTCGAAGAACATTCCGCCAAGAAGGGTGTTGCCGTCGTAGAGCGCCAGCACCTGCCCGGGAGCGAGCGCTCGCTGTGCCTCGTCGAAGCGTATTTCCGCGCGGCCGTCTTTCAGCGGGATAAATGTCAGCCCGACAAGGTCGTCCCTGTATCTGACCCTGCCTGAAAGGCGGGTCGTTTCCAATACGGGCTTGTTTATCCAGTTTATGTCCCTGACAAAAACCTTCTCCGAGTAGAGGGCGTCGCGCGAGTCGGACTCAAAGTCTATTATAAGCCTATTCGATGAAAAATCCTTCGCTATTACGACATAGTTCTTCCCGTTTGTGTTCGACGGAACCCCTATGCCGTGGCGCTGGCCTATGGTGTAGTTGAAAAGCCCCTTGTGCCTTCCCAAGATTTTTCCCGCTCGGTTTACTATCTGTCCGGGCCTTTCCCCGAGATGAAATCTTAAGAAGTCCTGTATTTTTATCTTTCCGAGAAAACAAATTCCCTGTGAGTCCTTCTTTGAGGCGTTTGGCAGGCCCGCCATTCTGGCAAGCGAGCGAACTTCGTCCTTAAGCAGGGTGCCTATCGGGAATATGGCGCGCCTGAGCTGCTCTTGGGTTATCATCGCCAGAAAGTACGACTGGTCCTTGCCGGGATCCCTTCCCATAATTACGTCGCAGCTGCCGTCCGGGTTTTTTCGAGACGAGCAGTAGTGCCCCGTTGCGACGCATTCGCACCCCTTGCCCAAAGCGTAGTCCAAAAACTTACCGAACTTCATGCGCCTGTTGCACATCACGTCCGGATTTGGAGTAAGGCCGCGGGCGTAGCCGTCTATGAGATAGTCCACTATCTGCTGCCTGTATTCCTTTATGAAATCCACAACCTCGAAGTCCACCCCAAGCCTCTCGGCGCAGGCCGAGGCGTCCTCTATATCCTGATGCCACGGGCAGTCCCCAAATACGTCTATGCCCTCCTCGTTCATCCACGTCTTCATATAGGCGGCGCGAATGTCGCAACCCTGCTGCTTGAGAAGAAACATGGATACCGCGCTGTCAACCCCGCCGGACAATGCCACCATTATTTTGGACATATTCTACCTTTTTTGATTTTTTTTATTTCCGGGCAAACAAAAAACGCCGTTTTCCTATCCCGCAGGCAGCCTTCTAACCGCATAAGAAAGATATTTTATCTTTGCGTAAAACTTTCCCGCTTTCTTCCGGGAGACATAAAAACGCCCGCGGATATTTCCGCGGGCGCTTTTTTCAAAAGCAACAAGAACTTACTCCTGCGGCTTCTGCTTCTCTATAGCGTCGCGCTTGGCGGCGGTAAGATCGGCTATTATGCTCTGCGCGGCTATGGCGGCGTAGTAGTTTGCAGCGTTGCCCGTGATGTTCTTAAACTCCGCGGAATCCTTCTTGACCTCAGGCTCCTTGTTGGCGGAAACATAGATTATGTATCCCGTTCCGTAAAGGGTGTGCATGTCGCTCACGTCCCCGGCGTGCATCTTGGGAAGCTCGGAGCCGAGCAGGTAATAGGCCTTCATGAAATCGTCGAGCTTCGTGTCGGGCTTTATTATGGAAAAGTTCTTCGCCGAAGCAACTTTTACGCCGGCGGCAGCCGCCGTCGGGGCAAAGCCCTTGCCATTCTTCACGGACGCTTTCAGGCTCTCGGAAAGCGTCTTGCCGCGCTCGTTGAAAAGGCGGAGCTTCTCGGACATGACATAGTCCTGCTTGACCTTGTCCTTGACCTCGGAAAATTCCGGCAGGCGGGACGGGTCGCGCTTTTCAAAGAATACTATGTATGCGCCGTCCTCGGCAACTATTGCGTCAGAATAAAACGCGTTTTCGTCAAGCCCCATTCCCGCCGCGATAACATTGTGCGGTATTCCCTTGGGCAGCTCAACGTCGGTCGCGCGCACTGGCGGAAGCTTCTGAAGCTTGATGTTCTTCGCCTTAAGTATGCCGGCAGCCGTGTCAGAACCGAACTTCGCGCTCGAATCGTAAATCTGGGTGACGATATCGTCCGCCGCGCGGTGGGCCTCGTTTATGGCCTCGGCAAGAGCGCAGTCTTTCTCTATGTCGGCCTTGGCCTCTGCAAAGGTTTGCAGGGTGGGCTTGCCGTCCGCGCCAAGCTTGGTGTATTTTTGCATGTTCTGGTTGTAGAACGCCTGCATCTGGGTCTCTGTGGGCTTCTTACCGGAAACCGACGCCGGGAACTTGGCAACCGACATCGTCGTCGCGGGGGCAAGACGGTAGTTTTCCACGTTGGCTTTAAAATAGTCGCCCAAAATCTTGTCGTCCGTCTTTACCTCGGGCGAGAACTGGTCGAGCGGCATTACCGCTATCTCGACGTCCCAAGTGCCTGCAGTGCGCTTGTACTGGCGCTCTATGTCCTGCGTAAGAGCGTAGCCGGGCCCGCCCAAAAGATCCATAACCTTCCTCGTAAGCGCGTTTACGCTAAGTATCTTGTTCAAATACGCCTCGGGCATGCCGTTTTGCGTCTGGACCTTCACAAAATTCTCCCAAAGCTTGGCGTCGAATTTCCCATCTTTGTCCGCGAAAACGGGCAGGCTCGTTATGTACTGCCTAAGCTCCGCCTCGTTGACCTGCCTGAGGTTCCACTCCTTGGCCAAATACAGAACCACCGCCTGGCGCAAGATGAGAGCCTCAGCTTGGCTTTGGCTTATGCGCTGGTTTGCAAGGCGCGTCTCAAAATATACATAGTTCTGAAGCTCGGAGACCTGCTCGGGATCTGAAAGGTCGTATCCGTAGAAGTCTTTGCGGTTGTCGAAGGAGGCGTTACCGAGCGTGAAGTCCGGCAGGCTGTTTCCTATCGTAAACACGAAAGCTATTATTATCACAACCAGCAGTATGCTGAATACAAACTTGTGATGCTTCTGAAGTATGCTCTGAATGAAAGTAATCATTTTTCTTTGAAAATTAAAGCCGAACATTATTGACGCGCCTTTGCGCCCTGTCAACAAAAGAAGTCCTATAACTTAAGCGCGAAGCAATACTTGCAGCCCGGGTATTTTCCCGTCCGCCAAAAAAAGCTTGAAGGAGACAATTTGGAGATTTTGATTTTCACAGCGTGGACGGAATAAAAAAAGCATTCATCTTGGGAGCCGGATACGGCACGCGCCTTAAGCCTCTAACAGACACCACTCCCAAACCCCTGCTCGATGTCGGCGGCCGTCCGCTGATATTCCATATATTGGACTCTCTCATATCCGCGGGTGTGGAGGAGTTCTTTATAAACACCCACCATCTTGCGCACCGCTACGGGGATTTTTTTAAGGGCGGCCTGTACGCGGGCAAACTCGTCAATCTTCTTCATGAGGAAGTTCTGCTCGACACGGGCGGCGGGCTGAAGAATCTAATCAAGCTCATAGGCTTTGGCGAGCCCGTCATAGTCCATAATGGAGACATATACATGTCTTATGATCTCGGCGGGTTTATAAGAGAGGCTCTTGCTTCGGATTCTGCGGCCTCCCTGCTTTTGCGCTCGGAGGGGTACGCGCGCAATGTGGGTGTGTCTGGATGGGAGGTTGTGGATATGCGTTTTAAGCTGGGGGCGCATTTTGAGCGCGCGGCGCAATTTACGGGTGTTTTTATAGCAAAACCGCCCTGCCTTGAGGCGTGCTTGCGGTATCCTGCGGACATATTTTCCTCCGTGGACTTATTCTTAAGTCTGCTTGAAGGCGGCTCTAAACTCTCCGCCCATTTTATGGACGGGGGCCTTTGGAGCGACATAGGCACCCTCGACGAATACATGAAGTTAAAATAGGCAAAAACAATGCAACAACCCTCTTCAGCGCTGTTAAAAAAACTCGGGTTTTCCCCCATGGCGGGGTCCTTCAGGCGTGTCGACAAGGGGGGATCCTGCAGGAATTTTACGTTTTTTAGGGACGGGCGCCTCGGCCGCGGCGTGCTGTGCATCTTCGACGGAAGCCGCCCCGAGAATCTTCTGTATGCGCGGATTGCAAAGTTTCTTAAATCCGCGGGTGTGGACGTCTTCGATGTGTGGTATTCGAGCGTCGATGACGGAATTTTGGTCATGCAGAGGGCGGGTGATAGGGATTTGCTGTCGCTTAAAGACAAACCGCGCGCCTTGGAGCGCGGGTGCCTTGGAGCGCTTGAAAACGTCGCAAAAATGCATATCCGCGCGGCGTCGCTTTACGATAAGGATCCTTTTGATATTATGGATTCTTTCGACGAGAAACTTTACCGCTGGGAGAGGGATTACTTCAGAAACGAATGCGCGATAAAGCGCTTTGGATTTAAGCACTCCGATTTGCCCGACTGCGAGTTTGATAAAATCTCCTCCCTGCTTCTTGGGCAGCGCCTCGTGCTAATACACAGGGATTTCCAGTCCCAGAATATAATGATAGATGGCTGCCGCGCTCGGTTTATAGACTTTCAGGGCATGCGTTTTGGGTGCGCCTGGTACGATGTAGCAAGCCTTGCTTTTGACCCGTATCTATATCCTTCCCCGCTCCTTAGGGAAAAGATGTTCGATTTTTACTTCGGGCTTACGGAGCATTTTTACGGGCTTTCCAGAAATCAGGCAAAAGACCTTTTTTACGCCGCGGCATGCCAGAGGCTGTGCCAGGCTCTCGGGGCGTATTGCTTTTTGGCGGATACGAAGGGCAAGAGGGAGTATCTGAAATATATACATCCAGCGGCGCTCCTGCTTAAAAATGCCTCCGAGGTATGCGGAGCAAAGCATATTGAGCGCGCAGCCGGAGAGATTGCCGCAAGGTCTGCAAAATTTTTATAGGCACACAATTTTTATATGCGCGCTGCTTTCCCGCCCCAGTGAGAGTATTTTCATTGGAAGGAAATTTGCGGCAGCCCTCCTATATGGGAAAAATCTTTATCTTTCGGGCATAGAAGAATAGGCGTTCTTGCGCCGCAGATTCTGCTTCTTGCAAGAAAAGACGATTATAGACCGATATAAGAAAATAGCTTTTGCCTTTTTGTTCTTCAGTTGTCTTAAAAAGTAAAACGCATTTTGAGATATTAAATTTTTTTGATTTTTATTCTTGAGAGGGCGGCATTTTTTTATAAAAGTACTTTTAACGTGTTTATGAAAAGGGTAGGTGAATTTTTCGTCGCGGTTTTTGCCGCGATATGTTTTTCCGGCGCATTTGCGGAATCAGAAAACGGGGTGTATTCCGACATACCGGATTACGGCAAGGACAGGTATCTCAGCCCGGAGGCCATAGCATACGCGGGAGGGGAGGATTTTGTCATATGCGCCCGCACGGGGGACGAGCTGATAGTCCTCAGTTCCGATAAGGTCGCCGGGAGAATCCCTCTGCCGGGGCATCCTTCGGGCGTGGCGGTCGATGCTTCTTCTAATACGGCGTATGTGACCATAGAGGCGCCGAAGGGGAAAATTCTTAAGATAGACTACAAGAAAGGCAAGATACTTGCCTCTTACGATGCCGGGCATATGCCGCGCGCGCCGATTTTGTCGGCGGACGCGAAAACGCTGTATTTTGTAAACCAGTTCACTGGCAGAGTCGCGAAGATGGATACTACCAGCGGCAAAATAGCGGGGGAGGGCAAAGCCATACGCGAGCCTTTCAGCCAGGTTCTTTCCACAGACGGTAAAACCTTGTATGTCCTGAACCTCCTGCCCGAGGCAAAAGGCGGCCTTTACGAGGAAAACATCGGAGCGAGCGTTTCCGTTTTAGACGCGGAGTCTTTAAAGGCCTTAAAGCGCATAGATTTGCCCAACGGCAGCATAAACGCCAACCAGATTTGCATATCCCCAGATGGGGCTTATTTGTATTGCACGAGCGTCATAGCGCGTTTCAACGTTCCCACGACGCAGGTCGAGCGCGGGTGGATAAATACGAACGCCGTGAGTGTCATAGACGCGAAGAAAAACGAGTTTGTCTGTTCGTTTCTTTTGGACGACATAGATTTGGGAGCGTCCAACCCCTTCGGAGTGCTGGTTTCTCCCGACGGCAAGACTCTCGTTGCCCTCCAGGCTGGGACGCATGAGATAAGCGTAATCAACCGCAAGGCCCTGCACGAGAAGATAGCTAAAGCCTTGAGCGGGGAGCTTTCCGCCGACAGGAAAAGCCCCACGCCGACGGACCCTGCTAACGATTTGGCGTTTCTTTTCGGCCTGCGCGAGCGCATAGAGACTGGCGGCTTGGGGCCGCGCTTCGCGGCTTTCGGCAAGGACGGCAAAAGCCTTTATGTGACCTGTTATTATTCGGACAATGTCGTCAAGTTTTATCCGGAGAACGAGTGGAAAAAGAGCAGTGTTTCAATAGGCGGCAATCCGGATATGAATCTTGTACGCAAGGGGGATTTGTTCTTCCACGACGGCCAGTTTTGCTTCCAGAAGTGGCTGTCTTGCTCGACATGCCATACCCAGGTGCGTTCCGACGCTTTGAACTGGGATTTGATGAACGACGGCATAGGCAATCCCAAGCAGTCCAAGAGCATGCTTTACGCGCATTTTACGGCGCCCTGCATGATAACCGGCATAAGGAAGGACGCCGAAACCGCCGTCAGGAAGGGGCTTAAATACATACAGTTTGTGGACAGGCCCGAGGCCGACGCCCAGGCCATAGACGCCTATTTAAAGAGCCTCAGGGAGATAGACAGCCCGCATCTTAATCCGGACGGCAGCATGAGCGAGGCGGCGGAACGCGGCATGCTGATATTTGAGGACGCCGGGTGTTCGCATTGCCATTCCGGGGAGTATTACACGGATATGCAGTCTCACGATGTCGGTTCCGGGCTAAACGAATACGAGGGCAAGGCTTTTGACACTCCCACCCTCTGCGAGATTTGGCGCACCGCCCCCTATCTTTACGACGGCAGGGCTCGTACGATTTTCGAGCTTTTCAAGAAGTTCAACAAGGACGACAAACACGGCAAGACCTCCAACCTAAGCGACGACGACCTTCGCGATCTGGAAGCCTATGTAAACACACTCTAACTTTTCTCCAAAGGGTTTTGCCCCTTTCTGGCCCGTGCTGCGGGAAATTCTGTTTTATCCGCAGCGGGGCTATGCATATTTTTTGCGGGGTTTTGTTGTCTGTCATGTGTTCCCCTGGGAGGGGGATGCCCGTATTTTTTCCTGTATATTAAGATTTCCTTGTTTTTGTTTACGGATATTTTCCATGACATTTTTGCTCCAGATGAAAATAAAAGGCTTTTCTTAAGGCTCAAGACGGTGGAAATAATTCTTAAGGCGGGAGGGCAAACATGCTTTCGTGGTTTTGTTTTTTGTAGATTTTAAGCGGAGCGGGCGGCTTTTTTTCGCGCCATAATGTTAAGATTTTTATCGCAATTTGCCGTGCGCATGCTCAATATATGGACGCAATTTTCAAATTCGCCTTTCTACAATAACAAAAATAAAGGATAAAAAATGTCTCTAACAAAACGCATTCAGCTGAGCGTCATGATGTTCCTGCAATTTATGCTTGTGGCGTCGTTTTGGGTTCAGCTTTCGGGATACCTTAACAATATGAACGTGGCCGGCACTATGTTTGCGCTGATCATGTCTACAATGGCGATAGGCTCCCTGTTCTCGCCATTGGCCGGCATGTTCGCGGACAGAATCGCAAACGCGGAGAGGGTTCTGTTTGTCCTAAACGCGCTCGTGGCAATATTCCTGCTGCTGTGTTTCTTTGCGACAAGCCCGGTGATGATATTCGTCTGGCTGGTTTTGGCGATGTGCGCCTACATGCCCACTTGGGGCCTCACCTCCTCCATTGCAATATCCAACAGTACCGCCGAGGCTTTCCCCCTCATAAGGGTATTCGGCTCCTTCGGCTGGGTCAGCGCGGCGGTGTTCGCTCTCTGCGCAAAAGGCATCTTCGGTGAGGTCATAGACGGCACAAGCGTTCCGCTGGCGTGCGGCGCGGGCGTTGCGGCGGTTGCGGCGGTATTTGCGCTGTTTCTGCCCGCCACTCCGCCCCAGTCAAAGGGCAAGCCCATGTCCGTATCCGACGCTTTCGGCCTTGAGGCGTTCTCGCTGCTTAAGGATAAGAACATGGCGATATTCATGTTCTGCGTTGTCGTTTGGACGGTGGCCTTCACGATATATTGGATGTACGCGTCCTTCCTGACCACGCTCGGCGTGGAGCAAATTACCACAACCTTGAATACCGGTCAGATTTCCGAGATGCTTTTCATGCTGCTTCTGCCTTTCTCGGTAAAATTCTTGGGCCTGAAAAACACCATGGGCCTGGGCATACTTGCAATGCTTGTCCGCTATGGACTTAGCGCCTATGCTACGGATTCAAACGGCCTGTATTGGGGCGCGATTTTGGTCCACGGCATAATATTCGGGTTCTTCTTTGTGGCGGCGCAGATGTATATTGCAAAGAAATCCCCCAAGAGCCTTGAGGCTCAGGCTCAGGGGCTGTTCTTCTTCTTCTACGGCCTGGCCCAGATTATAGGCACTTTCTTCTCGACATGGCTCATAGAGAGCAACACTACCCAGATAGCGGTAAAGGTCGGCAATGTTGCGGCTTCCGCAACGGTATCCACAGACTGGAATTCCGTATTTATCGTAGAGACCGTTATTACGGCGGCGCTGCTCGTATTCTACTACGTATTCTTCAACGACTCCGTAGCCAAGAAGGCGTAGCCGAAGCCTGGATTATTCTACAACAAAACACTCCGCGCGGAAGTTTTCCGTCGGGGTGTTCTTTTTTCCCGCAAGGCCCTTTCGGCGCTGGCTATTATGGGTATTAAAAAGAAAACATGGTACAATACGTCTCGGTCTTAAGGAGCCTATTATTTGGAGTGGTGGGATAATCGGGAAAATCTGTAAATAAAAACGCGCCCGCAAAAAATTCTGCGGGCGCGTTAAAAATTTTTAGGCGCATATTTCCCCGATTTATTGAATCTCCTCTGAAAATAGGGGAAAGAAAATGCCTGTAATAAGGCATTGTCTATCTGCGGTTCTTGAGGATTTTATCGAAGAATTTTAAGGCGTCGTTCCAAGAGGTCATTTTGAAATCGTCGTCAAGGCCGAGGTTCCAGAATGCGTGGCGGTTGTAGTCGTATAAAATCTTTTCCGCCTTTGCTCCGGCTTTCATGTAGGCGGCGTAGAGCTTTTCGGACTCGGCGGGATTTACGGTTCTATCGCCCTTGGAATGGAGAAGTAGCATGGGGGGTGAGTCCTTTGAAACGTACTTTAGCCCGGAAAGCTTCCAGGCTTCCTGCTTGTCCCCCTTGAACCCGAGGCGTTTTGCGAGAATGTTTGTGCTTAAATCGGCTATGGGCGCCATCGCAACGCACGCCTGGACTTTTGCGTCTTCGGGGTTTTTGAAAACCCCGCCGCACAGATCGGCGTTTCCTCCGCCCGTGGCCAGCAGCGCGGAAAGATGCCCCCCGGCGGAGCCTCCCATGACGCCAACCCTCGAGGCGTCCCCGCCAAATTTTGCGGCGTTTTCTTTCAGCCATAGAAGCGCCCTTTGGCAGTCCTCGACGCAGTCCTTGATGTCGTATTCAGGCAGAAGCCTGTATGTGGTGCTCGCGACGACATATCCCTTTGAGGCAAAATATGCAGCCATGAGCGCGTACTTTTTCTGGTCCCCCATTCTCCAGCCACCGCCGTGTATGAGAAGCAGGCAGGGGGCGGGGTTTGCCGCGTCGACTTTTTGGGGATAATATACGTCCAAAAGAACCTGCGGGTCTGGGCAGGTGTCGCTGAAGCGCACGTTCTCTACAATCTCTATGCCCTGCGGCCTGTCCACAGCCGACAAGATGAGAGGCTTGTTGCGCCCCGGCGACGTTTTGCCGTACAGCTTGGCGTCTGCGGCGTTTGAAGGCTGCGCCTTATCCGCCGACGCACACGCCCCAAGAGCAAACGCGCCTGCGAGCGCCGTTAAAATAAACATTTTCTTCTTTGTGTTCATCAGTCTTTCCTTTCCTAACGGAGATTTTGCGCGGGCTTTATCTTTGTCAGGCGGACTATCTCTCCTACTATTTTCTCCGCCTGGTCTTGGTTGATTATTATGTATCTGTGCAGGCCGTGCGGATCTGGCGTGAAGGAGACTCTGCCCTTGTCGTCTATGACGCGCACGGAACCGCGCTCGGAAAGGGTAAAAAGATCCGGCCTGAGGACAAAAAGCGCGCTCGCGGGGTCGTAGCAGGATCTGTCGTGGCGGCCGTCGTCGCGCTTGAACTTGTTCTTTGCGACATGCGCGGCGAACATGTTGTAGGCGTCCACAAACGGATTGCGTCCGTAGAGCTTTGAAATGTCGTCTATCTCCGAATGGGGATAGGGAAGGGCCAGGCCGACTTCCAACCCGCCGAATATCATCGGCGAGGGGCATTTCTCAAAAAGAATTTTTGCGCTTGCCGGATCGCATAGGGTGTTCCACTCGGGCGGAAAGCGTTTGGGGTCGGCGAGAACCTCGGGGGTGAACTTCCCGGCCATTATGGATACAAGCCTGACCTTGCGCCTCATAAGCTCGGTGCCGTCGAGCGGGGAAATATCGTCTGGCGGGGTGTCGAGCAGGCGAGCAAGCGCGGTGGCAAGCCCGACGGTTACTATGTTTACGGATTTGTCCTCCGCCGAGGCCAGAGTGCTCCTCAGAAATTTTACGGCGTCGGGGAATTGGGACGCGTCCGCCGCGCGCCTCGAATAAAGATACAGGCCGCCGGGAGTCGTCTTTTCCTCGCAGATGCGCTTTAAAAATACTCCGTCTCCAGTGCTGAGGCCGCCGCTTAAATAGGCTATGGGAACGTCCCTCGCGCCGTAGTGGTCGTTCAATATATTTGTGAAAATAGGCGCGTAGGGGTTGGACTTGTTCACGGTGACTCCCAGCAGCTCGGCAGAACCCTCCCTCTGGGCCGAATGGAGCAACACCAACGCGATGGCGTCGTCGGAGTCGTTGCCCATGTCCGTGTCGAAAATAATCTTCTGCCGGCCTCCGTCCCCCGGGGCGTTCTGCGGAGAGGTCGGGTCGTACTCTGAAATATTGATGATGCCGCCGCCCCCAGATTGCCCAAAACATGCGAATCCCGCAAGCAGTCCTATAAGCGGCAATATTTTTCCCGTTGTCTTCATAAGTTTGCCTTATCTACATTCCCTTGGGTTTCAGCGAGCATAGCTCCGCGAATTTTTCTATCAGGGAAGGCACATTTTCCGGCTTTAATATAAGGTATCTGTCCCTGCCGCGCCCGTCGGGTGTAAAGGAGTTTGCGCCCTTTTCATTTACGAGGGAGACCTTCCCGCGCTCCGACAGCCCGAAAAAACCGCAATCTGGGTCCGCCGCGTAAAGCGCGCTGGTTAAATCCCAGCACGGCCTGTTGTGCCTGCCCGTCTTCTTGTCGGCAACCCTGGCGTGGGCGTCGTATGATATTTTTACGGGATTAACCGGATTACCATGGAGAACCTCGTCTATCTTGTCGTGCGGAAACCTGACCGCAGAGCCCACTTCAGATCCGCTGAAAACTATGTCTACGGGGCATTTTTCAAATACGGTCTTCGCGCTTTTGGGATCCATAAGAACATTCCACTCGGGCTTGCTGCCCTCAGGGTTGTCCAGGGACTTTCTGTCGAAATTTGCGGCCATCATGGAGATGAAATCCACTTTGTCCTTCACAAGGGCCACGCCGTCGAGGCCGGAAAACTCGTCGGGGCCGCTTTCGAGCAGGCGCGCAAGATTTGTGGCAAAACCCACTACAACGAGGGTCGCCTTTTCCCCCTCGGGCAAAGACGCCAAAGTCCTCCTCAGAAAATGTACGGCTTCCTCAAGCTCGCATGACGAATCTATATTCCTTGAAAACACATAGCGCCCGCAAGAATCCTTCAAGTCGGTGGAGGCCCTCGTGTAGAAGCCGTCCTCCTTGCCTATCCCGTTCTTGACTACGGCAATGGGTATGTCGCTATAGCCGTAAAAATTGTTGACCACGTCCGTATATACGGCCGAATAAGGATTGTCCTTAGAAATGGTGACGCCTATCAGGTCTATTTTCCCCGCCTTGTGGTAGTTCAGCAGGACGAGCAAGGCGAGGGCGTCGTCTATGTCGCTGCCCATGTCTGTGTCGAAAATCACCTTTCGCTCTCCCGAGGCCGCCAGCGCCCCGATACTCAACGAAAGCGCAAGAATAAGTGCTGTCCGCAATGTTTTCATAAAAATTGAATATATGCCAGTCCAATGGGCTCTTCAAGAAATTTTCTTTATTTTTGGAAAATGGAATATACTGTCGCATAACAATGAAGTTTGCATTTGCGGCCATGTTTGTTTTTTGCGCGGCGGCGGTGTCGGGTTTTGCCGAGCTCGACAGGGCTACGGAGCTTGTCCTTAAACGCGCCAAAGGCGGCGACGCGCAGTCTCAATTCTACATGGGCATGGTGTACGCCGAAGGCTCGAAAGGCGCAGAAAAAGACCTATCGAAGGCCGCGGCATGGTGGGGCAAGGCCGCGGAGCAAAACCACGAGATGGCATGCAACCTTCTCGCGCGGGCGTATTCGCTCGGCGAGGGCGTGGACAAGGATCCCAAGAAGGCTTTTGAGCTTTGGCAGAAGGCCGCGAAGCTGAACAATCCGCAGGCGCTGTACAATCTGGGAGTGTGCTATGTCGGAGGCTTCGGAGTGGAAAAGGACGTTCGCAAAGGCTATCTTACATGGCTGGACGCCGCAAACCTTGGGGACGAGAAAGCCCAGTACAACATAGCCGCATCTCTTATAAACGGCCAAAACACGAAAAAGGACCCAAAAAAGGGCGTCGAGATATTGATGAGCAGTGCGCGAGCTGAATATGCGCCCGCCCTCGAGGCTCTTGCCGGCTTTTACTACCAGGGGCTCTACGTTCCGATGGACAGGCGCAAGGCAGTTGAATTGTGGACGAAAGCCGCCGGAAAGGGCTCGCTGGTGTCCATGCAAAATCTCGCGCAGATATACTTTGCCGGAGACCCCGACACCCCGCGCGACATGGCCGCCTTCGCCCGCTGGACTGCCGAGGCCGCGAAGCTCGGAGACGCGCAGGCTCGTTTCAATCTCGGGCTTTGCTACGAGAAGGGCGACGGCGTTGAGCGCAACATGCAGGCGGCCCTGGAATGCTACAAACTTGCCGCTGAAGGAGGCCTTGCAGAAGCGAAGGCCAAGCTCGAAAAACTTTCGGCGTCCACCGAACAAAAACCTTAGGAGATTTTGATGAAGGGAAAAATTACACTCATTTTGGCGGCGGCGTTTCTGTTTGCCGCAAATATGCTTTGCGCGCAGTTTATAGAGCGCGACGGCAAGACCTATGTGGAAAAGGACGACGGATCTTTGGTCGAAGTTCAGATAAAGACTCCGCCGCCCTCGGACGAGGAGCTCTACAGGCCTGCCCGCGCGGGCAAATTCGGCACCCCGCACAGGGGCGCGTGGCTTAGAAAAACCGAGAATAAAAGCGGCGAGTATTCCGCCGCAGCGCAGTCGGCTCAGGACATGCCCGGGCAGGAGGATTCCCCCGCGGCATCTTTCCCTTCGGAAGGCGCATCCGGCCAAGCTCTTTCGGCCTCTGCCGCCCAGGTGTATACAGCCGTAAAGAGCGGAAGGTGCATTCTTTGCGTGGAGCTTATAAGGCAGAGAAAAAGGTCCTCCTCGGAACCGTCCGTAATACGCAGATGTCTGCCAGTAAGGGAAAACGCCAGCTTCTCAACGCGTCCGGAAGCCAAGATATCCATAGCAAGAGACGGCTTACGGGAAGTGTCTTATCCGCTGGGTTTGAACTTCTCGGTATCCGACTTTTCTATTCGCAACTTTGACGGAGTCCTGGCGGCGGTATTCGACTTCAAAGCCGATTTCGCTCAGCCGAAGGCCTCTGTCTCATACGGCGGAAAAGCCCTCGAGGAAACTCCGGTGTACTCCGTGGGAACGAAGGCGTCTGTGCGGTTGCTGTCCACAAAAAATTTCTCGGCGGAGATCTCAAGCCCGGAGGCCGATATAAAATTTAGAATATATCTTGCCTTAGGCCGCTGAGGCCGGGCCTCTCGAGGCCCTTGTGCCGCATTCGGGCATCTTGCGGGAATATACCGGCTTTTTATCCAATGCTTTTAGATTTGCCGATTTATTAGAGGTGCTGCCGCCCTGCCGTATTCCCCGCAGGGAAAACCGGGATAAGGCGCTTTTGCTCCGCCGTACTGTCGGGCGCGTCCGCTTCTGAAAATGGCTAAAACAAAAGACGGACTCCCGAAAAAAGAGTCCGCCTTTTAAATAAATGGCCCGAATTGCACAATGCCTACTGACCGGGAGTCATTGGCGTAATCTTTATTACCGCCCTTATGGTCTTTGAAGTTTGCGCGCTATAGCGGCTTCTTATCTCGGAGAATTTCCCCTGGGCGTCAAGGGGGGAGGAATTCTGCTGGAATATCTTTATCGCATTGTTGATGGCGTCCTGCGCCCTGGATGCGGCGTCGTTGGAAGAGAATAGGCTCGTGCCCTGAAGGGCCTCGCGCAGCGAAGTGGCGGTCTTCTTGTCCTGGCGCCCGAACTGTATGCAATAGTCCTCGCCGAGCTTGATGGTCTGCGTGGAGTCGAATATCTTTAAGTAGTCCTCAAATATGGGGAACTTTGTGACCCCGCCGCCTGTGTTGTTGCCCTCTGCGTAGGCCCAGCTGAGCAGGCGCGAATAGGCGTAGGACATCTCAAATATGGCGCTGCCCGCCTTCACATCGTGAAGGGTGAACTCGCAATAGCTGCCGAAATTGTAGACTTCCGTGTCGGCGCGCCTGTAGTCTGCAACCTGCACGGGGTCTTTATCGACAAAGTCCTTCTCGTAAAGCTGGGCGTACTTTTCCATGATGGCCTTGGCCGCCCTCGGATTCTTTTCCATTGCCTCCAACGCCTTGTCCAGCGCGGCATCCTTCTTCTCCAGAAACTCGAGGCTCGATAAGGCGTTTTCGGACCTTCTGCTGAGCATATTTATCTGGTTCTTAAGGTCGTCGCTCTTCTTCTTGGCTTCCTCGGCGATGATCTCGTAATCCTTCTTGTTTGCGTTCTCCTTGGCTATGCTTGCGGCAAGCTCCTCTTCGGCGCGTTTCTTTTCCATCTCGGCAAGTATGGGGTGCTCAAAGCCCTGCGCCTGATAGCCCTTTGCGTACAGGCGGCATTCAAACCCCTTCTTCTCGGTCTTGCCCGCCTGGATATTGAACGAAAACTGGTCTTCAAGAGCCGTTCCTACATAGGTCTTCACGCTGACCGTGTAGTATTCCTGCCCTAGGGCAAAAATGGAGGAAAATGCCAATGTGAATATTGCAAAAATACTGCGTTTCATTAGTCAAAAAGGTTAAAACTCGCAATAAATCCGAATGGCTATTTTCTGTCAAGGCGCGATTTTTCCCTCTTCGTATCCGCAGATATTTCCGCCCTTGCCATGTCCGTTTTATTCGCGTTTTTATCTGCGCTCCACTAAAAAATTCTTATGAGCCTGCCGGCTCATTTCCTTTAGGCAAGAACAGCGCCGCGTGCGGGAAAAAAGAGCGGCTATGCTTCCTTGCCGGCAAACCTGGGTGAAAAGTGCATATATAGGAATACCCGACCAAAAGAGGCGGGCATTCCTTTTTGCGCGCAATGCGGCTAAAACTCTTTTTAATAAAGCGGGGGTTCGCGGTAGTTGTCGGAAATAACCCCCGTGTCCTCGTACTTGTCCACGCCCATGTCCCAGCCTATCTGGCGGACGTGCCTGGCAAAATTGAGCCTTCGCACAAGAACATTGGGGGTGTCGGTCTTGTCCTCCATGGGAGAGCCCCACGCGGCCGCGGAACTTTGCAAAAATATCTTCACTACGGGCAGCCCCGTGTATTTGCCCCATGTTGTTGCAACAAAACCGGGCTGATTTTCTGCAGCGAGAGCCGCGGCAAGCTTTCTGGCGGCGGCTCCGTCCGTCCAGGCGGCGCCCCATACTTCAAACCCGGCTTCTGTGAAGAATTTTATGCTCGGAAAACCGGGATTAGACTTCGGCTCGGAATACTGCCAGTCGCAGATTATAATGTCCTTGGGCAGTTCCTTGTATAAGTCGTCCAGATTGTATATGTCGCGCGCGTTCGCGTTGTAGCCCTTCCAGCGCGGGTCGTTTTTTGCAAGGAGCATGTCGTGCCACATGAAAGTCTTGATGCCGCGTTTTTCCAAAAGCTCCTTGAAATATAGTATGTGTTCCCTCAATAAATCTTTAGCGGGCCTCTTGCGGCATTCGGAGCAGGTTGCAAGATCGTAAACTTCGTCAAGGCCGAGGGAAAAGTATTCGGGATTCCCCGCAAGGTCGCAAAGCTCGTTTACGATGTCTGCGAGGACCTTCTTGCTCTCCGGATTGGACATGCACCAGGAGTAGCCCAGAGGCTCAAAATATGGCTGAAGCTCGGGGTGGAAATCCAGCGCGGAGTGTTTGCAGGCCCTGAATGACGAATTGTTCGCGTGCCCGCAAATATGCCATTGGGGAATCACCTTCAAGCCCTCCTTTTTTGCCACTTCAATAAGGCGTTTAATTTCTGAGCGGGGAACATCGCTTTCCCAGAAGAACTGCGGGTGTTTTTCCGACACGAAAGTTCCCTCGAGGCTGAGAATCACCGCATTGAATTTGTAGTATGCTGCAAGCCGTATGAGCTGCTCTATGCGCTTGGGGTTTACACCCTTGCCAAGCCCCAGCTGTATGACGCGCATCTTCAGAAGGGGGAAATCGTCTATTTCGCACAGGGGAAGAATGTAGCCGTGCAGGGTTTTCCCAAGCGGCTTGGGGTCGGCAAGCTGCCTTAGCGTCTTGAGGGCGTTGTGCAGGCCGTCGCTGTCCGGGGCGGAAATCTTAAGCAGGGCGTCTGAGGCGGATATCTTGTAGCCCTCGGCCTTGATGTCGGCGGCGGACGGATCGGCCTTCAGGCTTATGAGAGCATCGGCATTCCAGAACTTTTTGAAGCTCTCTTTTGCAAATTTCTTGGCTGATTCGTCGGCGGAGGGCATGGATATCTCAACCGCGCAGCCGTTTTTTATATCGTAAAAGCCCTTGAAGAATTCGAACTTCTGCGGGCGCGGGGCAAGGCGCTTCTGGAAGGTGGTGAAGTCGAAATCGTCTACTTTTGCGCGACCGTCTTCGGCCGAGAAGGATGTTGACAGTTCCAAACCCATTAAACCCAAAACTATCAAAGCCAAAATCGTTAAGGCCAGATTGCGGGTTGTTTTTTTTATCGCCATGTCCATTCCCTTCGTTGTATCTATTATATATAAGAATAAAATCTTCCTATTGACGGCATTCCCCGCCCGGCTGCCGTGAGGGGTAAGGGCGGGCGGTGCGGGCAGCGGGAATTTGTCCGGGCTTTTCCCGCCTTCGCAGGCTTTTATCCCTCAATTGCAGCTATCCTTCCCGCCTCCGCCCCTCGGCGGCCCCCCCCCGTTGATATTCCCCGTTTAGGACGCCGACACAGCCGCAGGTTGTCTTTTTACACTAAAGATTTTATGCTAAAAAGGTCAATATTTTATTTCGTCTTAGGGCGTGCCGGCGGGTTAGCGAAGGGGTGCGGAGGAAAATTTTTTCGCAGATTTTTAAAAAATATTGTTGACGAGGCCGCAACGGGGCGTCAGATTCCTTGCTCTTTCTATAAAAGTAACGCCAGCAACTCTGGCGGCTTTTTCGGCGTATGCCCCGGTAGCTCAGCAGGTAGAGCACGTCCTTGGTAAGGACGGGGTCGGCGGTTCAAATCCGCTCTGGGGCTCGCGCAGGAAAGGTCATCAACCTAAAACAAAAAACAAGAAAACCGAAAGAACCATGTCGAAAGAATCATT
>CALXLX010000013.1 GCA_944389315.1 uncultured Opitutales bacterium
ACGCAGAGCCTATGGATACAGAAACTTTGAAAATTACAGACTGAGAGTGCTCGTAGAATGCGGGGTGAATCTATGAAAGACAAATCTAAAAAATCAACCTATTCCACAACCTTTGGTGTTGACCCATCTCCTTCTTTCGTTTTGTGCTAATGTCTATTTGAGCCTGGGTTTAAGGATGAGGTAAAACATAAGAAAAGCCCGCAAGCGAGTTTGCTTGCGGGCTTTTCTTCATGGTACCTGGCCGGGGACTCGAACCCCGAACCAATTGATTAAGAGTCAACTGCTCTACCGATTGAGCTAGCCAGGCATCAAAATTTTGAAGTTTCGCAATGTAGCCCTATTGGCCTCTATTGCAAGAAAAATCTTTAAATTTTTTTTAGAATTTCCCTATGAGGCTGATAACAAGGGCGAAATGGACAGGTTTTAAGGCCGAAAAAAACTGCCGAGAGTACGCGGCTTGCGGGCTATGGCATCTTTTATATATTTTTTCCTCGCTTTCTTGCATCATTTTTTCCCCGCAGGCGGATATGTTCAATCGTCTATGCAAATAGCCTTTCGGGCGCTTGGGTTTTCGTGCAAGATAGAAATCCGGGAGGGGGATGAAGATAGGCCGCGGAAAATATGCGGGCGGAATAAAAAACCGGGTTATGCCCTCGGCTGGCGATGCTGCAGCCTCCGCGCGCATGGACAAATACAACATACCGGCGTTATGAAAAGGCGGCAGGCAGGCGCATATATGAGGCTCTATTTTGTGGAAGTGCTGTTGCGGGATTTATAAAAGGGCCAGTCGGGCAAAAAAAATGGGTTGACAGGGTGGGGGGCTTTCGTAGCATGGTCGTTTTTAATTTACAAAGGTCACATCATGGGACAGCCAAAACGTAAACAATCCAAGCAGCGTTCGCGCCTTCGCCGCGGCGCGAATAATTTTGAGCTTCCGCAGGTCTCCAAAGATCCTACGGACGGCACGCTCTTTGTTCCCCACAGGGTAAATCCTTCCAACGGAACATATCGCGGCAGGCAGGTCATCAGTGTAAAAGTCTAGTTTAGGACTTTTATAATTGAGCTGCCAAATGCGGGTATCAGAGAGCTTGCCGCCCTTTAATGCCCGCGTTTTTCGTTTATATGTTTGATTGCAGGCTATGAAAGAGGCAGAAGGTATGAATGCCGTTATCGCGGTGGACGTCATGGGGTCCGATTCCGGGCCCGCGGCGCTTGTTGAGGGCTTGAAGTTTGCCCTCGATAGGCGTGCTCCGGTGGAGTATATCGCCGTCGGGGACGAGGATGTCGTCGAGCCTCTTCTCAAAAAATTCGGGATTTTCAAGGATCCGCGCGTGTCCATGTTCCACGCCTCCGAGGTCGTAAGCATGGACGAAAAGCCCATGCAGGCTCTTAAGCATAAGAAGGACTCCTCTATGATACGCGCGCTCGAGCTCGTCAAGCTCGGCAAGGCCCAGGCGGTGGTAAGTTGCGGCAATACGGGAGTCCTGATGACCGCCGGCACGATAAAGCTGCGCACTCTTGAAGGAATAGAACGCCCTGCGCTCGGCTCCATAATGCCGGGGCGGGACAGAAATTTTGTGATGATAGACGTTGGGGCAAATCCCGACCCCAAGCCCCAGAACCTGCTAGACAACGCCGTGCTCGGCGCCAACTACGCGCGCGCGATACTAGGCATGGAGGATCCGAAGATAGGCCTGCTTTGCAACGGCACGGAGGAGGGCAAGGGCAACAGCCTTGTCCAGGGGGCGCACAAATTGCTCAAGGCCGCCGAGGGGACTATCAACTACGCTGGCCGCATAGAGGGGTTCGACGTCTTTGAGGGCGATTGCGACGTTGTCGTTTGCGACGGCTTCACGGGCAATCTTCTCTTAAAAACCCTCGAGGGGGCGACAAAGATGTTCAAGGGAATTCTAAAGGAGGAGCTCACGCGCACGTTCATACGAAAGATAGGCATATGGCTTGCGCGCAAGGCGTTTTACGACTTTAAGGAGAGGATTCCCGTGGAGAAATTTTCCGGCGCGCCGCTTTTGGGTCTCAACGGCCTTGTGATTAAGGCACACGGCTCAAGTGAAGCTCGCCAGTTTGAAGGGGCGCTCGGCATAGCCGCGCGCTGCATAACAGAACAGATGAACAGAAAAATAGCCGAGGACATTGCGAGGATAAGTCCGTTTATCGCGCAAACCAAGGCGCAGGCGCTGGAAGGCTGATTTTATCCGGCGCGCAAAGGAAAGGGTACCGAGTTTATGACCCCAAGGTCTATAATAATAAGTTCGACGGGCTCATTTTTGCCCGAGAAAGTAGTAACCAACGACGATTTGGCCAAGATAGTGGACACTTCCGACGAGTGGATATACACGCGTTCGGGCATAAAGCAAAGGCGCATAGCCCCCAAGGACATGACCACTTCCGATATGGCCTGCATAGCTGCAAGGCGCGCCCTCGACGCTGCGGGATTAAGGCCCGACGAGATAGATTTGGTTATAGTTGCAACCGTCAGCCCCGACATGATGTTTCCGTCGACGGCGTGCATGCTTCAGGCGAAGCTGGGCATAAGGAACAACATTCCGTGCTTCGACATAGAGGCGGCGTGTTCAGGCTTTGTCTATGAGATAGAGATAGCCTCGCGCATGATGCAGTCCGGCTACTACAAGCATGCGCTGGTTGTCGGCGCGGAGAAGCTCTCCAGCCTGGTAAACTGGGAGGACCGCTCTACCTGCGTGCTTTTCGGCGACGGAGCGGGCGCGGCGGTGCTTTCGGCGGTCGAGAAGACGGGAGTTGGCATACTCGACACGGTTCTTGGCGCGAGCGGAGAGGGCAACATGATTCTCAGCCTGCCCGCGGGCGGTTCGGCCATGCCTGCAAGCGCGGAGACTGTGGCAAATAAGCTGCACTGCGTGCATATGGACGGCAAAGAGGTGTTCAAGCATGCTGTGAAGATCATGCAGGAGAAGGCCTTTGAGGTGCTCGACCGCTGCGGAGTGCGCCCTGACGAGCTTGCCCTGTTCATTCCCCACCAGGCAAACGCCCGCATAATAGAAAGCGTGGCAAAGAGGCTCAAGCTTGACATGTCCAAAGTTTATGTGAACATTCAAAACTACGGCAACACGTCGGGGGCGTCCATCCCGATTGCGCTCGACGAGGTTGTGCGTTCCGGAAGGGTCAAGCGCGGGGACTATGTTTTGTTCGTTGCCTTCGGCGCGGGCTTGACGTGGGGCGCAACCCTCATAAAGTGGTACTGATTATGAAGAAATATCTGACGGCGGCGGTTATTGTCATCGCGGCGTGCGCGCAGAGCGCGTACGCGGATCTCGTATGGTCGAAAGACCGCGGCTGGCAGATAGAAGGCGGCGTGCTGTCCAACATATTCGGGAACGCCGCGAACGTTGAGAATGCTCTCCAGGCCATGAACGAGGGCAAGGCCGCCCAGGAGGAGGGCGATCTTTGGACGGCGATATCCTGCTATCAGATAGTCGTAAACGAGTATCCCGAGAGCATCTTCGCGCCCGAGGCCTACTTCCAGTTGGGGCTGGTCTATGCTCAGCGCGGCCAGTTCGAGGATTCTTACAATAGCTTCGGGGAGATAATAAAGAGGTATCCGGACTATCAGAAGTTCAACCAGGTCATAGGCGAGCAGTTCAGGGTTGCGGCCATGATACAGGACGGCGCAACCCCATATCTGTGGGGGTGGTTCCCGTGGTTTACCAATTACGACGACGCCATAAAATTCTACGAGGGGATAGTCAAGAATGCCCCCTATTCCGACTATGCTCCCATAGCCCTGATGAATATATCGCTAGTGGCGGCCGACAACGGCAAGCCCGAGGTTGCCGAGGACGCTTTGGACAGGCTCATAAACACCTATCCGAACAGTCTGTTTACGCCCGATGCGTATTTGCAGATGGCGCGCATTTTTAAGGATATGGTCATGGGGCCGGACTACGACCAGGATTCCACCAAGAAGGCGATAAGTTTTTACCAGGACTATCTGATACTTTTCCCCGAGGAGGCGGGCGTGATAAACGCCGAGGAGAGCCTCGACAATATGCGCGACACCTACGCGCGCAGCCGCCTTGTCATGGGGGATTTTTACTACTATTACCGCACGGACAACAAGGCTGCGTCCATATTCTACAACGAGACCATAACGCTTGCGCCAAACAGTCCGGCGGCGGCGGATGCGCGCAAGCAGCTTGCCAAGATAAAGAAGGGCGAGATTGCCCCCATGACTCCGGTGGATTGGATATGGGGCCGTTACGAGAGGCCGTCCACGGACACGTTTGAGGACGAGACTAAGATGATGGCGCTTAACAACGAGGAGTACGAGGCCATATCCATAGAGGACTTTCTGAGCGTGCCCGGTACTGCCGTTGAGGAGGTCGTATCGCCCGACGGCAAGACCCAGGTAAAGGAAGGCTTTACGCCTCTTGTGGGCCCGAGCCCGTTCTTTACGGACGAAGGCTTCTGGAATGTTGAGGAAACCCAGGAGTAAGAGCTTTCAGATTATCTTTTTCGCCCGCTTGCCGGGCGTTTTTTTTTGCGCACATACGGGCAGCGTTTAGGCTTTTGCGGGGGGATGCCGTCTTTCGGCGCATGGGGCGCGCTGGTTTGCGCGGCAGGGGTTGAGATTTGAGAGGGAAGGCGCGCGCTTTTTTGTTGTAATGCGAAGGAGGCCCATTATCTTTCTTATGCATGTCAGACGACAAGAATAATTCGGTTCTCATAGCCGGTTCGGTGGCCTATGATTGCATAGAAACTCCCGTTGCCAAGGAGGATTACATACTCGGCGGGGCAAGCTGTTATGCTGCTTTGGCGTGTTCGTATTTCGCCCCGACAAAAATGACGGGCATAGCCGGGAACGATTTTAAGGCCTCGGACTTGGAAAGGCTCAAGGCGCGCGGAATAGATGTTTCGGGCCTTGAGTTTGACCCTGACCGCCCCACTTTTTTCTGGCGCGGCAAGTACCATGAAAATTTCAAGAGCAGGGAGACTTTGGACGTGAGGCTGAACGCCTTTGAAAACTATTCTCCAAAGCTTTCGCCGGAGCTTGCCGAGTGCGGGTATGTCCTTTTGGGGAACATATCCCCGACGCTTCAAAGATCCATTTTAGACCAGGTTGCAAAGCCGCGTTTTGTGGTGCTCGACACCATGGACTTGTGGATATCGACCGCCAATGCGGAGCTGAAGGAGCTGATAAAGAGGGTTGACGTGCTGATACTCAACGACGACGAGGCCAAGCAGCTTTCGGGGCGGAACAACCTGCTGAATGCGGGAGACGCCCTGCGCGGGCTCGGGGCGCGCGCAGTCATCATAAAGAAGGGCGAGCACGGCTCCATGCTGTTTTGCGACGACGGGTTCTTCATGATGGGCGCCTATCCCGTAAGGGAGCTTTACGACCCGACCGGGGCGGGGGATTCCTACGCGGGGGCTTTGATAGGCTCCATAGCGGCCGCTTCTGACGCGTCTTTTGCGTCGCTGAAAAGGGCGATGCTCGCGGCGGCGGCGACCTCGTCTATTACGGTGGAGTCTTTCTCCTGCTACAAGCTTGAAAGCAGCGGAATGGACGAAATATCCCGCAGAATGGAATACATAAGGCAAATAACATCTATATAGCCATGGACGTAAAAACCGAAGTTGAAAAAATAGCCGCCGACGCCCGCGCCGCGAGCCTCGAGCTGGCAAATCTGCCGTCTGAAGTCAAGAATGCGGCGCTGCTGGGCCTTGCGGGGCTGCTGAGGGAAAACAGCGCGGAGATTCTGCAGACGAACAGTGTCGACGTCAAGAAGGCGCAGATGGGCGGAATGTCTAAGGCGATGTTGGAGAGGCTGTCGCTTTCGGAGGGGAAGATAGAGTCTATATGCGCGGGCTTGGAGGAGCTTGTCAAGTTGCCGGATTTTGTCGGCGAGGTGATGGAGTCAACCGTGCGCCCCAACGGGATAAGCATAGAGAAGGTAAGGGTGCCCATAGGCGTGATAGCGATAATCTACGAGAGCCGCCCGAACGTGACTGTAGACTGCGCCGCCCTCTGCCTAAAAAGCGGGAATGCGGCCATACTGCGCGGCGGCAGCGAGTGCTTTTTGACAAACCAGATTTTCTCAAAATACATATCCGAGGCGCTCAGGCGCGCCGGGGCGCCTGAGAAGGCGGTGCAGACCATACCGACGACCGACAGGTCCGCCCTGAACGTAATGCTCAGGCTGGACAAATTTATAAACTGCATAATTCCCCGCGGAGGCGAGGGCCTCATACGCTTTGTGTCGGAGAATTCCACCATACCCGTGCTCAAGCACGACAAGGGGCTATGCAACATATACATAGACTCCTTTGCCGACGAGCGGACCGCGCTGAATGTGGTTGTCGACGCAAAGTGCCAGAGGCCGAGCGTCTGCAACGCGGCGGAGAATCTCATTGTGGATTCGTCGAGGGGCGATTTGCTCGCTGCGTTGTGCCGCGCGCTTGCGCAGAGGGGCGTTGAGATAAGGGCTTCGGCTCGCGCCAAGAAGATTTTGGACGCGGACGGCGTCAAATGCGTGCCGGCCTCGGCGGAGGATTTCGACACGGAGTACGACGACCTTGTCATATCGGTCGATCTTTCCGATTCGCTCGAGGGGGCGATAGATTTTATAAACGCCCATTCGTCTGCCCATTCAGACTGCATAGTCACTGCGGACGCTTCGCGGGCGGAGAAGTTTTTGTCCGGGGTGGACTCGTCTACGGTTTATTGGAACGCATCCACGCGCTTTACGGACGGATTTGAGTTCGGGTTTGGCGCGGAGATAGGCATATCCACAAACAAGCTGCACGCGCGCGGCCCCATGGGGCTAAGGGAGCTTAGCATATATAAGTACAAAGTTCGCGGCTCGGGGCAGACAAGAGGGGAACCCGCGTTCAAATAGCCCCGCGCGCATCGAGGCCAACTGAGACAATGACACCCGCGGAGGCAGAGTCTGAAATTCGCAAGCTTGAGGCGCTGGTGCTCAGGCACGAGGCGCTCTACCGCGCGGCCGTCCCGGAGATTTCCGACGCAGAGTTCGACGATATGATCTCGCGCCTCGCGGCGCTTGAGAGGGAGTATCCGCAGTTTGCCTCGGACAATTCTCCCACGAAGCGCGTCGGGGACGATTCCGCCGAGGGCTTCAGGAAGGTGGAGCATCTTGCGCCCATGCTCAGCCTGGACAACACATTTTCCGCGGAGGAGCTGGAGGATTTCGACTCCAGGCTGCGCAGGTTTTTAAACTCAGGCGTTTCTTTGGAGTATGTCGTGGAGCCCAAGATAGACGGCTGCGGGATATCGGCAGTCTACGAAAACGGCGCTCTCTCTAGGCTGCTTACCCGCGGCGACGGGCGCAGCGGCGACGACATCACCCGGAATTTGTATCTTTTCCGCGGAGCCATACCGCCGCGGCTTAAGGGAAGCTTCCCCGCAATTTTGGAGGTGCGCGGGGAGGCCTACATGACAAGGGGGGAGTTCGATCGCATACTTGAGGCAAAGCGCGCGGAGTTTGAGAAGAAGACCGACGCGGAGATATCCAAACAGAGGGAAAAACTTTCGGAGCTGATGCCCGAGGAGAGCGCCCAGAGGGAAATCGTAGAGGCGAAGATAGCGCGCCTGGAGGAGTCCCGCGAGAGGGCAAAGCGCATGTACGCAAATCCGCGCAACCTGACTGCTGGAACCTTGAAGCTGCTGGAAAAGCCGCCGGAGTCGAGGCGCCTAAACGCGGCGTTTTACTCTCTCGGAGAGGTGTCGGGAGGCGCTGCGGACACAATGACCAGGCAGTCGCAGCTCAGGGGGCTGTTGAACTCGTGGGGGCTGCCGACGGTAAATTGGGACAGGCGCGTTGCTGGAATAGAGGAGGTCCTAAAGGCCATAAACGAGCTTGACGAGCAGCGCAAGAGTTTCGGGTTCGACACTGACGGTGCGGTTGTAAAGCTCGACGATGTGGCCATGCAAAGGCGCGCGGGCTTTACCGCAAAGGCTCCGCGCTGGGCCATAGCCTGGAAGTACAGGGCCCAGAGGCGCAAGACCATTCTTAAGGCGATAACGCTGCAGGTCGGGCGCACGGGCGCGGTCACTCCGGTGGCGGAGCTTCAGCCTGTGGAGATATCTGGCTCCGTGGTCTCCCGCGCGACATTGCACAATGCGGACGAAATTGCCCGCAAAGACATACGCGTGGGCGATTGCGTAGTTATAGAGAAGGCCGGGGAGATAATTCCCGCGGTTGTCGGGGTGGATTTGAACATGCGCCCTTCCGACAGCAAGCCCTATGCATTTCCGGACAAATGCCCCGTATGCTCTACTCCGCTTGTCAGGCCCGATGGGGAGGCCGTTTACAGGTGCCCCAATATAGGATGCCCTGCGCAGATAGAGCAAAGGCTCGTGCACTTTGCCTCCAGAAAGTGCATGGACATAGACGGGTTGGGAGAGAAGGTTGTCTCGGCTCTATGCAAGTCGGGCGCGGTGAAATATCCGGCGGATATTTATTCCCTGAAGGTTGAGAATTTGCTTAAGGTTGGGGGATTCGCGCGGAAATCTGCCGAGAACCTTGTTGAGGCGATAGAGAAAAGCAAGGACGTGGATTTGTGGCGCCTGATTTTTGCATTGGGAATTTTCGACGTTGGCGAAAGCGCGGCGAAGGATTTTGCAAGGGCTTTCGGCAGTCTGGACGCCTTCGCAAGAGCCTCTAAAGAGGAGCTCATGCAGATAGAGGGCGTCGGCGAGAAGATGAGCGACTCGGTCAGGGAATTTTTCGAGAGCCCCCACAATGCGGAGACCATAGAGGCTCTGCGCGCGGCGGGGGTGAATTTCTCAAAGGTACAGAAAGCGGCTAAGGCGTCGACGGCGTTTACGGGCAAATCCTGCGCGCTCACGGGAACTTTGGAGTCCATGGGGCGAAACGAGGCCAAAGCTTTGCTGGAGAGCCTCGGGGCGAGGATTTCCTCCGATGTTTCCAAGAAGACGGACTTTCTTATATGCGGGCAGGGCGGCGGCTCAAAACTTAAGAAGGCGCAGTCCTTCGGGGTGAGAACGCTCAGCGAGGCGGAGTTTCTCGAGATGGTCTCGCAAGGGGCGGAACTGCCAAAATCTGAAGGCCCCGCGCGCGGCGGCGCCCCAGACGGAGCGCCTATGGGCAAGGCATCAATCAGCGCCGAGCCCGGAGCGGCCGAAACCAATGCCGATAGCATAGATTCCGCAAAGAATAATGCGTCCTCAAAGGGGGAAACTCCCCAGCCGAAAAGCCCCGCGGCGGGAGAGCAGCTGGAGCTTTTCTGACCGCCGCATTTGAGGCGGCTTTCTTGTCCTTCCCATGCTCGGCCGCTTATGCTGCGTTCTGCGGCGCGTTTTTTTGGGGACTTGGGCGCAAGAGGGGCGCTGGGCTACTTGAAAATCTTAAAATTTTTCGGGAGTATGCCGAGCTTTCTTATCTTGTAATTCATTATGCGCTCGGTCAGGTTAAGCTGGCGCGCGGCGGCGGCGGCGTTTCCCCAGTGGAGCTTCAGGGCTTCGGTGATTATCTCCCGCTCGAATCCGGAGAGCATGAGTTTGAAGTCGACGGTATCGTCGGGGTTTATCCTCGATGTTCCTGTCGATTGCCCGGTCTGGAGGCTCGGCGGCAGATTGTAGCCCGATATAACCCCGTCGGCGCTGAGCAGCACGGCGCGCTCGATGCAGTTTTCAAGCTCGCGCACGTTGCCCGGATAATGGTAGGCCATCAGCATGTTTATCGCGGGGGTGGATATTCTGGCTATCTTCTTGGCATATCTGGCGTTGTACTTTTCCAGGAAATGCTCCGCAAGAAGGATAATGTCGCTGCCGCGTTCGCACAGGGGAGGGAGCGTTATGGTAAATACGCTGAGGCGATAGTACAAATCTTCGTCGAAAGCCCCCGATTTTAGCGCCTCGCCCGGCCTCCTGGACCAGACGCATATTATGCGCGTCTTTTCTGCCGCGCGCTTTCTGCCTTCGGAGTGCTCGTTCTCGGCCAGAAATTCCAAGAGGCGCAGCTGCATGTACCTTGAGATTTCTCCTATGCCGTCGAGGATTAACGTGCCGCCTGAAGCCTGCTCGAGCAGCCCCTCTAAGGCTTTAGGCTCCCGCCCTGAAGATGATTTTCTCGAGCCGAAAAGCTCCGCCTCCAATATGCTGTCCGGCACGGACGCGCAGGACAGCTCCCTTACGGGCTTGCCCTTGTATTTGCCCGAAGACGCTATCGCGCGGGCGACGAGCTTCTTGCCCGTGCCGGGCTCTCCCAATATCAGCACGGGGGCGTCGTTTTCGGAAACGCGGGCCATAAGCTCGAAGACCCTCTGCATTCCGCCGCAGTTGCCTACTATGTTCTCTGGCCGGAACTTGTCGTCGAGCCTCTGCCTGAGAGTCTTGTTCTCGGCAATGAGCTTGTCGCGCTCCTCGTGGTACAAATACAGCCCGCTAACGGCGTCGGCAAGTATGTTGGCGATGGTCTCTAGAAGGTGCAAGTCCCTCTCCAAATCGGAGTCCGGGGACACCTCCCTGTCTATGCTCATAGTGCCTATGACCTCCCCGGCGTAGATTATGGGCACGCAAAGGAATGCGGTGGGCCTGCTTGCGTCGCGCGCGCGTGTGCGGTTGAGGAACTCGTCGCAGCGGGATATGTCGGGGACTATCATGCTCTTTGCGCTCTTTGCAACGCGCCCGGTGATGCCCTCTCCCATGCGGTAAACCCCGCGCTGCCTGGCGGAGTCGCTCAGCCCGTGCGAGGCCTCTAAGACAAGCAGATTTCCCTGCCTGAGGGTTATGGTTCCCCTCAAAAGCCCCATTTCCCTGAACAGAATTTCCATGACCTCGTTCAACAGCAGGGATACGTTCTTTCTGCGCACTATCACCTTGCTTATCTGGTGGAGCACGGACATCTCCAAATTGTAGGGGTTGCGCTCTTTTGCCGCAAAAGTTTCCGAAAGGGCCGAGTCGAAGACGATAATCCCGTTCCTCTCCCTGCCGCCGGCAATATTCACCGCGCCCCCGCGCCTTTTTGGGGCGCAGGTGGTCTTTTTCTTTGCCTGCCGTGGATTGCGTTTCATCAGGGGCCTCCTATGCCGCCGCAGTAGGAATTTTTTTCTAAAAGCTACAAAAATGTATGTTTTTCTCAAGTAAAACTTTTCACTTTATTTCCGCAGCCGGGCTTTTTTCCGCCGGAGGCGGAAAATGTCTTCAGTCTTTTTTATCAATCCGGGGATTTTGATTGCGCCCTGCTCCTCAAGAGCAGTTTATGCGGCAAAAAAAACCGCCCATATAGGGCGGCCCTTTTTTTTGCCTGAGAAATATTTTCATTACATATCCATGCCCAGAAACTTGCCGTCCGGAGTGAATTTCAGCTCTATCCCGTTGGAAAGCTCGGCCTCGTATCCGTAGAGCTTCTTTTTGAACTCAACAATCTTCATATTGGCATAGTTCTTTGAAATGTAAGAAGATATCTCCGCCGGGATAAGAGACGGGTTTATGCCCGAAAACTTGTTCTCAAGCTCCTTGAGAGTGCCGTCGGGGAGGAATTTCAACTGTGTGCCGTCCGACAGGGCAACCTTGTAGTCTTCCACGGAGAGCATCTCCCTGTCTATCTTGATTCCCGAGACCTTTGCCTGCGGGAAGTTCTTCGCCATGTAGGCGCGCGCCTGTTCGGGCAGTTTTGAAACGTCGGTGGTGTACTCGTCGGCGGCGCTCGCCGAACCCATTATGGCTATGGACACCGCAAGCAAGCTCATCAGCTTTTTCATGTTTGTCATAATTTTTTTCGATTTATATTTATATGGGAACTTAACAAATTAAGAAAAAATGCATTTTTTTCCTGATTTTGCAACTGATTTTTTCATCAATTTTTGAAAAATTTTTCCTACCGGACACGCATTGCCCGGACAAACGGCGTTTTTTTCAGAAATTTGCGGGGACGAATATCCTTGAGTGCGTGTCTATATTTTAACTATCTTGATGAATGTAAATTTCACGATGCCTATAAAACGCCAGATTGAAAGGCTCAAGACCTTTGCGATGTTTCCTTTGGAGTTTCTGAGGTTACTGAGATGGGTTTTGCTCGGCGTTTTTATTCTGTCGGTTTTGCTTCTGATTAGGGGGATAGTTGCGGCGGCGTTTGCGCCTGCTTCGGCGTCGGCATCTTCGCATCCTTTGGCGGCTTTGTGCTGGCTTGTCGGAACAGCGATGCTTACATTTTTTGCGTTTTATGTATACAGGCACGGGGGGATAAAATCCGTATGGGGCGGCCCAAAGGACCTGTCGCAAAGAACGGACGACGCCGGAGGCGAGCCCGAGAGCGTAAGCCTGTCTTTCAGCGAGATAAAGGAGTCTTTGCCTGAGGACAAATGGATAGTTGCCACGGTCAAGGGCGCGCTTTCCGCCTCGGTGTGCGAGAAGCGCAGGGGCATAGCCTCCAGGCTTCTCGGGGACATAGAGTACAAGCTGCGCCGGCCCATAAACGTCTTGTACAATTATTACGTGGAGCTTTCCGACCCCAGGTTTTCGGCGGTTTTCGACAGGCGCGACGGCAAGCTGCAAATATCCGTGCCCGCTCTCAAGTTCGACGACGAGGGCATACGCCTTAAAGATCTTACGGAGTTCGACATAACCACGGACAATTCCGAATTTTTCATACCCGCGTCTTTGAAGCGCGACATGCCCGCCCGCCTGAAGGCGGTATTGCAGGAAAACTACAAATTCAGCGGGAGGTCGTCGGTGAATCTGCGGCTGGCCATGCTCGACGCCCAAAAGAGCATAAGAAACCATGTAGAGAATCTGCTCTGGCAGAAGGGCGGATATTTGAGGGAGGATTCCCTCGTCGACTTCAAATGGCTTGCAACCCCTCCGGGAATAACCGACAGCCGGACGGATATTGAAGTTCAGGTTCTGCCCGCCGACGCGCGGGAGAATGTCTCCCGGGAACCGGAAACCGGGGCCGAAGACGGGAGCCTGCGCCCTTAGAAAACCAGGCGCCCATACCGCGCAAAGGTGGCATACTAGGCTCGGCATTGCGCTTTGCCGCCGTTTTTTAATGCTTTACAGGGGGCTGGTTTTATGTAGAAAATTTCCAAGTCCCTTCCATCCGGATTGGGGAAGGTTGCGTTACATTTTAAGATAAGAAAACATAAAGGTATGAAAGACATTGCTCTCGGTTTGTTCTTTGCGTTTATTGCGGTGGTTTTGCCGCATTTGTCCCTGGCAGACGGGGAGGGCAAGGAGGATACGTTCCTTCTGGAGACGAAGGAATTTCTCGACACCAAAGATTGGAATGTCGACGAAAGGCAAATAGAGAGCCAGTTTTCCTCCCAGGCGCCCTTCACCGTGTTGGATATACCGGAGGACAGGGTATATCATATATGGGCGCAGGGGTTGAATCTGCCGCAGCATCCGGCGGGCAGGGACTATTTCAGGCTGATTGTAAACGGCGCGGACAAGCTCGACCCATTTTGCAACTACGGGGTCTCCGCCAAGAAGAAGGGCTATCCCAAGCCGGCAAACAGAATGTTCAGGTGGCAGTATCTTGGCAAAATAGAGCTTCTTGCGGGCGAGAACTTCATAGAGATAGCGCCTATAGGCCAATATGTGCGGGCAAATGCGCTGCTGTTTAGCACAAATGTAAACACGAATCCGTATGCCATAGACCGCAATAAGCTAAAGCGGGAGCCTTTGGCGAAGAAGGGCTCCTACATAGACCTTAAGGATTTCGACTCCAGGGTTAAGACGCCGGAAAATCCAGAGCGCATAGGCGTTAAGAACGAGCGCATGGGTTTGTACTTCACGAAGAAGACGGGCATAGGGGGCAAAGACGTGTGGATAAGGAGCGTTGAGCTTTACGACAAGGAGGGAGGCAAGGCCTCCGTCTTCGAGTTTGACGACGAGTATTTCTTTGTGGGCAGGGAGCCTCTGCCGCCGCATTATTCCGACGGGTACTATTCGTTCTGGCAGCGCGAATCCCGCGCGCGCGAATATTCCTACAAGGGCAAGGACTATCTGCTCTCCTCCAGGGATATGAACCCGTATTCCTTCAATTCTATCGAGGTGTTGAGGCCCTCAAACGTGTCGCGCAAGGACGACAACACTCTAATTTTAAAGTTCCGCGACGGCGCGGAGGCCCAGATGGAGCTAATGGATGGCGCGCAGGCGGTAAAGGTGTCCTTCTCGTACGCGGTTCCCGCGGACGGTTATTACTCGGCCGGCTTTATGGGGTTTTCGCCGCTCGAAAAGGATAAAATAGACGCAGTTCAGCTGCCGCCGCTGTTTCAGAACAGATTTCTGATGACGACTCCCGTTCAGCTCGGCAACGCCATGGCTTCCCAGCCCTACGCCATGTTCCAGACGAATAAGGATGGAAAGAGCGCGGTATTCGGCATATCCGCAGACCCGTCTATATTCCCTGCTGACGATTGGGGCGCTAAGGGAAAGTCGCTGTGCGCTTTTTCGCTCATGAATTCGCGCATGCAAAACCAGCTTGCGTTTTTCCAGCCCGTTCTCGGGGGGCCGAACTCTCATATGAAAAAGGGCGGCGAGCTTAAGGCGGTTTTCTATTGCATCAGCATGCAGGGCGACTGGACCGACGCCGTCGAATTTGCAAACACGCGCATATTCTCCGCCGGAAACATATTCCGCGAGCCGTACGAAGTCTCTTTTTCCGACGCCCTTTGCAATATCGCCAAGCTGCTTAAGTCCGAGCGCTACGGAGGCTGGGTGGGCCGCATGGGCGGCAGGTGGAACATAGAGCGGCCCATGTGGGTGACACAGTCGTCCCCGCTTGCGGAGATATCGCTGGCGCTGCTTACGGACGACGAGGAGTGCTTCGCAAATATGGCCTTGCGCACCGTGGAGTTCGCCCTCAGCAGGAACAGTTCACACCTTATGCTCTCCGAGGCCTACGCCGCGCAGGCTGCGGGCAAGTCCCTGCTTGGGGGCGGGCCCAACGCGTTTTTCGACGCGGATTTCTACGCCTCGGCAAACGCGCTTTTGGGAGGGGGCAATCCGTGGGCCGGCGAGCTTGTCGCGGAGGCCTACAAGAAGATGCCCAATCCGTCGTGGCCGAGAGATTTCGGCATGTATCTTGCGACCGGCAATAAGGAGTATCTGGCCGCCGCGCGCGCCAGGGCCGACAGGGAACTTGAGTTTTTCGAGACGCAGGACCAGTTGCCCCACCTGCAGAATTTCGTCAACGTGTCCTTCTATTATTTCTGGTGGTATCTGAACGATCTTTACGAGGCCACAGGGGAAAAGAAATACCTCGACTATGCCCAGAGGGGCGCTTTCCACACTCTTACATGCCTGTGGAATTATCCGAATCCTCCGAAGGAGAGCGTTATATACAAGGGCAATATGTTCCAGGGGGTTCAGCATCTCTGGTGGCAGAACGGCACGGTCAACGAGCGCGAGGGCAGGCCGCTCAGGGAGGCTTTCAGGACGGTTTTCGAGGGAGCTCCGCTTGCGGACAAGTCGGGCAAAATCCGCGAAAATACGAAACTTCCCTCCTACTGCTATGTGATGCCGGAAAAGACGGTTGACGGGCTGAAGGTTTCCCGCATAGGCATGGGCATAGAGCAGCCCTCGAGCTATACGTCTACGGATTCCGTCGGCGCAAACAGGCTGAACATACTCCATCCGTCGTGGGCGGCGGAGATGGAGGGCGTGTATAAGAACACGGGGCGCGACATAATAGACAAGTTTGCGCGCCATTCAATAGTCGGGCGCTTCGCCAACTATCCGGGCTATTACATAACCGACTACATAGACGCCCACATGACGGAGAACTACCCCTACGAGGGCATGGATTACACGAGCTTCTACTACCACCATATTCCCATCCATTTCGCGCAGAATATGGACTTTCTCATAAGCCAGATAGAATTGGCCAGCAGGGACAAGATAAAGTTTCCCTTCGTCAGGCAGCGCGGGTACGTGTGGTTTGTGGACAGGATATTCGGCCTGGGCGGAAAGGTATTCTCCGACGAGGGCTGCAGGCTTATACTCGACAAGGACATGGTCCGCGCAAACACGCCTAAAGTCAGCACAATCTCCGCGCGCGCAAACGATGGCATGTGGGTTTTGTTCGTAAACGACACCGCAAGCAAGGTGGATTTCAGCCCGACATTCAACCCGCTAAGCCGTTTCTTCAAAGATGCCCTTCTCGACGAGCCGTGCGCGGTTTTCGACTCGGAGGGCAAAAAGATAGGTTCCGTAGGGTTTATGTCCGACAAGAACCTTACCGTTCCTGCCCGCGGGCTTATAGCGGTAAAAGTTCCCATGGTATTCAAGAGGCAGTTTAAGAAGGTTGAACCCATAAAGGGCATATCTCGCATAATGAAGAAGGCGGCAGCCGGGGAATACGGGGATCTTGGGCTATACAGGATACGCGGGCCTTTCGGAAGCGACGCGCTCTACGCCTATCTTAGCATGGGCGCTTTTGAGGATAAAAACGCCGAGCTTGTCCTGACTATGGTCAGCCCCTCAAAGGGAGAGTTTAAATGTTCCCAGTATCCGTACGAGATATCAGTCTACCCCCTGCCGCAGGATGCAGACTACGAGTTTTCAGTCTCTTTGAAAAAACCGGACGGAAAGGTTCTGCAGCTGGGCTCCTTCAAGTTGGAAAAGTAGTTTAGACTCTTTTTCCCTTCCGCATGCTAAAAAGAAACTTTATGTACATGGCTAAATTTGGCGATTTTTATTTTATAAAACTCAATGCCGCCATGTCATATAGTTTCGCATAGTCGGCAGAATCTTCGATATCGCCGCTAAAATGGCGCTTATTTCTTACTGGCCTCTTTCGATAGCTTTGGGGGATATGCGTTAACATTTTCTCCCAATAGAGAATATTTTGTCTGTCTTGCTGTTAAATTTCTTTGCGCAGGTTCTGCCTTAAGGGGCCGCAGGCGGAAAGCTATTTAGAAAAGCTTATGACAAAATCCTCTGGGGAGCGCTCTTGGGCCTTTTTGGAATTCGGCTTGAATGAGACCTTGACTGCGGAATTTAGGCTGGAAACCTCCGCTTGCGCATTGCCGCAACTTGCGCTTGCAACCTTAAGGCCTTCGGGCAGATAGAAGAATTCGTCGAGGGGAAAATCTCCGGGGAAGGAGATTTTCCCGCTCAGCTTTAGGGCGGAGGCGTCCCACTTAAGCTCTTTTATCTCCATGCCCGACATGGATATGTGCCTGTCCGAGCCTATCCAGCGTGGAATGTCCGACTTCTCGAATATCCCGAAAACCCTCACGCCCCGCGCTGGAACCTTCCATGCAAACGGCAGGCTTATGCTCTCTATAGGAGTCTGAGTCCAGAACTCAAAGGCGGCATATTTTGTGTCTGTATTTAACCCCAGCTCCTCGGCCGAGGCGGAAAGCTCCATATCCGAATCCGAAAAGTTGAATAGCGCCACAGTCTTATGTTGGCCCAAGACCGGGCTTTTTATCGACAAAAGCCATACCGGGGGAAGCTTGAAATATGGATAGAGCGCAGACGGTCTGGACCTTACGGGCGGAAGCGTCTGCTGGAGAATTTTCATCTTCCCGGGGCTCAGGAGAGCAAGTTTGTCGCCGAAGAACGTAAGCTGCCCGGGCAGGGCGATTACGGTGGCGCTCACGCGGGCCTGCTCGTCGCCAATCTCCCTGACAAGAAGGGTGTCGGGGTCGGAGACCATGGATATGTTGTGCGAGAATACCTGGTTGGCGGTGCAGACTGCCTGGTTTAAAATATTCTTCCACATCACGGGCTTGTTGGGGCTCACTATGTCGGCCCCCGAGCGCGACGCGTCGGCATAGGCGGCCTCGGGCCCTGTCAGATGCCCCTGACAGGCAAGGAAAAACCTGTCGTCTCCAATGGCCCGCCTGAAAGCCGCAGTACAGCGCTCGAACGGATTTTTGCAATCCGGATTTTTAAACGCCGCGCGCACTTCCGGGCGCTCGAACATGTGGGCACAGTAGCCCTTGTTGCGCCCGGACATTCCGTCTATCTTGAAAAATTCGTATCCCCACTCTTGGGAAGCCGTCCTTAAAATCTTTTCCATGTGGGCGAGAGCTTCGTCGTTTGTCGGGTCTAGCGTGTAGGTTCCGTTCCAGCAGGAGACGGGGTTCCCGTCTGCATCGTGCAGGAACCAGTCTTTGTGCGCGTTGTAAAAATCTGCGTTCCCGGTGGCGAAGGGCGCTATCCATATGCCGGGTTTAAAACCCAATGCGCGTATGTCTTCGGCGAGCTTCGCCATGCCTTCGGGAAACTGGGAGGGGTTGGGCTTTAAGTTCAGGTTGTGAAACTTGCTGACGGGAAGCTTGTCGGAATTTTCCTGCCAGGATTCTATGGACCAGTATTCGCAGCCGAAGGGCTGAAGATACTTTTTGCCTACGCGGGCCTCGGCAAGGTTGTCCTCGGCGGTCGCCTTGTCGAAATATGTATTCCACGACATCCACCCCGACGGCGCGGGCTTACTCTCATCGAAATCCATCGCCTTAAAGTAGGGCGCGTATCTCTTCTTAAACCAGTCTTTTTTCAGCGATATCCTCACGGAGCTTTGCGCGGCGCTTTTTACGTCGGAACGTATTTGCAGCTTTGCGCGGCCGCTGCCGAGATTTTTCATATTCATATTTTGTGCGTCAACCGCAAGGAGGAGGTCGCCTTCGGGGCTAAAGAGAGAGTCCTGGTTGGGGCTGTCGGCCCCGCCGAGGTTGAGGTTTAATATGCGTTCAGTGTCTGACGGGCGCGTCCGGCACAGGATTGCGCCGCCGTCTCCTATTGAAATCTCACCGTCAAGAGAAAGCTCTCCGCCGTAATTTTGCGCCGTGCGGTGGAGGAATAAAATCTCCACATTGTCGGCGTCCGCGACAAACCTGAGATAGCCCTGCACGTCTCCCTTGGGATCTACAAGCGCGAATCTGTCGGCGACGGCGTCGCGGGAGGGAGAGAATTTCCAAGAGCCCGTTTTTGCGTCTTCGGGCAAAAACGAGGCCTTAAGCGCTGCGCGGCATTTGCCGTTTTCGAGCGAGAAAACCCCGTTTTCTTCGTCGAAGGATACGTTCCAGCCGGCAAAAGCCGATATGCAGCATAAAAATATAAGAAATACGGACAAATTTTTCATTGTTATGTATTGATACCCCCTAAGTTATGAAATTTGTCATATAATTTATTGAAAACTGGCTTGCGAGGCAAATATTTTTTTACGAGCCGGCCCGTCGTTGGATATTTGCGCTCTTTGGGAATATATTTTTATCCGCTTGGCGGGGTATTGGCTGCATGGAAAAAGCGGCGGTATACGGAAGAGCGCATGCGGCAGAAAGTGCTGAAGGATTATCCTTGGCATCTGCGCATTCCGCGCAAATGCAATATCTTTAGATAATAATGCCGGCTAAACTGCCCTAAGCATCTTTTATGCGCGAGAGCGCATTTTGGCCGGCTGCGCCATTACCCGGCAAAAAACCGCCCCTCCTAAAATAAAAAAAGCCCCAGCGGGGCCTGAAATGGTGGGAGTGCGCAGGCTCGAACTGCGGACCTTCTGCATGTCAAGCAGACGCTCTAACCAACTGAGCTACACCCCCAGAGGGAATAATTAAAGCCGCCTATGAAACATTTATATTTCCATTATGCAAGAAAAATTTTCAAAAAGGCGCCCGTATTTTTGTTGTATCGGAGGTGGATTTGCATTTTCTATGGATTTGCAAATTATGCTTGAATATCTGCAAATATCGGATCTGGCGCTGATGGAGAAGGCGCGCGTGGAATTGACGGACGGCTTTACAGCCGTTACGGGCGAGACGGGCGCGGGCAAAAGCGTCATGCTTGGCGCCTTGGGGCTTCTTGCGGGCAACAGAAAAGGCAGGGAAATAATACGCCAGGGGGCAGATGTGTGCAGGGTGGAGGCTGCGTTTAAGTTTTCCGACCCATCAGAGATAAACTTTTTCCTCGAGAGCGCCGGATTGCCTATATGCGAGGACGGCCAGATGATAATATCCAGAACCGTCGAGAGGAGCAAGGCGGGCAAATGTGCCGTGAACGGCTCCTTGACCACGCTTTCCACGCTTGCGAAGCTCGGCGGCCTGTGGATAGACTTTCACGGCCCGGGGGAGCCGCAAAAACTTTTCGATGTCTCCAGCCAGCTGGAGATGCTCGACGCCTTTGCAAAGATATCCGCCCTGAAGGACGAATATCTGGAATGGCTCTCTGTCCGGGCCGAGGCGCTCTCGCGCCTGAAGAAGATAGACGACCTCGCCGCCCTGTCGGCCGACGAGGCCGAGTTTTTGCGCGCCCAGCTCGACAAGATAGACTCTTGCATATGCTCGGAGGAGGAGCTCGCCGCCCTTGAGGCCGACTTTAAGCTGTCCCGCGCGGCAGCGGCGCTGTCGGCAAACTCGGCGGCGATAGCCGGCGCGCTTTCCGACGAGGGCGGGGCCGCGGATTATGTCTCAAAGGCGGTGCGGATAGCTTCGGAAATGTCGGCGGAGGGCGGCGGGGAATTCCAGTCCCTCGAGGCCAGGCTGAGGGGGGCGGCCATAGAGCTTGCGGATATAGCCTCGGAATATGCGGCTCTGGCGGAAAAGAGCGCCTCGTTTACTCCGGAGCGCGCGGCAAAGATTGAAAGCAGAATGTCCGCATGGCTGGAGGTGTCTCGCAAGTACGGCAGAACACCGGCGCAGGTTCTCAAGGCAAGGAACGAAATTTCCGAGAAGCTGGCGGCGCGTTCAGATGCGGAGAAACTCAAGGCCCAGATGGGAAAAACCATATCGGATGCCGAAGGTAAGATGCTTCCGCTGGCAAAGGAGATTTACGCCGTACGCAAGGCGGCGGCCTCAAAACTGGAGGCTTCTGTAGTCAAGATGCTCGGCGCGCTCGGGTTTAAAAAGCCGAGGTTTGCGGTTGCCCTCGAAGCCTCCCCGCAGGAGTTCTCCGCCTCGTGCGGAAGCTCCTGCGAGTTCGTCTTCTCGGCAAACGCGGGGCAGACGCCTATGCCCCTGGCAAAAATAGCCTCCAGCGGCGAGCTCGCGAGAGTCATGCTGGCCATAAAGGCGACTCTCGCGTCTATCGACGGGACTCCCATACTCGTCTTCGACGAGGTCGACGCGAACGTCGGCGGAGAGATAGGCGCGGCGGTCGGGCGCGAGCTGAAAAAGCTCTCCAACGGCAGGCAGGTGCTGTGCGTGACCCATCTGCCCCAAGTTGCGGCCTGCGCGAAAAGCCATTTGCTCGTGGAGAAAACTCAGAGCGATTCCGACACCTCGGTATCCATACGTCCGCTCAAGCCCGACGGCGCCGAGCGCGTCGGGGAACTGGCCAGAATGTTGGGCGACCGCAACAGCCGCTCGGCAAGAGAGCTGGCTAAAAAACTTCTGGAATTGTAGGCAAGCGGTGTTGCATTTTTTCTGGCGTGGGCTTAAAAGTGTTCGGGTATAAAGATGCTAAATTGCATTCCGACGCCCGCAGGGCGGGCGGAGACAAATAGATTGGTTAAAACGGCAAAGAATTTTTCAAGATGTCAAAAAAGACAAAAGTTCAAAAGAGCGAGAAACTTGGAGACATAATAGGGAAGCGGCGCCCGGCGCTGGGCGCGCTGTTTCTGTTTCTCGGCATAATTTTTCTCACGGCGGTTGTGGATTACCGCGCCGGGCAGGAGATTTTCTTCGGAGACGGCGGCGTGCTTTCCGAGTTTGTTCCCACTACAAACTCTCTCGGGCCGAATCTGTGCGGCAGAATAGGCGCGACATTCTGCGCGCTGAGCCTTTATTTCATCGGCGCCGCTACATGGATAATTCCCGTGTATCTGTTATGGACGGGCTGGCTGTGCTTCAAGCGCAGGCCTTCAGTTCTCGATGCGGCCTCGGCTTTTGCGATGGCTCTGAGCGTTGCGGCGTTTTCGGCTTTCGGAGCCATGGCCCAGCGCATATTGGACGCCCCCTCAGAGACGGACTATTTTCTCGCAGGCAGGGGAGGGCTCCTCGGGGAGCTCGTATTCGACGGTTTTTTGTATCCTTCGATAGACATATTCGGCAGCGCAATCTTGCTGGTCTGCGTGTGCATGTTCTGCATGATAGTCATCTTCATAGAAGACCCTTCGGACACCGCTGCGGAACTCAGTTCCACGGTGAAAAAAGTCCCGAGCGTGCTGCCGAAGTTCATATCGCGCATGTGGTTTGCCCTCACATATCTGCCGCGCAAGATATTCGGTCTGGTGGCCTCTGCGGGCAAGCGCGGGCCGCGCGTTGTGGAGGTGCCCTCAGCGGATAAAATTCTCTCCCCAGACGGCGTGGAGAGGGTGGATATTGATTCTATGGGAAAAAACTCCGGCATTGCGCCTGACAAAGAGTCTTCGGTGCGCGCCGGCGTTGATTTGGCCGCCGAAGGCTTCGCGCCCGCCCCAGACGACATGGACGACGGCGCGCGTTTCGTATATGTGCCCAAAGGCGCCCGGCGCGACAAGATTCCTTCGGACTTTACCACGGAGCCCGACGATTTTGCCGAGGAGTACTCCTTAAAAGAGGAGCCTGCCGAGGAAGAACCCGACAACGGGGAGCGTATGGAGGCATCGGCTCCCGGGGTAATTGAGGCTTCTGAAAAAGAGGAGGAGCCGGCATCTGGCGCGTCTGATGAGGACGAAGCCTATTCGGACTCTGCGCGCAGGCCCTCTGACATTGCCGCGCGCCGCAGCCTGAAAGAGGTGGCAGCCATACTCGGGGGAAATACGCCCGCCGGATCGGGGGCGGGAGTACCCGCAGAAAATTCAAGGTCAAATCCGGAGCATGCGCCGGAGGAAAAGCCCGATGCTCTGAAAATCATACGCACGGAGGTTGAAGTTGTCGGCAGCGAGGCGGAGGCCGAGCCCAAGAAGAAGGGCGACTATGAGTTTCCCCCGCTTTCGCTCCTTGCAGATCCGCCGAAGGAGGAGAATATCGAGGAGGAAAACTACGAGGCCCGCATGGAGGAGATTATAAAGACCTTCGACACTTTCAAGATAAAGGTGACGCGCGCGAGCGTTTCTCCGGGGCCGGTTGTCACCCTTTACGAGGTTTATCCCGCGCCGGGCGTAAAGGTCAACAAGATATCGAATATGGAGGACGATCTTGCCCTTGCTTTGCGCGCGATGAAAGTCAGAATAATAGCGCCCGTGCCCGGCCGCGGAACGGTGGGAATAGAGGTTCCAAATTTGCGCAGGCAAACCGTCTACATGAAGGACGTTGTCCTCTCGAAGGCCTGGGCGCAAACCAAGGCGGTTTTGCCCGTGGTCATAGGCAAGGACGTGACTGGAAACCCGAAGGTCCTCGACTTGGCCAAGATGCCCCATGCGCTTGTCGCGGGCGCCACGGGAAGCGGAAAGAGCGTATGCATAAACGCCATGATAACCTCCCTCCTGTACCGCTTTACGCCCGACGATTTGCGCCTGATAATGGTGGACCCGAAGGTTGTGGAGCTGAAGGTTTACAATGATCTGCCGCACATGCTCATTCCGGTAGTCACCGATCCGCGCAAGGTTCCTGCGGCCCTAAAGTGGCTCATGGGAGAGATGGACAGAAGATATAAGATTTTTGCCGCCTCGAACGTAAGAAACATAGCCGAGTTCAACGCAAAGATCTTGCGCGACAAAGAGGAGCAGGCCAAGGCCGAGGAGCTTTCGGGGGATATGACGGAGCAGGAGCGCGCCGCGGCCATGGAGGCCGAGACTATCGCCGCTTCGTCTGCGGGTGACATAGAGGTTCCGCGTTCAAAGATTCCATACATAGTCTGCATAATAGACGAGCTTTCAGACCTCATGCTCATAGCCGGCAAGGAGGTGGAGGCTGCCATAATGCGCATAACCGCCCTTGCAAGAGCTGCGGGCATACATCTTCTTGTTGCAACCCAGAGGCCGAGCGCGGACGTTGTGACGGGCGTGATTAAGGCGAATTTGCCCACACGCATAGGCTTTAAAGTATCGTCCCAGGTTGACAGCAGAACCATACTCGACAGCAAGGGCGCCGAGAGTCTATTGGGCATGGGAGATATGCTGTTTGTCCCGCCGGGAACGTCGGATCTTGTCCGCGCGCAGGGCGTTTTATTAAGCAACGAGGAGACCCACAACATAGTGGATTTCCTCAAGACCCACAACGGCGAGCCGGAATTCCTAACCGAGATAGAGGACCAGATGAACGCCTCTTTGGAGGAGGATTCCGACGATACCGTTTCCGACGACGATTCCTCCGACGAAGCCTATGTAAAAAAGGCTATGGACATAATAAAGCGTACGGGCAAGGCAAGTACTTCCAACTTGCAGCGCAAGCTCGGCATAGGGTACAACAAGGCCGCAAGAATAATGGACATCATGGAGGACCGCGGATACATTGGCCCGGACAACGGGCCCGGCAAGCAGAGGGAGATTTTCTTCTGATTTTTTTCTCCCGCGCGCGGCATGGGTTACTGCGGTTAAAAATGCCAAGAAACCGCCCGCGCCCGGCTGCAAGACCCGGATTTCCCCGACGCGTAAATGGACCGGAACACTGTTGTAAAACATCCACTCGAGCCCTTTCTGCCTGAAGGGGCTCGCCTGCTGATGCTCGGGAGCTTTCCTCCCGACCGCAGGAGATGGAGTATGGATTTTTTCTACCCGAATTTCCAAAACGACATGTGGCGCATTTTCTCCCTTGTCTTTTTCGGAAAGCTGGACGCGTTTATTGCTGCTTCGGGGAAGGCTTTTGACAAAGATTCTATCGCGGAGTTCTTAAAGGGGAGAAAAATTGCCGTGTACGACTCCGCAGGGGAAGTCGTGCGCGCAAGGGGAACCGCCGCGGACGCGCATCTTATCGTAAAAAAGGCTAACGATATTGCCTCCATGTTAATGTCTCTCCCGAAATGTTCGGCCGTCGCAGCAACGGGGCGGAAAGCCGCGGAAAATATCGCCGCGCAGTTTTCTTTAAAGGCTCCGAAGACGGGCTCATCGGTGAAGTTTTCATGCGGGGGCAGGGAGTTTGACTTCTATGTAATGCCGTCGAGCTCAAGGGCGTATCCCATGCCAATTTTGGATAAGGCAAAAATATACGCAGACATGTTTTCCAAGCTCGGCATGCTTTAAATAATGGGGCTGAAAATGCGCGGCATATTGCCCGCATGAACGGAACCTCTATTCCGCGCCATTTGCCAGAATATTTTCCTGCTGCGCATGGCGGCGTTTATTGTTTGCTTGTATCTTTACGGCTGGATCGGATTTCCCCCAGATGGCAAGCCTGCCGTTAAAATGCGCGCCTTGGCGGAGTATCCTCTTTGCGCTTCTTGTGCGTTCCAAGGGTTCCGGACAGATTTTTTGCATATGCAAATTTTTCCCCTCCTGCGCTGCGCTCAAAGCATTTTTTTACGTGCAGGATTTTTCTATGCAAATATGTAAAAAAGAACTCCGCCAGACCCTTTCGGGAAAGGCGGAGCCTATATCTATATATGGTGTGGGAAAAATTAGTTTTCGCGCAGGAATTTTAAGTCTTCCGCAATGATCTTTTGCTTATCTCCGGGGTTGCCGTGCTCTATGATGAAGTACCCGTCAAAGCCCTGCCTGTCCAGTTCTGCGAGCATGCCCTTCAAATCCACGCAGCCCGTGCCGTATATGACGGCGTCTGAATTAAGGTCGCCAAAGGTCTTCTGGTCCTTGAGATGCACCGAGAGAATCTTGCCCTCGAGAACCTTTATGCCCTTTACGCAGTCAAGCCCGGACCTCGACCAGCCGCCGTTGTCGGGCTGCGCGCCTATGTTCTTGTAGGGCTTTATCAACTCGGCAACGACATTGTAGTCGTAATAATTGTTCTTGGCCCCTTTTGAGTTCTGGTGGTTGTGTATGCCCATCTTTATGCCGTATTTTTCGCAATATTTCTCCCATATCGGCAGCATGGATGCGGGCGCCTCGGTGGATATCATGGGAATGTTAAACTCCTTCGCAAATTCGCAGAGCTTTACTACATCAGCCTCCGTCTTAGCCCCGTTCACACCCGTGGATATGGCCTTGATGTTGTACTGCTTCATGAGCTCGCGCACATAGGCCTTCTCCTCCGCGGTGGAGTTTACCGTTAGCCTCGAGTTGGGGAACTTTCCCCCTATTTTCATTCCAAGGCAGAGCTCGACAGCGTCTATGCCGGCCTCGTTGCAGGTTTTGAAAACCTCTATAAGGGGATATTTATACATTGTATATGTCTGCACTGCCACTTTGCGCTGCGGCTTGGCCGCAGCATTAGAGGAAGACGCGCAGTCGGACGAACATGCAGCCATCAGAAGCGCCAAAGGAATAATCAAAAAAAGTTTTTTCATACAAAATATACATTAACACAGTTTCGCGCGCTGCACAAGAGTCAATAGAATGTATATTTTGTACTTCTTTGACTTTCCAGAATATTTCTTTTCACCGCCGCGCGGCGCGGAAGTCTCTAATTTTCGTATTATATAAAAGGCGAATGAAAAATTTGAGGTTTGACAAAGGATTAGAAGTCGGAAATTTTATATAAAAATACGATTAGGACGTTTTAGGAACTATTAAAAGCCGATGCTTAATTTTTCAGAACAATGTATGGATATGGCTAAGGCCATACTCTCCGCAAATATAGACGCAATAAATCAGGACGGCTCCATATCTCCTGTGGAATCGGACATTTCACTCCCCGACGAATCCGGCCATGCGGCTCTGGCGCTGGGCGAGTTTCACCGCGCCACAGGCCTTACGGAGCTCGAGGGGCGAGACATTGTCGATCTGTGCGCAAGATGCATAACCGCGCAGACGAACGCGGAGGAGTATTCTGAAGACGGGCTGGCCTATTCATCTTTGGGGCTGTTGTCATTCGGCCCTTCCAAGGACAGGAATCCCGTGTGGGACAGGCTGCTCGACGACACCCGCAAGAATCTCGACAAGCGCCTGTTGGCCCGCACGGATTACGACAATTTCTCCCAGGTATTCAACATTGCCAAGGCGGTCGCCCGCTTCAGCATGGGCTTGAGCAAGAAGGACGAGACGGGCAAGCTGATAGACAAATTCCTGGAGCGCATACAGCAGACTTCGTCTGGCAGGTATTTCGACGACAAGCCCGAGGGAATGCTCGACGGCGTGTTCGACATATTCGGCGTCAACGCTTTCGTGTTCATAAGGCAGTCTTTGCAGCTTCATGCGAACATACATTTGCGCGACAGGAAGATTCCGTCGTTGAGGACTTTTGCCGAGAAGTATCTGCGCCTGCTGCCGGACATAGTCCGCGCGGACGGGCTCGGCTGGGCTTACGGAAGGGGCATAGGCGTGTACGGGCAGATGCACTGCATATCCATGATACTCCAGTCCATGAGGGACAACTGGATATCCGAGGACAAGATGCCCGAATATATGGACATACTCCGCAGGCTGTTCCAGTTCTTCTTCATGACGTATCTCGACCAGGAGCACGGCTATCTGATCATCAAGGACGCCGAGCGCAGCGCGTCCTCGAAGAACACCATGCGCACGGCAAATTTCGACGCGGCAAGGTATCTGTGCCAGTGGTCGCGCTTGGCGAAGACCGTTGGCAGGCAGATGAATCCGAAGGCTCCCCAGGACACTTCGTACGGGAAATACATATCTTTCGACAGCTGCATGCGCAAGGAGCAGGGAATGTTTGTCTACAAGCATCTTGAAAGCGGGCTGCATGTCTATTTGCCCCTGGTTTCCGCGGGGCAGAAGGATTCCTCCGCGTCACTGGCCTTCCCGCATATGGCGGGCGTCTTCGATTGGCCGGCGGACAGGTATCTGCCCGTTATGATTCCGGAGCTTACCTTTGGCGACAAGGTTACGGTGCCGTCGTTCTACGGCAAGCGCTGCACGACGTCCCTGGGCTTGAGGAACTCCTTTGTATTCCGCTTCGACCAGCCGGATCTGGTCACGAAAGATTGCGAGGTCGTAAAGGGGTTGGGCTCCTGCAAGGTTTCTTGGACTTTCTCCGCCGGCAAGATAACGGGGGATTTCGTCTATTCTGTGCCCTCCCAGACAACTCTCGACAAAATGCGTCTTGTCATTGCGATAGCGGCTCCCCATTCCCAGTACAGGGCCTCTCCCACCTATACGATAGGCGAGAAGGGTCTTGGAATAGAGGTTGAGAAGGACGATTTCCAGGCCCAGTGGCTCGATACGGAGGTTGTCTCGGACGATCCGTCGTACAAGACGTGCTGGGGCAAGATACACTATCTGCAGATTCTCGCGAGAAACCATCCGATGGTTATGCGCCCCGGGCAGCAGTACAGGCTGACGATAAGTTTCCAGCCGGAAGTTGCGCTGATAGATTAGCCTAAGTTAAGAATTTTTCTATGCGCCGTCCCGAGAGTGGGCCGGCGCTTTTTTTATATGGAGGTTTTGCCTAAGAACTGCAATTTCGCCCCTGAGCGCTGGCGGCTGCAATGCCGCTGCATGGTAGATTTTACTTGAGAAGGCTGCCTGCGCCCTGTTAGATTTAAAGGGAAATTCCAAACCACATGAAAAATAGAATCTCTAATTCTGCGATAGTATTTTTTGCCGCGGTCTTGCTGTGCGGTTGTGCTCAGGACCTATCCTCGAAGAACTCCCCTGAGCGGGGCTCTAATAGGGCGGGGTTGTCTGTGTGCCCGTATTCGGAGCCTGCCCCGGACAAGGCGGCTTTGGCGGAAGTTCTTTCGGAAACTCCACTATGGCCGGCCGGTAAAATGCCGGGCCCGCGCTCGGACAAGCCTTACGGGGAAAAAGTGTCGATGAACGGAGGCGTAAAAAACATAAGCATATACAGCGTTCAGGAGCCTTCGTATACTTTGTATAGGGCCACGTCGAAGTCCCCCTCGGGCCTTGTTGTAGTTTGCCCCGGCGGCGGCTACAACGGGCTTGCATATACCAAGGAGGGAACGGAAATTGCCGAGGAGCTCAATAAATGGGGCGTCTCGGCCCTGGTGCTGAAATACAGGGTTCCAAATAATCCCAAGGGGGCCCTTCAGGACATTCAGAGGGCGGTTCGCCTTGCGCGCGCAAATGCCGGGAAATGGAATGTCAATCCGGACAAGATTGCCGTTATGGGATTTTCCGCGGGGGCAAATCTTGCGGCGAGGGCTTCGACTTTGTACTCGGAGAAGGCGTACGAAGGGGTCGATGCCGCTGACGGCGCTTCGGCGCGCCCGGACGGAACCATATTGATATATCCGGCCTATTGCGACCGCTCCGGGTTTGAAAAGCGCTGGAACGGCCTAAAGACTATGCCGGATCCGTCGAACTTGGCGGAATCCTACGCTTTGGCCGGAGAGCTTAAAGTCGATACCAAGACCCCGAACGCGTTTATAGTGCAGACTATGGCGGACAAGAGCTACGTCAACGCGTCCATAGCCTATGCCTTGGCCTTAAAGGCCGCGGGAGTCGGCGCGGACTTGCATCTGTTCAACGAGGGCGCCCACGGCTACGGGCTGCGCAACAAGGACAATCTCGTTAAGACATGGCCCAATCTGCTGCGCGGATGGCTCGAGTATCACGGGTATATCGCAAAATGACGGCCCATTGAAAGGCGGAGCGCCGCCCCATAGGCGGCTCCATTCTTTGTCCGACAGCTTCCTCAGCCGAGGCGCGGAAGCTTATTGCTTTTGTATAGGCTCTTTTCCCTTTGAGGGGGGCGGAGAAAATCCGCGGGGGTTAAATCTTCTCGTCTGGATAGAAAATTATGCGTTTCCCTATACGGCAGTCGGCGTATGGGTTTCTGGACTTGGGCAGGGTTTCGTAGTCCCCGTAGCGCGCGCGCAGATAGGTGTCCACATCGGCGGGAGCCTTAAATTCTATTCCCTCAAATTCAATCCCGGAAGTCGGCAATATTATAGACTCGGGAACTGAGCGCATATCGTCGGGAGACAGAAACGTAAAGAGCTTCATCTTCAGCCTGTCGCCGTTTTTCTCGTATCCGTATATGTCTACGTAAAGCCCGCTCTTGTGGAAAATCTGGGCGTATTCCTCCCCGTTCAATCTGAGCTTGTAATCGGGCCCGAGCATGCCGGAAATTTCCTTTGCGTTGTTCTTTATGTCTGAGAACAGCATGCCGAAGTCTATATCCTCGTCCCAGGGGATAAATCCGCCGTGGCGCTTGGCGCCGAGCAGGGAGCCGTAGTCCATCCAGTAGTCCAGCTTTAGGCCGTCGCAGATGCGCTTAAACTCAAGGGCGATGCCGAGCATTGTCTTCTGCCGCTTCGCCCTCTCCCCGAAAGCCTTGCGCGCTTTTGAGGGGTCGAAGTAATAGTCCATAAGAAGGTCCAACTTGAAATTTATCGCGTCGAGTTTCTCGTCGAGAGAAGCGAGCGTGGCCTTTCTCTTCGGGGCGGACATCTTCTTGACGGCGGCCATAAACCGTTTCGAGCCGCTGAACTTCTTCGCGATGGCCCTTATTGTGGGAACGTCCTTGAATTTCTTTACGATTTTAAAAAACATGGTGTTTAGTCTTTTTTGTTTTTAAAACATACGGCCTTTAAAAGCGCAAGAACCGGTTTCCAAAATATCTTCCCCAAAAGCGTAAAAGAACCGTCTGCATTTTTGCACAATGGACATAGCAGCCGAGATGCCGGATATGCAAGCCTCCAAAAATGCGGAGAGGGCAGGAGGTCCTTTCTGTAGACTATGGAGTAATAGTCGGAATCCGGCCAGGAGGAGAGCCTCCATTTAGCGTATCCGAGATTTTCGAGGGCCTTTTTGTTGCGTTCAGAGGAAAATGCTGTGGAGATAAAAGAGTACGCGCACTTTCCGGCGGCCTCCCGCTCTGCCAATTCAAACATCTTCCTGCCGACGGAGCGCCCCCGGTAGTTTTCCGCCACGCACCTTATGGGACAAAACACCCGTTTCCGCCCCAGAAGCGTTTTTGAGACGAGCATTATGTGAATTCCCGCAAGATTGCCGCCTATTCTCGCGCAGATTATTCTTGCCCCGCGCCGCCTTAGCTCAGACACGCCCTTCGCAGTGATTTTTGCGGCGGTGTAGACTATGTTTTCGGTTTTTTGAGGAGAGAAACAGTCTCTTATAAAGGCGGCTGCCGATTCATCGGACAGGCTATCGTCGTCCACAACAATAGATACGTCTTCCGTCGCCCGTTTTTGCATATGCACATAATTTTTTCACATTCCGCCAATTGCAAGTAAAATCTCCCCCGCGCGCGGGTTTTGAAGATATGTTCCAATTTTTCGGATTTCGCCCATAAATGGGTTGACTTCGGGGGAGTTTTACAGATTCTCTGTTTCGTAGCTTTTGCATATTGCGTATTTTGTGACATATGAATATCCTTTTTGCATCGTCGGGCAGACGCGTAGAGCTGTTGAAGCGCGCCGCCCGCGCCGTTGAAAAGTTTGGTGGCGGAAGCATAGTTGCTGCGGATGCGATGAAAGACGCGCCCACATCCCGCTTCTGCGACGCTTTTGAAACGGTCCCCTGCGTATCGTCGGCAGACTATATCCCCGCTCTTTGCGATATCTGCCGCCGCAGAAATATAGACATACTTATCCCTACCATAGACCCGGAGCTTGAAATCATAGCAAGATCCGTTTCGGAATTTGAGCGGTTGGGGGTCTTGGTAAACATCTCTCCAGTCGAGGTTGTCCGCATATGCAGGGACAAGTTCTCAACGCAAAAGTTCTTTGAGGACAACGGCATAAAGGCGCCAGCGCACATAGACTCCAGGGCTGATTCAAGCAAGCAGAAATATCCGCTGTTTATAAAGCCGCGTTTCGGCTCGTCGAGCATCAACGCATTTAAGGTGAATAACCCGCGCGAGCTCGACTTTTTCAGGGAGTATGTAAAAGACCCCATAGTTCAAAATTTCGTCGGCGGGGAAGAATACACCGTTGACGTATTCTGCGGGTTTGACTCCCAGCCCATAACCATAGTGCCCCGCCGCAGGCTTGCGGTGCGTTCGGGGGAGATACTCAAGGGCAGGATAGTCCGCGACGCCGGCATAATATCGGCCACGGCGGATCTTCTCTCAAAATTGCGTCCCTTCGGGCATGTCACAATTCAATGCTTTAAGTGCGACGACGGGATTTTCTTCGTGGAGGTGAATCCGCGTTTCGGGGGCGGGGCTCCCATGTCGATAGATGCGGGGGCGGACTCCATCGCAAACCTCATAAGGCTCAAGCGCGGGGAAAAATTGTCCTACAACGAGGACTGGCAAGACGGCATAGAGTTTTCGCGTTTCGACGACTCTGTGATGATATAGGCGCTCTGCGGGCGCGAGATTTCCGGCCATGATAAAACTTATCGCGTGCGATTTTGACGACACCCTGGTTCTTGAGCGGAATTTTGTTCTGAGCGGGTTTGGCGCGTGCGCGCGTTTTTTGTCGGAGAGATATGCCCGCCTTGACGCGGCGTCTTTGAAAAATCTCTTCTTGCGCGAGTTTGAAAGGTCCACTCGAGGCGTATTCGACAGGGCCACAGAAGTTATATTTGCTGGCGAGAGCAGCGATTTTATAAAGAAGAAAGCCGCAGAGCTCATAGATGTTTACAGAACCCATAAGCCTTCAATCAGTTATGAGAAAGATGTTCATGAGTTTCTAAAAGGTCTGCGCGCGCACGGATTAAAAAGCGCAGTAATTACCGACGGAAACCCCACAACGCAGCGCAATAAGCTTAAGGCCGTAGGCGCGTTTGACGATTTTGATGAGATTGTAATAACTTCGGAATATGGTTCCGATTGGGCTAAGCCCTCCATCAAGGCGTTCTTGCATATTGCCCAGCACTTTTGCGTTAGGCCCGACGAAATTGCCTATATTGGAGATAATCCTGCCAAAGATTTTGCGTTTAGAGCATATATTCCCATAACCACAATAAGAATAAATAGGCCGGGGGCAGTCCATTCTGGCAATCCATATTTAGATGGAATAAAAGAGCAGTTTAGTGTTGTTAGTCTTGTAGATATATTTTCTCTCTTGGGGCTTTGAGCCTATATCTATAGAGTGCAGATATTCCTTATCGGCTTTGCCGACATATTTCATAAGGCATAGCAGGCCTTATGGCTGGCATAAGATATTAAATTTCAAACCACTCGTAGATTGGCTCGCGGCATTTTATGCCCGCAGACTTAACTCGCTCTATAAAGTCTGATGGATCTGCCGTATTTGACTCAAAGAGGCCGTAATGCATTGGTATGGCAATTTTAGGATCTAATGACTTAACCAAGCTTGCGGCTTGCTCACAATTCATATTGCCGAGCTTGCCGTTTATGCATATGAAACACGCGTCTATTTCTCCGCCAGCAAGCTTTCTTACGGAAGGTGCAAGTTCTGGATAAAAGAGAGTATCTGCGCTAAAATAAATGCGTTTTTCCGACAGCTTTATTATGAAGCCTATTGCAGTTGGGTCCGAGTGTTTTGCGTGTGTGGCGCGTATGCAAGCCCCATTAAAGGAGAAACTGTCCTCCGGTCTCAGAGCGCGGAATATTGACGGATCAAATCCGTCTTTTAAAAAGTGCGCACGGGCAGAGTAAGATCCGGCAAATGTGGAATTGTGGTTGTGTAGGGCTATGTTCTGAATGGTGGGGGTGTCGTAATGGTCGGCGTGGTCGTGGCTGATTAAAACCAAGTCGGCGTTGAGTTCTTCGGCAGATAGGGGAGAGGGCGCCATGCGCCTAAATCCGGTATCTTTTGAACGCAGAAATATCTCGTCAGACAAATACGGGTCTACGGCAATTCTCAGATTGCCGT
>CALXLX010000014.1 GCA_944389315.1 uncultured Opitutales bacterium
CACAGGAAAATGAAACTGATACAACGAATGGCTTACGGTTATCGAAACTTCCAAAATTACAGATTGAGGGTCTTGGTTCTATGCGGCGTCTTTCATTAAAATCCACTCTCTTTGGGGTTGACCCAAAATGTCTTTAAACTCGCTAACGGTAAATGGCGCTTCGAAATCGTCGAGAATGGAAAACGATACGGGAAATCTTTTTCCTCAAAAACAGATGCCGTAGCCTATGCAAAAAATTGGATCGACGCCAGAAAATTTGAACTCTCCTTCTTCCTCAACCTCCCCAAAGAACGCATTAAAGACATTAAAGACGCATTAGATATGCTCCCTGAAGGCAAATCTCTCTTGGAATCTGTTAAAAAAGCCTGGAGATACTTCTCTGACGCAAACCTACACCAGCTCGCTGACGAATACTCCAATATCAAAAAAAACTAAACATCTTGCCGGGAAACTGTCCAAAGACGAATTTGTCCATATCAAAGGCCGCGTGGAATCTTTCAAAAAAACTTTCCCAACATTTGCGGATCTCTCCCCCGATTCCCTCAAAAATTTCCTCCTTGCTAAAGGCTCTACTAAAACCATCTCGCTCTGGAAAGGCACAATTTCCGAACTCCTTGAATTCTGCGTTTCCCGCGGAGCCCTTCCCCACAACCCCGTAAAATTTATCCATTCCGATGAGCTAATTAAACCCGAAAAAGAAAAATCCATAGGCTTCTTATCCCTGGAGCAGGCAAAAAACTTTATGGCCCATCTGGGAAAAGAATACCCACGATATTGCCGCTTCTACGCCATAGCCCTATTTGCAGGCATCAGAGTCGCGGAAATACCACGCATGAAAGACGAATACTTCAGATTCGACGAGCGGAAAATCGTATTCCCGGCTCAAATAGGCAAAGTTAAAAAAGCTTGGATTTTCGAAGACCTGCCCCAAAACCTCTGGGCATGGCTTGAAAAATATAAAAACTACCCAATTAAACGCCCCTCAAATACCCTACGGACAAACCTTGGCAAACTCTTTACCCTGCCCGAAAACTTTGCAAGGCACTCCTTTGCAACTTACCACCTTAGCCTCTTCTTCGACTTTGCAAAAACATCAAGAATTACTCGGAACAGCGAACAGATGCTTAAAGACCATTACATGGCCGCTCTCGTTTCAAAAGACCTCGCTAAAGAATATTTCGAGATTCTGCCAACATCATATTAAAGCCGATAAGACCCATTTTGATTTTTTGCCTCCAATAAATTAAAGACAAAAATTAAGAAAAATCTTCTCCGTCTTTTTTTTCTTCGTTTTTAGTTTTTATTGATGGATTTTTAGAACCTAAAAACAAACGAGATAGAAACCTTAAAAACAAACGATATAATATGCCAGCTATGGCAAAGAAAATAACGGTTAATATTGAGACTAACCCCGTATGCACAATAAAATCTAATAGTGATTCTGACTCGGTCATGTTATTTATTAAATTATTTTTTAATTGATTATTTCTATTCTAGAAAATTTTAATAAATGTATTGCTAATTACATAATCTTACCTTGCAAGAATAAATCTCATGCCCCTATTTTCGCGGAATTGCGCGGCTAATAGCCCCCAAACCATCTATTCTTACAGCGCAAAACTTACTTAATAAGGGAGCAAATTCTTACGCTTCCAACAGCTACGACGGCGCGGCACCTACGGCAAACGTCTCTACAAGCGGATACAACACGCTCTCTCCCTATATGTATTCCAACGCCGCAAATGCGGGAACAAACGCGGTAAACTACAACAACTCAATCTACAACCAGCAGGTACAATGGGCGCAAAACGCCAATAACCAGCCAAGCATGTTCTCCTCCCTCATGGGCACGGTGCTCGGCGGCATAGGCAGCGGCGCTATGGCATACCAGGCTTTTAAATAATGGGAAGCTTTTTCTCAGGCGGCGCGGAGCAGCCAACTGCCCCGTCTTACCAAAGCGCCTTTAAGGAAGGTTTAGAGGCGCTTTTTAAAAGCATGTCCCAAATCTACGAGTCCGACTCGGAATACTCGAAACTCCTAAACGCAATATCCCAAAAAGACCAAAGCGACAGCCTGAAGGCTTACAACCAGGATATATGGAACCTCCAGCTCCAAAGCCTGGAAAACTCAAAGCAATACGCCTCCGCCCTGCTCAACTACCAAAACGCATATGGGAATAAATATCTCGACCAAACCCTGGCAAACCTCAAGGCGGCCGACCCGCAATTCTGGGAAAGCTATGAGGCGCAGGGCGCACAAATACTATCGGACCTCCAAAAAGGAGCGGAACTCTCAGACGAGCAAAGGCGTTCCGTACAGCAGGCAACGAGAGCGGGACAAGCTATGCGCGGAAATTCTTACGGATATGCCCCAGCCTCGCAGGAGGTACTGGGCGAATTCTTAGCGGGAGAAAACCTTAAAAACCAAAGGCAAACCGCAGCGCAAAATTTCTTGGCGGCCTCTCCATACAACGGATTTAACATAGGCGCCATTACCGCATACCAGCCCCAAATCTACACATCGGGATATGGGACACTTACCCCCTACGCATACTCAAACGCCCTTTCAGCAGGAAAGAGCGGAGCATCTTATGCGGCGGGAAATTACGAAGTGCAAAATGCCTGGCAGATGAATTTGTACAACCAACCAAGCCCGTTTTTCTCTATGCTGTCGGGAGGAATAAACGGAGCCACAAGCGGAGCTATGACTGGCGCCATGATGGGTGGACCTTTCGGGGCGATTGTCGGCGGAGTTGTGGGAGGAGTAGGCGGCGGCGTAATGGGAGCATTATCATGAGCGATTTCTTTAAACCGTATAAAATTTCCGACAATATCTCGGAAGGATTTGTAGAACCAAATATCCAAGAAAATAACCCAAGATTTGCCGACATTATGTTCGGAGACGACGGGAACGACTCTTATTCATTGTCCTTCGACGGCAAAAGACTCTCCCTAATGAAAGGAGATAAGGAAATTAATCATTGGAACGGGGTATCAGGAGCAGAAGGATACCAGTCTCCGGAATATCAAAACTTGAAGGATAAGGGTCCTATACCCGAAGGAAATTATGAAGTAAGACAAAGCCAATATGTACCCATGGGCCTGTCGGACGCAATTCTTGGAATAGTAGGAAGAGGAAAATTTCCGGGAAGCATAATTTCATGGGGAAGCGGCAAAATATCCCTACTGCCCATGAATGGAAATAAAACCCAGGGCAGAGACAATTTTACAATTCACGGGGGATTCTTTCCCGGATCAAGAGGCTGCATAGATCTTACCGGCCAAAATGAAGACTTTATGCGCATGTTTAAGGCCCTGGGAAAAGACCTTGTCCTAACTGTCAAATACCCGCAACCCAAAGAAGGAAAAAGAAAATGAAAAATATAAAAAATATAAATAACACCTTCAATACAAAAACCGTAAACCTCATGCCGCGCTTTGACAACAATAGCTCCCCCAAAAACACAACCGGCAAAAAAACGGAAACGGCTATTGATATGCGCAACAGCCAAATACTCATAAACGCCGACGGATTGCCGCTAAAAGAAAGATCGTCTGCGGCGTAGGCCGATAAGGGAAGAATTAACGGCAGGCATTTGAACAATCTCATGACGAAAGGAAAAATATGAGCAGAACTGCGAGCATGCAAGTATTAAATCAGGCATTTGCCAATTTGAACAACGCGTTTAACAGGTACATGCAAAATAAGCGGGCTAAGGAGGAACTTGATTTTAATGAACGAAAGTGGAATGAAGAATTACAATTCGACAGAAATAAATGGAAAGAATATCTTGCGTTAAAGCAGTCTGCAGAGGCGCGCAACCAAGCAGACAGTATTGCAAAAAGACAAACCGGGTTGATGGGAATTGCGGATAAATACGGAATGGATACCGCCGCGGCATATAACCTTGCCCTAAAAGGCGACCCTATGGCGGAAAACCTTATCGTCAAAGGCGTGGCCAACGCCGTAAAAAGAAAAGAGCTGAACGATAGATATAACCAGCTGGAAAAAATGTATTTTGACATGCAAAAAGCCGACCGCGAAAGGCAATACAAAATGCAAGGCGACGAAGCCGCAAGAATACACGATTTACAAATGCTAAACGAAAAAAACAGATTTGCAGCCGCCGAAAACGAGAAAAATAGAGCCCTGCAAAAAGATATGGAAGCACAGAAAATGGCCGCCGCGAGAAATGAGAACACCTTAAAATACGCGATACCATATATTCAATCGACAATGGGTAATAGCGAGTCAAATAGCCCAGTTGATATGGAAAAGGCGGCGGCAGACTATTTGAGACTAAGCAGTATGCTCAATGGGACATACAGGCCTAACAAGGGAGCGGAAAACGCCCTTAATACCGCAAGAAGCATTGCGGCAAAATGAACTTCCGACTAAAAGGATAAAAAAATGACCCCCTGGCAAGAGATAGAAAAAAGCGACAGATTCCTGTCCGCAAACAAAGCCGACAAGATTAAAATCGCCGAAGAATGGATTGAAACCAGCGACAACGAACTAAAAACATACGACGATTACCTGCCCTACCATTCCAGGCAACTCGGCGAATTTGGCGGGGAAATTTTAAAGAAAATCTACGCCGAACCCGAAAAAGAAGAAGGCGGATTCTGGCAGACAATTAAAGATTTTGGCCAGGACCTAAAAGCCGTGCCGCAGGAATTTGGCAGCGGATTTAATACGACAAGCGACCAAATAAGAATGTTCGGAAACTTCCTCCAGGGAGACAATGAGGAGCTTGAAAGCATATACAACAGAATGAACGCCTACGCACCACTGCCCTTCTCTCCACTGAAAACTTTACCAAATTACAGGGAAACCTTTGGAGGAAAAGCGCAAAAATTTCGGCAGAATCCGCAAAAGGATTTTTTGAAACCTCAAGCGGAAAAATCGTACTCCTAAAACCACACTTCGCAAATAGCGCCGACGCCTACAAAGACTTTGTTTTAAATAAGGCGGAAGAAATAGGCATAGATGTCCCAAAAGGCGCAAAAAGCCCCGTGCTTGTGCGTAGAGTTAATAACACGGGCGAAATGTCTTTGGAGGAATTTGCCGCGCGCTCAAATAAAAGCCAAGTTGCGGCTATGAGTGTTGCCGAACAAGCCGTTGCAGACGGCCGCAGAATATTGGAGGCCGGACTTCTTGACGCGTTCTTCCCAGATTCAAACGGGAATGTTTTGGCGGCATCAAATGCCGACTTCTACAATGCATTCTTGAACCTTGCGGGAGGCTCTGAAACTTACCGCAATAAGGACGGATCTGTAAGGCAAAACCTATCTCCAAGAATAAAGGCCGCGGTTCTTGCCGCTATGCTCAACCCCGAAAAGCGCGAGGTTATAGAAAGACTTCTGGATAACCCCGAAGGATACGGAGCTTTAATAGGCGGCCTCATGCAGTCTGCCGCAAATGTTGCCGAACTTACCCAAAAGCCTCAGTACGATATTTCGGAGGAACTTTCTCAAGCCGTAGAGCTTTACATTGAAATGCATGATAAGGGGCAAACCGTAGACGAGTTTGCTGCGCAGGCCGATATGTTGCGCGAGGAACCAGCCCCGGAAGTAATGTTCCTTTGCAGGCTATTTGAGGAAAATAGAAAAACCCCGGGTGGAATATCAGGTGTTCTAAAGGAGTATGCGGCCCAATGTAAACAGATTGATACAACAACTGTTGATCTTTTTGGAGCTGAAGACCCTGCAAAACTCGAAAAACTGCAAGCGGCATACAACTATTACTCAATGGATTTGACAGGAGAGCAAACGCCGCGGCTTAAGGCAAAAATTGACGAGGTAGACGCGCGCCGTTTTGCAAGCGAACTTCAAGATTTTATAGACGGCAAACTTGGCGATAGGCATGTATTTAAACTGGGAACAACCCCTGAAGTCTTGCGCCTCTTGGGCATAGATGATCTGCCTATTGAATTGTCGGCAAGTGTCCTATCGCTGAAACTAAACGAACACCCGGAATTAAATATCGAAGACTTAAAGTTTCTCCCGCACGAGATTGCAAATCCCATTGCGGTATTCGATTCTCAAACAGTAGAAAATTCAGTTATAGTATTAACAGAACTTCCGAGTAGCAAGGGGAATATTGTTGTAGCGATTCATTTCGATAAAAGAAACAATCGCGGTTATTTTGTCCATGACATAAGAAGCATACACGGCAGACCAGACGGACAAATAATAAATTTCGTTAGAAATGGTAGAACACGATATGTAAACACAAAAAGAGCACCTTACTGGCTCCGGTTGCCGTTGGTGCAATTCCACGGGCGCAACCTAAGCAATAAAGTGCCCTATGGTGAGAAGATTTTTACAGAATCGGATTTAAGTCAAGAAGAATTTAATTCTTTTTCTTCCTTAAAATGGAAATATGACGAGACTCGTTCTCCGGAGGAATTGAACGCAATTAACAAACGACACGCAGACCTGTATGAACGCTACAAGAATGGAGATATGTCTGCATACAAAGAGGCTGTCGAACTTGTGCTCCAGGAAGCTGAAAATAAAGGCTATATAACAGAAGGTTACCACGGCACGGGGGCGGACGGCTTCAATGTCGCAAAAGCCGATGCTTCGGAAGCGCGCTACGGCGAGGGCGCGCAGGCGCACGGCCCGGGTCTTTACATGGCGGCAAACAGGGATACGGCAGAGAGATATAGGAGAAAGGGTATAAAAAGCAATTATGCCTTCGAAGATGGATTATTCATATTCAATAGTGAATCAGAAGATCCATTGTACGAAATTAAAAACAAAGATATAATTGGATCCGCTCATGTTTATGTCGGCAGGAAGCATGTTAATGATATATTAAGTTATATTGAAAACAATATCAAACTCAATATCGAACTTGTAGAAAAACTTAAAGAGAATCCAAAGGAAGCTTTAAAAGACCCTTTTTTATACGGCTATACAAACGCAAGAAAAGCGATACAAGATGTAAAAAAAAGCCTTAAATCCGATAAATCGGCTTATGCTTCTTTAAAGAAAATAATGGATTCCATCCACACGGAAAATGGCGACACTTCTTCATATACTATAGGCTATAAAAAAGCCCAAGGCCGAGTGTTCGACTGGCTCCACAACATGAAGCCGGATGAAATGTTCGACGAGGGGAAATACTTATCCGAGCAACCCGAAGTATTTGAGAAATACAAAGAGGCCTGGGACGAAGATATAGCGCCGATTATTGACGAGCGTATTGCGGAGTTTATGGAGAGTTATAGAGGCGTATACGATGAGGAAAGCTTCGCGCGCGCCGCCGAAAGGAGAAAAGAGGAAGTTTCTCCGTATTCCGACAATGAAAAGACCAGATACGCATTCGACTCGCTCGCAGAATATCTTGGCGCAGACCGTTTTAGAGAAATCATGCTCAAACACGACATACGCGGCATAACCTACGACGGCAGGCAGGACGGCAGAGCATTTGTCTCTTTCGAAGGAGGTGCAACAGTAAAGCTGCAGGACCCGTTTACCTTTGACGACGACGGAAATCTCATTCCGCTTTCCGAAAGGTTTAATAAGGGAAATCCGGATATGCGCTTTAGAATTGGCGATACGGAGGAAAACTTATCTAAAATAATAAATCTCGACGAAGATGCCGCCTTGGAACTTTTCAATAATGCCAAAGAATCAGCATTGAGCGCAGTAAAGAAAGGCTATTCAAACTTTGAAGCCGAAAAACAAAAGGCTTTAGAAAAAAGAAACAGCACAAGAAAAGTTGAAGAATGGTCGGGCGATGATGACAATGGCTGGGCAAGAAGAATATATTATAATGGCGTAGAAATTATATATGCCTATAAACCGGAAGAATCGGCAGACGAAATCTACCTTGTTACTGCATATAATAGAGAGAATGAATTTGATTCTCTCTATGAGGCCGAAAATTTCGCAGAGGAAGTTTTCCTTGAGGAAGAATTTCCTCACAGGGAAGTTCAAGAAGGAAATTTTGAACATCTTGAGGCTTTCGAGATATTCAAGGAGTTTCTGAGGTCCATATTGCCGGAAAGCGGGATAGAGTTCAGCGAAGCCTCAAGCAGACTTTCTGAATCCAAATATGTAGAAATAGAAGGACAAAGCGGAGGCATTAAAATAAGATTCTCCGATCATGTTCTGCCAAGCAAATATACGCCGTCGGACTTTGATGTTTTTAGCATAGAAGATTTGGAGGAACAGCTAACTGATATATTGGACGGAGTAAAATATATAGCAGAAGAAGACCTTAAGGAATTTAAAGCTGAAAATGAGGAAAACCCTCCCTTAAAATGGAGGGACGTGGAGGAAAATTCCAACACAAAGAGTGAGGCGGATAAATGGGCGAACAATCCTAAGAACGTCAAGAAATTGGCGAAAGAATATCTCGCAGAGCAAAAGGGGCAAATTGTAGTCGATCCGGATCGAATTAGGGCAAAACTTCCTAATTACGAGATTTCGTTGAATTCCGACTTCGTGGAGGCTGGAGACAAAGTTCTTGAAATAGTCTGGGAAGAAGCCCTCAAACGCGCGCCCAAAGACAAGCCAGTTGTGCTACTTACAGGCAACCCCGCCGCAGGTAAAGGGACTGCAAAAGAAACTGGCCTTTTAGATTGGGTAGTTGAAGCAAATCTTGTATTTGACGCTCCGCAAAACAAATTTACAAGCGTCGAAAAACGGGTTAAAGAGGCAGTTGATGCGGGACATAGCATTAGGATTGTGCAAATTTACAATGACCCAATTACAAGCTGGAGAAACTCCCTTGAAAGGGGTATTGGCAAAGACAACCCCGAAACCGGCAAGCGCAGAGGCGGCCGTTTTTTGCCTATGGAATATTTTGTGCGGGTTTACGAAAGTGCCCAAGGCAAAGTAGAAAAGATAGAAACTATTTTAAAACAAAAATACCAGAACAAATTAGAGACAAAATACATTGACAGCACTGGAAATAACCCAATAGTAGTATCACCGGACGAGGCGAAGGCTTGGGATTACTCCATTAGCGATAGTCAGTTGAAAGAAATAGAAAGAATCACAGATGAGTACAGAGGAAGAATTGAAGAAAGCGCGCGTCTTAGAGGAGATAAAAAAGATCCCCTTGCCGTTATCGGACGAAGGGTATCACAAAGTTTGGCAATATCCGTTCGAGGATCTGCCGAAAGAATACCAGGACGAAATGAACAGAATATTGCGGGAGCGGAACAAAGACTTCCAGGAGAAGGTGGCGAGGGGCGAGACTCAGTTTCCAGACTAAAAGCGCTCCTGCGCCAAGAACGCTCTGAAAACCCAGTAATTTGGGCGGGCATTGTGCTCTCCAAAGAAATACTCCTTAACAGGCCCATAACAAACGCGCAGATAAATAGGCTTTTGCCACTTAACAAGTTTGACGGAACTAAACGCAATTACGCCGTTTCACAAGAAGTTTAATAAATAGCCTTAATATATACTAAAGATTGACGGAGAAATTCAGCCCGAATTTTCAAATGACACTAACTCCAAACACCAAGATAGCTAGAAGATAAAATAACTCCATTTTGTTTAACCAGACGAAAAAAGCTTAGATATATAAACAAAAAGAGGATACCTCCTTGTCTGAGATTGCCGTTGGTTCAATTCCGCGGCCGCAATCTTGACAGGAATGTATCCCCTATTGCAAAAAAGACTTTTACTAAATCGGATTTAAGTCAAGTGGAATTTAATTCTTTTTCTTTCTCAAAGTGGAGATATGACGAGATTCGTTCTCCGGAGGAACTGAACGCAATCAATAAGCAACGCGCAGGCTTATACGAGCAGTACAAAAACGAGAGTTTTGACCTAAAGAAAGAAGCACAAAGAACGAGAGAATCATTGCAAAATCCGGAAAACTACAGCGGCAATAAAACCTTTAAACAAAGCTTAGAAATACTCTCAAAACTTGACTTGCCGCGCACTGCAAGATTTTAGCCTAAGCAAAGAAATCTGTAAAAGAAATTATCGGCAAAAAGATTACAAACAATAAAGACGGATTTGCCGCAACTGTTTCTATGTCGAGCGTAAAGAAAATGCTGAGCAAATCGGCGGTTGAAAAAAGTATATCGCCCGAAGTTCAAGCTCATGCCGCTGCAAATATAGACGCCATTTTTAGAAATTCAAAAAGGCTTGAAAGCAAACCAGACAGGACGGGCGACAGAAATATAAAATCAATCCACCGCTATTATGTTCCCACGTATTTCAATGATGAAGTTTGTGCCGTTAAACTAACCGTCAAAGAATTGGCAAATGCCGAAAATAACAAAATATACCCCGTTGAAAGCATAGACCTAAAAAAGACACCGGGACAAAGCGCGGAGGCGAATCTGCAAACAGACGGGCAACCGCAATACCTCGATGCTGTAAAAAGTTTCTTTGAAACTATCGAAAACGTCAATAAAAGCAAAAACGCAGGAGAAAAACTTTTAGTTCAAAATACAATGTATAAAAAAGGAAGAGGTTGACGAGTTATGCAAAAGCCTTCTCCCATACGTCCGAAACGTCTTCAACCTCTTTAAACAAAATACAATCTCAAGAATCCTTGAATAATCAAGAAAAAATTCCAGACTAAAAAACCTCCTGAGCCAAGAACGCCGGGGAACCCCTTTAATTTGTGTGGGCATTGTACTCTCAAAAGAAATACTCCTAAAAAGACCCATAACAAACGCAAAGTTAGACAAGCTCCTGCCGCCGAACAAATTTGGCGGAACTAAACGCAGCTACACTGGAAACCGTAAAAAACGCATTACTGTAAATAAAAAATGATATGCCGTTTGGAAAAGGCAAATGTACGGGAAAATAGACGCGACAATAATTACCCTCAAAGGACTAAATCGAAAATGAGGGAACAGATTCTATTCCATAAATGGAATGGATATAAAAAAAGAACCCGGGTATAGAGGGCAGCCGCGTGGTTCAAAAGAGAACTCGATTTCTGTCGATTACCCGGATTCCGCGAAAAAGTTCCCCGAAAAGCTCAGAGATGTCAACACCCCAAATAATGTTTTTTGGGCTAAGGGAAAAACGCAAATAAAAGCCGCAAGCTCTAAAATCAAATAGACAAGCCGCGCGATCATCCTACCGGCTAACGGACGCAGGAAACAAGTTCCGAACCGGACTGATTCTTCGCGGCGGTAATGCACGACAAAACTAAGAAAAATATATATGCCAGAAGCTCAAAACCCTCTTCATATAATTCAGAAGCAGCTCCGTGGAATTTATGCTCGAAAATATATCCGACAACGAGGAACGCCCCTGTCAATAGAATCATCAACCCCCTCGAGGAAATTATAAAACTTAACGAGGCTGCCGCATATTTTTTGAAGTGCATAGACGCCCCTATAAGCGCGGCGGCAAACCCCGCAGTCACCGTTATAGTCCTGCCAGCCCCGTACAGCATAAAAACTAAAGGAGCGGGAAGATTCATTTTGTCAAAATCCACCTCGCGCAACAGAAACGCCCATGCAAGCACCAGCAAAAATAAACTTATCATGCGCTCGTTCGGGCGGGAGCTCGCAAAAAATGCATATAAAAAATATATGAAAGCGATAAACAATAAAACACTCTGGGAAATTTCAAGAACCCCGCTCTCAGAGTAGACCCAACTTGAATCCCCGAAAAACAACACCGAAACGGCGGAAGAAAATAAAACTATAAAGGCCATTGAAAGCACTATAGGCAAAAAAATCTTCGATCTGCAATCCAACCTCGTGTACCAGTAAAACATATTCAAAATCTATAAAAGTTAAACGCCAAAAAAATATTTGAAAATAGATAAAAATGCATCCCCGCTAAGGTCGGGAGACTTGAAAGAAAGATATTCGGACAAACATCGCCTATAAGCAAATAAAAAAAATGCCTTGCGGGCGCGCTTCCGCCCGAGGCATCAGAAATAATAAAGCACAGGATACTTAGGCTTATGGCGCCTGCCGAACATTCTGCGCAATGTGGATAATTGAAATTCCACAAGGAGCGCAAATACCGCCCCCAGAACTATGGTTTTTGCTCCGCAGGCTTTTTTGCGCCCACTTTGGCTATCGTCAATACCGAGGACGTTATGAAGCATAAATACCCCAAAAGCTCAAACCCCTCCTCGAAAAATTCGGAGTTCGCACTACGGAAATTATGCTCAAAAAACGAACCTATGACAAGAAAGACCCCCGTCATAACCGTCAGTACGCCGCGCGATGAGAGCATGAAGGACTTGGACTTTTCTACGTAGTTTTTAAAACGCGTAGCCGCCCCGATGAATGCAATCGCAAATCCCACAATTACCGTTATGGCCCTGCCCTTCCCGTAAAGCAGAAGAACCATAAATTCCGGAAGCCCCAACCTCTCAAAATCCACCTCGCGAAGCAAAAAAACCCATGTTAGCACCGCGAAGAACAAAGTTATCATGCGCTCGTTCGAATGGGGATTTGCAAAAAATGCGTATACGAAGCATAAGAACGTAAGAACGAGCAAAACAGTCTGCGACATTTCTATAGCGCCGCTCTCGGTATAAACCCAGCTAGAGTTTCCAAACGCGAACACCGAAACCCCGGCGCAGATGAGAATTATTGCCGCAATTGCGTATATGACGGCTAAAAAAACTCTCCATTTCGCGGATAATCCCCGGCTTTTGCCGGAAAAACAAATATTAGAATTTACATCATTAACAATATGCATAACAATCACTTACATTTTATAACATTTAAAGATTATAGAAATTCCACCAAAAAACAAGCTTTATTTTTATAATCCAATTATAAATAAGCATGCGAGGGCGGATTTACGCTCAAGTCAAAATGTCAAAAAATAATATACGATATTTTTTTAATATGGAAAAAATAATATCCGCGCTTAAGATACCCTTCTAGCTTTGTTAAATTGACCATGCATCAGGGCTGAAAATAAACGGAAAATATGCGTCTTTTGATAAAACTGATAAATCAAAGAGGGTCTTCACAAGCAAATGTCAGCGCAAAAAAGCGTGAAGAAACGGCGGCAAAAGCCGTTTATGGCATCTTGGATAAGTTTCTAATATTCCTATAATAGCCCATATTCATGGCCGCGGCTCACAACCTGCGCTCCGCGCCAGTTACCTCCAGAATTTATCGCATAAAAACGAGCCTTAAGCCTTATAAACCCTCTCAAGCACAATTCGCATATCGCTACAAGAAATATAGATATAAAAAAATGCCCATGCGTAAGATATTCGTAAAACAAGAATATAAGGATAGAAGAACCGCTTAAAAAAAAGAAAATCTCAGGCGAAAAGACGGGCGCCTTACCCTATGGAAACAATGAAGATAGTAAGCGAAGAAAAAATTTTTGGCTTGAAAGCTTCCCTCTTTAGATTGGATAATCGTTTCTTGATGAAATCGCTATTCATACCAAAGGAGTGCAACCCGGACGAAACCAGAGTTGCGCTGATACCCTCCGACACCGAAAAATTCGTTAAGGCGGGCTGGTCGGTAAACGTTGAAAGCTCCGCCGGAGAAAAGGCGGGCTTCTCGGATGCCGACTATGCAAAGGCGGGCGCGAAAATCGTCGACGCTTCGTTCCTGAAAGAGGCGGAGTTTGTCGCAAGCGTGGGCAAACCCACGAAGGAAAGCATAGACGCGAGGGCGCCTGGCTCATTCCACTTGAGCCTGCTGGACCCGTTCAACGAGAAGGAGCTTCTTAAAGACTTCGCGGCAAAAGGCGTAAATGCGGCAAGCTTCGAGATGATACCACGCTCCACAATAGCGCAAAAGATGGACGTGCTAAGCTCGCAATCCAACCTGGCGGGATACTACGCAGTAATCAAGGCGGCCGAGACCATAAACAAGGCCATACCCATGATGATGACCCCCGCGGGCACGATATCGCCGCTGAAATTCTTCATAGTGGGAGTTGGCGTTGCGGGGCTGCAGGCGATAGCAACTGCAAAGAGGCTCGGGGGAAGGGTCGAGGCGTTCGACACCCGCCCCGTGGTGGAGGAGCAGGTAAAGAGCCTCGGGGCGAAATTCGTCAAGATAGATCTGGGCGAGACGGGCCAGACCGCGCAGGGCTATGCGAAAGAGCTTACCCCCGAGCAGATAGAACTTCAGCGCAAAGGCATGGCTAAAGTCTGCGCACAGGCGGACGTAATCATAACCACGGCAAAAGTCTTCGGCAGAAAGGCGCCGCGCATCATAACCGCCGAGATGGTAGCAGGCATGAAGCCGGGCAGCGTGATAGTCGATATGGCTGCAGAAAGCGGCGGAAATGTCGAGGGCACAGTCGCGGGAGAGGAGATCAAAACCCCCAACGGAGTTCTCATTCTGGGAATAAAGAACCTCGAAGGCAAAATACCGGCATCGGCGAGCCAGATGTTCAGCGCGAACGTGAGAAACTTCATAGAGCATTTCTCAACTCCGGAGGACGGCTTTAAACTCGACATTGAGAATCCCATACTCAAGTCCGCGGTGGTGGTCTACAACGGAAACATCACGGACGAAAGGTTCAAATAAATTTCAAAAGAGGGAAAATTATGGAAATTATTCTGCTTTTGTTCATATTCACGCTGGCGGCTTTCCTGGGCTTCGAGCTTATCTCTAAGGTCCCAAGCCAGCTGCATACGCCGCTGATGAGCGGCTCCAATGCGATAAGCGGCATAACGATAGTAGGCGCGATAGTCGCCACGGGAGGCACGGAAGGCTCCGTATTTGCGAGCGTTCTGGGCTTCGCGGCGCTAGTCCTGGCAACGCTGAACGTTGTGGGAGGATACATTGTCACAGACAGAATGCTGGGCATGTTCAAAAAGAAGGGAGATAAATAACGATGAACCCCGTAATCATAAACATCGCTTATATACTCTCGTCTGCGCTGTTCATCCTGGGCATAAAAATGCTCGGGAAGGCCGATACGGCAAGAAAGGGAAACCTCGTGTCGTCAGCGGGAATGCTGATTGCCATAGTCTTTACGCTGTTCGACAGGAAAATCCTCGACACGGCGGACGCTGCGTCTTGGGAACTCCTAATTGGGGGCCTGCTGGTGGGCACGGTAGCCGGGCTGATTGCCGCAAAGAAGGTTAAGATGACGTCCATGCCGGAAATGGTCGCGCTGCTCAACGGTTTCGGCGGCCTCGCGAGCCTTTTGGTCGGCTGGGTGGAGTTCCACTTCGACGGCGTCGCGGGGATAGAAATATCCCTGTTTACCAAGGTATCTGTCATAGCTACAATCCTTATCGGCGGCCTGACATTCACGGGCAGCGTTTACGCATGGGGTAAATTGTCCGGAAAGATATCGGGCAAGGCAAAGGTCTTCGGCGGGCAAAAGATCCTAAACGCGTCCATTGCCATTGCGCTGGTTTTGGTGAGCGTAATCTTCTGCATCGTAAACGGCTGGGGCGCGGGCTATGCGGTTATGGCCGCGGCAATAATACTGTCTCTTGCGCTCGGCGTATTTGCGGTAATGCCCATAGGCGGCGGAGACATGCCGGTTGTCATATCCCTCTTAAACAGCCTCAGCGGCTTGGCGGCCAGCGCGGCTGGATTCGTCATCCAGAACAATGTTCTCATAGTGGCGGGCTGCCTTGTGGGAGCGAGCGGAGTGATACTCACGGTGATAATGTGCAAGGCTATGAACAGAACCCTGTACAACGTCTTGTTCTCTGGGTTCGGCTCGAGCGCGCAGAAGGCCGGCGACGAAGTCAGCGGAGAGATGAAGGCCGTATCGGTCGACGACGCATACTATGTCTTGGAGGCGGCGCAAAACGTCGTGATAATACCCGGATACGGCATGGCTGTTGCGCAGGCTCAGCATGCGGTCAAAGAGCTTGGAGAGCTTCTTGAGAAGAACGGCGCGCAGGTGCAGTACGCGATACACCCGGTTGCGGGAAGAATGCCCGGGCATATGAACGTGCTGCTCGCCGAGGCGGACGTACCCTACGAGCAGCTGCGCGAAATGGCGGACGTGAACCCGATAATGGAGACGGTGGACGTGGCCATAGTAATAGGCGCAAACGACGTCGTAAATCCCGCCGCGGCGCAGGACAGCTCCAGCCCCATTTACGGCATGCCCATAATAGAGGCCTACAAGGCCAGAACAGTGTTCTGCCTGAAGCGCGGACAGGGCGCTGGCTTCTCCGGCCTGGTAAACAAGCTGTTCTTCATGCCGAATACGCGCATGATTTACGGAGACGCAAAGACAACCATCACCGAGCTTGTCGCGAAATTCAAGGACAAGTAGTCTTTGCCGTATTCATTAGGAGTGCGCCCGGGGAATTTCCCGGGCGCATTTTTTATGCCTATAAGCTACATATTAAGCCCTGGGGGGCTAATTTGCATTGCGTGCGCGCGGCTTAGCCGCATTTGAACTGTAGAGCAGTCTAAAACCTCTTGGAGGCGCGGCGCAAAATTACGGACCTTCTTAATAGTCTTGAAAAGCCGCGCAATTATGTTTTCGATAGCTACCAATATGCAATCTGACCCCATAATCAAGGTGCGCGACCTGTACCACAGCTACCGCGAAGGCGACGGTTTCAAAGAGGTTTTGCACGGAATCAACCTCGATTTTGAGCGCGGAAGCATAGTAATCATAATGGGGCCTTCAGGTTCGGGGAAATCCACCCTGCTTAAGCTCATAGGCGCGCAGCTGACGCTCCAGAAAGGCAATATAGAAGTTGCCGGGCACAATCTGGCGGGGGCATCGCCCAAGATGCTTAGGAAAATCAGGAGGGACATAGGTTTCATATTTCAAAGCCACCATCTTCTGGGCTCCATAAACGTATGCCAGAACGTGCAGCTGCCCCTGGCCTTCGACGAGAGAGTCACGGCGGAGTCTTCAAAGCAAAGGGCAATCGAGGTTCTTAAGACGGTAGGCATAGCCGAGCACGCGCATAAGAAGCCGGCGCATCTGTCGGGCGGGCAGAAGCAGAGGGTGGCAATAGCAAGGGCGCTGGTTAGAAACCCGGCGATAGTGCTCGCGGACGAACCAACCGCCTCGCTGGACGAAAAGAGCGGCAGGGAGGTTGTGCAGCTGATAAAAAAGATGTCCAAGAACCTTGGCGTCAGCGTGGTTCTGGTCACGCACGACAACCGCATTTTGGACATAGCAGACCGCATTATACATCTTGTGGACGGCAGGCTGAGGGACGACTAACAGCCCCTAATAAAAATTATAAATTTAAACTCCGCAAATGCAGGCGCGCGCATAGGCGGCATATTCCCCCGCCGCGGAGGGGAAAACCTCCTTAAAGAATATAGCAGGCAGCTAATGGCGAAAGGGGCAGCGCTATCTTCTCGCCTTAATTTAAGAAAGAGGGCGGCATTTTTAGCGGGCTAAGAAGAATTACTGCCGCTATCCTATAATATGCGGGCATAAAAAACATTTGACACCCCCCGCGCGGCATGACAATCTCTTTGAGGCAATAAACCCTTCAAAGGTACGGATTATGGATAATGTTTTTGACAAAGATTTCTTCCTGCCGGCGGATAAATTCTTCAAGAATTACGCGCCGCAGGCCTTGACTTACGACGACGTTTCCCTCGCGACACAATACTCCGCCGTATTGCCAAAGCAGACGAAGCCGGACACTTCGCTGTCGGAATCTATAAGGCTTTCGCTGCCGATAATATCGTCCGACATGGACACCGTCACTGAGTCGCAGATGGCCATAGCCATGGCCCGCAACGGCGGCTTGGGCCTTATCCACTACAATATGGACGCTGCCCAGCAGGAGTCCGAGGTTGCCAAGGTGAAGAACTACATACACGGGCTGATTCAGGAGCCCATAAAGGTTTCCCCCGACCAGCTTATAGGCGACGTACTGCAGAAGATAGAAGCCAGGAAATACCGCTTTAGGACCTTCCCCGTAGTCGACAAGGATTGCAAGCTTGTAGGGCTACTGCCCGGAAATGTCGTCAAGGAAAGATACGCGTCCATGCCCGTCTGCAAGGCCATGACGCCCCGCGCGGAGGTTTTCACGATATCCCAAAAGGCGCTCGGCAAAGATCCGATAGCCGCGGCCGACAAGTTCTTTACAGAGCACTTCGGGGTGCACAAGCTGCTTGTTGTCGACAACGACGACAGGCTCTGCGGCCTTTTCACCCTGAGCGACATAGAGCACATATTGGAGGAGCACAAGCACCTTTTCAAGCCCGCCAGAGACTCCAAGTTCCGCCTGCTTTGCGGAGCGGCGGTGGCGCCCGTCAGAAAGCCCGACGGCAGCCTCGACGAGGAGAGAATCATAACCCACATAGGCAACATGGTTGACAAGGGGCTCGACGTTGCCGCGGTGTCCACGGCTCACGGCTTTACGGAGGGCGTCGGCGACATAGTCCAGCTCGTCAGAAGAAACTTCAAGAAGCTCACCATAATTGCGGGCAATGTCACAAGCGCTGCGGGAGTGGAATTTTTGGCTAAGAAAGGCGCGGATGCGATAAAAGTCGGCCAGGGGCCGGGCTCAATCTGCACCACGAGAATGGTCGCGGGAGTCGGCATACCGCAGCTTACGGCTCTTTACGTCTGCTCAAAACAGGCTAAGAAAAGCGGCGTCAAGATTATCGCAGACGGCGGCATAACCAAGAGCGGAGACATGGTAAAGGCTCTCACGCTTGCCGACGCCATGATATGCGGAGGCCTGCTTGCGGGCTGCCCCGAGGCTCCGGGACAGATAATGGAGATAAACGGCAAGACCTACAAGCAGTACAGGGGCATGGGGTCCCTCTCGGCTATGAAGGCGGGAAGCGCGGCCAGGTACGGGCACGACGTAAAGGACAAGTCAGACAAGATAACCGCGGAGGGCGTAGAGGCGCTCAAGGAGGTATCAATTCCGCTGGACGATCTGCTTGCAATGTACGTCGGCGGCATACAGAGCGGCATGGGCTACCTCGGCGCGAGGAACCTCGACGAGCTGAAGAAAAACGCCCGCTATGTTCTCGTTTCCGATGCAGGCCGCAAAGAGGCCGCTCCGCACGACGTAATAGAGGTGAAAACCGCCAAGTAATATTCCGCGGAAACTCCACTCAAAAATTTAAAGCTTCGTCTAAAATTGGCCGAAGCTTTTTTTGTGCAAAAAAAACTTATCCCGATAAAAAAGAGGCATCTTCCGGGGCGCTAAAACAGCACTTAGACACTGAGAAATTGCGGGGAAAAACAACAAACCATCTTTGCTATATGACAAAAAAATACCCTCCCGCAAAGGAGGGTATTTTTCGATACCTACCGCATAGGGATCTGCTTTTTAAGGGGCGTTAGGAATTTTTTCTTTGTTAATATACCACAGACACTTCCCTGCCCAAAGAAGTTGTCACCGTAACTGTGCCGCCAGTGGACAAAATTACTATGGAGTCGTAAGACTCGCCAAGGACAGACTCCGCAGGGGTGATAAGATTGCGCTTAACCAAGGTCGGGTAATCGACGCTCTTCAGCTGTGTTTCCTGCAGATATGTCTTTCCGCCGTCCGTTATGGATTTCAGCTGTTTTTGTACAGCCTCAATGCGCGCGTTCTCCTGGATCTTGACAACCGCCGGCACAAACACCAACGCCACAAGCACAAGCACGACTATCGTTATGATAAGCTCTATTACAACAAACGCCCCTCTTCTTTTCATGCGGACAAATCTTCCATTAAGGCCCAAAAAAGGCAAGCAATTTTGCCTCGGGCATAGTTTGCCTACAAGGGATCTTGACCTCCGCTCCGGCGTTGTTTGTATGTAGGCAATCTATAAAAGCTTGAAAGGTTTACAAACACCCCTATCCGGAGTCCACCTATGCAATACACTTCCGAACAGGTACTCTTAGCCCTGCTGATAAGTTTTCTGGCGGGAATTTCAACCTCCATAGGCGGCGCCATATCCTATCTTATAAGGAGAGACAATATGCGCGTTATGTCCTACGGGCTGAGCTTCTCCGCGGGAGTTATGATATACGTATCCTTCATGGAGATACTCCCGCAGGGAATGGAAAAGCTGGGAGAGCATTTCTCGTCGGGGCTTGCGGGCAAAAGCGCGGCTCTGGGCCTGTTCTTTCTCGGGGCGGCTCTTACGGCCCTCATAGACCAGCTTGTTCCGGAACACATGTCGGCAGACATGCTCAAGTGCGATAAAAAAAATAGCGGGCGCATAGGCAAAGTGGGCGTCATGACGGCGGCCGCGCTTTGCGCGCACAATTTTCCTGAAGGCCTGGCGGTGTTTGCATCTGGGCTGGACAGCCTTACGCTCGGGATACCGATTGCCGTTGCAATAACACTGCACAATATACCCGAAGGGGTGACTGTCGCCCTGCCCATCTACAACGCCACAGGAGACAGAAAAAAGGCGTTTTGGTGGGCGACATATTCCGGCCTTGCCGAACCCGTCGGGGCTTTTATAGGCTTTTTATTTATAGATTACCTTCTAAGCACGGCTCTTCTGGGAGGCCTGTTCGCGCTGATTGCGGGCATAATGGTTTTTATATCCTTGGACGAACTCCTCCCCACCGCGCAGGAATACGGCAACGGCCACCAGTCCATATTCTGGGTGTTCCTCGGCATGGGAGTTATGGCGGCAAGCCTGATTTTCTTATAATAGGCAAAAACGGAAATCGCGGCTCGATAGAAAATTTCAGGCGGGGGCCCGCCTGCGGCGCGAGGGGGCCTTTTATTGCGGCATAACAGCCTGCCCTCAGGCAGAGGGAACAAAACCGCGCGCATAAAAAACTCTCCACTGCGTACGCTGCGCGGGCTATGGGCTGGCACAAAAGGGAAAAAGGCCTCCGCCTGTCAATATGGCGGAAGCTTTTTTTGCCGCATGCAAAAATAGCGGCTCAATTAAGGTCTGTTTTTCAAGTCCGAATAAGTCAGCCGCTCGAGCTTCAATGGAGAGCTTGAGCTCACGGATAAAACCTGCGGCTCGCGGGCTACGGCCGTCTTTGCCTGGTAGGAGTCTCCGTCGCCGAAGAACGCCTCGGCGCTCAGGGTATCTACAAACAACAAGGCATCTAAATTCCCATCAGAATCCGCCTTGCCGGAAAATTTGCCGAAGGGCGAAAGGGAAACTTCCACGCCGGCATTGGGGGCGGTCTTGAGCTTTATGCGCAAGAGCCTGCCCGCCCAATCAGCGGGAGCCAGTGTTACGGATTTTTTATCTACGGAAAAGTCGGCAATCTTTGCGACGGCGCTTTTCTCCCGGCCAAAGGCATCTAGAATCTCCTTGGACGGGCGCGCCTTCATAACATACAAACCGTCCTTCAAAGCCAAGGACACCTCGTAGGGCACGGACATGCACTGGCTGAAGCACATCCCGTTTTTTGCCACTTTTGCGGGGTTCATCCTAAGCCAGGATATTGCAATTTTGCCATCTCCGGAAGTGTTCGCAAAAAACTGCGTCGCATAGACACCGTTGGCCACGCGGCGGGAGACGAATTTTTCCGCCGAGAAAATATCCTTTAGGCTCTCCGAGCCGTCGGCCCCCCTGCCCTTTTTCTCTGTGAATTTGCGCCCGTCGAAATCTCCCACGGCATAGTTGAACGAAGCGTCTATCAAAAGCCACTTATATTCGCCCGTATTTTCAACCTTCAATTTTGCTATGTCCGGGCACTCGTAGAGGGCTTTGACAAAATCCGTGCGGGTCCAATCCTTGAGGTT
>CALXLX010000015.1 GCA_944389315.1 uncultured Opitutales bacterium
AAGCGAGCAATTCAATAAGGGAGCTTTTATATAAGATGCTGAAATTTCTAAAAAGTTTTTACTCGAGGTTTTTTTCCAACGACATAGGCATAGACCTCGGTACGGCAAACACTCTCGTATTCGCGAAGGACAGGGGTGTCATAATAAGCGAGCCCAGCGTGGTGGCTATAAGGACGGACTCTAAAAAAGTTCGGGCGGTGGGCTCGGAGGCAAAGAGAATGCTTGGCTCCACTCCGATGAACATAACGGCTCTCCGCCCCATGAAGGAGGGCGTAATTGCGGACTTTGAAATTACGGAGGTCATGCTGCGCTACTTCATTGAAAAGGCGGGCGGCCAGCTGAATCTTGTCGCGCCGAGAGTTGTTGTGGCGGTGCCGTCGGGAATAACGGAGGTTGAGCGCAGGGCGGTCAAGGAATCGGCCATAAGGGCGGGCGCGCGCATGGTGTATCTTTTGGACGAGCCTTTGGCATCGGCAATGGGCGTGGGGCTGCCGACGAGCGAGCCCATCGCGAGCATGATAGTCGACATAGGCGGCGGCACCACGGAAATTGCGATAATCTCCCTGGGCGACATAGTCTATTCAAAGAGCCTGCGCGTCGGCGGAGACGAGATAGACAACGCCATAGCCCAGTACATGAAAAGGGCCTACAACCTCATCATCGGCGAGCGCATGGCGGAGGAGATAAAGATAAGGGTGGGCTCGGCATTCCCCCTCGACGAGGAGCTTACCATGGAGGTCAAGGGGCGCGACAGCGTCGCTGGGCTGCCCAAGTCTTTGGTGATTACCTCGCAGGAGATACGCGAGGCTTTGGACGACACTTTCAACCAGATTACCGACGCTATAAAGGAGACCTTCGAGCATTGCTCCGGCCAGCTGAGCGCCGACCTTGTAGACAGGGGTCTTGTGCTTGCGGGCGGCGGGGCGCTCATACGCAATTTGAATTTGCGCATTTCCGATGTCACGGGGCTTCCGTGCTTTGTCGCGGACGATCCTCTTAGGGCGGTGGCGAACGGCACCGGCATAGTATTGCAGAATCTAAAGAAAAAGCTCGACGACGGAGAGTAGCGGTATTCCGTTTCGGAGGGCTTTTACATTCAAGAAAAAAGGCTGAAAATTGGCGGCGAAGCGGAGTAGGGCTGTGCAGAGCGTGGCGGTCTTCGCGGCGCTGCTTTTTTTGTGCCTTTTGGGCCCGGGCGCGGTGAGGCACTTTACGGGTGGGCTGTTCGAGGAGTTCCGCGCCCCGATAGACGAGCTTCCCTCGCGCCTGTACGACCTCGAAAAATTCTGGTCCCTGCACTCCAACTCCAAGCGGGCTCTCATAGAGGCGGGAAGGGATCTGGCGCGCCTGAATGCCGCGTACGAGCTGAAGGTCTCGGAGAACTCCTCCCTTAAGGACACTTTGCTGCGCTATGAGGCTATATTCAATTTTCCGTCGCATGAGAAGTTCAACTCTGTTGTCGCGAGGGTTGTCAGGCGCGATCTGAGCGCGTGGTGGCAGCAGATGACGGTGCGCAGGGGCTCTCTCGACGGAGTCGCCGTGGGAGACGCCGTAGTCTATGCGGGGGGCATAGTGGGCAGGGTGAGCGAGGTGTCTTTGAATACGGCGGTTGTGGAGCTTTTAAGCAGCAGAAAGTTCAGGCTTGCGGCGCATTTTGAGGGGTCGGACGAGCCGGTGATATACCAGGGGGCGGGGGCGCTGTCCTTCCACGATCCCTGCGGGGAGGTCTCGGACGTGCCGTCGAATCTTTCGGCGAGCGCGGCGCGTCCGCTCAGGCTGGTGACCTCGAGCCTTGCGGGAACTTTTCCCGAAGGGCTTGTCATAGGAGATGTGGTTTCTTTAAATACAGATTCCAGCGCGCTTTTCAAGGAGGGCAAGGTTGTGCTCAGGGCAGATTTATCCGCCCTGAGGGAGGTTGTAATTCTCACGAAGGTTCTCCCGGAGGAGCAGGAAGACGCGCCGCGTGCAGGCTCGGGCGTCGGGGAGGGATCTTGAAAAGTGAATACCCGTACGGACATAAGAATTCCGCTCATAGCGGTCTTTGAAATAGCCCTGCTCCTGATGCTCGGAATTTTAAACGACATGCTCTCGCAGTTTTCGGTGTATATCTTTGTGCCGGCTGTGCTGCTTGTCGCGCCCTGCATGTTTTTGAACTTTACTTCGGCGGTTGCGGTGGCGTTTTGCGCGGGATACATGTTCGAGGCCTTCCTTCCCGTAAGGGACGGGATAGCGGCCTTCGGCCTGCTTGCGGGAGCCCTTGCGGGGCTGTGGTTTGCGCCGAGGCTAAGGGTGCTGGGCAAACCGTCGGTCAGCCTCGTCTTTACGGCGATGAACGCGCTTATGTTCCTTCTGTGCGCCGCCGTGATGCCGTCGGGCTCGGCGGATTGGATATCCCATGGGGAGAGGCTGTTTTTCGATTTTCTATTCTCGTCGGCCTTTACGGCGGCGGCCGCGCCGTTTGCGGTGTCGGTATGCGAGGGAATGTTCATGCTCTGCGGCATAGATTTGGACTATTACGGGCGCGTGTAAAATGGCTAAGGTTGAATCATACACGAAAAAAAACGGCAGGCTGCTTGTATTCTTCGTGCTGTTTCCTCTCTTATTCGCGGTTCTGATAGGGGCTTTGAGCTACAAGCAGATACTCAGGCACGACGAGTACGTCAAACTCAGCGAGCGCCAGATTTTAAGGAGGGTGGTTCTCCCCGGAGCGAGGGGGGACATATTCGACCGCAACGGAAATTTGCTTGTTGGCAACTCGGCGAGGTTCTCGGCCTCGGTCTATTTCAACGAGGTCCGCAAGCCTTTCAGGGAGGAGTATAAGCGCCTCAAGGCGGATATCATTGCCAAGGCAAAACAAAGCGGCAAAAAGGCGCATATAAACTCTGCGGAACTGTCGTTCAAAGCCAGGGAAAATATTTTAAGAGGATACATAGACGAGGTTAACTCCATACTCGGCTCCTCGTACGAGCTGAACACAAAAGATTTCAACAGGCATTTTTCCAGCCGCCAGCTTCTGCCGCTCCCGCTGATTAAGGATTTAAGCCATAAGGAACACGCCATACTCGCGGAGCGGCTGCCTGTAGACGGCCCTGTACAGATATTTTCCGACACGGCGCGCACTTATCCGTACGGCAAGCTTGCCGCGCACGCTTTGGGGTATGTCTCGCAGAGTTTCGAGAAGGTTCAGGAGGGGGCTCCGGGGGAGGAGCTGACGACGTTTTCCTTCGTGGGAAAAATCGGCAAAAGCGGCATAGAAAAGGCATTCGACGAAACTTTGTCCGGGCAGAGCGGCATTAGGATATATGTCGTGGACCCCAACGGTTTCCAGTACGACAAGCTCTTGGATATAGCCCCGAAAAAGGGCGGCAATGTATATTGTTCTTTGGATGCCGACTTGCAGGCAGTCGGCGAGAAGGCCATAGAGGGCAGGAAGGGAGCCGTCGTCGCGCTCGATGTCGATACGGGGGAGATACTCGCGCTTGTCAGCGAGCCGAGCTATAATCCCGAGGATCTTTCCCCCTTCATATCAAACGCGGTTGCAAAAGATATTACAGAGCGCGAGGCGTGGCTGAACAGGGCCACCCAGGGGCTCTATCCTCCAGGCTCCACCTTCAAGGTTGCCACCGCCTGCGCTGGGCTTATGACGGGGGTGATAGACCCTTCAGCCACGGTCAACTGCACGGGCGGATACAAGGTGGGAAACAGAATTTTTCCCTGCCATAAGAGGAGCGGGCACGGAGAGGTGGACTTGCGCAAGGCCCTCGCGTACAGCTGTAACGTGTATTTTTACAAGTACGGCCTCGAGATGGGCAGCCAGGCAATATCCGCCATGGCAAAGGAGTTTGGCCTTGATTCTTCCAGCGGGGTTGAGCTTTACGAGGACGCTTGGCGCAGAAGCATAGTTCCCACCCCGGAGATAAAAAAGAATAGGGGAGACGGCTCATGGACGGGCGGGGACACCGCAAATATGAGCATAGGGCAGGGGTATTTTAGGACTACGCCTCTGCAGGTCGCCTGCATGACGGCCTCTCTGGCCGCAAAAAGAACCCGCACGAAGGCCTCCATACTGCACGATGCCAAGCGCAAGGGCGGATTGGAATACCACGGGGCCGAGGAGCTTGCGCTCTCCGACGAGCAGTACAGGGCGGTCGTAGAGGGAATGATAGGGTCCGTGGAATACGGAACCTCAAAGCGTGCGGCCATAGACGGCGTGCGCGTTGCGGCAAAGTCGGGCACGGCGCAGGTTATGGTCGACGGCCGCCCGCTGACGCTTGCGTGGATGATAGCATTTGCCCCCGTCGAAAAGCCTGAGATTGCCGTGGCGGTTATAATACAAGGAGAGGTTCCGGGAGACGCCTCTGGCGGGCGCACAGCGGGCCCGGTAATCCACGATGTCCTGCAAAAATATTTCGACAAAAAGAAAATAAACGACGATTGATATAGATATATGAACATGCTTAAGTTTTTTACAGCAACCGCGCTTTTCTTGGCTTTTGCGCTTTGCGGGTGCGAGAAGAAAACCCCGGGGGTTTTGGAGCTTTCTGAAGTGGAGCTTTCCTCTCCGGAGATTTTGGAGAACGGAATTTCCTTCAAAGGCAAATGCAAGGATCCCTCCGTGCGCGTTTCGCAAATAGACGTAAGGTACGAGCCCAAAGACGCCAACGCATGGGTGAGGGTCAGGCCCGTACAGCCCGGGTTTACGGACGAGCACGCCAAGAACTCTTTCGGGTTTACGGTCTTAAAGGCGCCTTCGGTAAAGAAGATACAGTTCGGAGAGTCCAGAAAGGAGATATGGCGGGCGGAGTAAATCCGTAGATTTTCCAGACATATCCTTTTCCCGTTGAGGCGCGGAAGATGCGCAGTTGCATGGGGAGCATCTTGTGTACTGAGATTTCTTCGGGTTTGGCTAAGGCGCGATTTTTTAGAAAAGATTTGCGCTTTTGGGTCAAATGCCTTGGACTTAACGGTTAAATTTTATAACGGCAATGATACAGAAAGAAAATATACTTAAACTGCTTGCCCTTCCGCAGGCGCAGGCAAAACTTCTCGATTCGGCCAAGAGCAACATAGAAAAGTTGCTCGACGAAAATTTTCTGCCCGACTGGGCTATGAGCACCCTTGCGCAGCTGCTTGAAAGCGGCGCCTACGAGGAGCTTAACGACAGGTTTTTCACGGTAATAGCCTTCGGAACGGGTGGCATGAGGGGCAGGACCATAGGCAAGGTTTCCCCCTCCGCGGAACTGGGGAAGGTGTCTGAGCAGGGTACGCCCGAGCATGCCGCTTTGGGGACAAACAATATGAACGACTTTACCGTCGCCCGCGCCACGATAGGCCTTTTCAACTACTGCAAAAAATATTGCTCTGCAAACGGCCTTGGGCGGCCGAGCCTTGTTGTGGCGCACGACGTGCGCCACTTTTCCCGCCATTTTTGCGAGCTTATAGCCTCGATATGGACGGGGCTTGGCGGCGAGGCCATGATATTTGACGGGCCCCGCAGCACTCCGCAGCTTTCCTTCAGCGTGCGCGAGCTTAAGACCACGGCGGGAATAGTTGTCACGGCGTCGCACAATCCGTCGCACGACAACGGCTACAAGGTATATTTTTCCGACGGCGCGCAGGTAATCAGCCCCGTTGCCGAGGGCATCGTAGAGGAGGTCTCAAAGGTCTCTTGGGGCGATGTAAAGAGCCGTCTTAACATAGATTTAAAAGACGTGCGCGCCGTTCCCGCCGCGGCGGAGGAGGCGTACATAAAGGCCATAGAAGCCTGCGTGATAGACACCCAGGCCATGCGCAAAAACAAGCCCAAGCTGGTATTTACAGCCGTGCATGGAACGGGGGCTACTCTGTGCCCGAAGATTATGCGCCATTTCGGGCTCGAGCCCGTTTTGGTCGACGAGCAGATGAAGATGGATCCGCGTTTCCCGACGGTCAAACAGCCGAATCCCGAGTATCCGGAGACTTTGTCCATGGGCATAGCCAAGGCTCTCGAGGTCTCGGCAGACTGCCTTATGGCCACAGACCCCGACGCCGACAGAATGGGCGTTGCCGTCCGCACGCGCGACGGCTCCATGCGCCTGCTTACGGGCAACATGATAGGCGCGCTTTTGGAGGAGTACCGCATATCGAGAATGGAGGAGTTCGGCTGGATAAAGGAGCCCAAGAACTGCGCGATAATAAAGACCTTTGTCACCTCGCCTTTGCAGGACGCCATCGCCGCAGCGCACGGCCTGAAGTGCATAAACACTCTTACCGGGTTTAAGTGGATAGGCGGAAGGCTCGAGCACTACCAGAGGCAGTTGGCCTCGTCTCTAAACGGCGAGGATTATGACGGCATTTCTTACGAGCGCCGCCGCGAGCTCTACCAGAAGCACTCCACATTCTTCGTATTCGGCGGCGAGGAGAGCTACGGCTATCTTGCCACGGACTACGTGCGCGACAAGGACGCAAACGCCGCCGTGATAATGTTCAGCGAGATGACCGCATGGCTCAAGGGCAGGGGCATGACGGTCGACGAGTATCTCGACGAGATTTACCTGAAGTACGGCTATTTCTACGAGTCCTTGAAGAGCGTATACCGCGAGGGTGCCGCCGGCGCGAAGAAGATACAGGACTTTTTAAAGTCCATAGCCGAAAAGCCCATAGAGGAGGTTTGCGGGGTGAAGGTCGCCAAGGCTACGGACTTTTTCAAGGACGAGATATTCGACGCCGACGGCTTGAAGATTCCGCGCGAAAAATTCTTCTTCTACGAGCTTGAGAACGGCTACAAGTTTGCGATACGCGCAAGCGGCACGGAGCCGAAGATAAAGTTCTACGGGTTTGCCAAGGAGTCTGTTTCGGACAAGTCCCAGCTTGCCGGCGCCAAAGAGCGAGCAAAGGCCGAGCTTGAGCGCATGCTCGACGGCTTGGAAAAGATATTCGACGCCCGGTAGTTAGTTTAGCATTTCCCACGCCGCAATCCGAATGTTTTTCGCTTTGCGGCGTTTTTTATTTTTGAAACAAAAAGGGTTTTCCGGCGCTATTTCTATTATGAAAAAGATATTTGCTTTTTTTGCCGCATGCGCGTGTTGCGCATTTTCCATATATGCGCAGGAGCAGCTTTTCGAGGACAGGGATTTCGCCGGAGGGTTCAGGCTTTCTGCCACGGATTCCCGCGCGAAACCCGTTGAGGTGGGCTATGTATTTTCCGACGGCAAGGATAGGCCAAAGTGGAGGCTCGCCCAGTGGGGAACGAACTATTCCCTCGAAGGGGCGGAGGAAAAGGCCGAGGGGAACTCAAAAATTGTCGAGAATGTCGGCAAGCTTGTCAGGCTGGGCAAGGACGGCAAAGATACGGTGCTTCGCCTTGAAATCAGGGCCGGCGACGACTACGGCGGGAAATTGAGAAAGCCCGGCGAAGCGTGGCCGCATCTGCTTATAGAGCAGTCTTTCGGTGCATTGCCGAAGGTCTCCGAAATTAAGAATTTCAGGGTGTCCTACGAGGTAAAAATCTCCGATGTCCGGGCCGTATGCAAGGAGCGCATGGACAAATCCCTGCATGCCGCGCAGCTTGTCATGTTCTTTACCCTGCAGGACAGGAACAAGGCTTCCGCCGGCTACGGAGACTATATTTGGTTCGGCCTGCCCATATACGACTCCCGCCACGATTTTCCTCCCGCGCACAAAGCCGTAGATGCGGGCAAGGCCGACGCAACCTCAAAATACATATACGCCGTAGACGGCAGAAAACTTCACCGCTCCAAGATGCGTTTCGACAGATGGATTAAGTTCGACAAGGACGTTCTTCCCCTGATGAAGGAGGCTCTCGAAGATGCGTTTAAAAAAGGCTACCTGAAAAATTCCGAGCTTAAGGATGTTGCCATATCGGGCATGAATACGGGCTGGGAGATGCCCGGGCCCTTCAACGCGGCGGCGGAATATAAAAATCTCTCGGCCACATATGAAAAAAGGCCCGCGCGGAAATAAAAAACGGGTGAATTTTGTTGTAAGGAGTTTTTTATTAGGGCAGGATTTTTTGGAAATGAATATTTATCCCGCAATAGACATACAGGGCGGCAAGTGCGTCAGGCTGAAAAAGGGCGTAGCCGCAGACAGCACGGTGTATTTTGAAAACCCGCTCGACGCGGCCAAGCTCTTTATGGATTCGGGCGCAAAGTGGATACACCTGGTAGATTTGGACGGGGCTTTCGGAGGGGTTCCGTCGTGCCTGCCTTTTGTAGAAAAGATTGCCGCTCTTGGGGCGAAGGTTCAGACGGGCGGCGGAATGAGATCCGCGGAGTGCGTGCGCGCGGCCGTAGAGGCGGGGGCGTCGAGGGTTGTCGTGGGCACGCGGGCGTGCTCGCAGCCTGAGTTCGTCTCGGAGCTGGTCTCTTTATTCGGCCCCAAAATAGCTGTTGGCATAGACGCAAAGGGAGGCAAGGTTGCGGTGAAAGGCTGGGTGGAAGTCAGCGGGGTGTCGGCCTCCGAGATGGCTTCAGACATGGCCTCGCGCGGCGTGTCCGCCATAATATACACCGATATAGACACCGACGGCATGCTGACGGGCGCAAACATACCCGCCCAGGAAGCCATGTTAAAGACTCTTGCGGACACAAGAACTTCTCTTATCGCCTCTGGCGGGGTGTCATGTCTTGCGGACGTAGAAAAACTCTCCGCGCTTGCAAAGAATTATTCCAATTTCGACGGCGCGATAGTGGGGAAAGCCATATACGAAAATAAAATATCGCTGCCTGAATTGCTTAAGTTGCAGTCTTAATTTTCCCTATTGCCGTGTAAAAAAGCGGGGGAGGTCGTTTCCCCGCTTTTTTCATATATTTATCTGCCGAAATACTCCGCGGCAAATTTGTCGAAGGGGCTTTGGTCGGATATGTAATTTGCAATCTTCATTCCTCCTGAATCTTTCAGGACATAGCCGACGTGAGTCTCATCGGAGTTTGCGTATTTGAAAAATACGAGCGCATAGCTTTCAAAATCCCACACGCACAGATACTCCTTTGAAACTTTTAGGTAATCCTTCATATTCTCCGCCATCTGCTCTTTTGTAAGAGCCCCGTAGGCGGCCTCGTAGCGTTTTAGGCTCTGCGGGCAGAGCCTGCTTTTGAAGGAGTTGAAATCGAGCGCGTAGAACAAATCCTGGGTTTGCCTGTAAAAGACATACGCCGCGCTCTTTTGGAGCTCCTCCTGCGGCATGCGCGCAAGCTTGAGGGCCTTGCCGCCGTGGAAAAACTCCGGAGAAGAGCCTTTTACGGATATGTCCGAATCTCGCAGGGATTTTAAATCTTGCGCTATCGCCCTTGCGAGCGTGTCCGCCGACGACGGATTCCACCTCGAGGAGGAAATCTCCATAAAATTCATTCCCGCGGGAATTTTCCCCTTCCCCCTGTCGAAGAAAACCGCAATCTTGTCCTTCCCCCATTCAAATGCTTTTGCCGAGCCCTTGAAAGCCTCCCTGTCCATGGCCGAAAGCAGCTTCATGGCGCGCTTGGCGAGCTTTGGGTTCGTGAGGAGTTTTTCGAGGGCCTTAATGTCCTTCTTGTCGGCGGCCGAGAACATGTTATCGATAAATTCCGCCGGCAGAGGCGCTTCTTTCATGACTGCGTCTATGCCGTCCTCCGCCTCGGAAGATTCTATCATCGGGCGCATATTGTATGCGACTTCGGCACGCGCCGCGGACAGAAGAAAAATGAGAGCCAAAAGCGCGGATCCGAGCTTCTTTAATGGAGTCTGAATTTTCATGCGGTTTGTGGGTTTAATTTTATGGACGCGGGCGCGCGCAGAATTGCCTGCGCTATGGGTGTCATTTGAAGGGGAAATCAATCTCCTTGCATGTCGGCCTGCCGTCGGGAGAGAGCATGGGCATGGAGCAAGAGAAAAGATCGTCGAGAAGTTTAAGGGCGCATTCCTTAGTCTGCGGTATCCCCGCCCCGAAGGCCCTCTTTACAGCCATAAGCGCGAAGGCCGCGCTCTCTATGCGCCTGCTCTTTATGGACGCGCTACGGCTCTGGGCCTCCTCGAGAAAGTCCTTTAGGAATTTTTCAGGCGAAGCCTCAAGCCATGCGGGCACGGCGCGTATCTTGTATGCTCCCCTGCCGAAAGGCTCTATGTCAAACCCGCATGCGTTGAAATTTTCCAGGGCCGATTCAAAAAATTCCGCCGAGGCGCTGTCGAGGTTCAATATGGGGAAAATTACGAGCCGCTGGGACGCGGCCTTTTCCCCTCCGTCCTGCGCGCGCAGGATATGCTCGTAGTTTATGCGCTTTAACGCCGCCGAAACCGACATCATCACAAGAGCCTTTGGCGTCTGAAACAATATATACTTCTCCCGGTAGAAGGCCAGAAATTCCCAGCCGTTTGCCAGGGCGGCGCCTTTTTTGCCCTCCGCAAATGCGCCTTTTTCTGCGGCAAACTCTTGGGAGGCGGTCTTTGCAAATGCACCAATGTCAGCCTGCGGCGCACCGGGGCTTGCGCAGGGGGGCTTGAAATCTCCACCACCGCCGAGTCCGCCCGAAGTTGAACCCGCCGCCGCCAAATGTTGAAAATCTCCGCCTGAGCCTCCCGCGCAGGCGGCGGGCGTTTTAGGATTTTCAGAGCCTCTTTCAATGTTTTGCCAGGCGCTTGCCTGCGCGCCACCGCCGCCATGCGGGGCGGGCGGCTTAAAAGAGGCGGCTTCTGTCGCCCGCGTAAGGGGCAGAATTGAAAAGCCCTCCAAGGAACGTAGTATGTTTTCGTAGAGGAAATCCCTCACGAGAAATTCGTTCTTAAGCCTCACTTCGCGCTTGGCGGGGTGCACGTTTACGTCCACGTCTTCGGGCGGTATATTTATAAAGAGAAATGCCGCGGCGTATTTGCCGCGCGGTATGGAGGCGCCGTAGGCGTCCTTTATGGCGTAGTAGGCGGCGCGCAAATCCACGGGGCGGGAGTTTATATATGTGCATACGTATTTTGTGCTCGCGCAAAATTCGCCCGGCTTTAAGACCGCGCCCTCAACGCTCATCGAGCCTTTGGAGACCTTCTTTAAAGGGATAATTTTCGAGGAAATCTCCCGGCCGAAAATCTTGTCCACCCTGCCTATTATGTCGGGATTCTTCTCCGACCTGAACAATACGCGGGAGTTTTCCGTCAGACTGAAGGATATGTGCGGCAGCGCGAGCGCGTATAGCCTGCACAGCTTTACTATGTGTCCCGCCTCCACCGCGTCGGACTTTAAAAATTTTCTCCTCGCGGGAACCGAGCAGAACAGGCTCTCGACGGTTATCTCCGTCCCGAAGGCCATGCCGCAGGAGTGGTTCTCCAGAATCTCTCCCCCGGAGACTCTCACCAAAGTGCCCTCAGGGCTGCCGGCCGTACGCGTCTTAAGCGTAAAACGGCTGACGGAGGCTATGGACGGAATAGCTTCCCCCCTGAATCCGTAGCTTGTTATTTTGTTTAAATCGGGGGCAGATTTTATCTTGCTGGTCGCATGCGGCTCAAGGCAGAGTATGGCCTGGTTCGGCGTCATGCCGAGGCCGTTGTCGGCGACCTTTATGAAGGACTTCCCGCCGTTTCTAAACTCTATGTCTATGCGCGTGGCTCCTGCGTCTATGGCGTTTTCTACAAGCTCCTTGACCACCGAGGCCGGACGCTCCACAACCTCGCCGGCGGCTATCTTGTTTGCGACGTCGTCGGGAAGAACCCGTATCTCGGGAAGTTTTTCCGTGCTTTGCTCCGGCATAGATTTTCTTAATTTAGATTTACTCCGCTCTTTAACAAGAAAAATCGGAATATCACGCGCTCAGGATCCGCAAAAAAACTCTATGCTTCATCGAAAAAAAAGCCCGCCCTGCGTGCGCCGGGCGGACTCTTTAAAGTTATAAGCCTGTCCTACTAGGCGAAAGCCTTCTTTACAAGCTCCTGCTCCTCGAGAAGCTCCGCATTTGTGGCGTCTATCTTCTGCCTGGAGAACTCGTTTATCTCGAGGCCTTCGACAACCTCGAAGGTCTTGCCGTCTTCCGTGCGCACAGGCAGGGAGGTTATCGCCCCCTTCGGGGTGCCGTACTGGCCCTCGGAGCATACGCTGACGCTGTGCCAGTCGCCCTTGGGCGTCGGGTTGATGAGGCTCTGCACGGTGTTTATGGCCGCGTTTGCCGCGCTCGCCGCGCTGGAGGCGCCCCTTGCGGCAATTATCGCCGCGCCGCGCTTCTGGACTACGGGTATAAAGGTGTTCTTGAGCCAGTCCTCGTCCTTGATCACCTCGGTGGCGGGCTTGCCGAATATCTTCGCGTTGTAGAAGTCCGGATACTGGGTGGAGGAGTGGTTGCCCCATATGGTCATGTTCGTCACATCGTTGACATGGCCGCCCGCCTTCTGCGCCAGCTGGGCCTTTGCGCGGTTCTCGTCGAGGCGAGTCATCGCAAACCACCTGTTGCAGGGAATGTCAGGCGCGTTGCTCTTGGCTATCCATGCGTTCGTGTTGCAGGGGTTGCCGACAACCAAAACCCTGATATCGGAAGCGGCGTTGGCCTGTATGGCCTGTCCCTGGCCTATGAATATCTTGCCGTTTATCCCGAGCAAATCGCCCCTCTCCATTCCGGCCTTCCTGGGTACGGAGCCCACGAGCAACGCCCAGTTTACGCCGTTGAAGCCTTCGGCCAAGTCGCAGGTGGGGACTATCTTAGTCACCAGCGGGAAGGCGCAGTCGTCAAGCTCCATCTGAACGCCCTCAAGGGCCTTCATCGCCGGAGCTATCTCTATCAAATGCAGCTCCACGGGCTGGTCCGGCCCGAATACGTCGCCCGCCGCTATGCGGAAGAGCAGTGAATAACCTATTTGCCCGGCCGCGCCGGTTACCGCAACTTTAATTGGATCTTTCATCTTATTATAATCCTTTTTCTTTGGAGGTTTCTATTATTGAAAGCTAAATGCCCTTGCAGTCGTTCTCGTCCTTGACGGAGTAGCCAGTGTCCTGCCTGTGGTGGTTTATCTTGTTCTTCTTGACGTACGCGGCGTGGAGGTCGTCCGCGCTCATGCCCAAGGTCTGCGCGATGGACACCAAAAAATGCAGCATGTCAACCACCTCGACCCTCGCGTTTTGCACGTCGAAACTCTGGTATTTGGCCCACCATTTCCACGGCGCCGAATCCACAAGTTCGGCGTTTTCCTGCGCGAGCGCGCGCGAATAGTTGAGAAGCCATTTTATGCGCTCCTCGTCCGTCAACTTCTGCGTGTCTATGCCTATGCGCTTGTTGAGTTCGTACTGCTGGTTGAAAATTTCGTCGAGTTTATCCATGCGTATTTAACGTATTAAGCTTTTGTAATACCACGCTCTTTGCCAAAAGCCAGATAAAAATTATCCTTTTATAAAATGCAAAAGGCGAATTTTCTAAAATTCGCCTTGAAGCGCGCACTATGCGGATACTTTCTTCTTTCTACGCGCGATGCGCCACTTTTCCCTATGATTGACGGCCCAATCCATCAGAGCCTTTTCAAACCCTATGTCGTGCCCGGCCTTTTCGCTCTCCAACCATTTATGCCTCATGATTTCCTCGCGCTCGGCGAGAAACTCCTGATATGTGCTGGATTTGCTGAGAACGAAATCTCCGCCGGAGGGCTTTGATATGTCCTTATATGTTCCCATAATATCAAGATTCTTATTTAATGAAAGTATAGCATCTATCACAGAGTAAAATCAACCGGTTTTTGAAAAAATTTTTCATGGACCGCGACTTTTCCCTTTTCTTGTTGATCTGCGCTTGACGCTTCATTAAAATATCGGCATATTTATCTTAAAGTTGCGTATTTTATACAAAATTTATAGTCTATTGCACAATCCATATATAGGGACTTTTCATGAGAAGGAGAACTTTTGTAGCATGCGCGTTTTCTGCCCTTGCGGGAGCAAAACTCTTTGCGCTCGCCAAGAAGGAGGGAGATTCTGCCCCTATTGGAGTGCCGCCCGGCGGCGAATACGACGTTCTGATAGCCGGCGGGGGAACGGCCGGCGCCATAGCCGCCATACAATCCGCCAGGCTCGGCGCAAAAACCCTGCTCGTGGAGCGCTCCTCCCAGCCGGGCGGAACCATGACTAACGCGGGCGTCTGCCACCCCGGGATATTCCACGCATGGGGCAGGCAGGTAATCGCGGGCATAGGCTTTGACATCGTAAAAAAATGCGCCGACCTCAACGGAGATGCCTTGCCAGATTTCTCGAAGGAGCCAAAACGCCACTGGCTGCACCAGATATGGCTAAATCCATTCCTGTTTGCCCCCCTGCTCGAGGAGGAGATACTCTCGGCGGGCGTCCATCTGCTTTACGGGGCCTCGGTTGCAGGGGCAAAATTTGACTCCGGATGCTGGACTGCGGAAATAATGCCGCTTTGCGATAGGCAGTCCGAATCCTACAAGACCGCGCTTTCCGTTCGCGCAAAGCAGCTTGTAGACTGCACGGGCAATGCGTCTGTCGCCGCCTCCGCGGGCTTCGAGAGGCTTTGCGACGGCGACATACAGCCCGGGACGCAAATATACAGGTTTTCCTCCTACAAGCTCTCCGATATAGACATTCCCGCCCTTGATGCGGCCGTGAAAGAGGCCAAGAAAAAGGGCGTGCTCAAGAGGCAGGATATAGTGGGTGGTATGAGGAATTTTCTAAATGCGGGGGGCTTCAACCAGCACCATGTTCTAAACGCCCGCAACGCGTGTTCGGGGAATCTGTCGGAGACTTCGGCGCGGGGCAGGGCGTCAATGCTGCGCGTTTTGCGCTTTCTGAAAAATTTTAAGGGGCTGGAAAACATAAAGGTATCCTACCTCGCCCCCGAGACGGGCGTGAGGGAGACTTTCAGAATAAAGGGGGAGACGGTCGTAAGCGTGGACGATTATACCTCCGCGAGAGTCTGGCCGGACTCGGTCTGCCACTGCTTTTACCCCGTAGACTTGCATTACGACCACGGCGTAAACCCAAAGCCCCTCGAAAGGGGAAAGGTGCCGACTGTGCCCCTCTCGGCTTTAATACCGAAAGGCTCCGAGAATATCCTGGTGGCCGGCAAATGCGTCTCCAGCGACAGGCTTGCCAACTCCGCCCTGCGGGTGCAGGCTTCCTGCATGGCAATGGGGCAGGCTGCGGGGGCTGCAGCTGCGCTTTCCGCGCGCATGAATACGTCTCCGGGAAATCTCAATTTTGCCCTGCTTGCCGATGCGCTGCGCGCAAACGGCGCGATAGTCCCGCAGGCCTGAAATATTCTTGCGCTTGCCAAAAAAGCCCCAGGGCGGGGCGGCCGCCCTGCCGCAGGGCTCTTGTTATTCCTGCCATATATGTTTATATGATCGCTTTTTTTCGCTGAAACTTTTCCGCGATGGCGGCGTTGTATAAATTGGACGGTTGACATTTTATCAAACACCGTTTGAATTATGTCAAACGGAGGAAAACAATACATTTTAGCATGTCCGGAAACATGAGAGAGCTTTTATTGTCGGAAAAGGTGTCAGAGTTGAATTGGGCGGGGGTATTCGACTCCGGGCGCAGCGCAAGAGAGTGGTTTGCCGCCGTATCGGGCGAAATTTCCAAGAAGGGGGCGCGGGTGGTTTCATTGGAGCTTTTCGGTGGAAAGTGGCTGGATGCTCCGTCGGCTGAATTTGTCTCATCGCTGGGGTACGGGGTCCCGAAGAACAGGCTGCTCCCGCTCGACGAGGCTTCCTCCCCCGTATTGGGCGGGGCCCACATAACGGCTGTAAAGGGTTCTGCGGTCGGGGAGGTGAAAACCACTGAGGGGGATATAGGCGTAAAATATTCGGACGGCGGCGGCGCGGAGTACTTCCGAACTTTCGGTATAACCACAGACAAGTTCGCCGACGACGCTTATGCCCACACCTACGAGAACATCTCCCGCCTCGAGCGCATTTTGCGCGCGGGAGGTTATTCCTATACGGACATAGTGCGCACATGGTTTTACAACGACGACATACTCTCCTGGTACGATCCTTTCAATAGGGCGCGCACATGTTTTTACAAAGAGCGGGGCATATTCGACTCCCTCCTTCCCGCCAGCACGGGCATAGGGGCGCCCAATCCCAAGGGAGTGCGCATAGAAAGCGGGGCGCTTGTCGTAAAGCCTGAGGGCGGCGCGAAGATTGAAATATCCGAGGTGGAAAGCCCCCTTCAGTGCGGGGCTCCGGAATACGGAAGCTCGTTCGCGCGCGCGGTGGAGATTGCCGCGCCAAAGTACAGGCGGGTTTTGGTCTCCGGGACGGCGAGCATAGCTCCCGGCGGGGCTACGGAACACGTCGGCGACATAGCCGCCCAGGTGGAGCTTACCATGAAGGTAATATCTGCCATCTTGGAGGCGCGCGGCATGTCTTTGAAAGACACCATACGCGCGGTATCCTACTGTCTGCACCCCGAGTATTACAGTGTGTTTAAAAAGTGGCTTGCGGACAACTTGCTCTCCGATATGCCGCATGTGCCGTCATACAGCATAGTATGCAGGGGAGATCTGCTCTTTGAAGTCGAGCTTGAGGCCGCTGTAAACGCAGTTTAGGCGCGGCTTTAACAGGCGGAGCGTAGCCCCGTGGCATTAGCGCGAAGTTTTTTTACTTTCGCGCTATTTTTTGCGCCTTTTTTGATAGCCTGCATATTTAGCGGGCACGGGGAGGAAATTTTTGGAAGCAAACGATGTCTTGGAGGGGCATTTTTAGGGCCTAAGAGCGGCATGGGTTTTTTAATATGGCCATGGGGGGTAAATTCTAACCCTTCAGCCCAGCAAGGGCGCATTTGCTCGGAGAAAAGCCGAATCTGATGCAAAAATATAAGCGGCGCAAAAAACGATGTTTTTGCGCCGCCGCTTGTTGGTGTTGAAACTGTGAAAACGGCTTAGTCAGCCTTAATTTCGTCCCAAATTTTTATGTATTTTGCGTTGTCGTCGCCCAAGTCCTCTATCATCTCGCTCTTTTCCATTATCTCTTTGGGCAGCCTTATCTTGTTGGAGTTCTTAAGGTCGTCGGGCAGGTACTTCATGGCCTCCTCCATGGGGGCGGTGTACATGGTAAAGACCATGTTCTTCGCGTTGTTGGCGGGCTCGAGCATGAAGTTTATGAACTTCTCGGCAAGCTCCTTGTTGGGCGCGCCAACGGGGATAACCCAATCGTCGCAGCTGAGGCTCATGCCCTCCCTGGGCAGCATAAAGTCCAAGTCCTTATTCTCGTCGAGAACCTGGAACAAGTCCCCCTTGTAGCCCTGCACAAGGTAGAACTCTCCCGAGGCTATGCCGCCCTTGTACGCCTCGTTCTCGAGGCGCGACACGTTCTTCTTCCAGCGCAGCAGGACCTCCTTAGCCTCGGCAAGCTCCTTGTCGGAACGCGTGTTGAGGCTGTAGCCCTTGTACTTGAGCGCCGCGCCTATGGTCTCGCGCATGTCGTTTAGAAGCGTGAGGCGCTTGCCGTATTTGTCCGTGTCGTACACGCCCCAGGTGTCGGGGATTTGGCCGAGCTGCTTCTTGTTGTAGGCTATGCACGCGTAGCCTATCATGTAGGGTATGGACAGCTTGAGGGTCTTGTCGTAGGCAAAGCGGTCTATGTAGCTTTTGTCTATGTACTTAGCGTTGGGGATATTGTCGAGATTCATGGGCTGGAGCATGTTCTGCTCGGCCATGATTTTTACCATGTAGGTGGTCGGCTGTATTATGTCGTAGCCGGAGCCGCCCGCCTTTATCTTGGCGTACATCATTTCGTTTGAGTCGAAACAGTCTATGACAACCTTGCAGTCGAACTTCTGCTCGAACTCTTTGACCAAGTCCAAGTCGAGATAGTCCGACCAGGTGTAAAGCCTCAACGTCGGCTTAGACGGGCCGCAGGCCGACAGGCAGACAAGCGCAGCAAAAGCGCAAAGATAAGCCGCAATTTTCTTCATCTTTTTCTATACTCTCTTTCTTGTTATTATTTGGGCGATTAACGCCACTGAAAAAGTCAGCGCCATAAACACCACGGACAGCGCGTTTATTATGGCGGGAGTGCCGTGCTTCATCATGCTGTAAACCTTTACGGGCAGCGTCGTGCTGCCGGGGCCGCCCACGAAGAACGTGACTACAAAATCGTCCATCGAAAGCGTGAAGGCCATCATGGCCCCCGCGGCTATGCCGGGCCCGAGAACGGGAAGCAGTATCTTTATTATTATCACCCGCCAATTAGCACCAAGATCGCGCGCGGCGTGTATCAGGTTGAAGTCGAAATCCTGCAGGCGCGCCAGCACCACAAATGTCACGAAGCTCACGCAGAATGTTATATGCGCGCATATGACCGTAAAAAGACCCAGCTCCACCTTCAAGCTCACGAAGAACAAAAGCAGGCTTATGCCCATGAGAATGTCCGGCATCACAAGAGGCGCGTAGGTTATGCCGTAGTTGAACTTCTGCAGGCGGGTTTTGTACAGGTTTAAGACCCATGCGGCAAGAGTCCCCAAAACGGTGGAGACCGCCGTCGCGGTGAGCGCGATATAGAGGGTGTTCAGGGTCGCCTCTATCACCCCCCTGTCGTTGAAGAGCGCCTCGTACCACTTCAGCGAGAACCCCGCCCACTTGCCGCCGAACCTCGACTCGTTGAACGACTGCGCCACAAGTATGACTATGGGCATGTACAGGAATATCATCACGAATATCGTGACTATGAGTGACGTGGATTTCCACGCCGCAAATCTTCCCTTCGCCGCGCTCATTGCCTTGAAATAGCCTCCGTCTCAGCCCTTGCGCCGCCGTCGGCGCGCTTGCGTCCCCCTCCGAATACGAAGGCTATGAACGGTATCGCAATCATGCACGCGAGCACCACGGATATCGCCGCGGCCTCGGGCAGGTTTCTGTTTGCCATTGCCCTGAAGGCTATCTTGTTGCCGAGCAGCTCGCAGTCTATGCCGCCTACGAGGTCGGGAATCGCGTAGGAGCCGAGCGCCGGAATAAAAACTATCAGAAACGCCGTGATTATGCCCCTCTTTATGCCGGGCAGATATATCAGGCAAAAAGCCCTGAACCTTCCGGCGCCGAGGTCGCGCGCGGCCTCGAGAAGGGAGAAGTCGAACCTTTCACTCGCTGCGTATATGGGCAGTATCGCAAACGAAAGATGCGTATATACGCTGACTATTATGACCGCGGTCATGTTGTTTAGCAAAAACACGTCCTCTGGAATTATGCCTATGCTTACCAGCGCCGTCCTGATTATGCCGTCGGGATGCAAGAGCAGCCTCCAGGCAAAAATCCTTATGAGGAAATTCGTCCAAAGGGGGATTACCACCAGCAGCAGGAGCCAGTTCTTGTACTTCTTGTCCTGCCTGGATATCCAATAGCCCACGGGCACCGCAAGCAGAAGGCATATCGCCGTGACTGCAAAGCTAACCCACACCGTGCGCCACATTATGCGCGCATAGTTGAAATTGAAAACCTCCACTATGGTCTCCAAAGTCCAAGAGGAGCCTATGCCGCCTGAACTGTCCGCCGTCTTGAAGGCTATCGCAAAAACCATCGCCGCAGGCACGGCAAAGAAGAACAAAAGCCACAGCAAAGACGGCAGCGTCAGCGACACCTCGCAGAACTTGCCCCTTCCTATGGGGCTTGGCGCGTGCGTCAGCGAGGACGGTTTTGCGGTTGTGTCTGCGGGATTCATCTTCTCTTAAAACTGTTCAGTCCCTCGTCTTGGGAAGGGTGGTGACGTCGTCTCTGTGCCAGGCTATCCAGATCTCGTCGTTCCAAGTCGGCTGCTTCTGGTCCAGATAGCAGCGGTTGTGCTGCTGCAGGACGTTTATCCTCATGCCGTTTACCTCCACCCAGTAGCGCGTCTGCGCCCCCTGGTAGATTATGTCTATGATCTTGCCCTTTATGAAATTCTGCCTGTCCATGGGGCTGGGCTTGTCGGCGAATATCCTGAACCTCTCCGGCCGTATGCTGAGGGTTATCTTTGAGCCCGCCGGAAATTTGTGCTCGTTGAAGGCGCAAAACTCCCCGAGGCCGGCTATGTCCACCCTCATGTATTCGGAGTCTATAATGCCGCTTACGGTCGCGTCGAAAAGATTTGTGTCGCCTATGAAGCTCGCCACGAACTTCGTCGCGGGATTCTCGTAAATTTCGGCGGGAGTGCCCACCTGCTCTATGCGGCCGTCGTTCATGACGGCGATATGGTCGCTAAGGCTCATGGCCTCGTTCTGGTCGTGCGTGACGTATATGAACGTCGTGCCGAACACGTCGTGGATTCTGTCGAGCTCAAGAAGCATGTACTGCCTGAGCTTAAGGTCGAGCGCCGCAAGGGGCTCGTCGAGCAAGAGCAGCTTGGGGTAGTTTATCAGGGCGCGGACTATTGCAACCCTCTGTTTTTGGCCGCCGCTTATCTGGTCCGGCCGCTTGTCGGCGTGCGCGCTCATTCTGACTATCTCGAGCATCTCGCCGACCTGCTTTTTGACTTCCGCCTCCTTCATGCCCGCTATGCGCGGCCCGAAGGCCACATTGTCCCAGATAGTCATGTGCGGGAACAGCGCGTAGTTTTGAAATACGGTGTTTACCTTGCGCTTGTTCGGGGAAAGAGCCGTTACGTCTTTGCCGTCGAGCCATACAGAGCCGGAATCAGGCGTCTCAAAGCCTCCCGCAATTCTCAGAATGGTGGTTTTTCCGCAGCCGCTCGGCCCCAACAGTGAGAACACCTCGCCGCACTTTGCGCTGATGCAGACGTCTTTGACCACATGGTGCTCGCCGAACGACTTGTCAACATTGACCAACTCGAAGAAATCCGACATCTCCTAAGCTAACTGAACATTGTTGTCTTTTTATAATTAGAGTGTGTCTAAAAAACACACTTTGCCCCCGATTAAAAGAAAATTTTAAAAAAATTTACCCTGCCGAAGCCCCTCCGAGGGGGGTTCCCGCTTCCGATTGCGCTTTTTGCATCAGATTTTGCCTCTTGCCGGCAAAGAGCAGGGGGCAATCAAACAGCGCGCTATAAATTTTCGCATTTGAGCTTCTGCTTGCGCCTTATGGCGAAGACGAAGAACAGGAAAATTATGAAAAGCACTATAAGGCCCAGCAAGCCGTCGGATAGCTTCATGGAGCCCAGCAGCCTTCTTGTGGCCTCGTCGTTATGGTTGTACAGAGCTGCTTTGAAGATGAATATCATCCATACTATGCCCGCGTGGAAACCTATGGGCGAACCCAGCGAGCGCGTGTAAAGATACATGGCCGCAAGCGCCATGCCGAATACCGTCAGAGTGGCGAAGAGCAGAGGGTCGAAAGTCATAAAGACGCCCACGGTGTCGTAATATGCCACAATAAAACCTATATCCCAGGAGGAGCTGTAAACGTCTATGTTGTCCCAAATGCTGTTTGGCACCTTGAAGTGCTTGTACGCAAAAAACAGCGATGAGAACAAAATTCCCGCAAACGCGCCCCACGCAGTGTAAAAGCACCTGAGCACGAGCGCCCTGAACACAAGCTCCTCCAAAAAGCCCACCGTCAGCGCGCCCAGTAGGCCCGTAAGGGCGGCCCTCGCCACCTTTTCAAAACTCGCACTTTCCGACAACCCGACATTTGAGAAAGCTATCTGCAAAAAGAACATCGCCGCCGCCAGAATTATGCCAAATGCAAAGTATTTCAGGAATTTTATAAAGTTGTCCGAACTTGGCGTAAGCCCCAGATTTTTAAGGGAAAGTAGTGAGCATTTCTTCAAAATCCACGGCAGCGCCAGTATTATGGGTATGTAGCGTATGCGGTCGTAGAAGGTGTCCACCCCCTTGTCGACGAGCCATTGAGTAGTCTCGGTATGGAAATGCTGGTTGTACCATTTCGCTATTGCGTAAACTGGCGGAGTCAGCACGGCCGCAAAGAGGGTTGCGAATATGTACACTCCCAGAAACAGTTTGATTCCCCTGTACGAGCTTTGCCAAATGTCCAGCCCGAAGAGCATCAGCGGCTTTTCCTTTTTCAAAATCATAGTCTTATAGATTGCGATAAAAAAGTTGCGGTCAATCAAAAAGATTGTGTGCCTGTTTCTTTGGCCGTTTTCCGCCGGAGGGAGCCGCGTTCAACGGGAATCATCTTTATGGCTTTGGAAGGGCAGACGTATGCGCACATGCCGCAGCCGACGCATATGTTTGGCTCTATATCCGGTATTGTCGTATCTGAAGTTGATTTGACCAGGACCATTCCCAAAGCCGCCGCCGGGCACACTTCGGCGCAGAGCGCGCACATGCCGTTAGAGTTTTTCACGTTTTCACAGAGGTCTTCCTCGAGCACGGCCAAGGCTATCTTCAAGGTTAGCTTTTCATTGCGGCTTACGGGTTTCAGGGCGCCAGTGGGGCAGGCGTCCGTGCAGGAGGTGCAGACATATACGCAGTATCCGGAGTCGAAGTCCATGTCTACCGACGATGCCGCCGCGTTGGGTTTTATCACCGAGCCCTCGCATGCCGCCACGCATGCCATGCAGCCTGTGCACAGGCTCTTGAATGTCTCATAGCCAGCCGAGGAGGGTGGAAATATTTTTTCAGCGCCGTGTTTTTTTACGCTTTGCGCCTTTGCCGGCCGACCTGTTTTCCCGCGCGGCGCATCTGCCGATGAGGTCTTCTTGTCTACCGCCACCGCGCGCGCCATTGCCGCAAGCGAAACGCAGGCTGAAATCGCCGCCGAACAAAATGTGCGTCTGGAAATATTTTCCCCCATGCGTCTATTGTGCAGAAAACTTTAAAATTGTCTTTTGCCGTCAAAATGCAAAACATTTTATCCCAATAGCCCGAAACGCAAAAAAAAGATATGCCTTACCAACAGAAGTCCAGAGAAGAGGGAGTTAAACTTTCCGCCGAACGCCGCGCCCAGCGTGTTGAGAAGCTTAAGGCGGCCGTATCGGAGATTATGTCCACGGATTTCGCCCGCGGAAAAGAGCGCATAACCCTGGAGATAGGCTGCGGCAAGGGGCATTTTTTAAGCGCCTATGCAGAGGCTTTTAAAGACGAGCTTTGCATGGGTGTTGATCTGATAAGCTCGCGCATAAGGGATTCAAGAAACAAGGCCGCGCGCCTTGGGCTGGTCAACGCCTTTTTCGAGAAGGCTGAGGCGGGCGAATTTCTCGACGCGCTCGGGGGCGGTATCCTCTGCGAAAAGATTTTCATAATGTTTCCCGATCCGTGGCCGAAGAAGCGGCATTTCAAACGCAGGCTGATACAGACTGAGTTTCTCGACATGTTGGCGGGGCACTGCGCGGAGGGCGCGCGCCTGTATTTCCGGACCGACCACGAGGGCTATTTCGAGTGGACGCGCGACTTGCTCCTTGAAAACAAAAATTGGCAAATAATGCCGGGCGAGACATTGCCCTTTGAGGCCGTCAGCCAGTTTCAGAGAATACTGCCGGTGTTCAACACTCTCTGCTGCCGGCTATGCGGGAAGTCTTAATTTGCCCCGTTCGGATAGGAGCCGGGCTTCGTGCAAGGATTTTTTCCCCGTCTTTTTGCCCTGGGGTTAAGCAGGGCTTTTGAGGCGTAATTTGTTTGTATTCAAATATAAATTGAAAAGGCGGCCTCCTTGGGGCAATTCCTTCTGAAAAATAAAATGAAAAAAGAGCTTGATTAGTGTTTCCATTTGCGGAAAATACACAATTTTGGTTTGGGGGGCAATTCCCTTAAACGTCAAAAGGAGTAAAATGATAGATCCAAACACCATTAAGAACAAAGCTCTGCTGGCATGGGTTGACGGCATTGCCAAGATAACCACGCCCGATAAAGTTCAATTCTGCGACGGTTCGCAGGAAGAAGCCGATGCGCTCTTCAAAATGATGATGGACAAAGGCGTCTGCATCAAGCTTAACGAAGAGAAGCACCCCAACAGCTACTACTTCCGTTCCGATCCCCGCGACGTTGCCCGTGTGGAGTCCCGCACATTCATTTGCTCCAAGAGCAAGCGCGACGCTGGTCCGACCAACAATTGGATGGATCCCAAGGAGATGAAGGCGAAGCTTCACGACTTGATGCAGGGCTGCATGAAGGGCCGTACGATGTACGTGATTCCCTTCAGCATGGGTCCCATAGGCGGCCCCATATCCCAGATAGGCGTCGAGATAACTGACTCTCCGTACGTTGTAGTCAACATGAGAATTATGGCGAGGGTTTCCCCGAAGGTTCTCGAGCTGCTCGGAGAGAACGGCAAATTTGTTCCGTGCTTCCATTCCGTAGGCAAGCCGATCAACTCGCCCGAGGACGACGTTGCGTGGCCCTGCAATCCGGACAACACTTACATAGCTCACTTCCCTGAGGAGCGCCTCATAATGAGCATAGGCTCCGGATACGGCGGCAACGCCCTGCTGGGCAAGAAGTGCCTGTCTTTGCGCATAGCTTCCGCCATGGGCAAGGACGAGGGCTGGCTGGCCGAGCACATGCTCATTCTCGGCGTCAAGGAGCCCAACGGCAGGAAGACTTACGTCACGGCGGCGTTCCCGTCGGCCTGCGGCAAGACGAATTTTGCGATGCTCATACCTCCGGCGGAGATGCGCGAGGAAGGCTGGGAGGTCTCCTGCGTTGGAGACGATATCGCTTGGATAAAGCCCGCCGCTGACGGCAAGCTTTACGCGATCAATCCCGAGAACGGTTTCTTCGGCGTGGCTCCGGGCACGAGCGTAAAGACCAATCCCAATGCGATGGCTTCCTGCTCTCGCGACAGCATATTCACCAACGTTGCGCTCACGGAAGACGGCGACGTATGGTGGGAGGGCATGACCAAGGAGCCCCCGGCGAATCTTACCGACTGGAAGGGCAGAAAGTGGTCCAAGGATTTGGGCGAGCCCGCCGCTCACCCGAACAGCCGCTTCACCGCTCCCATACGCAACTGCCCGTCTCTCGACGAGAACGCCGACAGGCTGGAAGGCGTGCCGATTTCCGTAATGATAGTCGGCGGAAGGCGCCCGAACGGAATACCGCTGGTATTTGAGGCGTTCAACTGGACGCACGGCATATATCTGGGCGCCATGATGGGTTCCGAGCTTACTGCCGCCGCTGAAGGCACGGTAGGCAAGCTTCGTTCAGACCCGATGGCTATGCTTCCCTTCTGCGGCTACAACATGGCCGACTATCTCGGGCACCTCGTCAAGATGGGCAAGGGTTTGGAGCTTACGCCCCACTTCTACCACGTAAACTGGTTCAGGAAGGACAGGGACGGCAACTTCATGTGGCCCGGATTCGGCGACAACGCCAGGGTTTTGGCTTGGATGGTCAAGCGCGTGCACGGCGAGGCCGGCGCGAAGGAGACTGCCATAGGCAACATGCCCTCCTACGAGGACATCAACTGGAAGGGCTTGGACTACAATAAGGACGACTTTGCCGCCCTTATGACGTTCGATCCCGAGATCGTTGCCACGCAGCCCCTCAAGGACGAGTTGTACGAGCAGCTCCCCGAGTCTTTGAAGATAGAGAGAGCCGCCCTCTTGGAGCGTCTTTCCTAAGGCTTTAAAATAATCGGTTTTACTTTGAGCCCCGCTTAAGGCGGGGCTTTTTTTTATCTTGTTCGGTTGCACTGCAGGCGGCTTTTTTGCGGGAAACGCGGCGGCGGGCGGGTGGGTTGTTCTGAAAAACCCGCCCCCTCGCTTTTTAATTTTTGCGCGGAGCGTTCTTTTTTTATGCGGAGCGGTTTCATATTATGATTTTTTTAACCGCCCCTCCGTCATTTATGGCGTCGATGCAATGCGGAAAAACGGGGTAAAAATTCTTGTAAAATGCGCCTCCTAAGTTAAACATTTTGAGTATGGCCAAGAAATCAGTACGCAAAACGGAACAGGCGAGCTGGGGCGGCAGATTTTCCGAGTCGCCCAGCGAGCTCATGCTCTCTTTCGGCGAGAGCGTTTCTTTCGACAGCGCTCTTGCGCAGTTCGACATACAAGGCTCCAAGGCGCACGCCCAGATGCTCTGCAAGTGTTCCATAATAAGCTCCGCGGAATGTTCGCAGATCCTTAAGGGGCTTGATAAAATTTCCAAGGCCATAGACGAAGGCAAGTTCAAGTGGGACGTTTCTTTGGAGGACGTCCATATGAACATAGAGCAGGCTCTCACAAAGATAGCTCCGGCCGCCGCCAAGTTGCACACCGCGCGCAGCCGCAACGACCAGGTCGCAACGGACATGCGCCTGTTCTTTAAATACGCCTGCTCGGAGATTATCGTAAAGCTGCGGGATTTGCTCGCCGCCCTCGTAGATTTGGCTGACGCGAACAAAGACATACTCATACCCGGATACACGCATTTGCAGCGCGCCCAGCCCGTGAGCGTGGCGCACCACATACTTGCGTGGGCGGAGATGTTCCACAGGGATTTTGAGCGCATTGCGTTTGCCCGCGAGAGCGCGAATGTCTCTCCTCTGGGCAGCGGAGCCATAGCGGGAACTACGCTTCCAACAGACAGGGAGTACGAGGCCTGCCTGCTCGGTTTTATAGACGAGTCGGGGCGCCCGCGCGTCACAAGAAACAGCATGGACGCCGTTGCCGACCGCGACGTATTTTTGGAGTTTGCCAGCGCCTGCGCCGTGATGGGCGTGCATTTTTCGCGCGTTGCCGAGGATGTTATACTTTGGAACAGCGCGGAGTTCGGATACATAGTTTTGCCGGACGCATTTACAACGGGTTCTTCGCTCATGCCGCAGAAGAAGAATCCTGATTCCTTCGAGCTTTTGAGGGGCAAGTCCGCAAGGCTGATTGCCAACATGAATTGTCTTTTTACGCTTGTTAAGGGACTGCCGCTTACGTACAACAGGGACTTGCAGGAGGACAAGCCTCCGGTGTTCGATTCGTTCCGGCAGGTTATGATATGCCTGGACGTATTGCGCGAGGCCCTAAAGGGGGCGTCTTTCCGGAGGGACAGGTGCGCGGCGGCAGTTTCCGATCCGCTGCTTTTGGCCACGGATTTGGCGGATTACTTTGTCTCCAGGGGAGTGCCGTTCAGGCAGGCGCACCATATGGTGGGCGCTCTCGTGAAACTGTCGGAGGACTCCGGCACGCCTATAAACGAGCTCGACGACTCCTGCGTAATGAAGGTGTGCCCCAAGGCAGGCAAAGACTGGAGGGAAGTGTTCGACTTAAAGCGCACGATGAAGATGCGCGAGAAAACCGGCATGCCGGGCTCTGCGCAAATTTCAAAGCGCATAAAAAATTGGCGCAAGGTTTTGGACTGCTGATTTGTTTTGCGGCGGCGCGCCTCCCGGCCCGCAATTTCAATGCCCGAGGCGCGCTCTTGCTGCGGATGCGGCAGGGTAGCCTGCGCGTCTTTTGCTGTCCCGTATTTTTCTTGAGAGGGGGCGGCTTTAAATGCAAGTTGCCGCATTCAAAGCCCGCAAATAGATTTTTCCTTCCGGCAATGGCCGGGTGCTTGAATTTTGCTCTGTGAGTTTGTCCTATCGGCGCGCGCCTGCGGATTGCCGCTTCGCGGAAGGGGAGAGCGGAAAGAATACGCGCAGGTCGGTAAAGATTTTTTCAAGCTCCTCCTGGGTGTCGACCGACTCCAGGAAATCCCTGAAATAAAGCCTTATGCGCCGTCTGGTATTCGCCACGGACGCCTCGTTTGCAGACGTATCGCCGCTTTCGGCCATGCGTGGTGAAGGCTTTTCGTTGGCGAATATTTCCCCGCTGTGGAATGTGTATAGCTCGTCGGTGGTCGCTCCAAGAGCCTCTGCAAGCATCTCTTTGGCCCTCGGGCTCTTAGGAATTCTCCCCCTGCGCCATGTGCTGACTGTCGATACTGCGTTTCCCGTTTGTTCCGCTATCTGGGCGAGCGTCTTGCCGTTCTTGGACATTAAGAGCCTAACGCGCCTGGCGAACTCCGTGTTTTCCATATGTGGAAGAGAAGTGTTCATTGCTTTAAAAAGTGTAATTTTTACATTTTTTATGTTTGACAAGTATAAATTATATTTATTATTTAAGGCAATATTAAATTATTTTATAATAAATATAGATAAAATAAAATACTATGAAAGACGCAAGAACGGCGCAACTCGACCATTTCGAGTATTTATTTCCCAAGGGCCAGGAATGGTTCAGCCCGAAGGAAGCAGGCTATATAATAGGGCGTTCGGACCAATTTGTAAGGAATAGTTTTTACTCCGGAAAAATCATGGGGCACTATTCCGGAGGGTCCGACAAGGGCGAGGATAAGAAGTCCTATGTGCGCGTGCCAAAGATGGCCCTTATGATATACCTTATGGAAAGCGCGAACTATACCCCGGACTTTTTCATGGAACGGCTCGAGGAGATTATATCGCAGCGCAGCACCTACCAGCTCTTGAGGCTCGAAAAGTTCATAAAGGACAAGCTCTATTCAAAGCCGTCGATACCGCGCACATATAAGTCCTTATGATGTCGGGTGGGGCATTAGCCGACAATTAAGGGGGGAGTTTATCAAAATCCGCGAACCCGGCCGCTGTGCTGAGTGAAAAAATCCCGCTCAACGCCGCGGACTTCGTCCCCCCGCCTTATCCGGCCTGCCGTGCGGCAAAGTGGCATCCTGTGCAAGCTGCCCGGAAAGAAACGCATTGCCTCATGCGGCCGCAAAAAAATTTGTTTTCCTAATTATAAGGCAAAGTTCCACGCAGGGCGCCCTGCCGCAGAATAGCATCATAATATGAGCATTGCGTCTCCGTAGGAGAAAAACATGTATCCGTTTTTCAGCGCCCGCGCGTAGATTTCCTTAAGCCAATCTATGCCGTCCGTCTCACCCGGCCTGAGAAAACTTGCAACAAGGCAAAGGAGCGTTGAGCGGGGAAGGTGAAAGTTCGTTATCAGAGCGTCCGCGCAGCCTATCCTCTGGGGGGGGTATATAAATATGTCGGCCTCTCCCCAATAGGAGGATTTCGTTGAGACCTGCGGTGCGTTTAAAGCCTTCCTGCGGTAGTCCTCAAGAGCCCTTATGCTCGTCGTCCCGACGGCGAGCTTGGGGCGCGTTCCGCCGCGGAATTCGGCGAGAGTATCTGGCGGAATCTCGTAGATTTCCGAGTGCATCTTATGCTCCTCTATGGTGGGGCTCTTGAGTGGTTGAAAAGTTCCTATACCGACGTGCAATGTTATGTTGAAAAACCTGTGGCCGCGCTTTTCGAGCTCGGAATCCAACTCCTTGGTAAAATGCATGCCCGCCGTTGGCGCGGCGGCGGCCACGCGCTTTGAAGGGTCTGCGTAGACGGTCTCGTAGTACTCGTTGTCCACGGAGCGGTCGTAGTCGGGACTGTTCTGGTTGCGCCTTATGTACGGCGGAAGCGGCGGCACGCCTATGCGCTGGGAAAGCTCCACCACGGATATGCCGCCCGAGGTGTGGAAGTCTACCACGGCGCGCCCGTCGTCGCCCTTGGATTCCACCGTGGCCTCAAAGGCGCCTTTTACGCCGAAGGTGGCTCCCGCCTTCAGCCTTCTGCCCGGGCGCAGCATGCAGTTCCACTTGAACGCTCCGTCAACAGGGGAAAGCAGCAGGCATTCAACGGTCCCGCCTTCGGGCTTCTGGGCGTATATGCGCGCCTTGAGCACGGAGGCGTCGTTCCTGAATATGGAGTATTGCGTCTCTCCGAGAATGTCGGGCAAGTCCTTAAAAAGCATGTCGGACAGCGTCTGCGTGCGCCTGTCAACAACGAGAAGCTTTGCTTCGTCCCTTTTCTTGTGCGGGAATTGCGCTATGGCCTCCTGCGGCAGTTCGTAGTCTAAAATATCAGAGTTCATCTTCCTTTTGCGGCGTGGGCCGCGCTTAAAATTCTTCTCTTTTGCGCCTTGGAAAACTCGGCTATCTCCTCGGATTCGGCAGACGCCGCGGCTGCCAGCATGGCGGCCCTTAACGCGCGGGAAGGGCCTGCCGTATCAAGAAATCTGGCAAGTACAGCCGTAAATACATCTCCGCAACCCGTCGCCGAGACGACATCTGCCTTGCGGGGGGTTAGCCGGGAGAAACGGCCGCCGATAAGAGCTTCTATTTTGTCTTTACCGTTTGTGACAACTATATTCCGCGCGCGTATCTTAGGGGCGTTTGCCCTGAAAAACTCCCCGAAATCCCCTATGGACGACAAATCCCTGCCGAATAGCTGGGCAAACTCATATGCGTTTATCTTAAGTGCCCACAAGCCCTCCTGCTTTGCGAAGAATTTTAGCGGAGCGCCGTAGGTGTCTATTACAGCCTTCAGCTCTTTGGAGGCAATGAGCTTCATGAAGGCTTTGCCGAAGGAGTCCGTCCAGCCGGGAATGCTTCCGCACAGAGCCACGGCGTCTTTCTCCGAGGCATTTTTCTCTATTAAACCCAGCCCGCGCTTGAAGGCTGAAAAGGGCAGGGGCCTGTCGGCCCCAAGAACGGTTGTCTCCGCTCCGTCGGGAGTTTTTAGAACCACGCCTATCCGGGTCTGACCGCGCGTCTGTACGTCTATAATCTTTGCAAACGCCTTTTTTTCAAGATACCTTTTGCAGCGCTCCCCGACTTCCCCCGACGGGAAAATCAGCGCGAAAGCCCTGCCGCCAAGCGCGGAAAACGCCTTCGCAGCGTTCACGCCCTTGCCGCCAGTCCTGAAAACCTCTTCCGACGCGCGCAGGGTGCTCCCCTTTTGCGGCAGTGAAGGTGTCTTAAGGGTGGTTTCGGCGAGCAGGTTGCAGGTTATCGTGAAAATTCTGTCCATTCTTTATTTATCCATAGTAGAAATCATGCCTCCGGGCGCAACAAAAGAAACCTTGCGGGAGGCATAATTGTTCTTGCCGCTATTCCCCGCATCGGGCAGGGTGCGCGGTGCGTCAAAACGCCTAAAGAACTGGAAAATATGTAGATTGCTCAAACAGCCTTCAAAAATAATAAGTCTTAGTTTTTCCAAAATAAAAAAATCCTTATATGCCGATTTATTTTGAAGGCCCGCCGCCAAATTTGACTTGCGGCATTTATTTGCATGCGCTCTGGGCGCGCCCGCGAGGAGCATATGTTTCTTCCGATAAATGCCCGCTTTTTGGGCGCAGATAAAAACGGTTGCATTTTGTCGGTGTTTTTTGCGATAATTTAAAATTTAAAAACTCTCTCCATGAAAATTTTAATGATATCTCCGGAGTGCGCGCCCTTCTCAAAAGTGGGGGGGCTTGCGGATATGGTTTCGTCCCTGAGCAAACAGTTTGCCTTGAGGGGGCACGATGTGCGCATATTCACTCCGTATTATTCGATATTGAAGCGCGACGGCGTGGATTTTGAAAAGGCGCTGCCTTTTATGGGGGTGCATATGGGCCTTGGAATAGAGGAGTACTGCAGCGTATGGCGGGCTCCGCTGGGGAAGGCCGACTGCTACTTTGTGGAATTCAACCGCTATTTCCACAGGCCGACCATATACGGCGGGGACGACAACGCCGCGCGCTTCGCCTTCATGTGCAGGGCGGCTCTTGAGTTTTGCAAAGCCTGCGCGTGGGTGCCCGATGTAATCCACTGCCACGATTGGACCACCGGGTATATTCCGCTCTATCTTAACACCACGCTGATACACACTCCTGTCGGGCGCGCGGCAACGGTGTTTACGATACACAACATGCAGCACCAGGGGGTGTTCTCGCCCGACGCCTTGGATTATGCAGGGCTGCCCAGGGCCGTGTATAGGGCGGACAACTGCGAGCATTTTGGAGCATTGAACCTGATGAAGGGCGCGATATACAATTCCACGAAGCTCAGCACGGTAAGCCCGACATACGCAAAGGAGATACAAACCTCGCAGTACGGCTGCGGGCTCGACGGTGTGATGCGCTTTAAGGCCGGAGATTTGGTGGGGATAGTAAACGGCATAGATCCGGAGGAGTGGAATCCGGCTACGGATAAATACATCGCGAAAAATTACAGCGCGGCGGATATTTCCGGAAAGGCCGAATGCAAGCGCGACTTGCAAAGGCTCATGGGGCTTGATGAGGACGCATCTATGCCTATATTCGGGGTGGTTTCGCGCCTCTACGAGCAGAAGGGTTTGGACATGCTTGCGCAGATAGCCCACGCTCTGGTCAACAATATGAAAGTGCAGATAGTCCTTCTTGGCAGCGGCGAATATTGGATGGAGGACTCCTTCCGCCATCTTGCGGAGGCAAATCCGGGGCGCATAGCCTGCAAGATAGGCTATGACAACGCTCTCTCCCACAAGATAGAGGCCGGGTCTGATTTCTTTCTCATGCCGAGCCGCTTTGAGCCGTGCGGCCTAAACCAGATATACTCGATGGTTTACGGAACCGTGCCGATAGTCCGCGCCACCGGAGGCCTGGAGGATACTGTCAGGGGGTATTCGGCACTCGACAATACCGGGGACGGCTTCAAGTTTTACGATGCTACAGCGTCGGCGCTTTATAATACGATAGGGTGGGCGTGCTCCGTATGGTACGACAGGCCCTCGGATATTTCCGTGTTGCGTAAGAACGGCATGGCCAAGGACTTTACATGGTCTCGCTCGGCGGACGAGTACGAGCGTCTTTACGGCTGGGCTGTGGAACAGCGCAAGGGAGCTTTTTAAGAGATGGCCGAACTTAGAGAGGCGAAGAGAACCTACTCCATGTCGGAGATAGGGGTTTGGCTCGAGCGCATTTCGTCGGGTTGGGAGGGTTCATTCTCCCAAAGCCAGCTTGAGTTCGGGCGCAAGATATACACATGCGGGCTTGTGCGCTCCATAGATTTAAACGGGGACGAGGCCATAATATCCGCGCGTTTTTCGGACGGATCGGAGCCCTATGCCATACTTGAGTATTCGGCCGCGGAAAGGGCTTTTTCCTACAGAAGCTCGGCGGAGGACGGCACTCTCTCGGGCGCGCTTGCTGTGGCTGGGTTGTACGAGATAGAGGAGCTTGTTGCCGGGGAGGTGTCAGACTGCGCAACTTTGGACATGTTCTCAAGGAAACCTACGGAGGGCGGAGAGCCCGCAGAGGCCTTAGATGCCAAAGACGGCGGGGCGTCTCCATTGCCCGTCGGCAACGCGGTAAGCGCCGGCGGGGCTGACGAGGGCCGTAATGATTCCTCCGCTTGCGCCCAGGATGCCATGGTTCTTACGCTGAATTTCTCCTCCAAGCGGGACGGTTTGTATTTCAGCGCCTATTGGAGCTTGAACGGCGTCAGCGTGGGAAGGGTCTTCGGCGAGGGGGCTGTGGACAGTTCCAGGTTGGGGTACGCTGAGAGGGAGAACCTCGTGCGGCTTATAACATTTGCGCGCAGGCATTCGTTCAAGTACGAGCCGGACTTTTTCAAGCTTTCGGAATTTTCCCGCATACCGCATTTCGTCTCTGAAGTGCTCGGGCAGTGGGCGCAGTACTTCAAGATAAGAAAGACTGCCGACGTGGACTTGCTCGCCTTGGGAGAGCGCTCGGTGAGCGTGGATTCGGAGGCGTTCGAGACGCAGGACGGCAACTTCGACATAAAATGGACGCCCAAGGTCGGCGGGGAGGAGATATCGCGCGAGGATTTCTCCAAGTTGATGACTCTCGGCTCGGGAGGGGTTCGCATATTGCCGTCTTGCGGAATAGTCAGAATCTCCTCGCTGGACGAGTCTTTCGTGCGCAATATGGAGCGCTCGAGGGATGTCTTAAGCGGAGCCATACCAAAGTACATGCTCCTTACGCTTTTCGGCGGGGAAAACGGAGAGGCAATGCGCCTTACGCCGGGCTTGAAGCGCTGGAAAAAGCGCATATTGGAATCCGCGGAAGACAGGTCTGGGGAGGCGGAGCTCCCGCCGGAGTTGGGCTTTCTGCGCCCGTACCAGAAGCTCGGCGTATCGTGGATAGACAGGCTGTTTTCTCTCGGCTGCGGGGCTCTGCTCGCCGACGAAATGGGCCTGGGAAAGACCTTGCAGAGCCTGTCCGTCATATCGGAGAGGTGGGACGGCAAAAAATCATTTCTTATCGTGTGCCCGGCGAGCGTCATTCCGGTGTGGGTGTCGGAGACAAAGAGATTCTTTCCGCATATGGAAACGGCGGTGCTCTCGTCGTCTTTGGAGGTGGAGAAATCGCGCGCGCGTATATGGATATCAAGCTATTCGCAGCTGCGCAGAAACAGCCTTCTGCTCGACGACATGTTCTTCGAGGTGGCCGTTCTCGACGAGGCGCAGTTTATAAAAAATCCGGACTCAAAGACGACGTCTGTCTGCTCGTCGATAAGAGCCAGGCACAGGCTGGCGCTCACAGGCACGCCGCTTGAAAACAGGCTTCTGGACCTTTGGACCATATTCAGGTGGCTGATGCCCGGCCTGATGGGGTCAAGGGCGTCGTTTGAATCCTTCGCGGAGGCTTCGGCCGAGGCCATAGCCATAGTGCGCCGTCAGATTGCGCCGTTTGTGCTCAGGCGCATGAAGAATGACGTCGCCAAGGAGCTGCCCGAAAAAATTTATATGGATCTGGCCTGCCCGATGACCCAGATGCAGCGGTCCGAGTACGACAAGATATTGGCCAGGGCGCGCGAAATAATGGACATCTCCGTCCAGGACGCCGTATCGGAGCGCAGGAACAGGATATCTGTACTCTCTTTGATAACACGCCTGCGCCAGATATCCTGCGACGCCGCGCTTTTGCCGTGGGTGGAAAGCCAGGATTATTTCTCGAGCGGAAAGATAGCCGCGCTCTTGGACAAGGTTGAGGAGTTGGCCTCCGGCGGAAAGAAAATTCTTGTGTTCAGCCAGTTTACGTCGTTTTTGGGCCGTATAAAAACCTTCGTCTCCGAAAGGGTTCCGGGATTGCCCCTCTTCGAGCTTACGGGCTCCACGCGCGACAGGTCCCAGCCGGTAAATTCTTTCCAGAATGCCCGGGGTGCGGCCATGATACTTGTCAGCCTGAGGGCTGGCGGCACGGGAATAACCCTGACTAACGCCGACTATGTGTTCTTTATGGATCCGTGGTGGAATCCGGCGGTGGAGGAGCAGGCCATAGACCGCGTCCACAGGATAGGACGCTCTCACGAGGTGTTTGTCTACCGCATGGTGGCGGAATCGACAGTGGAGGAGCGCGTAAGGCTTCTCAAGGCCGCCAAAAGCCGTCTGTTCTCCGACATGTTCTCCTCCCTTTCCGACGTTTCCAGGCACGACAAATTCTTTGAAACCGTAAAGGAGCTTTTAAAATGAGACTTTTTTCATGGAATGTAAACGGCCTGCGCGCCGTCTTGAAGAAGAACTTCGGCGAGTTTGTCTCGGCCTGCGCGCCGGACGTGCTTTGCCTTCAGGAGACGAAGATATCCATGCCGGACGCCGAGAAGCTTGACTTGCCGTTTAAATACAAGTTCTTCAACTGCGCGGAGCGCAAAGGGTATTCCGGGACGGCGATACTCTCGAACGCGGCTCCCGAACATGTGGAGATTAAGGATTTCGACGGGCATCCTCGCGAGGGCCGCATAATCCGCGCGGATTTTGGCTCTTTCAACCTCGTGAACGTGTATGTGCCAAATTCTAAGAGCGAGCTGGAGAGGCTGGACTACCGCTGCGAGGAGTTCGACGCGCAGTTCAGGGGCTATCTTGCCTCCCTTGCAAGGGAAAAGCCCCTCGCCGTCTGCGGGGACTTCAACGTAGCCCACGAGGAGATAGACCTTGCCCGCCCGGACGACAACCATATGAGCGCCGGTTTTACCGACGCCGAACGCGCGAGTTTCTCCAGGCATCTGGCCGAGGTTCCTCTCGTCGACGTCTACCGTTTTCTCAATCCTCTCGGGCGGGACAAATACACCTGGTGGAGCTATAGGGGAGGCGCCAGGGCCCGCAACGTGGGCTGGAGAATAGACTACTTTTTGTGCACGCCCTCCCTTATGGACAAAGTTTCCGGCTTTGAGATTTTCGACAAAGTTGAAGGGTCGGACCATTGCCCGGTGGCGCTGTTTATAAAATGATTTGCCATTGGGCCTTCCGCGCGCAAATGCCGGGTAAGCAAGTCTCCATTATCCCGCGGGGAGGGCATGGCTTGCCCTATGCGCTATGCATGGCGGGGCCTTCCGAGCTGCCGCCTAAGCGGTTTTCCCAGCCTTTTTCGGAGCCTTTGAAGGGGCGTTTTGGAAGGTGAAATCGTCGTCGTCGGTCTTCGACGCCTTTCTGAACCCGCTTGGGGTCTCGTCGTACTTGCGCTTGAACTTGCGGCAGAAATACGCCACGTCGGAGAATCCGCACATTTCGGATATCTCGCCCGCGGAAAAACTCGACGTTTCCAAAAGCCATTTCGCGTACCTCAGGCGGGCGTCGTTGATAAACTCCGTCGGGGTGCAGTTGAGGTATTTGCGGACGGTGCGGTTTACATAAGACATGTCCTTGCCGCATATCTCGCGGAATTTCGACAATCCGTGCGGAAGATTCTCCGGGTCGCGTATGCGTTGGCATGCCTCGTACAGCCAGTCGGGAATATCCCCCGGTATTGCCGAGGAAAACACATTCTTTATCTGCCAATAAAGGTTCGTCAGAAAGCGGTATATTGAAAACAGGGAATCGTTCTGCCATGCAAGCTCGCTGGCCGCCCTCTCAAGATAGGATATCTCAAAGGGGGACAACTTCATGGAAACCCCGCCGAACTTCGTCTTCAGCTCCTCGGATTCCTCCGCAAGAAATATGCTCTTGAAATTTTCCATGACAGACCGCGCCACAACAATCTCCGTGAAAGTCATATTCGTGTTCTTGTCGGGCTCGAGAACGTGGACGTCGTACGGATTTGATATGTACAGAAAATTTTGCGAGAAATACCGCGTCTTTGCGTCGGCGATAAGCGTTCCGCTGCCTGAGGTTATCCAAATTATCTCTATGAAATCGTGTTTGTGCAACCCGACGGAATGAACCCTATCCGTCTTTCCGTGTATCACCCTGAAGTATTTATTACCCTTTAAATGGCTTTCCGGCGTAAATTCTGCAACGAGCTTTTTCATGCCATTAAAAAAATGCCATATCCGTATTTAGTCAATCATTTCTTTGCCCAAAAATGCGGTATATGTTTACAATAGCTTTATTATAAATATCTTATATTAAAAATATAAAGATATGCAGTCAATATAATCCAATATATGCGCAAAAGCGGTTATGCACGGTTTCCGCCCAAATTGTTTTGAGTTCTTCCCGCGGTGGCTGCTGAAGCTTTCCAAGGCGCGATATGTAGCATATGGTTTGAACTAATGGTGTTGTGGGCTTAAAGTTCTATGTAAAACCTTTAATCCATAAGCCCGCTTTTTGCCTGCTTTCCCGCATCTTAGTGCCAGTGTCCGCCGCGTGCGGAAAGCCTATTGTGGGCATTTTGCAAATTCAGAAGCATGGGTTATGAGTGCAGAAACCTAATCTTAAGATTTTTTACATCTATTGGGCGGAGAAATTTTATCCCCCCCGCAGGGAGTAAAAAAATCGCGCGCACGATGCCGTGCGCGCGAATGTCAAATGGAGAGTAAAGAAATTCTATTTCTTTGCGTCTTCGCCCTCCATTACGGGGCGGGGGAAAAGAATCTCCTTCTCGCCAAGAAGTTTCCCCTCGAGCCTGTTGTCCCAAAGGGTGTTGCCCTCGAAGACTTCAAGCCCGCTGTGCCCAAGCAGATTTAGGATTCTCTCCGATACCGACGGCATTATGGGCGCTATCAATACCGAGGCTATGCGCAGCGCCTCTGCCATGTGGAATAAAGCCGTATCCAGCAAGTCCTGGGAGTTCTTGTCTTCGCCTTTTGCCAGCTTCCACGGAGCGCGCTGCTCGGCGTACTTGTTTATGTTGCGTATGAATCCGAAAGTCTTGTCCAAGCCTAAGTGGAACTGCATTCCCTCGTAGAGGGCGAGAGTCTCTTTGACCGCCTCCAGCGCCGAGGCCCTCAAGGATTTCTCGAAGTCCTCGTCCACCTTCGGGGCCGGCAAAACTCCCCCGCGGTATTTGTGTACCATGTTAAGAAGCCTGCTGAGCAGGTTGCCCAGATCGTTGCCCAGATCGCTCGTGTAGCGGGAAAGGAACAAATCGAAGGAAAAGTCGCTGTCCTGGCCCACATTCATCTCCCTCATCAGAAAATATCTGAAAGGATCCGCCCCGAACCTCTCCACCAGATCCAGCGGGTTTACGATGTTGCCGAGGCTCTTGGACATCTTTTCGCCCTTTGACAGCCACCAACCGTGGACAAGCAGGGACTTCGGCAATGGGCAGCCTATCGCGTGCAGCATTATCGGCCAATATACCGAATGCGGCGGGACGAGTATATCCTTGCCTATAACATGGTAGTCCGCAGGCCAATTCTTCTCGAAATCTTCGGTTCCGTATCCGACGGCGGATATGTAGTTTACCAGGGCGTCAAACCATACGTAGGTGACGTAGTTTTCGTCGAAGGGCAGGGGAATGCCCCATTCGAGCCTGTCCTTCGGGCGCGATATGCAAAGGTCGTTTAAGGGCTCCTTGAGAAATTCCAGAACCTGTTTTGCCCTGAACCTCGGAAAGATGAAATCCTCATGGGACTTTATGTAGTCGACAAGCCAATCCTGATGGCGGCTGAGCTTGAAGAAGTAGTTTGACTCCGTAATCTCGGTGACAGTGCCGAATATTTCCGGCCAGGCTCCGTCAACCTTGTCCTTCTCCTGAAGAAACTGCTCCTGCCGGGCCGAGTAGAAACCCTTGTATTCGGCCTTGTAGATCTGGCCCTCGTCAAAGAGCCTCTGCAGTATCTGCCTGACCACCTTTATGTGCCTGGGCTGTGAGGTGCGGATATAGTCGTCGTTCGAGACGTTCAGAAGCTTGCACATTCCCAGGAATTTTTCCGCCTGCTCGTCGCACAGCTTGACGGGCTCTATGCCCGCGGCCTTTGCGCTCTGCTGCACCTTCTGCCCGTGCTCGTCGAGACCCGTGAGGAAATGTACCTTATGTCCCGTCAATTTCTTGTATCGGGCTATCACGTCTGTGAGAACCTTCTCGTAGGCGTGTCCGAGGTGCGGAGAACCGTTGGCGTAGTCTATGGCCGTTGTAATGTAAAAATTCTTCATGGTTTGTCGGATAAGAATCTCCGCAAAAGCGCGGAATGTCAAGCGTCTATGCTCCGTCCTGGCCCGTTTATAGCGGCGTTTTGATTGCTCCATATGGGCAGGTTGCCAGGAGTGGCATGCAGTGCCTTTTGCCCGTCCGCCTGAGGCTGAGGGCGGACGTCTATCTTGCGGCGGCGCTTTCGCAAAGATTCTCGTATAAAGCTATATATTTGCCGAACTGTATGCGCTTGTCGAAGTCGCGCTCGGCTTTTTGACGGCACCTTGGGGCATAGTCTGCCTTTGCGCCGGCAATCTTGCATGCGAGCTGCGACATGGATTTGATATCCCCGGTTTTTACGATGAACCCTACAGATTCGTCCACAGATTCCGGGCTGCCGCCCGTCGCGTATGTTATCACGGGAGTGCCGCATGCAATCGCCTCGAGGTTTACCGTCGGGTAATTGTCCAGATAGGTCGGGTTTAAGAAAACCTTCGCGGCAGAGTACAACTTTGCCAGATCCAGCTGGTTGTCCGTCTTCATGACGGGAACCATGCCGGCTTTTTTCAGCTCGTCGCACTGCCTCTCTTCCACCCCGACAACCACCAGGTTCAAGCTTCCCTCGAGAATGCGGCAGATCTTGAATAGGTCTTGATATCCTTTGTCCGGGCTCCATGTGTTGGCTACCGCTATCGCAAAATCTCCGCTAGGAATTGAATATTTTTCCATGGTGGATTCCGCGGATTCCTGCGGCTTGAATATCTCCAAGTCTATGCCGTTTCTTATTACGCGGCGGCTGCAGTTCTTAAATATTGACCTTGATACAAACTCCCCCATCCATTCCGAAACCGGGACTATGTTCAGATACGGTTCGGCCCTTTCGGCGAAGGATTTTTTCACGCCGAAATTTTCCCGCGAGTTGTCGAAGACATACGAGGCCGGATATACGTTCTTTAACATGCATTTCCCGCAAGAGTGCATCCATTTATCGCAGGATCTGAAGTACGCGCAGTGCCCTGTGAAGGCGTTGCAGTCGTGCAGAGTCCAGATTATGGGCCTTCTGTAATCGGACAGGAAATCCAACAGAAGCGGAATGTTAAGATAGTATCCGTGGAGGTTGTGCAGGTGTATTATGTCCGGAGATATTCCTTTTATATAGTTTATCAGCCTTTTAGTGGACAATATCGAAAGCGGGCTTTCTTTGTCGAAGATTCTTGAGTACAATACGTTTGAGGCAATCTCCATTGGGCCGCATATTCTGTATGCTGCCGACGCGCTCTTGTTTGCCCGCCTGCCGTAGGCTATGTAGGATTCCCAGCCGTTTTCAATGGCAAGTTTGCCTATGTCTTCGGCAATCTTTCCCGTCGAACCTGTCGCCAGCACCGAGTTTATCTGTAGAACCTTTCTCATATTGGTATCTTATGCGCAAATAAGCAATGCATGCCCAGAGTTTGCCCCTTAGACTTTAATCTAGGGCGGGCTTATGGTTTTAAGTATTCGGCATTTTCCGGATCTATCAACATCTTATCCGTGGTTGTTTGTGTATGCTTAAAATATTTTATGCTGTTGGGAGGTATTATCCTGAGACATTGCCCATGTGGCCGTCAATGCGAGGCTGCGTAATTTATCGCGGACATGAAATTGTCCGCCATGTCTGAGGGCTTTCTGCATTCGTTGTAAAACTGCTTCGCATTATTGCCCATCTGCGCGTACTTTTGCGGATTTGAGGCTATATCTTTTAAAACATCCTCCAATGTCAGTTTTTCGCCCAATAAAACCCCCGTGACTTGGTCCTTAATATCCAGGCGCTCCCCGCCGGTATAGGAATTGTTGTCCGTGACCATCGGCACACCGTATCCCATTCCCTCCTGGACGGCCAGACCCGCCTGGTTTGGGGAGAAAAGCGCCAAAGCCCTCCTGAAATACCCCGCCTTTTCCCGCACGCTGTATATGGCCCCGCGCATGTAGATCTTGTCCGAGAGGGCGTTTTGCTCTATCCACTTTTTAGTGTTCTCAAAGTCCTTCCCCGTGCCGACTATATTTAACACCGGCAAAGGCACTCCGTCTTCGCAGACTTTCTTGTACGCCCTTAATAGACGTCCCAGCCCTTTGTACTCTACGACGCTTCCTATAAATAGCAGGCTGTTCTTGTCCATGTCGTCCGAGGCTGATTCCTCCACCTCGACAGTGTTGTTTGCGGAGAAGAGTTTTTCCTTCGGCACTCCTTTTGCCGAGAAACGCCCGATTGGATATCTCGAGTAGAAAATCACGGCGTCGGAGGCTTTGTAGAGCATCTTTCGGAAGAAGTCCAGGCGTCTATCCGCGTCGAAACGCTTGTTGTAGCTTGCCGAAACCCCTATGCCCCACGGAACAACCTTGAACCTTCTGAAGGGTAAAAACGGAAGAATTGTGCATGTGAGCCATGTTATGTTCATCATGGGTATAACCACGTCGTATTTTCCCGCCAGTGCAGCTATATTGGCTTTATGCACGACCCAGCGCCCGAAGAATGTCCATATCGGAAGTTTTAAGATTTTGAAATCAAAGCTGATATCTTTCGGGAGATCCCCCTCCGAATAAGCCACAGTCAGATCGCATTTGCGCGCAAGGAGGTTGAATATGGGCACGCGGTAATGCATCATTTTATTCGTTATGATCAGCACTTTTGTCATTTTATTCCGCTTATCCATCTAAGATGTCTGGAGTTTTAAATGTTTGATTCGCATGCTGTATAGATAGATGCCGATATGTATAAAACTGGGAGCCATATGAGTCATGCGCGGGACATCTCCCGTAATCATGAATAAATATAAGCAGCATATCCTGGTAAAGTAAAAAATGGTTCTGCACCGTTGCCGCGGGTTGCGTATTTTTCACCCTATTTTTTTGCCGCACATCGCCTTTTCCTGTGCTGAAAGCTTTCGATAGCTTATTTTCTCGGAGACTCTGGAATAGGGAGAATTTTTACAATGCAAACAGATCTGTTTTTGCTTATAGACTAACGGTAAAACATAGGCCAAAATAGGCCAAAACTTACCCGCGCCCCCACGAGGAATCGAACCTCGATTTAGCGTTTAGGAACAAATGGAATATTGTTAATTGCAAACAACTTGCGAAAATTTTTCACAGTGGCAAGTCAATCCCTTACCAAAGCGCAATTTTGACAGGAAAGGATTTTATATGAAGAACAGATCTCCTTCCTTTCCAAAAAAAGTTGCCGAGAAAAACCGCGAGCGCTGGGTCGTTTACTATTTCGACATAGACAAGCAAAAACGCTGGGCGCGCAGATTTTCTACAGAGGCCGAAGCGCTCGAATTTTTCCGCGAAAAAAAGGTTTACGATGAGAAATTGGGCGTTGAGGCAAACCGCATTTCGCCGACAGACAGGCGCGAGCTTGTCGAGGCAAAGATGCTGCTTTCCCCTTTGCGGGTGTCGCTTACAAACGCCGTCCTCACCTACGTGAAGCTTACGAATGATTTGCAGTCGCTTGGAATCAGCCTAAGCCAAGCCATAGAGGAGTACAAATCGCTCGCAAAGCTAAAGGAACGCTCCGCAAGGTTGGACTTCGCAATCGACAAATACTGCTATACGCTCTTGAAAAAGGAGCTGTCGAGCGAGTATGTAACGGGGGTCGAGCGCACTCTTGCCCGCTTCATGGGCGATTTCGGCAAGGAACGGATAGTCTCGCTCATAACTGGCAGGGAAATCTTCCAATGGCTCATAAACCTCAAAAAGCGCGAATACG
>CALXLX010000016.1 GCA_944389315.1 uncultured Opitutales bacterium
CTTTGAAACGTTTTGCTATGGATTTCTTGGTCTTTTGCATTGTTATAGGTGAAAAGCCGTATAAAGAATATCTTTTACGCATTTTGTAAAGCATTTTTTTGTATATGAGCGTCGATTTTTTTGTAAATATAAAGCGGCGGCTCCGTCTCTTTTTAAAATAAGCTCTATCGGAAGGCGCGTAGTGCAAAAAAAGATTGCTTATGCTGCAAATTGCTTCAAGCTTCTTTGCCCATGAATAAATTGAAGTTTCTCGGTCTTGCGGCGGCGGCGATGGCGCTTTCGGCCTGCGGCATAATAGAGGAGATAACCTCGTCCGATTCCGACGATTGGACTTTCGGGCAGGATTTGGCTTTTCTTAAAAAATACGATCCGGACTGTCTTATTCTCGGGCAGGGAGAATCCTATATTGCTGTGTCTCCAAAGTGGCAGGGGAGGGTTCTAACAAGTACTCTCGAGGGCGAGGAGGGCTTGAGTCTCGGGTGGTACAACCGTTCTCTTGCAGCCGAGAAGGACAAGGAGGAGGAGTATCTCAACCGTTTCGGAGGCGAGGACAGGTTGCGCATAGGGCCAGAAGGCGGAGATGCTTCTTTGTTCTTCCCCGCGGGCACGCTCTTTGCGGCCGAAAATTGGAGGCCTCCGCGTTTCCTTTCGTTGGAGCCCTGGACTTTGGTCGAGAAATCCGCCACCGAGGCGCGTTTTGAGAAATCCGCCGAGGTTGAAAACGCCAAGGGCGTGCGCTTTAAGATGCTTGTTGAAAGGCAGGTGTCCTTCATTCCGCGTTCCGATACTTCTAAGATTCTGGGCATAGACCTGCCCGAGGGTGTCAAAACCGTGGCATACCAGTCCATAAATAAGGTTACAAACCTCGGCCCGGACGATTGGAACGCGAAATTCGGCATGGTCAACATATCGGTGCAGTCGTGCTTTAACGCCAATGAGACGACTGCCGTATTCATACCCTACAAGCCCGGAGACATGTCCGAATTTGGCGACATTTTAAGCGGGGAGTATTTTGTCGCCTCAGAGAGCCAGTATGTCGTTGAGCCTAACTTCATAAAGTTCAAGGTGGACGCCAAGCGTATTGAGGAAATAGGCGTAAATGCTATGCGCAGCAAGGGCATAATTTTGACTTTTAACGAGAAGAGCAACGTGCTTACGGTCATAACCTATCTGCGCCCCGCCTCCGTCAAGGGGTATTTGCCCAATACATGGCGCAGGAACAATCCGAAGGGCGAGGGCGACGCTGTAAGCGTGTACAACAATGGCCCCATAGCCCAGGGGGCTTTTTACGCCATGCCCTTCTACGAGATTTCAACCCATTCGCCCGCGCTTGCCCTATCTAAGGGGAAGAGCCAGTTCCATCTTCAGCGCACATATCATTTCTCCGGTTCGGAGTATGATTTAGGCAAAATTGCCTATGCGCTGACTGGAATTTCAATGAAGCAGATAAGAGGCGAGGAGTAAGATTTTCTCCCTCCGTGCAGGGGCGCTCATACATATAGCATAGTGGTAGTTTTTTTATCGCTGCCCGCATATCCGTTCAAGACGGGTTGCATGTTGGGGCTTTCGGGCTTGCGGCATTGCGGGTATGCTTAAGAAAACGGGGGAAAAGGACGATTATAGCCTTTCCCGGCGCATATATTCGCGCGGGGTTGATAGATAGCTTAAAATTTATGAAGGAAAAGATGGACAAGTTTTTGAAGGCGCTTCTCGACGCCCGCTCTCCCACCGGGAGCGAGTACGAGGCCACCGCCGTACTGGAAAAATACATTTCCGGGGTTTCCGATTCTTTTGAAAAGGACACCCTCGGGAACCGTTTTGCGAGCTTGGGCAAGGGCGGCAAGACTCTCATGCTCGCCGGGCATATAGACGAGATAGGCCTTATAATAACCTACATAGACGACAACGGGTATCTTTTCTTCGACCAGCTTGGCGGCCACGACAGATGCATGCTTTCCGGACGCCGCGTTTGCATCCTTGCAAAGAAGGGTGTCGTTTACGGGGTGACCGGCAAGAAGGCCATACATCTTATGGACGAGAAGGAGCGCAAGGAGGTTCCCGAGACCAGCCATATATGGATAGACATAGGTGCCAAGAGCAGGGCCGAGGCCGAAAAGCGCGTGTCTGTGGGCGACAGCGCCGTTTACGACGTTTCCGCCAACAACATTTTCGGCTCCATATATGCAGCAAGGGCCTTTGACGACAAGGCCGGCTGCTACTGCGCCTTCGAGACTTTGCGCCGCCTTTCAGCCAAGAAAAAGTCGCTCTCGTGCAGGCTTGTCAGCGTTGGAACCGTCCAGGAGGAGATAGGCACGCGCGGCGCTTGGCCGGCCGGATACGCGGTAAACCCGGATGTGGCGATTGCCATAGACGTCGACCATGCCACGGATTATCCGTATGTGGACGCTCGCAAGTCGGGGCTTATAAAGCTTGGCGCGGGGCCTGTAATTTCCCGCGGGCCTAACATGAACCCCAAGGTTGTGGAGCGCCTTGAGGAGTGCGCGGAAGAGTTGAAGATTCCATTCCAGAGGGCGGCGGAGAGCCGCCCGACGGGCACGGACGCGCGCATATTGCAGATGTCGAGATCTGGCGTTGCAACGGGGTTGCTGGGGATACCGCTGAGGTATATGCACACTCCCGCGGAGGTCGCAGACATAGACGATATAGAAAATTGCGTAAGGCTCTTGGAGGCATTTGCCCTTTCGCTCAAAGATTCTGACGACTTTACCTACTGATAGAGCTTATGACAAAATCCCATAAATTTACCGGGGCCCCCCGCGTGGTGCTCACTCGGCAGGACAACGCCGACGCCGCAAAATTGATGAGGGAGGCGGGCGCAGATGTAATTGAAATGCCGCTAATAGAAGTCCGCTACGAGGCCGTAGCCGAGGATTCCGACGAATTTCTCGACCATATAGCCGCGTACGACTGGCTTACCTTTTCGAGCAAAAACGGCGTAAAGGGGTTTTTTAAGGAGTTTTTCAGGAAGTACCAGGACATACGCTGCATAGGGCCGTGCCGCATAGCATGCACGGGCTATTCGACGGCGCGCTTTCTCTTGGAGACCTACCGCCTTATTTCGGATGTGGTTCCCGAGAGCCAGACTGTGAAGGACCTTCCCAGATGCATGATGGACCACGAATCCTTGGACAACCGAAATATTTTGTGCATAGGCGGTTCCCTTTCCGACAAGTCCTATATGAAGGAGCTCGAAGATGTCGGCGGCGCCATGACGGAGTTCTTTGAGGTTTATAAGACTTCTTTGGTGAATCTTTCCGATTCAAACAAGGCGGTGGCCGATTTTAAGAAAAACGGCGCGGATTTTGTCGTGTTTGCAAGCCCGTCGGCGGTGGAGTCCTTCCTAAAGAACGCAAAGGTTCTAAAGCCGGGCAAGGGTGCGCATTCTCCCAAGGCTGTAAGCATAGGCAAGGCAACCTCCGCAGCCGTAAAAAAGTTTGGCCTGACGCTCGCCGCCGAAGCCGACGAGCCTTCCCCCGAAGGCCTCCTGAGAGCTTTGCTCGCCGCGGAAGGCCGGGCGTAAATTTCAGGCGAAGTTTTGCCGCTTTCCATGTTTCCTAAACGGCTGAAGGCTTGTTTGCAGCGCCTTTGTCTGCACGGATTTTGCGCTGGAAAATTAAAATATACCGCTTATGGCGCCGGCCAAAATGTATAGCTCCATCTGCTAATGGCTTGTTGCATGGCACACGCTGCTTCTATAAAATGTACGCCTCCTATTTAGCGGTTTGCATGAGCGATTTATTGTATTACATAAAAAGCTTAAGCAAGAGCGTGCTTCTTGCATTATACTTCTATATTTCCCCCCAGCGCGAAAAAATTTTTTCAGCCCGGGCGGACTATAGCGGACGCAATATCAGATTTCAAAATATTTGGGAATTTCAAGCCCGTTTGCGTTTTGCCAATATCCATACGCCAAGAATGGAAATTTATAGCGGAGAATTTTACCCCGGCTACTCTTTGTTTTCTTGGCTTTTCTTTTTCTCAAGCTCGGCTATCCGTTCCACGTCGAAAGATATCTCCCTTCCTATCGTGACGTCGGACCCCTTAAAGACTTTCGCCAAAGTTTTTAAAACTATTTTTACGTCCCCTAAAAAGGTGATATTCTCGGCGTATTGGGCGTCGTATTCAAATTTTTCCGCCCACGTTATGTTGTTTCTGCCGTTTATCTGGGCAAGCCCGGTAATTCCGGGCCTTACATTGTGGCGTGTGCGCTCCCTGTCGGTATAGTAGGGCAGATAGCGCTCCAGCAGGGGGCGGGGCCCTATGAAAGACATGTCCCCGAATAGTACGTTGAAAAATTGCGGGATTTCATCGAGGCTGGTCTTCCTTAAAAATCGGCCAAGAGGGGTAATCCGCTCTGAGTCCGGAAGAAGATTGCCGTCCTTGTCCTTGCGGTTGCTCATGCTCCTGAACTTCGCTATCCCAAATTTTCTCTCCTTAAAGCCTATGCGCTCCTGCCTGAACATCACGGGGCTTCCCATGTTTATTCTTATGAGAATTGCTATGAGGGCATATAACGGCAGAAGAATCAGCACCAATACCGCAGCTCCTATGAAGTCTATCGGACGTTTGAAGTATTTTGCGTACATGGTCTTTTATCGGTTTAACAAAAAGGCCCCGAGGTTTATAATATCTTCGAGGCCGTTTTGAAGTCTTTAAAATTGGCAAAAAGCCATATTAAAACCCCTTTATCTTGAACAGAGAGGTTATCGACATGTTGTTGTGTATCCTCAGTATCGCCTCCGAGAACAGATGCGCCACCGAGAGAATCGTAATGGGATAGTCCTTGTAGCGCGGATCCGGAGCGGTGGAGTCTGTCACGATAAGCTCGTCGAGGAAGCCCTCCTTGAGCCTTTCGTAGGCCTTGTCGGTAAGAACCGCGTGCGTCACCGCCGCGCGCACGGAACGCGCGCCGTTCTTCTTTAAAAGCGCCGCGGCAGCCATAAGAGTGCCTGCGGTTTCAGTCATGTCGTCGAGTATAAGGACGTCTTTGCCGTTCACATCGCCCACGAGGCTTGTAGCCTCCACCACGTCTGCGCTGACTCTGCGCTTTGCGATAAATCCAAGCGGGCAGTCGAGCATCTCGGCATAGGCGTGCGCGCGCTTCAAGCCGCCCACGTCCGGGGAGAATACCGTCATGTTGGACAGATCCTTGCCCTTGAGGTAGTCGTATATGACAGGAGATGCGTAGAGATGGTCGCAGGGAATATCGAAAAATCCCTGAATCTGCTGCGCGTGCAGGTCGAGCGTAAGGACCCTGTTGGCTCCCGCCGCAACAAGCAGGTTTGCTATGAGCTTTGAGGTTATCGGCACTCTCGGCTGGTCCTTCCTGTCCTGGCGCGCGTAGCCGAAGAACGGCAGCACCGCCGTGATGCGCTTTGCGGACGCCCTTCGGGCGGCGTCTATCATTATGAGAAGCTCCATCACGCTCTCATTCGTCGGGCGGCTGGTGGACTGTATTATAAATACGTCGTCACCCCTTATGTGGTCTATTATCTTGACGAAAGTTTCGCTGTCGGGGAAGGAGAGTACCTCCGCATTGCCCAAAGGCAGGGAAAGATTGTCGCAAATTGCCTTTGCGAGGGCGGGATTTGTCCGTCCCGAAAATATTTTTATATTGTCGATTTTCATGTGAAAGCTAAAGGAGCTTTTTGGTGTTATTTTTCAATACTTAAAACTTATCTTAAGCCTCTCTTGCGTCAAGGTTTATTTGGAGCCGGATATCTTGCCAGCCGCCTCGAAGGGCGAGCCGGGAAGGATAAAAAATTCCTTTACAGATTGGCCATACTGTACGATAATCTTAACATAAATTGCACAGTTATATCATTTACAATAACGGATTATTAAAAATTTTAAACGAGGGGTTGTCTTCTAATGAAAATGCAAAGCTATTTGTCGGCGCTGGGCGTGTTGTCGGCTTTTTGTGTACCCATATCAGCCTACGCTTCGGTGGATTATCACGATCAGACTATCAGCACCTACAATTTTACGAATTCCGAGTACGATTCCTACGATTTCTCCGGCTCCGATTTCTCCGGGGTTACCGCGATAGAGACGATATTCTCCAGCCTGACTGTAAAGAGGGATTTTTCAAATACCAATTTCAGCGGCGCCAACCTCAATGAGGCAATATTCAATTACGCGGAGCTTTCCGGCGCAGATTTTTCCTCTGCGAATCTTTACGACGCCTATTTTATGTATTCCAACCTTCGGAATGCGGACTTTACAGACGCCATAGTCGAGAGTGTGGACTTTATGGGAACCGTTCAATACGGGTTTTCCGCAGAGCAGCTTTACTCTACCGCTTCCTACAAAAATAAAACCCTTCAGTATATGGATTTTCAATATAACGATCTTGAGGGGTGGAATTTCTCGGGCCAGAATTTAACGCGCACAAATTTCTCGATATCGTCGCTTATAAACGCCGATTTCCGCAACGCAAACCTTACCAATGCCATATTTGATGCTCCAAATCTCAGCGGGACGGATTTCAGGGGCTCGACCGGCGCAGCTTGGAACTCCGCAATTACTGAAAATACCATTCTTGCCGACGGGAACCTCAATAGCGGAAGCCTCAATCTAACGGGGCAGGGCAATTCTCTTATCATACGCACCTCCGATGTTGCCGCGGTTAAAATGACTTCTTCCGGCGCAGTGGCCGACGGCGCTAAACTCATATTTGAGGGGAAGTCGTCCTCGACGGACAATTCATTGATATCGGTGTCGGGCAGCGGGGTTGAGCTGGATCTTTCCGGCGCTAAAATTGAGGTCTATTTGGCGGAGGGCTTCGGTCCCGATTCCGATGTGTTTTTGAGCCTAATTGAAGCCTCGGACGGCGCCGGGATCGTCCTCAGCGGATTCTCAAAAGACGATGTCTCCGTGTTCGGGTTTGACGGAACAAGCTTTGACGGAAACTGGGATCTGGTGGCTACGGACTCGAACGTTGGCATACTTGTGTCCGTTCCGGAGCCGGCAAGTGTCGCTTGCGTTCTGGGTGCGCTTTGCCTGGTTTATGCCTTGTTCTTCAGGCGCAGGCGCGCGTAGCTTTTTGGGGAATATTTCGCAAAAAAAAATGCGCCCGAAGAAGGGCGCATTTTTTTGCCGCTCATGTGGGGTTATATCATTGCCATGTAAAGTGCCTGGGGAAGGAAATGGGGCTTACTATCCGCCGGGAATTATTTCCCATGGGGCAATGTAATATTTTTTTGACATCATTTTTTGCCGCCGTCGGGTTTTCTGGTCTTAAGCGCCTATGCTCCTGCCAATTTGAGATTTCTTCTTTTTATGGCATTATTGCCGGGCATACTTTTTCCCAATCTGTTCGGCGCTTATTTCCCCTGCGAAACACGGCGACTTATCCCTATATCCAAAGCGCTCTCCCCGAAGCCTTCAAACCCGACCTTTACGGAACCCGCGCAAATACCATTTTCTGAAATAATTGCTATAGAGCCCTCAAATTCAATATGCTGCCTTTCTATGAAAAGGCCAGGGCCGCCGCCCGCATTGTCCACGCCAACGCCCAGGAAAACCGGCGCAAACATTGCCCATAAAACCGCTTCACGCCTCATTTTGAGAGGGTAAAAATGTATTTTTGCAGCATGTTTTTTCTCGGGGAAAAATTATTTCTTTATTGATTGGAGCCCGTAATGGAATTAAATTTTTACACGAATGAAGAAAGAGAGTATTTTATTATGAAGATTGTTGTAGGGGCAGATTCTTTTGCGTATCCGTTGAAAAGAGCGCTTGTCGCGCACTTGGAAAATCGAGGGTGCGAGGTTGTTGACGCGGACAATTTCTCCGAAACACCCTACTTCGACGTTGCGGTGTCTGCCGCCGAAATGGTGTCGAAAGGCGATGTTGACTGCGGTCTTCTGCTTTGCGGCACAGGGGCGGGCATGTGCATAGTCTCAAACAAGGTACCCGGCATACGGGCTGTTTGCGTGGAATCCGTCTATGCGGCCCGCAAGGCGAAGGCTATAAACGATGCCAATATCATTACGATGGGGTCTATGATTGTCGGGGATTCCATGGCCTGCGATATGCTCGACGCCTGGCTTGACACTAAATTTGCCGACGGGTTTCCCGGCTTGGAGGATTTCCTGGAAGAGGCTCTTAAAAGTGTAAACGCCGTAGACGCCAAAACCAGACGCCTATAG
>CALXLX010000017.1 GCA_944389315.1 uncultured Opitutales bacterium
GCATAGCATTGTTTTGTTCTTCCCGTCGGCCGAAGGGTAGCTTATCTTTATTCTCGCGCTGCAGCCCCGTATGCCGGGTTTCAACTCGAGAATTTCTATTTCTATGTTCCTGCCGGAAAACAACGCAAAAAGCCTCTTTGAAATTTTTTCCGTAAAATCTTTCTCGAGGCGGGATTTTCCCGCTTCGTCGTTTTTTAAGGGGAACGGAGAAGCTGCCTGGTCGCCTTCGGAATCTGTCTTTTCGGGGGCGTCCTGTATCAGTATGGAGACTCTCGGCAAACTATTGGCCCTGCGGATCTCTCCGGCCCTATTTTTTAGCTGCAAGATGTTTTCCTCGTCTTTCTTGCTGTCTTCCGCGAAATACCTTCGCGCTTTTCTGTACACGAAATCGGGCGAGCGGTAGGGCGCGGTGGAGTCGTCGCACTCTACAAATCTCCACATGTTGTAGGTGGGGTCGTAAAATACCCTGTCGAAGAAGATGCTTTCCCTGTCTATGTAATGGCACCTATGTTTGCGCGCGGCGTAGGCAGATACGGCCAAGAGCAATGCCAATATGGAAAACAGAATGTTTTTTATAGAGGGCATGGTCTTTTTCTCCCGGGTGTATAAAAGGTGGTCTTCGAACTGAAAAATCTATGCGGCTTGGCCCGCGGCAATGTCATCGGATAAAGCTTGCAAGGCATTTTTTTGACTCTGCATGGGCGGGCCTATGATAGTTCCTTCCCCCTTCGCCGCAGGCTTTTTGCCGGCGGAGAGGGGGGAAGGCCTCGGCTAAGAAATCTGCCTAAATGTGGTGGATTCTTTATTCGCAAGCTTTCCTGCAGCGTTTACTATTTCGTCTGTAAGGTAGGCTTTCAGATTCTCGTAGCTATCCTTTATGCCTCCCGATGTTATGCTGTAGTTGTTTCCCCCTATGGATACTATCACGGTTATGCTCGCGCTGAAATTTGCGCCTACCGTATAGAAGTCTCCCACCTCTACTGAATAGGGAATGTTTTTCAGGCGCTGGGCGAGATTTTCGCAGATGTCCTTTTTTAGTTTATCCTTGGTCAAATCTGAGGCCGATTCGACCTTCAGGGCATTTGCCTGCGAAACTGTCGATGCGCTCGGCTGCACCACCACGGTCTGAGGCTGCGCATAGACTATAGTAGTGGTTGATGGGGGCACAGGGGATATCCCTATAATTGTTCCCGAAAGGCATGTTAAGCCCCCGGCGGAAAACCACAGCCCGCCGCAGTGCCTCGGCGGCGGGAAATGCCGCGGATGCGGTGCGTGTCTTGGGGGCGGCGGAATGTGCCTGGACGGAGGCGGCGGAATGTGCCTGGACGGAGGCGGCGGGCCGCGCCTCGGCAGCCGGTGGAACCCGGGGGAGGACGGCCTGCATAAGCCTGCCATCGGCGCCAACAGCAGTGAAATGCCGAGAACTGCAATTATGTACTTTTTCATATGCTCTCCTTGTTAAATGGTAGTCTTGCGAATATGGGTGTCTTCAAATGTCTGTGGCACAGGTGAAAATAAGCGTTTTTTTAATAAATAATAGCTTGGATGGAAAATTGCGCAGGGGAATGGGGCCCTGCATGGCAGCGTGGCATTTTGCGGCTTTACGGGCCGCCGGCAATATGCATGCGTTTTTTGCCGCGGCAAGCGATAAAAGGTTATGGTATGGCCTGCAAAAAGCCCGCAACAAGAACTTTGTCTTAAGCATATATTTCCCTCCTGCAACACCTTCCATATTAAATAAACGTTTTATCTGAAGTTTCGTTTCAAAAAATTTTAATTCTTATTCGGGAAAAGTCGGAATATTGCATCGGTTTGCCGTGCAATTTGCTAATTGACTTGTTGCTCTTTGCGGGCAAAACGCGGATGCGGCCAAACTTTCCTGCGCCGTATGAGGCTGCGCCTTGAGAAAAAGTATATGTTTTTTTTGATGATGTAAATAAAATATGCGCGGCATAGGCTCTAATTTGCGTAGATGCGGGAAATTTTTATTTTTGCAGAGCGGAAATATGCCGAAGGCAAAAATGATTGTTCTCATAAATTGTTCATTTTCACATTTTCTGTTTTAAAATATAATTAAACTTCTCAAAGGTAAATTATACTTGACGATATAAATTTGTATAACGAAACTCATATAACTGTTTTTGTCATATAAAGCCGCGCAGTGCGGAATGAATTTTGTCGTAAAAATGAATATATTGAAAATCTCCCTTTTGATTGCAATTGCGGCGGCACTGTCCGCGTGCGAAAAACAGAAAGCCCAACAGGCGCCCAGGCCGCCTTCGCCGGTGGTCGTGCAGGATTCCGTTACGCTCGACGCTCCGCGGTTCATAGAATGCATGGGCACTATGCACTCCTTGCAAAGCGTGGTTGTGACGCCGCAGGTTGGCGGCCAGCTTGTGGAGGTGAACTTCTCCCAGGGCGGGCATGTCAAGGAGGGGGACATAATAGCGCGCATAGATCCGCGCCCATACCAGGCCGCCGTTGAGCGCGCAAGCGGTGCTCTCAGGCAGGCGGAGGCGCAACTTAAAATAGACGAGCTTGAAGTCAGCCGCAACCGGAAGCTTGTTAAGGACGATTATGTCGACAAGCAGACCTTCGACACCTATCTTGCCAAGGTCGAGGTTGACAAGGGCGTGATAGAGGCGTGCAGGGGAGACCTGAAGACAGCCCAGATAAATTTGCAGTGGTGCGACATAAAAGCCCCCATATCCGGCAAGATAGGCTTGCGCGAGGCAGATTTAGGCAACGTCGTGGCGGCAAATTCAAGCCGCATAACAACGATAGAGCAGCTCGACAGGCTCTATGTGGATTTTGTCATACCCAACCAGTATTTGTACGAGGTCCGCTCGTTTATGGACAAGAACGGCGGGAAATTGAATCTGGAGGTAAAATACATAGAGGAGAACATGCGCGACAAGTCCCGCAGGGCGACGGTCTCTATAATACAAAACCAGATACGCTACAAGTCCGGCACGGTTGTGCTCAGGGGAGAGATAGACAATAAGGACTCGCTCTTCTGGCCAAACCAGCCCGTGAAGGTAAACCTCATTCTCGAGACGCTAAAAGACGCCGTATCAATAAACTACGCGGCTTTGGAAACGGCGCCCGACGGAAGCAAATACATATATACCGCAGACGTCATCGAATGGCCCGTCAGGGAGGTTAAGAGGGTGCCGGTTGAGGTTCTTCAGGTAAACGACGACGGCACCTGCCTGGTAAAGGGGCTTAAGGGCGGGACAAGCGTTGTCGTGACCGGGCAGCTCGCCGTGAGCATGGGCTCCTATGCGCTGGCTTATTCCTCGACCCTAATGGGGCTTCCCTACGGCAAGGACGGCAAGCCGATAAATCCCAAAGACCTCAAGGAGTTTCTCGCGCAGGCTACGCAGACAGCGCAAAAGCTCCGCGCGCAGGCCGCAGCGGGGGCAAAACCTGCGCAGGATAAATAAGGCCGCGCGTCCTGACTGTTAAACTAAAGAACAAACTCCTTTCTTAAGATGGCGGAAACACAAAAAGGCTCGCTTTCGGACGTGTTCATAAAGCGTCCGGTCATGACCATTCTGCTGGCGCTTACGGCGCTGCTTTTCGGCGTATACTCGTTTACGAAAATGCCCGTAAACGACCTTCCCGGAGTCAACTATCCGGTGATTCAGGTAAACGTAAGCTATCCGGGCGCGGACCCGACGATAATGGGTTCCAACATAGCCTCTCCCCTCGAGCAGCAGTTCATGCAGATTGCCGGGTTGGACCTGGTGACAAGTAAAAACACCTTCGGCTCCACTCAGATAGTGCTCCAGTTCTCCATGGACAAGAGCATAGAAAGCGCCGCGACAGACGTGCAAAGCGCGATACAGCGCGCCATGGGAAACCTGCCGGCGGATTTGCCCAGCCCGCCGAGCTTTTATCAGGACAATCCCAACGACATGCCCATCTACATAATATCCGTCCTCAGCGACGCGATGCCCGTCGGCCAGCTGTACGACTACGCCTACAACCAGATAGCGCAGCGCATAAGCATGGTTAGCGGAGTCTCTAAGGTGGATATATACGGCGCTCCGCGCGCGGTGAGGGTCTATGTTGATGTCGACAAGCTATACAATCTTGGCATGACAGTCACGGATCTGAAGAACTCTCTTTCCACGACGACCAACCTGTTCAGCTCCGGAAACATAGAGGGGCCGGATTCCCAATTTATAATATACCCCAACACCCAGCTTGAGACGGCCGACAGCTACAGGGATATCATCGTCACATACAAGGATTCCTCCCCGGTATTTTTGCGCGACGTTGCAAAAGTCGAGGATTCCCTCCAGGTGGACACTCTGAATTTGTCGTTCTGGACGCGCTCGGCCGACTGCAAGGGCAAGGCCATATTGTGCATGGGCGTGCGCAAGAGCGCCAACGGCAATGCGGTGGCCACGGTCAGGGAGATACAGGAGCTCATGGAGCAGATGCGCCAGGAGCTTCCGAGCTCCGTCCAGCTGATAAACTTCTACGACAGGGCGCAGTTCATATTGGACAACATCGCCGACGTTAAGGAGACTTTGTACATAGCCTTTGTGCTCGTAGTCTGCGTGATATTCCTGTTCTTGGGCAGGCTCAGGGATACGCTAATACCGGCGGTCGCGCTGCCGTTTTCGCTGCTGCTGACTTTCATAATGATGAACGCCTTTGGCTTCTCGCTAAACAACCTGTCTTTGATGGGGCTGACGATGGCCATAGGATTTCTCGTGGACGACGCCATAGTCTTCCTCGAGAACACAGTCAGGCGCATGGAGGACTTCGGCGAAAAGCCCCTTGAGGCGACTTTCGCCTCTGCCAGGGAGATTAGCTTTACGATATTGAGCATGACTTTGTCCCTGGCGGCGGTGTTCATTCCGCTCGTGTTTATGACGGGCATAATAGGCAGGGTCTTCAGGGAGTTCTCCATAACGGTTGTCACCGCGACTCTGATGTCTGGGCTCGTCAGCCTTACGCTGACTCCCATGATGTGCTCGCGCATACTGCAGCCGCGCACGAAGGACTTTTCAGACAAGACGACCATAGAGAAATTCTCCTACACGCTGGAGCACGCCTTTTTGAGGATTTACAGCCCGTTGCTTACGTGGATGCTCAAGCACAATGCGCTCGCGCTGATCATGATACTGGCGTCTTTCGGGGCGTCGTGGTATTTCCTTACAAGGCTTTCTACGTCGTTCTTGCCGGTAGGCGACAGCGGATTCATGCAGGGGGCCTTCGTGGCGGACTCAAAGTCGTCACCCAAGGATTTGGGGCGCTACCAGGCGGAGATTGCGCGCGTCTTGCAGGCGAATCCGGCGGTGAAAAATTATGTCTTGGTTTCTGGGGTAAGCTCCTTTGTAAATTCCAACATGGGATTTGGATTTATCATATTGGAGGAGAAGTCAAAGCGCCCGCCGATAGAGGAGGTAGCCTTGCAGCTGAGAAACTCGCTCGGGATAATTCCGGGAATCTTCCCGGCCTTCCAGCCCCAGCCGACGCTCCAGATATCTACGGGCGCAACCTCAAAGACACTCGGAGACTATGCGTACGCCATGTCGGGCATGGACACCGCAACCATAAATGCGACCGCGATGACCCTCATGCAGGAGATGTATGCCCAGCAGGGCAAGCTGTTCCTGACGATAAATACGGACCTTTATCTGAACAATCCGCAGATTACGCTCAACCAGTACAGGCAAAAGGCGTCCATGCTGGGGCTTTCGGCAAACTCATTTACGACGGTCTTCAAGGACGCGTACGCCAAATTCTACTACTATCTGATAAAATCTACCTACCAGCAATACTGGTCTATAATGCAGGCTGAGGATTCGCAGCGCTCTTACGCAAACGACATCAAAAAATTGGCGTTTTCCCAGGACTCCGTGTTTACAGGCGGGGCCTCGCCCCAGCCGATTTTCTCCGCGGCGGATTCTCCCGCGACGGATTCCTTCGGGGAGGGCCTTGTCTCAAATCTAATCCCGTTCGACAGCATAGGCTATACGACGGAGACCCTCGCCCCGATAGCCATAAACCACATAAACAATTTCCCGTCGGTTACGCTGTACTTCAACCTTGTGCCTGGCGTATCCATAGGAGATGCCACAAAGTGGATGGAGTCCGCCGCAGAAAGAATAGTGCCGGACAACATTCAGAAAGGTTTCCAGGGCGAGGCCGTGACTTTCATGGAGACTATCAGGAGCCTTCTTATACTCGCGATTGTTGCGGTGTTTGTCATGTACGTCATACTCGGCATACTTTACGAAAGCTACGTGCATCCGATAACCGTGCTGATAGCCTTGCCCATAGCCATAGCCGGCGGCCTGGCGAGCCTGTATTTTGCCGGCATGCCGCTGGACATATATTCGGCCATAGGCATATTCATGCTGATGGGCATAGTTAAGAAGAACGGCATAATGATGGTGGACTTCGCCATAGCCCGCGAGCAGCAGGGGTTGAGCCCCGCCGAGGCTGTCCACGAGGCTTCCATGGAGCGTTTCAGGCCCATAATAATGACAACTATGGCCGCGCTGATAGGCATGTTGCCGATAGCCTTCGGCATGGGAGAGGCCGATGCCGAAAGCAGGATGCCGCTCGGCGTGACGGTGGTAGGCGGGCTAATATTTTCGCAGGTTGTGACGCTGTTTATAACCCCGGTGTTCTACCTTTGGATGGACTGGCTGCAGACTCGGGTTTTGGACAAGTCGGCCTTCTTCCAGAGGGGTAAAATTTAAGGAAAGACCTTCTTATGAAATTTGCATTACGGGCATTGCTTTTGGTTTGCGCTGCGGCGTTTGTGGAATCTTGCATGAGCGTTGACGGGGAAGTCGCAAAAACTCCGTCCCGCTATTGGAAGGCCCCGAAGGAGGCCATGCCGTCGGAACAGATACAGCCGGAGCAAATAAAGACATCTAAGATTATAAGGAAGGAGAAAATACTTCCAGCTTCCGACAAAATGGCCGCAGGGACCCCGCTTTCCCTGGCCGACATAGTCGACATAACTCTCGAGAACAACACCTCGACGAGGCAGTACTGGTATCAGGCCAAGGTTTATGCGGCGCAGAAGGGCATGCAAAACGCCCAATACATGCCTTCGGTGAGTGTCGGGGCGCAGGTTTACAGGGCGAAGAACCGCGTGACAGGCTACGGGACTACGCCGCCTGTCGGGTCGTTCTGGGAGTCGGGCTACGGGCCGACGCTCCAGATAAACTGGATGCTCTACGATTTCGGCAAGCGCGAGGCGAATGTTGACGTTGCGTTGGAGAATCTCAGGGCGGCTAATTTCGACTACAACCAGTCCATACAGGACGCGGTTTTAAGCGTCAGCGTGGCGTATTTTAACCTTTACGAGGCAATGGGGGCCATAAAGGCCTCTCTTGCGGACTTGCGCGATGCCCGCACGGCGTACGAGTCGGCAAATGCGAAGATGAAGCAGGGGGTGGGCAACCGGCAGGATATGCTCATAGCGCTCGCAAACGCCAAGAATGCCGAGTTTGCACTCGAGAAGAACCGCGCCTACGAGGAGCAGTGCAGGGCCTCCCTCGCCGCGGCTATGGGCATAAAGGTGGATTCCAACCTGAAGATTTCCGAGGACGTCAAGGTGCCGGATTCCGCGGAGTCGGAGAAGAAGATAGAGTCTTTGATTGCGGAGGCGCTCTCGGAGAGGCAGAGCGTGCTTTCGGCGTATGCGTCTATGAGGGCGGCGAAACGCTCGGCGGACGCCGCGTACGACGACTATTTCCCGACAATCAGCGCCGTTGGAACCGGACAGTGGACGGATTATATTTCCAGTCCCTACGATG
>CALXLX010000018.1 GCA_944389315.1 uncultured Opitutales bacterium
TACGGCAAGGACATGAAGGGCCTCAAGCTCAGAAGCGGCGGGACTCTCGGCGACATAGCGCCGACCGTTCTCGAGATGATGGGCCTGCACGCTCCCGCCGAGATGACCGGCAAGAGCCTGATAGAAAAGCAGTAGGCCTGGCGTTTAAAACCTTCAGACTCAAGCCGCCTTCAGGGGCGGCTTTTTTGTTTGCATTTGGGCAGCGGCGGCAGATATTCGCGAAACCGCTTGACTGCCCTCCCCGGCAAGGGTTATTATTTGCATGGAAATTGAATCGGAGGGACGCATTATGAACAGGAGAAATTTTCTCAGAAACTCCGCGTTGGCGGTTACTCTTGGAGTTTCGGCAAAAAGTCTGAGCGCGGAGAAAGCGCTGGAGGAGATAAATTCCACCGCAAATAAGATAGCCTCGCGCAAGAGTGTTTTCAATATGTGCGGATACGCCGCCCAAAAGACGGATACCCTGAGGGTGGGCCTCGTCGGGATAGGCACGCGCGGGACGGGGCTTCTAAAGCTACTGCTTAAGATAGGAGGCGTAGAGATAGCCGGGGTATGCGACGTCCGCAAAGAGGCCGTCGGCGCCGCGCAGGAACTTATTTTATACGCAGGGCGCAAGCGCGCGGAGGAGTTTTTCGGCGGCAAACTTAGCTGGGAAAAGCTCTGCGCCTCAGGCGACATAGACCTTATAATAAACGCAACCCCGTGGAAGTGGCACGCGCCCATATGTATTGCGGCCATGGAGAGCGGCAAACACGCCGCCGTTGAGGTGCCCGCGGCAATTACGCTTAAGGAATGCCTCGACCTGGTGGATACTTCAGAGCGCACAAAGCGCCACTGCGTGATGCTGGAAAACTGCTGTTACGATTTCTTTGAGGCGGCTACGATACAGATGGCGCAAGACGGCCTTTTCGGCGATTTGGTATCCGCCGAGGGGGCGTATATACACGAGATAGTCGCAAGCTATGTTAAGCGCTCTGACAGGTACGACGGCGCTTTATGGCGCTGGGAGGAGCAGCTTGCCGCAAACGGCAATTTGTATCCCACTCACGGGCTGGGTCCTATAGCGTGGGCGTTTGGGATAAACCGCGGAGACAACTTCGACCTGATGACGTCTATGTCTTCGGACGACTTCTCCATAAAGGCCTATTTCGACGCCAACCATGCCAAATGTCCCGACCTAAAGGCCCCATACAAGGTGCCCTGCGGCAACATGAACGTCTCTCTCATACGCACAAAGCTCGGCAGGCTGATAACGCTTTTCCACGACATTTCCTCCCCCCGCCCCTACGACAGAAAGCACATAATAAGCGGAACTAAGGGTTTTGCTCAAAAGTACCCGCTTCCCGGCAGGCTCGCATTTTCCGACAAGTTTCTTCCGCAGGAGCAGAGCGATAAATTTATAGAGGAACACGCCCCCGAGCTTTTGAGGAAAATAGGAAAAGCCGCAAAGGCCGCCGGCGGGCACGGAGGCATGGACTACATCATGCTCTGGCGCCTTGCGGACTGCCTGAGAAACGGCCTGCCGTTGGATTCGGAAGTCTACGACGCGGCGGCATGGTCATCCTTGTACCCTCTGAGCATAGCCTCCGTAGCGGGCGGCTCCAACGCAGTTGCCATTCCCGATTTCAGCGGAGGAAACTGGAAGCTCAACAAGCCAGTGGACCTCGGCTTGCGCGGGGGCGGCAGCACGCAGGCCCTTTAGGTTCCCGCAAGGGCAAAAGGCGGCAAGAAAAGCCCGAAGCAAAAGAGCCGCTACAAGAGCAAGCGCAACCTATTCTCGAACGACGATGCGTCTGAAGGCTTAGGCTCGTCAAAATATCCTTCTTTATCCGAAAGGCCCAGTTTTTCGCGCTTGGACAGGCCGAGCTTATGGTAGGGTATAATTTCAAACTCCGTCTTCTTATTAAGGGACTTTAGCAGAGCGGCCAAAGAGGAAATATATTCCTCCCTGTCGTGAAGCTCCGGTATAAACAATATACGTAGCCTTATGTTTGCGCCCAAATCGGAGAGTTTTTTTAGGTTGCCCAATATAAGCCCGAGGTTTGCGCCTGTGTACGCTTTAAGAATTTCCGCGTCGAGCGCCTTAATATCCCAAAGCCACAAGTCCACAAACTCGGCCATGGCCAGAATATCCTCCGCCCTTCCCTGCCCCGAGGTTTCCACCGCGGTATGTATGCCGTTTTTGCGCGCCTTGTCCAATAGCTCAAGCGCAAATTTCGGCTGGGCCAGCGGCTCCCCGCCCGACAGCGTCATGCCCCCGCCGGAATTTTCGTAATAGGATAAATCCTTCAGCACTTCCTCCATGACTTCGCCTGCGGAAACCGCCTTGCCGGCCTTTTCGATAGCGCCGTAGACGCATGAATCGGCGCAGAGCGTACAATCCTTGCAGCGCTCGCTGCGCAGCTGGGAATTCATGAGGGTCTCGTGGGCGGCGTGGTGGGGGCATGCGCGCTCGCATTCTCCGCAGCCTGCGCACTTTGCGATGTGGAAAAGAAGCTCGGGCAAAGAGCTCTGAGACTCGGGATTGTGGCACCATGCGCACCTTAGCGGACAACCCTTGAAAAATACCGTTGTGCGTATTCCCGGGCCGTCGTGCGTACAGAAATGCTGTATATCGAATATGGTTCCTTCCTGTGCCATGCAAAAGCGCTATGAAGCCATTAGAGCCTTTATTTGCACCGTGCCAAGATTTTTATTTTTTTGTTGATTTTAAGCCGCGCGGAGACAAGAATCATAACTCGGTTATAGGCAATGCATTAAATGCGCAAACCAAAAACCGGCGACATGGAAAATTTACGCCGGGAAATAAGCGTATGCGGGAGGGATTCTTACGATGAATGACAACGGCGAAATGACGCGGGCAGACTTTATCAAGAGGTCTTCGTTTGGGCTATGCGCCCTCTTTGCCGGGTTTAACGCAAAGGCAGCAGGCAAGGCTGACGCCGGCGGATATCCGTTAGAGGAAAAGACTCTTAACGTCAACTGGAGCGCCCCCTGGCAGCCAGAACGTCCGCAGAGGCTGAGCGCAGTCACGCACCGTCTGGCGGAGCTGGGCTTGTCGGGAGCGCACGGCAAGAGCCTTGTGCCGGCAAACTGGCCCTTCCCCGAGGGGTCGGGCAAAGGCCTATCCCGCACAAAGGCCCACGCGTTGGCGGCTATGAGCGTGGCAAAAAACGCGCCGCTTAGGATACTTCCGGGAGAGCTGATAGTAGGTTCGGCGACGCTCATAGAGGGGGCTCAACACAGAGTTCCGCTTATAAACTGCAGTTCCGTAAGCCACACTACGATAGGTTTCGACCGGGTGTTGGATATGGGATACAGCGGGCTGCGCAAAAAGATAAACGAGCGCCTCTCGCGCGGCGG
>CALXLX010000019.1 GCA_944389315.1 uncultured Opitutales bacterium
ATAATACGGTTGAGGAGCGCGACTTTTTCGAGTGGCGCAACGCCGAATATGAGCGCGTTTGCGCCGCAACCGATATGTCTGAGGAAGAGCAACTCAACCGCAGAGCAGAGCTTGCTGAACTTAAAAAGCTTTCCATGCCGTATAGGAATAAAAGTGATCTTCCTTACGTTATGGAACGCTACGTTGCCCGCCTTAAGAGCGGCAAAAACTATTACTCCCAGCGCCCGCTTCATTGGGATTCCTCCACTGTTAAATAAAGCGTGTCGCCGCGCACTTCCTTTTTCAGGATTTTCATTCTTCCGCCGCGCGAAAAAAAGTGCCCATGCGTATTGTCGTTAAAAACCTCTTTAAAACTTCATATATGTATTTTGTGTTTGAGCACTTCGCTAAGATGCCTTTGTGGTGCCTTTCATATATGCCGCCAAAAGTGGTAGACTTTGTCGCTTGTGGTGTGGTTTTTTTATGTAGTAGGAATCTTTGGCCCACTCAATGAGATCGCCGCGCTTGTGGTAGGTTTTTTTGCCGCAGCCGCAAAAGTTTTCTGGCAGAGGAGCGGAAAATTTCCAAATCCAAATGTGCGCATAAAGCAACAGCGGGGGCTATAAATTCCGCATCTTAAGCTCGACTTTAATTGCCTGTCTAAAGCCTTAAATATGCGGGTTTACTGCGACGCTTTTAGATATGCTACTCGTATGCTTTGCGGCCCCGCAGGGCTGCCTGGAAAATATCGTCTCCAGAAATTCTATAATGGCGCAATTTCAAAATAGCTTTTTTTGTTGACTGTGAGGCCTATTGGTACAATCTGTCGGACAATTATACCTTAATCGAATTTTCGATTAAAAACAAATCAACTGTAAAAGGAGCAATTATGCCCGCTAAAGTATATCATGATAAAGACGCCGATCTCGGCGTATTAAAGAATAAAACTCTGGCGATTATCGGATACGGGTCGCAGGGTCACGCCCACGCGCGCAATCTTAAGGACAGCGGATGCAAGGTCATCATAGGTCTCTATCCCAAGAGCAAGTCGAAGGAGCAGGCCAAGAAGCACGGCTTTGAGGTTTACGACACCGCCGAGGCTGTCAAGAAGGCCGACATAATCATGATTGCCGCTCCCGACATGAAGCAGGCGGACATATACAAGAAGGACATTGAGCCCAATCTTACCCCCGGCAAGACGCTCGCGTTCCTCCACGGCTTGTCCATACATTTCGGCCTGATAAAGATCCCCGCGGGCGTTAACGTAATTATGATAGCCCCCAAGGGACCCGGCCACGAAGTTCGTTCGCAGTATCTCGAGGGCAAGGGCGTTCCGAGCCTTATCGCGGTATTCCAGGGCGGCAAAGAGGCGAAGAAAATCGCGCTGGCATGGGCTAAGGGCATAGGCGGCACTCGCGCGGGCGTGATAGAGACCACCTTCAAGGAGGAGACGGAGACGGACCTCTTCGGCGAGCAGGCTGTCCTTTGCGGCGGCGTAAGCGAGCTGATACGCTGCGGTTTCGAGACCCTCGTCGAGGCCGGCTACAAGCCCGAGATGGCGTACTTTGAGTGCTGCCACGAGATGAAGCTCATTGTTGACCTCATCGTAGAGAGCGGCATTTCCGGCATGCGTTTCTCCATATCCGAGACCGCCAAGTACGGCGACGTCACCCGCGGCCCGCGCGTGATAACCAAGGATACGAAGAAGAACATGAAGAAGATCCTCAAGGAGATTCAGAGCGGCCAGTTTGTAAGAGAGTGGAGCAAGGAGTACAAGGCCGGGCTTCCCAACTACAAGAAGCTTCTTGCCGCAGGCGAAAAGCACCCCATCGAGAAGACGGGTCAGCGCCTTCGCTCGCTCATGCCCTGGGTTTCCAAAACAAACATCAAGGGTGTTCAGGCGGCCTATTCGGACGCCAAGTAGAAAAAGGTTTTTCCCGAAGGGACGCAGACGGAAGGTCTGCGTCTCTTTTTCTTTATGAAAAAAATTTACAAAGTGGCCACGCGCGCGAGCGCGCTGGCGATGGTTCAGACCCGCAAGGCGGTGGAGGCCTTGTCGGCGGCTTTCCCGGATTTCGGGTTTGAGATTGTCGAAATTAAGACAACCGGGGACAGGCGGCTTGAGTGGTCTCTTGAGAAGGCCGGCGGAAAGGGGCTTTTTACCAAGGAAATAGAGGACGCCCTTTTGAATATGTCGGCAGACCTGGCGGTTCACAGCGCCAAGGATTTGCCCTCTGAAATGCCCGGCGGATTGACAATCGCGGCGGTTCTGCCCAGGGACGACTCGCGCGATGTTCTCGTTTTAAAAACCGAACCTCCCACCGTAATAGCAAGCGGTTCTCCCAGAAGAAGGGAGCAGTTGAAAAAGATATTTCCCCAGGCGGTGTGGAAGGATATAAGGGGAAACATAGAAACGCGCCTGCGCAAGATAGACGACGGCTATGCCGAGGCGGGGGTGCTGTCAGCTGCGGCACTCGACAGGCTGGGCATGGAGAGTTTCGGGGGGCTGCGCTTTATGCGGCTCAAGGTTCAAAATTGCGTGCCGGCTGTCGGGCAGGGAATTATTGCGGTGCAGTGCAGGAAATCTGACGCGGGGCTGTTTTCTAAAATTTCCGACTCCAAGACCATGCTTGCCTTGCAGCTTGAAAGGGAGTTTTTGATTTCCCTGGGCGGAGGGTGCCAGTCGGCCTATGCGGCGCATTACGACGGCAGCGTGTTGCACATATACCACGAATCGTGCGGATATGCGTCCTACGAGATGGATTCCTCTGCGCCTGTCGACGAGCTCAAGGGCCAGATACGCGGGATATGCGCAGGATTGCGGAGATAAAATTTGGCGCGGGTTTAAATTAAGGTTGATAGTCGGCCAAAATATTGTTTCATAATTTTAATTAGAAGCGCGGTACGCCGCGCGAAAATGCAAAGGCGTTTTTTTTTAGATATGTCCAACGAAAACAATCCAAATCAAAGCAGGCCTGCCGAAGAAGATTCGGTGGATTTAAGCTCTCTGGAGAATCTCCAGTTCAAAACCGCATGGACGCCGAGTTCGTCGTCGGAGGACGGAAAATTTTTGAAGAGAAGTTTTGAGCCGAGGCGCAAGCCTTTCGGCGCCGGAAAGCCGCGGGGAGACACTCCTTCAGACGGAGATTTCCCCCGCAGGGAGAAACCCCGCGGAAACTTTAAGGATTCCCGCAGGCAGCGTTTCGGCGAGGGCGGGCAGAGGCGCGGAAAAGCCCCCCAAGACAAACGCTCTTTTGACGGAGGCAGACCGGCCCGCAAGGGTAGGGACGGCAAATTTGAAAAGAGAGCCTATGTTCCCTTCAAGTTTACGATGGACGTTCTCTTCTATCCGGAGGACGCCGCGTTTGCAAAGTTGTCTTCAGTGATGAAGCGACTGAAGCGCACATACCAGCTTTTCGACATAGCAAACCTCATACTTGAAAAGCCGGAGAGGTTTATAGTGGTGGCTAAAAATCTGCCCGATGCAGACGGGAAAATATCCCCGCTGTATTGCGCGCAGCCGCTTAATCTTCCGTTCGACAACGAGGAATCCGCCCGCAGGTTTGCAATAGACCGCTACGTTTCGGAGCTTTTTGTGAAGGAGAGCGTGGACGTAGAGCCCCCGAAGGGAAATTTTCAGGTCGTAAACATATGTTCGCTGGGCGGGGAGATACTCGGTGCCCCGAATTGGCATAGGTACGGCGAGTTCCTGAAGGAATTCCATTCGGAGAAGTACCCACATGTTTCTTACGAGAGGTTTTTGGCTTCGATAGAGTCCTCCCGCGACGCCGACAAAATCGCCGGGTGGCTCGAGAGCATGAAGAAGCGCGAGGTTTACAAGCTCAAGGAGCCTGCGGAAGGCGAGGGCGAGTCGGTGTTTGAAACCAGGGAGGCTGCGGCCAACTACGTGTCCGTAAAATTTGCGGACAACCTTGTGAAAGTCTACGAGACCGTCCGCATGAAGGGGACCAACATAGCATTGCTACCAAATGGCTTGATAAAGCGCAACATGGAGGAAATGCTCAGAAACCAGAGGCGTTTCCCCATCGTTACGGCAAACAATTTGCGCGGAAGGCTGCGTCGCTCCGGCTTTGCTATATACAAGCGCGGCTCCAAGAGTTATGCGTTTGTCTCTGCGGTAAAGCGCAAGTTCCTTTTTGAAGGGGAGACTTTCTCGGAACAGCCGCAAAAGGTATTCGATTTCATAACGGCAAATCCGGGGGTGAGCGCGTTTTCCCTTCCGTATCTATTCCTGGGGCTCGAGGCTCCGGAGATTAAGCAGAAGGCGAAATCTCTGGCGGAGGAGCACAACAACGTTTCCCAGCAGGAGGCAGATGCCGCGCAGGAGCCAAAACCGGAGGGCGCGATGCTTCCAGAGGACGAATCAAATGGCGCCGCAGAGGGGCAGGCGTCGGCGGATGCGCCCGCTTTGGAGCAGAGCGCCGATACCGCGGCGGACGCTGAGGTCCAGGGAGCTGAACTTGTGCCGGAAAATGCTTCCGGTAAATATTCTCCCGAGCAGCTTGAGAAGATTAAAGACGTTTCGAGGGAGCTGCTCTGGCTTGTTTCGGAAGGTTATGTAGTTGAGTATGCAGACGCAACTTTGCAGGCAAACCCCTATATGCCGCGCCCAAAGGCGGCGTCTAAGGACGGCAAGGCCGAAGCAAATGCGGCTGCGGAAAGCCAGAATGATGACGGTGCGGTTTCCTCAGACGGCGGCGAAGCGGCCGAAGGAGTTTCGGATTCCATGGAGGCTGCAGCGGAGGATATTCCCTCGGATAGCGAGTCGTCGGACGCGGTTCTCGCCTCTCAAGAGGCTCAGCCTGCCGGAGATTCCTACGGTGCGGAGTGCAATTTGAAAGAGTGCCTGCCCCCGTCTGTCGCCGAAGAGTCAAAGGAAAATTCAGAAGGGGAAAAGAAAGAGTAAAGACTTTTCTTCCTAATAATATTTTTTAGCGCGGCGCGGAGATTATTTTTCCCTCCGCGCTTTTTTTCGCCAAGTCCCGGTCGGGGCGGGCGCAAAGACCGTTGTGTGGTTTTTTTGCGCAAGAGCCGTTTTTTTGCGTTTAGGCCCGCAAAAATTGCCGCATAGTGTGGACGGTGTGGTTTCTCTATCCGATATACTTTGTAATATTTTGACTTTTAGCGTTAAAAAAATAAAACTTTCTTGCAAAGCGGGGGCAACGTTAAAAAAATCCGCATAAGAAAATGCGATAATTTCCCGAACGGGAATGTGCCCGTTGCATAATACGGGAAAAGTCAGATTTACGGAGAAATTATGGAAAAGTTAAAAGTAATGATAGTCGGTTGCGGCAATATGGGGACATCCCATGCCAAAGCCTACCACAATATAGAAGGCTACGAACTCTGCGCCATTGTAGACAAGTCCGAGGCCAACAGGGAGAAGGTGAATAAACTTCTCGGTGGCAACTATCCTCTTTACGAGGATTTTGACGATGCTCTTGCAAAGGCCAAGCCCGACGTGGTTTCAATATGCACCTACCCGGACTCCCACGAGGGTTTCGCCATAAAAGCTCTTGAAGCCGGTTGCCATGTGTTTGTGGAAAAGCCCTTGGCGACCACTGTCAAAGGGGCGGAAAACATAATATCAACGGCGCGCAGGCTGGGCAAGAAGGTTGTGGTAGGATACATACTCCGCCAGCATCCGAGCTGGAAGAAGTTCATAGAGCTTGCAAAAGGATTGGGCAAGCCCCTGGTAATGCGCATGAATTTGAACCAGCAGTCTCACGGATTTATGTGGAATGTCCACAAAAACCTAATGAAGGGCGCTTCCCCCATAGTGGATTGCGGAGTCCATTATGTGGACGTCATGTGCCAGATGACGGGCGCAAAGCCCGTTAGCGTGCATGCCATAGGCGCGCGCCTTACGGACCAGATAGCTCCTGACCAGTACAACTACGGGCAGCTGCAGGTTACCTTTGACGACGGTTCCGTGGGGTGGTACGAGGCCGGTTGGGGCCCGATGGCGTCCCAGAAGGCGTTCTTTGTCAAGGACGTCTGGGGCCCGAAGGGTTCGGCTACTATAGACGCCAAAAATGCGGGCGCGGAGGGCAAGTCCGACAATGTGGACTCCCACACAAAGACGGAGCAGATAAGGGTCCACTATGCGGATCAGAACTCCGAAAACGAGTTCACCAGGCAGGACGAATGGTTCAGCACCGAGGACGAGCCCGATCATGACGGCCTCTGCCAGCGCGAACAGGAGTTCCTGCTTGACGCCATCGTAAACAACAAGGACATCTCCGAGCATATGGACGCCGCAGTCCAGAGCCTGCGCATAGTTCTTGCGGCCGATAAATCCGTAAAGACCGGCGAGGTAGTAAAGCTTTAGTCGGCGTGTCATTACTATTTTGTCTCAACTTCGGCGCGGGGGGCTTCTCCCGCGTTTTTTTAATATGCATAAAAGCGCCGCATCGCAATTGGCGGCGGGTTTGGCTTTGAACAAGGCGCGGCGTTAATGCGCGGGGAAAGCTTTTTCCCAAAAAACGTATCTTCGCACGGCGGTGAGAAACGCCGCAGGCGTTGGCAAAAGCGCGCGTTGGCGAAATCGCGGAAAAATGCGCCATTTTGCGAAACTTATTTTGTCCTTTCGGCGTTTCCCAATAAAAATATCTCAACCGATAAGACGCTGCAGTTTGCGTTTGCAAAAAAACGGGAACTGCTTTAACGTGTTTAAAAATTCGGATTTTAATTTTATGAAAGACAAAAATAGAAAGAACAGAAGGGCGTTTACCCTATTTGAAATACTTATAGTCATAGGCCTGATGGCGTTGCTCGTGTCTTTTGTTGTGGGCAACTTGGACAGAGTTATGACGGGGGCGCAGGAGAGCCTTGCGAAATCGTTTGTAAAAGGCTCGGTGCAGACTCCGCTGATGGCGTACAAGCTGGCCATAGGCAGGTATCCTTCTACGGAGGAGGGCCTGCAGGCGTTGATAAAGGCTCCCGAGAGCGTTGCGGCAAACTGGAAGGGGCCGTACATAAAGGAAATTCCGCTCGATCCGTGGAACAATCCGTACCAGTACTGTTTCCCGGGAGTCCACAATAAGGATTCCTACGATATCTGGTCGTTTGGGCCTGACGGAGTGGCCAGCGACGACGATATAGGAAATTGGTAGAATTTTCCCCGCAGATTTCTTTCGGACGCAGAAAAAGTTGCAAAATCTGTTGGACAAGCCGGCTCATGCGTTTGGCAGGTGCGCCTTTACTCTATTTGAAGCGCTTGCTGTGCTTGCGTTGATAGCCCTTATGGCGTCGCTTGCGGCGGTGGATTTCGGATTTCTGGACTCTATGTCCGTCCGGCCGGTGGAGACTGTACTTAAAAATGCCGTAAGGCAGGCCAAGGCGGCGGCAGACTCGGCAGGCAAGGAGCGCGCGCTGTATTTCGACGCGGAAGGCATGCAGTTTGTCCTGAGGGATTTTGAAAGCGCGGCGGTGGTGGCCAAAATGCCGTTGTATCCGAAGGCGGAAAATGCGGCCGGGGGGAAAAAGCAGGAGGAATCGGAAATGACGGATTCGGACGAGCCGAAGAATGCCGCTCCGCCGGTAAAAATCGTGTTTGAGCCTGTCATACCTGAGGCGGAAAACTCGTTCGAGTCGTCCTTCGGAACTCTCGATGAAATTCCGTGCCTGCGGTTTTATCCGGACGGGGCTTCGTCAGAATGCATAATAAAAATTTCTACGGGTGGCGGCCCTGAACGGCGTTTCAGGCTGGATCCTTTCTCGGAGGTGCCTGTTGAGATCAAGGAATAACGGCGTTGTGCGGAATATGATGGGGTTCTCGCTGCTCGAGTGCATAGTGTCCCTAGCACTCTTTGCGGCTGCGAGCGTCATGATAGGCCAGGCGTGCTTCAACACCCTGACATGTCTGGACGGCTTGAAAAAGGATTCCTACTCTGACGGCCTGAAAGACTACATCAGGGCGAATATCGTAGCGCAGGATTCCCTTGACGAGATAGAGGGTGGCTTTGACATAGACGATCCCGACGGCGGAATAATAAACGTCATAGGAATAGCCGAGATGACCCAGATAGCGGACCTGTTCCGCCTGGACTACGAAGTTTCCTCTGACAGGGGGGAATATTCGGAGTCGATGCTGCTGATAAGGAAGAACTGGTACGAGTACGTCTCTGACCGCGATACGCTCGTCGACGACCGCACCGATTGGCTCGACGAAAAGCGCAGGAAGGAGGCCTTGAAATAGGCATGTTTGGCGCGCCCATGCATGAAGGCCTAAGGCCCCCAAGCAATGCGGGAAGAAATCCTTGCATGCCGGAATATGGATGGGGCGGGCCGGCCTCAGAAACGGGCAGAAGGCGCCTGGGGGGCTCTCGGAGAGGGGCATTCTCTCTTATAGAGGTTCTGCTGGCAATGTCCATAGCCGGAATTGTGATGACTGCCGTCTGCGCCATGCTTTTTAACATGGTCTCCATAATGGAGTCTTTCGAGAACGACAATCCGTTTGCGTCTCATGTTGACAGGGTTGAGAAGTTTCTAACCTCGAGAATAGCGGCGTCGAGATTTGCCGGGGCTGCGGATACTGATTTGCGCGGCACGGCTCTTTCCCAGGATTTGAACATATCATATTCGCGCCCGCCCGACGCCAACACCTCGGACAATCTCAGACTGTGCTTCGGGGTTTCGGACGATCATCCCCTCTTTGTGTCGTCAAAATCCATAACCTCCGAGAAGGTCTGTTGGCTGGATCTTTCCGAGGACGAAGGCCTGTCTTTGCTCTGGTGTTTCGCGCGCAAGGAGGACACCCTCATGGAGGATTCTGAGCGCCCGGTTTACAGAACGAAAATTTCTCCCTATGTGAAGTCCATAGAATATCTCTACTATTATGCGGACGGCTTCGGATGGACCTGGGAAACCGAGATAAAGGAGGGGTCGGACGCTGCAAAGCAGCTGCCGACTCTCATAAAGCTCGAATTTGAGCACGGCACGGAGAAAGCCGTAAGGTTCATCCCGGTATTCGGCATAGCCGATACGACGTTTTACAAGCCCTCCTCATACAAGAGCGCCGAGGGCGGGGGCTCGTCTGGAGGCGGCGGAAAATGAAAGATCGAAAGCTGCACTTTTTTGTGCGTGGGCGGCGCTCAGGAGTTCTCCTGCTGTTTGTGCTAGGCATGATGGCGGTGCTGTCGTTCGTGCTTGTCCAGATTATAAACTATGCGCAAACGCAATTTAAGTCCCGAGCGTCCGACATAGTCGTAAACCAGCTGAGGCTCGATGCGTACAACGCCCTTTATGCCGTGATAGCCGAGCTCGAGGAGTACGTGGAAATAGACAAGGGGCTATATTCGGCCGACCAGGGGTGGGGGAAGTGCTTTTCCGAGGGGAGAGTGGAACTCCCCAGCGGCTCTGAAGTGGAGGTTAAAGTGGAGGATTTGTGCGGAAAAATATCTCTTCCGAACATACCGCATGAAGATTTTAAAACAGTATTCGAGTTCCTCGGCTTCACCGACGTGGACGCGCAGACCATAGCCGACTGTTTCTTCGACTGGACGGATTCCGACGACGCCGTCAGGCAAAACGGAGCCGAGAAGGACGATTACGACGACTATTCCGCAAAACCTCCCAACAGGCCTCTTGAGAGCTTTTCCGAGCTGAGGCAGATAAAGGATTTCGACTCTCTGTTCTTCGATGAAAACGGCGTGCCGAACGAGCTCTACGAGACGTTTACAAGGATATTCACCCTCGAACAGTTCAGGGAGACAAACATAAATTCCGCTTCGGCGGAGGTGCTGGAGATTCTCTGCGAGATATCCTCCTACGACTACGATCCGCGCACCTACGACATAATCAGGGGCAAGACCGTGCCCATAACAGACGGCATTTCCTGGGTGAAGAATTCCGAGGAGCTCCTAAGCCGCGGAATTTCCTTTCCGACCAAGAACATAGGCTTTCAGACGAGCCGTTTGAAGATAGAAATTACGGTCAAGAGGGGGTTGGCCGAGTATGTTCTTACGGCCATCTATGGCACGCCTATCTCGTCGTCGGCTTCAAACGCCAAGACTTCCTCGGGGGGGACGTCTAAAAACGCCGACACGCGTTCCGGGTTCTACATACTGAAAATATCGGAGCGGGTAGACTCCGATTAGCGAAATTTTTATGCTTCAAATGTGAAACTTTTTCTTTTAAATGACATTTATCTAAAAAAGGCCATGCAACAAAAGGGGTCCGATAATAATATAATTTTGGCTGATTCCGCGTTCTTCATGAAGATATTGGACGCGGACAAGGCTTTGTCTGATGCCGATTGCAGGGCTCTGGCGTCCAACTATCTGGAGACTTCCGCGCCGTTGCCTATGGAACAGCTCATGTGGGGGGTGTCGAGGCGCGGAGGGAAGGTTTTGGTGTATGCGGCCGCGTCGCATCGCCTGCTTGCTGATTCGGACATCTCAGAGGAATTGATGTCTGCAAGGCGGGTGTTCCCTTCTTTTGCGGCGGTATTTGCGGCCCCCTTTGAGGACGGCAAATATTGTTACGAAAACGGCGGGGAGGCAGTTGAGTTTGAGGTTAGCGGCGGCGAGATTTCGGACTTCGACATATATGACGGCGCTTCAAATGCGGAGGGCGCGGCGGGCTTTAGCCTGAATGTTTCCGAAAGCACGGTCGGGCCTAAGTTTAACGCGGATTTTAAGGACGCAAAGCGGCAGCCCGTCAAATGGAGGATTTCAAACTCCCGCATGCGGAATTTGTGCGACGTCCGCTCGAGGGCGCAGCTTGCGGAGATTTCAAAGAGAATGTTAAGGGGGGCTTTGGCTGGCGCATTTTTCGCGTTTGCGATTCTTGCTTTCGTGTGCATGGCCGTCTGGCAGATTTCCCTGATGGTATCGGCATCTAATGTCGCTTCCGTGCGTGCGGACTTGGATGCTATATCTCCGAAGGCAAAGGCGGTCGAGGCTATGAGCGAGCAGCTCGCATTCATGGGGTCGCTTTCAAAAAAGCCCTTGTACAATGTGCGCCTCTTGGCCATAGCCAACAGGGCAAGATCTCCCGATGTGGAATTTTCAAAGACTTCCGCGACCTCCCCGAACGAATTGCAAATCTTCGGAAAGGCCGACAGCGCCGGGTCTGTGAACAAGTTCGAGGAGGAGCTGGGTAAGATGCCGCAGATAAAGTCGGTCAGGGCGAGCGTGCCGAGCTCAAAGTCCGGGAACGCGCAATTTGAAATCAATATAACTTTTAGGGACGACGTCAGATGATGGATCTTTTAAAAAAGGCCAAGGCGTTTTATTTTTCGCGCACCAAGCGCGAGAAAATAATGCTGTACGCCTTCGTGATTGCTGGATTGGGGCTTTGGTATACCAATCTGTCGGAAAAGTCCCGCGAGCTCGAGGAGACGATGTTGGATATTTCCGCGCGTCTCGACGCGGCGCGCATGGTGATATCCCGAGAGGGAGAAATTAAGGCGAATCTCGAAGCTGCCCGCAAAGCTTTTGACCCGTCGAAGACGGTGTCTGCAAGGGCTTTGCAGGACATGGTTGAAAAGAGCGCCAAGGACAGTTCTTTGCAGTACGAGACAAGCCTGCCGCAGTCTTCCGAGGGGGCTCTTTCGGGAGGGGTTTCGGTGTCTACACTGCGTTTTACCGCGCAGCATGCCTCGCTTTCCAACCTGGTGGAGTTTGAACGCCGCCTGCGCGCGCTCGAACCTTACGCGGTCGTAAAGGAGGCGCTCTTTTCGGCCGACGGCAAGGGCTTTGTAAATGCGCGCTATAAGATATGCTCATTTGAATTTTCAAACCAAACAGAAAAATGAAGAAATTTTCCGCAATAATATTGACGCTCTTTTCGGCGGCTCTTGCCTGCGCGCAAGATGCCTCCGCCGCGACTCCGCCGCCAGCGCAGCCTCCGGCCGGGCAGACTCCAGAGGCCGTGGAGCTTGACGACGACGAGATTATGCCTCCTCCGCCGGCGAATGTGGAAAATATGGATCCGCCGGAGCAGCCCGTCGGGCAGCAGGCGGTTCCGGCTGCGGATGGGCAGACGCCTCCCGCAGGCGGCATGATGCCGCCGCCCCGCCCCTACGCGGGGCGTAGCGACGAGGGCGGCCCGTCGTTGCCTCCTCCCGGAGGAATGCATCCCGGCGCGGCGCCGGCCCAGGGGGCATACGCTTCCCCGGCGGGAGCGCCCGCGGGAGCTCCGGACCCGCTTAAGAGCATGGTGGAGTCATCTTCGTCCCCGGCGGCGGGGGCGCCGCAGGCTCCGGCGGATAAACCGGCCATTCCTACCGACGATTTGCAGGGTCCCTTCTACTTCGTGGACGAGTCTCCGATACAGGTCATAAAGATATTGGAGGCGCTCTCGGGAAAGCTGGTGTTGCAGAGCTCGAATCTGCCCAATGCGAAGATAAATTTCGCCACTAAATCGAGAATGGTGCGCTCGGAGGCGGTAGCGGCGTTCGAGTCTCTCTTGAGCCTCAACGGAATAGCCATAATACCCGTCGGGGAAAAATACCTCAAGGCCGTTCCGAGCGATTCCGTCGCAACGCAGGCTCCGCAGTTTATAATGGGAAGCCCGTCGGACTTGCCCGTCAGCCTGAATTTCTACACCAAGCTTTTCGAGCTTGAATATATGGAGATGGACAAGCTCGGCGATAAGCTAAAGCCCTTCCTCAGCGCGGGCAAGGTGTCTTCCGCGGAGGTTTTCCCAAGGAGCAATGCGGTGCTTGTAACGGACACGCTGGCAAACCTCCAGCGCATAGAGCTGCTTTTGAAGAAGCTGGACACTCCCGCCCAGGTTAGGGAGGACGTAGGGTTCGTGCAGCTGAAGAATGTTTCGGCGGAGGATATGAAAATACGCCTGACAAACATGCATGGGGACATTCTCAAGCGCTATTTTGAAAACACCACTATAGAGGTGGACCCCCGCACAAACCAGGTGATAATAGTCACGCAAAAGGGTAATCTGCCCTTTATAAAAAACCTTATAGACGGGTTGGATATCCCGGCGGATCCGCTCCTTAAAAGCGATGTGATATACATCAAGCATGGGGACGCAAAAGACGTTGTGCAGGTTCTCAATACCGTGATTACAGGCCAGCAGCAGGCCGCAAGAAACGCCTCTAATTCAAAGAGCAGGCAAAGCGCGGCCACGCGCGCGGCCACGCGCGCGGCGGGAGCGAAGCCTCCCACTCCGTCCAAGGCCACCCGAGATACGGATTCTGGAATGCAGTTTAGCGAATATGTCACCACGACGGCCGACGAGTGGAGCAATTCAATAGTAGTCTACGGAACTCCCTCAGACCTGCTTCAAGTCAGGGATCTCGTCGAGAAGCTGGACATACAGCTTTACCAGGTCCGCATAGACGTAATAATAACGGAGGTTACCCTCACGGACAACCAGGTGTCGGGCCTGAGCACTTTCGGATTGTCGTTCGGGGACACGGGGTCGGAGGAATGGCCCAAACAAAGCGGACGCTTCTCGGGGACCACTTCCACATACAATTTATCCTCGAATACAAATCCGGCCTTCAAGATATCGGCTAACGAGAGCGGCTTTGATGCGGTTTTCAATACGGCGCAGGAAAACAGCAACGTGAAGGTGCTGTCGTCTCCGAGCATTACGACGTCGCACAACAAGGAGGCGTATGTCAACGTAGGCCAGAAATATCCGATTATAACAAGTTCCACGTCGGATATCGTAAATACGAACACGACAAAGAGCTCCGTGGAGCTTAGGGATATAGGCATCAAGCTGACGGTGACTCCGCGCATAGGCGAAAACGGGATAGTCCAGATGGAGGTCCACCAGGAGGTTGAAACCATAGTCGACTACACCACCATAGACCAGAACCAGCAGCCGATAATAGGCACCCGCGAGGCGGAGAGTTTCATAAGCGTACAAAGCGGCGAGACCATAGTCATGGCGGGCTTGCAGCAGGTGGACGTGTCGGACAAAGGCGGGAAAGTCTGGCTCTTGGGCGATTTGCCCGTCTTGGGTTGGCTGTTCTCCCCGTCGAGTTCCGACCTCACCCGCAGGGAGCTTATAATATTCATCAGGCCTACCGTGGTTAAGAGCTCCAAGATAGAGGATATAATGACGGATAAGGCTATCGCCAATTCCTCCTACGGCGAGGAGATACTGGACTACTTTGAGGACGGCAATTTCTATTCGCGCAAGGAGCTTCGCGACAAGGAGCGCAAGTTTGAGGACAACAGGTTTTACAACCGCCTGTGGCGCAGGCCCTGGAGCTTGCTTGTCCCTCCGGAGTCAAAGACGGTTTCGGGAATGCTCAACGACGAGCTTTCCGCCCGCAAAAGGGCCGACGAGGAAATTGCAAAGCACAGCGCCGCCGCAAATTCGCCAGACTCGGAGGCTAAGTCTGCGGAGGCGGAAAAAACGGAGGCTGCTGACGGGGACGCCACCCCGGAAGGTGATGCCGGCGGCGAGTCGGCGCCCGAGCCGCAGAGGCCAAAATACAAAAGCAGAAACTTTAGAAAATAGGTCTGCGTCGTGAAAAATATAATGTTACAGATTGCGGTTTTACTGTCTGCCTGCGGGGCGCTTGTCGCGCAGTCGCACAGCCCGCAACCTGCCGCCGCGGGAGGCGGCGCAGGCGCTCCGGTGGGGGGCGTGCCGGCGGCTCCGGGGGACGACTTCGAGCTTTTGGAGTCTTTGAAGCTGAACAGCCCCTTCGGAAGGCTCACCGGGGACGGCAAAGGCGGCTCTCCTGAAGAGCAGCAGGCTGCCAATGTAAAGCTTCAGGGAATAGTGAGGGTTGACGGTGTCTGGCTCTTCAGCCTCGCAGACGTCAAGGAAAAGAGGTCTGAATGGGCGCAGCTGGGAGAGACTAAGCTGGGCTGCATGGTTCAGTCTTACGATCCGAAGACCGGCATATTGGGGGTATCCATAAACGGGAGGAATTATCCCATAAGCCTAAAGGAGAGGGATAGCCTCAAGGATGCGCCGCCTCCTCCGCCCCAGGGTGGGCCTCCTCCCGGAGGCAGGCGCGGATTCCGTTCATTGCCTCCGGAAAAGCGCAAGGAATTTTTGCAGAATGCCATTAGAAATATAGACAGGGAAATCGCCGAGAGGAAGAGAAATGCCGCCGCGAACAGCCGCCAGGGAGGTGGTAATTCAGGGCGTTCCCCTGCGAGGCGCTAAATGGCCGATTACGAATGAACAATAAACGATTTGCAAAATGCCGACCGAAAAATCAGATAAGGACATTTTAGAGCGGGTCTTCGACGCGTTGCCGAATCCGCTTTCCGACGAGGCGAAAGAGGAGGTTCGCCTTGCGGAGCGTCCGCGCAGGGCATTGTCTTTGCTTGAGAAAACCGCTTTGAGCGAGCTCGAACTTCTCGGTGTTCTTTCCAAATTTTTTTCTTTGGAGAAGACGGAATCTTTCAAGTGCGTGGAAAATCCGCAGAAGGTTATTCCCATAAGGCTCATAAACGAGTATCAATGCCTGCCGATATCCTCGGACGAAAAGACTTTGACTCTTGCGGTTTCCCTGCCTCCGGATAAGGACATGTCGGATTGGGTAAAGTCCATTACGGGGAAGTCGCCGGTATGGATTCTCGCCCCGGCGGTCAAGATGTTCGAGAGCATATCGGAGAAGTTCGGCGTCGGCGCGGACAGCCTTTCCGAGGACGACGCGGGAGATTTCGCGGACAATACCACCGACGACGTAGAGGAGGACGAAAACGCCGCTATAATAAAATTTGTAAACGAGATAATCTCCCGTGCAATGTCCGACAGGGCCACGGATATTCACATAGAGCCGCAGAGCGATTCTCTGGACATACGTTACCGCATAGACGGCAATCTCGTTCCCGTGCGCGTGCCGGACAACCTTCTTAAATTTAAGGACGCCATAATATCGCGCATAAAGATTATGGCAAAGCTCAACATATCCGAGAAGCGCAGGCCGCAGGACGGGCGCATAGGCTTTACCCTAAAAAGCGGCGAGGAGATAGACATAAGAATCTCATCCCTGCCGACCATGTACGGGGAGAGCGTTTCCATGCGTCTTCTGAGCAAGAAGACGCAGCCTGTAGGCATAAAGGATTTGGGCTTTTTGCCCGACGACATAGAAAAAATATTGAAACCCCTAGCAAGGCCGCACGGCATAATCCTGGTGACTGGCCCTACGGGATCTGGAAAATCTACTACGCTGACAGCGTTTATAAGAAAGCTGCGTTCTCCGGAGATTAGGATAATTACGGTGGAGGATCCTGTCGAGTACGAGGTCGAGGGCGTCAACCAGACGCAGGTCCACCCGGAGATAGGACTGACGTTTTCATCCGTGCTGCGCTCAGTTTTGCGACAGGACCCGGACGTCATTATGATAGGCGAGATACGCGATAGGGAAACCGCCGATATAGCCATAAGGGCGTCGCTTACCGGGCACCTCGTTTTGAGCACGCTGCACACCAACGATGCGGCCGGAGCCTTCGCAAGGCTCATAGACATGGACATAGAGCCGTTTTTGATATCGTCGAGCGTGGAGATGGTGATGGCGCAGAGGCTGGTCAGAAAGCTCTGTTTTTGCAAGCAGCCGGCAAACTTGGATTCTTCGTATTTGGCATCGTGCCTGGGCTCTTTGGGGGTTGACCAATCGGAGCTGGCCAATGCCGGCGGCATATGTAAGCCCGTCGGTTGCCAACACTGCAAAGGCATAGGGTACAAGGGCCGTTTGGCCATTGTGGAGGTCATCCTTGCGACAGATTCCCTGCGCGAGGCCGTTTTGCACCGTAAAACGGCCGCAGAAATAAGAACTCTCGCGGAAAGGCAGGGTATGAGATCCTTGCAAAAATGCGGGTGGGAACTTTTGAAACTCGGTCGCACTGGGCTTGAGGAGATAATGCCGTATGCGTCGATAAGCGGGGATATCCCGCAGTAAGGCTGAGTGAATATGCCCAATTTTTCGTACAAAGCGGTTGACAAGAGCGGCAAGGTCGCGGAGGGCAGCATATCGGCCGCCGACAAGCGCGCCGCCCTAAGAAGCTTGGCGGCTGGCGGTTTAAACGTCTTGAAAATATCGCAGTCCGCGGAGGCGGCTTCCCGCGTAAAGAAGGGATCAGACGACGAGGTTGTTATAAAGGGAGGGGAGAAGACAGCCCTAGCGTTTTTCAGGAAATTGCTGCAGCTTTGCAAGTCGGGCACTCCCGTGGGAGACGCGCTGCGCGGGCTCAGCCAGCGTTCTTTAAACAAGAATATGACGGCGCTTTCGCGCCAGATGTACAAATCGCTAAGCGAGGGCAGAAGCCTTGCCCAGGCGATGGAGGCATATCCGCAGATATTTGAGAAGAGCCTTTGCCATCTTGTAGAGGCGGGCGAGAGCACGGCGAATCTCGTTCCGGTTTTTGAAAATATAATAGACTATCTGGAAAACCGCCGCGCGCTCAGAAAGCAGGTTGTTGCGGCTCTCGTATATCCGGCGATACTCTTTACGGTGGCATTTGCGGTGGTCATGTTGTTTTTGTTCGTCCTGCTTCCGCAGATAGAGACGATGATGAAAAGCCTCGGCGGCCAGATGAGCCTGCCGGTAAAAATACTCATGGCCTTCGGTGACTTTATGCTTGCGGGTGGGCCTGTGATATTGGTGCTGGCGGTTTTGGCGGTTCTTGTGGTTATCAAAATAAGGCGCTCTCCAAACGGAACCCTGGCGACGGACAGATTGTTTTTGAAGATTCCGCTTCTTGGCAAGATAGCCTTTGACGCCGACGTGTGCAGGTTCACAAACCTGATTTCAACGCTGTTCGATTCCGGAGTGAACACTACGGAGACTTTCAGGTTGGCGGAAAAGTCGGTTAAAAACTCGGACATACGCGCGCGTTTTGCTCTTTGCCGGACGGCTGTAAACGACGGTGCGCCTGTGTCTTCGTCGTTTAAAAAATTCGGGCTTCTTGGGGACGACGATATAGACGTCATATCCGTGGGCGACCGCACGGGCGATATGGTGGAGTGTTTCAAGGAGGTGAAGAACTCCCATATGGAGACTCTCGGCGCCCGCGTGAAATTTGCCATATCGGCCCTTTCCGCGGCGGCGCTTTTAAGCGCCTTTGCGCTTGTTTTTATGGTTGCATTGGGAATAGTCTCGGCGGTGCTGGGCTTGAGCCAAAGCCTGATAAAATGAAGGCGGGGAAGACCATGCAAAGGGCCTTTTTTTAAGGCGTTTTTATATGAAATAAAAATTCGTCAGAGAAAAGATAAACAGGGAGGAAAATCGTTATGAAGGGGTTTATAAAAAGGTTAATATTGCTTGTGTTCGCATTGTTGGCGGCACTGGCATACGGTGCTGAGCCCTCGAAGACCGTTGGGGATAAGCGTCCGAATGTGTTGATTTTTATTACAGACGACGAGAGTTGGCTGGACAGATCCTCCTACGGTTGGTCGAATTTAAACACTCCCAATTTCGATTCCCTGTCCAAGCAGGGGGCATTATTCTCAAGATGCTATTCCTCAGCTCCAAGCTGCGCTCCTGCGAGGGCGTCGCTGCTTACGGGCAGAAATTTCTGGGAGCTCGAGCAGGGCGCCTATATTCAGGCGTGGCTGCCCACAAAATTTGCCAGGCTTCCAGATATAATGGAAAAGCATGGTTATGAAGCCGGATTTACCGGGAAAGGTTGGGGGCCGGGGGTTCCGCCTCCAAATATGCCAGATTTGAGAAACCCGGCGGGGAAGGCGTACAACCGCATAAAGCTCAAAGGCGTTCCCGCGGGGATAAGCCCTATAGATTATGCGGCAAACTTTGAGGATTTTATCAATAAGAACTCGGGAGGCAAACCGTGGGTTTTCTGGGTGGGCTGCATAGAGCCGCACGGTCCGTATGCGCCCGACGCCCCAAAGCGTCTGAAGGACGAATTTGGGATGGATCCCGAGAGTATAAAGATGCCCGGATTCATACCCGACAACAAGGAAATGCGCGATACGCGTGCCAGCATTTTTTACGAGCTTAAATGGGCAGACAGGGATTTGGGGAAGATTGTGGAGATACTCAGGGAAAAGGGTCTGCTCGACAATACTTTGATATTTATAACCGGAGATAACGGAACTCAAATTCCCTACTCAAAGGCAACCCCCTACGATTGGGGCGTGCATGTTCCGCTTGCGGTATATTGGAAGGGAAAGATTGTTGAGGGCACGCGCATAGACGACTTTGTTAAATTCCCTGATTTCGCGCCTACAATATTGGAGGCTGCGGGAATTCCCATACCGGCCGACATGAGCGGAAAGAGCTTTTTAAAGTCGCTGCTTTCAGGGAAGTCGGGCAGGGTGGACTCCTCTCGCGACCATGTTGTCACGGGCTTGGAATGGCACGGGGAGCTGCCGCCTTACAACAGTGCTGCGCGCGCCATAAGGGACGAGAATTACGAATATATAATTAACTATGCGCGCCGTCCTCCCGACAGGATACCCCCGAACCGCGGGCCGAAGAAGCCGGGCGAGGTTTGGGAGGAACTTTACGACCTTAAGAAAGACCCGTGGACGCTTAAGAATGTCGCGGACGATCCTGCCTACGCCGAGGTCAAAGCCAAGATGGTCGCAAAGATGAACGAATATCTGCTCAAAACCGGGGATCCACGGGCCACGGGAGACATGAAAATCTTTGACGAGACGAGAAAATTTGTGGAATCGCGCAAGAGCGACGGATACGGGAAAAAGAGCCAAAAGGCCCAATCCAAAAAGAAGGCAAACAAGGCCTCTTCGGCAAAAAAGTCGGCTAAGGGCAAAGTCTCTCCGGAGAAAAAACCTGCAAAAAAGACGGAGGCTGAGGGAGAGTAAATTTGTCCATGGCTTTTCGGGGAAATTTGTACGCTGCGGCGCTGTTGGCCTGCCTTTGCAACATTGCAGGGGCGGCCGCCAACGACTGCGCGAACTGCCACGAGTACGAATGGAACATGCGCAACTCCTCCAAGGCCATACACCATACATTGGCCGGGCGCAGGCTTTCCGCAGATTTGGACTCAAAAGTGTTTTCGGGCAGGACCTTTTCCGACGCTTTTGCAACATACAAATTTTTTTCTGAGGGCGGAAAGTTTAAGATTTTCGTATCGGACAAAGATTCCGGGGAAAATGAGACCTACAATGCGGTTTATTCCATAGGGGTGGATCCGCTTGTCCAGTATGTAGTGGAGTCGGATCGCGGGGCGTACCAAGTCTTAAATATAGCCTACGATCCCAAGAAGGAAGAGTTTTTCGACGTCTTTTCCGGCGAAAAGAGGCTCAAGGGAGAGTGGGGGCACTGGTTGTCCAGGGGAATGAACTGGAACTCCAACTGCGCCTATTGCCACAGCGTGTTTTTCAAGAAGAATTACGATTCCGACACAGACTCCTACAAAAGCTCCATGTTTGAGCCCGGCATAGGGTGCATACAGTGCCATCCGGCCCTGCCTGAGGCGTGCGGACATGAGGAATTGCCGATTTTAAAGAAGCGCCCGACTCCCAGGGAGCGGATGTTCGCGTGCGCGTCTTGCCACAGCAGGCGCGAGCAGCTCAATGCCGACAGGTTTGCCGCCGGGGGTGAATATTTCGACTCATTCCGCCCCGAATTGCCTGTTATAAAAGGCGTGTATTATCCCGACGGCAAGGTAAAGGGGGAGAATTTCGTATTTTCTTCCTTCATGATGTGCAGGCAGTTTACCGCTGGGCTGACGTGCACCGACTGCCACGACAAACACCTGCTCAGGACATTTCGGCCGGTGGAAGGCAACCAGCTTTGCTTAAGCTGCCATGCACCGGAGGCCCGCGGTTTTAAGGGGGCTCCCACTATAATTGCCAACGAGCATTCCGCACACCCGGACGGCGAGGGAAATTTATGCGTCAACTGCCATATGCCAAAGACTGTCTACATGGGGCGGGACGCAAGGTACGACCACGGCTTTACCTCGCCCGATCCCGTTCTTACAAAGCTTGCCGGCATACCCAACGCATGCTCGCAGTGCCACGATAAAATAGACGCGGGCAAACCCGGGAGAGACTTGGATTGGCTGATAGACTATTTTGAAAAACATTGGGGCAGCGAGCGTTTCTTAAACAAGAGGGCAAGGAGCCTTGCAGTGGCGAGAGCGCACGACGGGGATTTGTCTGACGAGAATAAGTCGGCGCTTTTAAAGTCGCTTGCTGCGGAGGACAATCTGGCTTGGCAGGCTGCATTGATGAACCTGCTTTTGCCGCGCGCGCAAGACGCGGATGTTCAAGCGGTGTTTGAGAAGATGCTGAAATCCGAGAGCCCGCTAGTGCGCTCCGCTGCAGTGAGGGGATTGGTGCCGTCCGCGGGCGGGCGAGAAATATTGAAGGGGGCGCTTTCCGACCCGTCGGCCATGGTGCGCATAGATTCGGCATTTTCTCTGGGGGCGGAAGCTGCCGCAGACAAGGATGCCTTCGCGGAGCTGGTAGAATATTTGCAGTTCAATTCCGACACTCCATTGGGGCTTTTGAAGCGCGCGGATTTCTCGTTGAGAAACGGCAAAGCTGCGGAGGCTGAAAAGTTTGCCCTTGCCGCCTTGAAACTTGAGCCTCTAAACCCGGAATTTCGCTGCCAGGCGGCGGTGATGCTCATGAGAGCCGACATGCCCGACAAGGCCATGTCCTTGCTCAGGCAGGCAAAGGCTGATTTTCCAAATTCTTCGGAGGTATCCTATGCCTTGGCCCTGCTTTACGCCCAGCTTGGAGATTTGAAATCTGCAATCTCGGAGTTTGAGGCAACGGTGAAGGAAAATCCGGGCTTCTCCCGGGCGTGGTATAACCTTTCCGTGGCCCATTTTAAAACAGGGAACATAGAGGCCGCTGTAAAAGCGGCCCAAGAAGCCGCCAAGACGGACAGCCAAAACGAGCAGGCATATCTCGAACTTGCAAATTTCTACAGGAACAGCGCACAGAGATAATTTTCCATATCCATTTTTCAGATGGATATTTTTCAGCCGCCATATTCGTTTGCATTGCGCGCTTTTTCTATGCAAAAAAATACGTTTTTCCTAAAAAAAAGGCGCTGAAGTCTTTCTGGGCCCTTAAGTCGGAGAAATTTATGTCTTGAAAAAAATTCACGCAAGGCGCAGAACATTGCGCTTTATTTTATGGACGATTTACCCCTACAAGATCCAAAAAGAGGCTCTTACAGATTGGCCGCGTCGACGTTTTTCTTCGCGTCGGGCATAGTTTTTGCGTCTTGGGCAAGTCGCATACCCGATGTAAAACAGGCTATAGGCCTTGACGACGCAGGCTTGGGCACCGTGCTTTTGGGGCTTCCCCTCGGACAGATATCCGCAATGGCGCTTTCCGGCTGGCTCGTGGCCAGGTTTTCGAGCAAAATAGTAAGCCATGTGGCGAGCGTCCTATATCCGGGAATGCTGCTTGTAGTTCCCTTTGCGTCCACGGGCGTGGAGCTGTTTTTGACCCTGCTGCTATTCGGCGTTTTCGCAAATCTAAACAACATATCCATAAACACGCAGGCCGTTAGCGTAGAGAGGTTTTACCCGCGGACGATAATGGGCACCTTCCACGGGGTATGGTCTTTGGCGGGCTTCGCAGGGGGCGGCTTTGCGTTTTTCTTTGCGCCATATCTTACGGTGATGCAGCATTTCCTGCTCGTAAACGCCTATACTCTGCTGAATCTGGCCGTATTCGGCCCGAGGCTTTGCCGCACGGATTCCAAGCCGGAAGCGGATCCGGCCGACGCGGGGAAAACCCGCGGAATGTTCAGCCCCACGCCCTATATAATCACCCTCGGGGTGATAGCTTTCGGGTGCATGTCCTGCGAGGGAATAATGTACAACTGGAGCATCATATATTATCAAAGCGTGATAGACGCGCCTGAGAATCTCATGCGTTTGGGCTATGTATGCTGCATGGGCGCAATGGCCGCGGGCAGATTCATGTCCGACTTTTTCGCCGCGCGCTTCGGGGTAATAAACCTTCTGAGGGCGAGCGGGCTGATGATGTTTTCCGGGCTTATGATTACGGTGCTGTTTCCTCACATAATAATTTCCGCGATAGGATTTCTCGGCGTGGGCTTCGGCGTTTCTGGTGTGATTCCCATGTGCTATAGCGCGGCGGGCCATTCGCGCAGAATGAGCCCGAGCATAGCAATAGCCACAGTCTCCACCATAGGCTTTCTAGGGTTCTTAATGGGGCCTCCCCTCATAGGATACGTTGCCTATGCTACCAGCCTAAGGGTGTCGTTTACCCTCATTGCGCTTCTGGGAATTTTGGTTTTCGTGCTTTCAAAATCTTTGAAAAGCAGAATCAATTAGAGTTGCTGCGGCGTTTGCGGTGCTCTAACATATGGGGGATATGAGAAATCTTCTTACGTTTTTTGCGGCATGGCTTTTGTCTGTATCGTGTATTTTTGCCGAGATGCGCAAATACGACGATTGTGAAATTTCGCTGATTCCCTCCCGGGCGGACGGTTTGTACAAGACGGGAGAAAAAGTGTATTTCGATTTTACCGCCACCCATTTTGGCAAGACTCTTGAAGGGGTTGAGGTTGACTGGACTCTTTCAAAGGACGGCGTTGCTCCGTTTATACGCGGTAAAGGACGGACGGATAGGAGCGGGAAACTTCAGATAGGTAATATGTCGCTCGAAGAGCCTGGCTTTGTGCATTGCCACGCGATGTTGAAAACCTCGCCCGAAAGGAGGGCGCGCAGCATACATGCCGGGGCTGGAGTTGAGCCGGAAAAAATAATGCCGGCCTTGCCGCCGCCCGCGGATTTCGACGAATATTGGCTCTCCCAGAAGAAGCTGCTTTCGGACACTCCCTCCAATCTCAAGATTACTCCTCTTGCATTTGACGAGGAGGGCGTTGAATTTTTCGACATAAAGGCCGATTTGCCCGGAGGCAAAAAGCTCTCTGCGGTTCTCGCAGTGCCGAAGGGGGCCAAAGCCGCTTCTTTGCCTGCGATGGTGACCTGCCATGGGGCCGGCGTTAGAAGCTCTTACGGAATGTCTCGCGGGGCAAACTCACACCCGGTGTGGTCTCCTGCCCGCTGGGCGAAAAAGGGGATTTTGGCATTAGATTTCAACGCGCTCGGCCTTGAAAATTTCAGGGAACACGGGTACTACGACAGCCTTGTAAAAGGCAAATATAGAAACTACTACAACGACAACCCCGACAGCCGGGACACCATATTTTTCCGCGAACTTTACCTGCGGCTTATGCGCGCCATAGAGGTTGTGTGCTCGCGGCTCGAGTGGGACGGGCGTACTTTAATCGTTGGCGGCAGGAGCCAGGGCGGAGGCCAAGCCATAGCCGCTGCCGGCCTCTGCGAAAAGGTCACAATGATTTTCTCGCACATACCCGCGATTTGCGATTTGGGCGGAATGAAGGCGTCGCGCGCGGTTGGGTGGCCGGGCGGTCTTTGCATAGACAAAAAGTACGCCTCCTTGAGCAATTCAGAGAAAATGGCATATACGGGGTCTAAATGGAACGAATCCGCCGTCGAGGCCGCCCGCTATGTTGACGCGGCAAACTTTGCAAAAAACATAAATTGCGAGGTTTTCATGTCGGTAGGTTTTTGCGACGTCGTTTGTCCGCCCACGACATGTTTTGCGGCGTTCAACAATATTCCGTCTAAAAACAAGACCATGCTAAACTGCGTGAACATAGGGCATACAAGCTCCGCTCCGGACGCGAAAGATGCCGACGCCCGCGCGGAGAGGGCCGTCATGGCCCACATAGAAAGGATGAAAAAGCAGCCCTGAGCGACGCCTATGGCTTGCCGCATTGAAAAAGCCCCTGTTATAAGGGGCTTTTTTGTTCATTGCATTAAGAGTCTTTTGTGGATGCAAAAGATCCGGGCGGCTGGGCAATATTAAAATCTAACAGCTGAGGCCGCCGTCGACTATTATGGACTGCCCCGTTATAGATTTTGCCCCGTCCGAACAGAGAAATTCCGCCAGATTGCAAATATCGTCCAAATCCGCAAAGCGGCCTAGGGGGGTTCGGCGTATTATGGCAGACTTTTGCTTGTCGTCGAGCGAGCCGGACATATCCGTTTGCATAAACCCTGGACATATGGAATTTACCCGTATGCTCCTTTTGCCGAGTTCCTTGGCAAGAGAGCGGGTAAGGGCGTCTATAGCGCCTTTTGTGGCTGAATATACCCCGAGTCCAGAATATCCGCGCGCGGAGACTATGGAGCTTATGTTCACTATGCAGCCTCCGCCAGATAAAATCATTTCGCGCACTGCGTATTTTGTTAGCAGCAGAGTTCCTCGCAAATTTATGTCTAGCATTTTTTCAATGTCCGAGTCGGGCAGGGTGGCGAGAACCCCGTCTGAGACTGTGGCTGCGTTGTTTATCAGACAGTCTATCCCGCCGAGAAATTCTGCGGCCGCATTTGCAAGGGCTGGGATTTCCGTTTTGTCCGACAAATCGAAACGCTCGAATTTAAAAGTTTGCGGATATTCCTTTTGCAGAGCGCCAACGTCTTGATTTCCTCCACGGGAAAATCCGAACACTTTGTCTTTGCGCGCCAGAAACCTCCGCGCCAGAGCCAATCCCAAGCCTCTCCCGCAGCCGCTTATAATCATCTTTTTCATATGCGTTTCTTCTTTCCCGATGCGCTTGTTTCTATGCGCCGTACAAAATTGACTATTCTGGCAGTGCAGAATTTGTCGGGCGCTTGGGACGAAGCTTTTCTTATCAGTTCGCCCACGGCGGCCTCGTCTGCCTTGTCGCAGACTACGTCCATGCCGACTATTTCCCCGCATACGGAGTTTTTCACCGGATAGGCCATAAGGTCTTTTATGCCCTGTATGCCCCAATACAAATTCTCCACATCTTGCAGCCTGACCTTGCGCCCGCCGACGTTGGCAACGTCGTTTAACCTGCCCTTAAAGAGCATGCGCCCGCCTGATACCTCCACTAAATCTGAAGTATCAACCCATTGGCCTTCCCGCATTATAAATAGGCGTGAATCCTCTATCTTGCAGTCTTTCACAAGCATGCCGAGGGGTATGCCCTCCTTGCCGTCACGCACTTCAAAGCGCGCGCCGAGCTCGCTGGTTGCGTATATATGCGTTATCTTCGATAGGGGGAATCTTTCCTTCAAGGCGTCCAAAAGGCGCTGGTCGGCGGCTTCTCCGCCGAGTATTATGCGCTTGGGAAACACGCCGCGCGTGTCCGCAAAAATTAAAAAATTCCGCGCCCAAGATGGGGTCGCGTTTAGGTTGAAATCCTTTATTTTTCTGAGGAAGTCTGCGTCTTGCGCGGGGTCGCCGCTCGACAGGGCCATGCTCCCCCCCGAGACAAGAACCTGCGCGAAGACCTGCAAGCCCGCAAACAGCAGCGGGCTGAAAGCCGTAAACCACACATTTTCTCTCAGTGATTCCGAACGTTTTACGGATGAGAAAACCTCCCTCCAGCTTCGGGATACGAGTTTTGGCTTTCCCTGGGTTCCGCTCGTGAAGAAATTTACCTCCCCGGAGGGGCATTTTTCGCATTGACCGCCAAGAACTATGGGCACTGAAAGCATATCCGCGGCAAGAAAGTCAGCAACGCATTCTCCTCCGTTTGCGGAGGATACGGCCATAAATTCCCCCTTGAATGATTTTGCCTTTTGCTTGGCAAGCATGATCAATTCTGCGCGGGTTAGCGTTTTGGGCCCTATAAAGAGCGGGGCGCCGGCCAAAGCGGAATCGAACTGTTCGAGAAGAAACCCCATTTATTTTGCGAGTTTTTTAAGGTCCGAATAGGTTTTCAGCCTAATATTGGCGTCCCCGAAAATATCCATGCCCGTCTTCTTTTGGTATCTTACGGCAAATTCCGCCCAGTCGAGAGAGTCAAGCCCGAAGGATGAGTCCAGCGGCGTATCGTCGAGAAACGGGGGGCAAACCTTTTTGTTGTTTTCAAATACGGCTTTCAATTCCGCCTCAAGTATGTCGATTTTACTTTCCATCTGTCCACAAAAACGTTTTTCTTAATAGTTTTAATATGGGGGAATAAATCAAACATATTTTATGTTCGGCACAAAAATTGCGGCAATAACCTACGCACTGCCCCAAGGCAGGCTCACACACGAGGCTCTATGCGGGCGTTTCGGCAGGGAGGTTATGGACAAAATTGCCGCGAACACCGGAATATGGGAGCGCAGGGTTGCCGATAGCAACACATGCACCTCCGATTTAGCCTATGGCGCCGCTCGGCTTATGTTTTCAAAGTTCGGCGTCTCGAAGGACGATATAGACCTTCTCGTATTCGCCACCCAGACTCCCGATTATCTTCTTCCCTCCACGGCCTGTATCATGCAGGAGAGGCTCTCCCTGCCGAAATCCGTCGCGGCGTTCGACATAAATTTGGGGTGCACCCAATACACCTATGCCGTCTCCATCGTAAACGCGCTTATATCTTCCGGGGCTTTCAAGAAAGCGCTTCTGCTTTCCGGAGATACGCCGACTAAGATGCTAAATCCGCTTGACAAGAGCTCAGTGGCGCTTTTCGGGGACGTCGCCGCCGCAACTTTGCTCGAAAGAAGCCCAGAGCCGTGGTTTGTCGACTCCGTTTACGGCACCGACGGGGCGGGCGCCGACAGCCTTATGCTGCCTGATTCCGGATTCAGGCGCTCCGTTTCCTCCGCAGCTTCGGGGGCAGCCGTTTCGGAAGGTTCCGGTAATTTTAGGAGCCGCAAAGATTTGCATATGGACGGCTTCAAGATTTTTGCCTTTGCATTCAAGCGATTGTCGGAGTCTGTAATGCTGCTTTTGGAGAGAAATTCCCTTTCGGTTTCCGATATAGGCCTTTTCATATTCCACCAGGCTGGGGAAAAGATAATAAAAGCCTCCGCGGAGCGCATGGGCATACCTTCAGAGAAAATTCATCTCAAACTGCGCGATATAGGCAATACTGGAGGCTCAAGCGTGGCGGTTGCGCTTGCCGATGCCTACGAGTGCGGAAAGCTTAGGGACGGCATGAAGGTGGTTTTGGCGTCTTTCGGAGTGGGGCTCTCATGGAATGCCGTGCTCCTGAATTGGCATGGCGATTTCCTTGGCGCATGCGGCATGGAAGGCCCCTTCGATGGCTCCGCAGGCGCTTAATTGATATTTTTTTAAGATACGCGCGCGGATATAACCGCCGCCGAGCAATTCCCGTAAAAACCCGCGTCCATACAGAGGATTTTCGATATCTCTTTACGGCAGCAAGGAGCGTCGAGCTCCCCAATACCCGTTTTTTGGGGCCATGGGCCGATGTTGTTCTTTACGGCATAAAGGCACTCGGCAAGCGTGAGCAGCGGCGAGGCCGCCTGGAGGTTTCCGGTGTTGAAAACCGTGGTAAGCATTGCCGCATTCGGGAACATGCGCTTTTTTAACTCAATATATTTTATATCTTGGGAGTTTCCCTGGGGCGTATAGACAACCAGGTCTATTTCGTCGGCGCGTACCCCCGCCTGTTCGAGCGCGCAGGATGCGCAGCGTTCGAGCGCCGCGGGGGAGCTTGGCGCGTCGGCAAACTTCACCGTGTCCGTGGCCCCTTTGTAAGACAGCAACTCGCCGTAGATTTCCGCGCCGCGAGCAGTGGCCGTTTCAATATCCTCGAGGAGAATGCTTGCCGCACCCTCTCCCAAAACAGTCTTAAACGCGTCGTCAAAGCGCATCTCAAAATCTTTTGCGCATGCGTCGGGGTAGATGAGCCCGGTTTGGGCGTAGCTGTTTAGATATTGCGGGTATATCTCGTCTGCGGCCGAGGCTAGGGCGTATGCCGCGCGGTCTGTATTGATAAGCTCCGCCGCATAGCGCAGGGTCTGCAATGCTCCGCCCGCTCCGCATATCAGGGTGATATTTTCGCCTTTTAGCTCCAACTCTTTTGAGACGCTTCCGGCCGTAGAGTTTGCGGTGATGTTTGAAAAGCAGGATATGTCACCGCGCCTGTCTGCGTTTGTCAACACGGCGTCCATATGGGCGCTCTCGTTTGCGCCCTTGGATATGCTCATGGTAAGCGAGGCCGCCTCGGAATTGCGCCTGTCTATGCGCAGTTTTGCGTCGTCGAGCGCCTCCCTTGCGGCTATTGCGGCAAACTTGCTTATCGGGTTCATGCCGCCGAAATCTATGCCCCTGTATTTTTTCTCCGACATTTTTGAGCTGGCAAATCCGCCGAATTTGAAGTCATCGGGGCAGGGGAATTTGTCCGTTTCGGATATGCCAGTTTTTCCCTCCATGAGGGCGGATAATATGTCTTTTACATTCTCCCCCAAAGCCGACAGCGCGCCGAGCCCGCTTATCACTATTCTTTTTTTTGAATGGAATTTTCTTGGGGCGGGGAAATCCCCCTTTGATACGAGTATGCCGGCGTTGTTCCCGGCAAATGCGTAGTTTGCGGATATGAAACAGGAATAGCCGCTCTTTAAGGGCTCGTTCTCTACAACGGGTATTTCGCAGCCCGCGCGCGGAGTGGTGAAATGCAGCGTCGGCGGGATAAAGTTGCCGTTCATGGCCAGAAGCTGGCAGGTTGCCTCCAGTATGCCTGTTGCGCCCATGCAGTGGCCTATGAAAGACTTCGACGCCGTGACAGGAATTTTCGCGTCGCCGCAAAAACGTTTAATACCCTTTGCCTCGGCCCTGTCGTTTGCAAGCGTTCCTGAGGCGTGCGCGTTTATGCAGCCGACATCCTCAATGGATACCCCGGAATTTTTCAAGGTTCCCGCAAGCGTCCTGTACGCGCCGTCGCCGCGCGGATCCGGCTGTGTGGCGTGGTATGCGTCCGAGCAGGTCGATTGTCCGAGCACCTTTCCGTAAACTTTTTTGCTTTTTTCCGCATCTGCGGCGCTCTCCAGAAACCAGAATGCGGCGCCTTCGCCTATATTCATTCCCACTGGTTCGGAGAACGGGGCGGTCTTACTTGCGGAAACCACCTTCAGGGCGCTAAAACCCGCATAGTTGGCCAGAGAAAGAGCGTCCGCCCCGCCGGCCAGCGCGGTTTTGCAATAACCCGTCTCTATAAGGCTCGCGGCAAGCCCCACGGCGGCGGTGGAGCCTGAACACGCCGTATTTATCACAAAAATTTCCGCGCCGTTTGCAAGTGTCTGGGCAAACGCCTTTCTCACCGCGCCGAACTCATACTGCATGCAAAGCTCCCTGGTGAGCTTTTCCCGCGCAAGGCCGTTTTTTATCATGTATTGCCTCTCGCCGGAATTAAGCCCAGCATTGCATGTTGCCACCACTATCACGCAGCTTTCCGAGCAGCTTGCCCCCGCGTCCTTGAGGGCCATGCGGGCAGCGCTTATCGCAAGGCGCAGATATGGATCCGTGAACGTTCCGAGCTCGTCGGAGCTCATGTGGAGAGAAAAGTCTATCTCTCTATGCGGGGCGCAGACCTTGGAGGCAAATGCGCTTAAATCTATCTTTCCTGTGGAACAGAGGCCGTCCCGGCAGCTTCTGAGAGAGTCGAGAATCTCTCCGCAGGAATTCCCTATCGGAGAGATGGCGCCTATGCCCGTTATAGCAACTTTGTTTGATGGAATATTGCCGCTCATTTTAAAATCGTGCGCAGTTGTATTTTGTATTCTCCGGCGCGTATGGACACTTTTAGGGGGATGTCCCTTCCGTTCAGCTTTGTATAGTCCTCAAGGCGCATCTCGTACCCTTCGGTTCTTACGGAGCTTATAAGCCCGCTCGGATATCTCAGCACCGAATAGTTTTTAGGCGGGGCAAATCCGAGCAGAATCCTGAAATCTCTGAGCACATATTTGCCCGCCCAATGCGCCTTGAAAAAAGGGGATCCGGAGAGCGAGGTCGGAATGCCGTTTGAGTCGAGCTCCAACTTCGCGAGCATTCCGAAGTCTCCCTGCATCTGCAAGACATGCCTGTCTTTTGAGGACTTTACAAAAATGCTCACAGTCTGTTCTGTTCCGCCTATCTCAAGAATGCCCCTCTGCGCGTAGGCCAGCCCGAAAAGCAAAGTGTTCTCATTCCCGCCGAAACACGCGAGAACGTTGAAAAACAGCATGAGGGCAAATGTGCAGGCGGTTTTCACGGCAACTCTTATTTTGGCGCAAATTCGGATTTGTCGAAGGCCTTTTCCAAATCTTTGGGGTCCTTTTCCACCTTGAGGAATTTTAAATGGGTGGAATCCCCGTTGGGGTCGTCTATGCTTAGGGCCGCTATCTCGCCGTCGGAATTTTTCTCTATGCGTATGGAAGATACAAACGCCGCCGCTGCGTCGTTTGAAGGCTTGAGAACTACGGTTTTCCCGCCGTCCGATACTGCGGCGTCAAAAGCGCCGCCCATCTCGTCGACATTTCCCGATATTACGGATTTTATCCGCTTGAATATTTCCGCCAGCCGCCTGTTCTCTTTCAGGGCTCTCCAGCGCCCGTTTTCAAATTCGTATTGTACCGCGTCCGATCCGTCGAATATGCACACAGATTTGAATGGTTCGGTTATCTCCCAGCGTATGCGGTTCCCGTCTGAAACTATTATCCCTTTCCCGCGGATTTTCTCGTCCAACAAGGAGAGAGTTTTCTCCTGCTCGAAATATATCCTGACCGCCTTCGGCATGGCGACGCTCTGCGCCGCGTTTAGGGCGCAAAAACAGAACAGCAGCTGCATTAGAAAAAATATCCTCATAGTATTTCAAAAATTGTGAAAGCCCTAAGGTTGGAGCTCGTGTGCGACCACAGGGCATAAACGCCTCTCCCTCGCAGTTTCCCGAGCATTATCGCGTATGCGGAATTCATGTAGGATTTGCCGAATAAGTCCTCTATGCAACAAGTTTCTTCCGGTGCTATCTTTTCCGCCGCCGCGTCGAAGAATTTCTTTTGGGACTTGTTTACTATCGACGGGGTAAAACAGCACTTTATTCTTCCCGCGGGCACTTTCGCCAAGCGCATGAGCCTTTCTATCAGGTCTCCCTCCTCTTTGGGGGAGTCTCCGCGCCTTTCGAGTTTCAGCAGGATTATTTTCGCGATAGAGCCCTCCTGCCTGTCGGCAGATATGGCGTATGCTGCGGCCCCTTCAGACAGATTGTCCGCGAAATTGCGGCAGTAGCGCGCGCGGGTTTTTAAAAATTTGTCGGCATAAGGGCTGTATTCATCCGCAGCTCCCACAATGGCGCAGGAGGAATTTCCCGAACGCATGTCGGCCATGGCCTGCCACAGCGCAGATTCAAAAGAAATTTCCTTTGCTGTCACCGCGCTGTTTAACCCCCTAAAGCCAAGGTGTATCGCCGCCGCGGAGGACGGGGCGTTGTGCACTGAATTCGTGAAAGCCGTAGGCATTGGCATAGCTTCGCGGTTTAAAATGACGTTTTCTATGAATTTAGCCGTCTCGTTTGTCATGCCCAATCCCGTGCCGATACATACGGAGGTGTTAAGAGGCTTTTTTAGGGCGCCTTTTGCTCCTTCCGCAGCCTTTATGCAGGCGGACAATGCCATCTTCTGCAGCCTTGCAAGCTTTCTTTTCTTAAGGGGCGGTATGGACTCCAAGTTGCGCTCCTCGTCGCATCTGAAGGGGCCAGCCTTTGAGATATTATTTTCTATCTCCTCTGGAGAGGCGCCTTTGGGGGAGGATACCCCCACGGAATGCACAAAAAATTGCCCATCGAAAAATTCGGCATCCTTAGAGGATCTGTCTTTTGCAAAAATCGTTCCGGCATTGTTGCCCCCGAATCCGAGCGAAAGCGTCAGTACGCTATCTATATTTGCCTTGGACGGCTCCTTGAGCGGCTGCATGTCCATGCCCTCAAGGGGAACTGAAAACCCTGGCGTCGGCGGCAGGATATTTCCGTTTAAGGAACATATCCCCATTATTGCGTTAACCGCGCCGCTTGCGCCAAGAGTGTGCCCGAAAAGCCTTTTGTTGGAATAGTATGCGGGTATATTTTCCCCGAATGCGTCCCTGAATGCGGCGTATTCTGCGGAGTCGTTGCCTGCTGTTCCCGTGCCGTGGGCTGCGATGGAGGCTATGTTTCCCATTCCATGGCTCGATATGAGCTTTGAAATGAGACTTTTTACGCCGTCTCCGTCCGGCCGCGGGGCGGTGGGGTGGTAGGCGTCCGCATTGCACGCCCATGAGGCGACATGTGCAAGAACTTTTAACCCTGCGGCCATTGCTGCGCTTTCAGAGGCCAGCACCAAGGCGCCAGCGGCCTCCCCGAGGTTTATCCCGTCCCTGTCTTTGTCGAAGGGCTTGCATTTGTCCTTGCTAAGGAGCAAAAGAGACCCGAAACCGTTTATCGTAATGCGCGAAAGCGCGTCCGCCCCGAATACGAGGCATAAATCGGCCTCCTTTTGCGATATCGCGTCGCATGCGGCAGCCAATGCCAAAGAAGAGCTTGAACACGCCGTGGAAAACGTCATCGCGCAGCCTTTGGCTCCTATCTTTTTCGCGGCTATATCAGCAAGGGAGGAGCATTCGTAAAACCTTAGGGCCCCCAAATCCTCCTCGTTTTTTAGCAGAAGTTTTGAGAGGGCGTTTTCTGTCTCGAAAACCCCGCCTATGCTCGTTCCGCCGAAAACGCAGATTCTGCGCTTGTCGAAGCGCCTTATATCCAGGTTCTCCAGGGCCTTTCCCACGGCCGAGAGCATGATGCCCACACAGCGCGAATAGGGCTTTTTCTCATGGAAACCTTTTGCCTGGGCGAAAAGCCTCGAGCCGTGTTTGGGGCTGTCAAAAAGCTTTTGGGGCGCCAGGAAATCCCTTTTTGCCAACAGCGCGTCAAAAGCCGCGGCGCAGTCGTTGCCGCAGGCGGAGCATAAGCCCATGCCCACTACAACTGGCCTTTCCGATGTCATTTCGCGTTTTTTCGGACGTATTCGGCTATGCTTGCGGGAGTCGAGAATATCTCCTTGGCCGTAGATTGTTCGGAGACGTTTATGGAGTATTCGCGCTCGAGCATCACCACAAGCTCGAGGGCGTCGACGGAGTCCAGCCCGAGACCTTCGTCGCCGAAAAGCGGAGTATCGTCCGATATGTCGGCGGGAGATACGCCCTGCAGATTGAGGGCGGAAATTATCTTACTTTTTATATCTTCCGTGAGATTGTCTTTCATCTGAACTGTCAGTCCCAATAATCGTAAAAGTTAAACCACTGATATTTGTTTTGAGCCAGGAGTTTTTCAAGACATTTCATAACTTCGGCGGTCTTTTCAGCGGCGAAGTTTTCGCCTCGGGGTTCGTCTTTCTTTACGATAAGAAGCGGTACTATCTTGTAATGGAAAAGCTTTTCCCTTACGCATGCGCAGTAGATCATGTCGCACCGGGCGACCTCCGAAAGCTTAAATGCGCTTGCCGGAAGCTGAACCTCGCCGCCGAGAAATCTGGTTTTGACCTTTGGCTCCCCTATATCGCGGTCGAACTGCATCGCCAGTATGTCGCCGTTCTTAAGAGCCTTGTACGACTCTATCAGCGCCCCGAAGGACGAAGCGTCTATGCTCTCTATATCCTGCTTTGCAAAAGACTCCAGCACGCGCCTTATTTGCTCGTCCTCGGTCTGAATCCCTAGTATCTTTATCTTGCGGCAAAAGGCCTTTAGGGATTCCATCGCAATTTCCCTGCAGCCTACATGCGGTGTTAGGACTATCGCCCCGCTCCCGCCCGAGAGGGATTTTCCCAGCATGTCCTCGCATAGGTTTTCGCATTTTATCCTTTTGTTTCCGGCAAGATAGGCGCCTTTGTCTATGAGGGTTATGCCGAGCGCCAGATTGTGTCTGAAGACATGGTAGGGCATAAAATGCCGCCCTTTGCCGAGTATCCTTTTCAGATAGTTTCCACTCGCCCTATAGGGAGTTCTCTTAAACGCTGTAAAATACAGCGCCACAAACAGCAGCAATACATACGCCGCGCAGGGGCCGAAGTGCTTTAGGAGAAATACGAAGCACAAGTTTCCCCACTTGCCTCCGTAGGATTTCCCCCTCCATTTCTTATTCTCCTCCACGGCGTCCTTTCTTTACGAGCATATCGAAAAGTGCTGGCACAAGGCATATGCTCGCCAAAAACGTTAAAAATATGGACAGCGCCGATGTCAGCCCTATGCCCTTTAACACCGGGTGGTCGGCAACCGCGAGCGCACCGAAAGCCGCGGTTGTCGTGAAGGCGGAGAGTGCCACCGCCCTCAATCCGGATTTCTCCCTGCCCAATTTAGCAAACGACAGGAATACCGCGTAGTCCTGTGCTATGCATATCGCAAATATTATAAAGATTGCGTTTATGAGGGTTATTGGCTCTCCGAGCATGGACAATATAGCAAGAGACACCCCTATGCCCGAGGCTACCGGCACAAGCACGCATAGCAGAAGCCCCAAGCTTCTTAGCGTCAAGACCAGATGAAGGACAACCGCCGCAAGCGCCGCGGACGAGAAAAATGCAAGCCAGCGCTTGGCCAGGCCCGCCATGTGGTTTCCGAGAAATTCCGTATCCACAAGCGACGCATCGGGAAAATCCTTCTCCAACAATCTATAAAAAGCCTGCTTGTCTGCGTTCTTGCGGAATGTCACATTCGTAGACAAGGCGTAAAAACCTTGCTCTTTTGCAACCCTCCCGCCAAAAAGCAGAGGATTTAGTAGGAAATCCTCGAGGGATGGCGTATTTGAAAGAATATCCATCTGCTCGTCTATTACCGATGGCTTTATTCCCATCCTGCGGGCCTCTTCCGCGAAGCGGTCTTTAAGGGGGCGAATATTCTCCGAAATATAAGCGGCCCATTGCTGGCGCCTTTTTTCAAGCATGTCGTAGCTTTCCAGGTTCTTGAACGGAGAATCCGCCTCTGCGGTGAAATTCCCAGCCTGAAGGAAGGCCAACAGCGTTTTGTTTCGGTCCATCAGTTCTCTTAAAGAGGAAGCCCTTAGTATTATGTAGCTTGAATTTACCGTATCGCTCCAGTTCTTTCTTATCACTTGCGCGCTGCTTTGCGTCTGGCCGTCCACGCCGCTGAAAGACGACAGGCTCCCTTCAAAACGCAGATCTTTCAGGAAGGGAAGGACTATTATTGCCATGCAGGCAAATGCGCAGGCGCATGCCTTGCCGCGCCTGTTTGAAAGCCTCCAAATGGTTTCTGAAACTGGATAAAAAGGGCAGTAGCGCGCCTGCCCTAAACTTGTGCGCGATATCAATGCCGGCAGCATGGTAAGGCTCGCCGCCGCGGAGAAAAACACCCCCGCTGCGCCGAATATCCCCAGCTGACCGAAACTCCGCCCCCCCATAAACGGGATTATCGCAAAGGCTATTATTGTGGTTGAGGCGGCTATCAGTATGGGTTTGAGGATATTTTGGGTTTTATCCAATATTCCGCGCGCGCCTTCGTCGCCGTCTGCAGCGTAGAGAATGTGTATGGCATAGTCTATGGATATTCCTATGGCTATGCTCGCAAAGGCTATGGAAATCGACGATATTTCCTCGGAAACCAGCCTGAGAAACACAAATGCCATGCATACTCCAAGCAGGGACGGAAACAGCGCATAAAGCGCGAATATCCTGTGCCTGAAGGCGCTGAAACATAAAGCTATTATCAAAACGGCGGAAATGAACATAGCCTCAGAAGATCCCTCTTTGGCCGATTTCGCATTGTCTGCGCTTATGCGGTGACCACCGTAAATGTCTATATTAATGCCGGGAAAATCTTTTTCGGCGGAGAGCTCTATCGCCAGGAGCTTCTCCATTAAAGCGGAGCTTTTCGCGGAGTCTGCTGGGTCGAAGTCTGCGGAGAATACAAGCAGCAGATTCTTGAAGTCTGGCGTGCATATGCGCCCGTTTCTCAATACTGCGCCCCGCGGCTTTGGCAGGAGGCGTTCTAGCGAAACTTTCGCCGTATCGAAAAGCCCGAGGGGGTCTTTTTGCAGGAGGGTTTTATAGTAGACCCCGTCGAGTCCCGAAAGCCCGCGCTTTAATTCCGCAAGGCGCCTGCGCATAGATTCCGCAGACGCCTTATCCTCAAAGGAGTCCCTGTCAAAAAAATACGGATATACGCTTATGGCCTTTGAAAGCAAATCTTCCTTAGATGCGGCGTCTGCAGGGTAGGGCTTTATGCCTTCTATCTTTAATATTTTATCAGATATTTCTTCGGCTGCGGATTCCGATGCTGCTTTGCCGCATTCGGAGGAGATATTTACAAAAATTAGCCGGTTCTGGCCGAATATGTCCGCATATTCGTAAGTTTGCGTGATAACCCTGTCCCTTTCGGGGAGTATGTCCAGTATGTTTTCGTTGAAATCGGCCGATGAGAGCGCCCATATGCCTCCCGCAGTCATGCAAACTGCCAATAGCGCGTTTACAAGCGGATTTCGGCGCAAAAATTCCTGCACTTTTATTAAAAAATTTCTCACTTTTTGGCCAATCTTTTTAGCAGCGCGCGCGGCAGCAGTTTAGAGGCGAAAAACAGCTTCGTGTTTAACAGCGTGAAGCGTAGGGTGTCCCAGAAGGGCTTGTAATGGGAGGACGACAGGCTTTCCTTCGTGTATATTGTCGGTATTTCAACCTGTTCTATGCGCCCTCCCAGCCACGAGAACTTTACCAGGATTTCCAGCTCGTAAGTATAGCCCTTCCTTTGCGCCGCTATGCCTTTGATGAGTTTGAGAGGATAGCACCTGTAGCCGCATTGGGTGTCTTCAATGTCCACGCCGGTCTCGCTCTTGAACCAGAAATTAGAGAATTTGTTCATGAAGCGGCGCCCGCCGGATATCATGGGAGAGTTGAAATCTCTTACGCCGGTTATGATTGCATCGGGGAACTTTTCGGCAGCGTCGAGAAATCGCGGAATGAAGGTTGGGTCGTGCTGCCCGTCGGCGTCCATGGTTATGGCATGGTCGAAGCCTTCGGCCTCGGCTTCGCAAAAACCCCTTGCCAAGGCGGCGGCCTTGCCAGAGTTCCTCTCCAGCCTTACAAGCCTGCAGCCCCCCGCGCGTACGGGTGGGACGGACCCGTCGTCTATGACAAAGACCCGCAGCCCCGCCGCGGAATCTATGAGTTCCTGCAGGCGTTCCGTGTGGTTGTAGCAGGGTATGATCAGGCAGGTCGTCATTTTGGGTCTTAATAGTCTTGAAATTCCTGGGGCGCAATGTAGAGTCTCGTGATTTTAAAAACAACCATAATTTTGATTTTATGCTACCCGACGCGGAAAATATCGCAAAGCGCAAGTTTGTAACGGACAAAATTAAAGAGATGCTTGTCCGCAATATAGACTCTGTCAGGTATCTTCCGGAGGATCTGCACGACGACGTCGCTCTCGTGGGGTCCGGATTGGGCTTGGATTCTCTGGATATTTTGGAAGTAGCCATGTTTGTAGAGGGGGAGTTCGGCGTTAAGCTTTCGGAGTCCAATCTGGCGGCTTTGCGCTCCATAAATACCCTTGCCGATTTCATAATGCAGGAGTCTTCGAAAGGAGCGGCAAATGCATAGTCTTTTTTTGGAAAAAAAGTGGGAGGCGTTGAACGCGAAGTTCTCGCAAATCGGCGGGCATCAGTGTGTGGAGAGCGTCTCAGACCCCGCTGAGGAAAGCCGCCTGCTGCGCTCTTGCGTATGTTTGTCGGACCTGTCGTTCGCAAAAAAGTATGTTTTCGAGGAGTCCGCCGGAATGGATTTCCTGGATACCGTGCTTGCGGGGAACATTCTGAAATTGCGCTACGGGCGCATAGCCGACACCTTTCTTGCCGACGGTGGCGGATCGTTTGCTGCAGAGTGCTTTGTTGCGGATATAGACGACAAACTCATCCTTCTTGCCGAAAACGCCTGCCGCGGGGATTTCCTCTCTGATGTCTTTTCCGCGGGGAATTGCAGGGATGTTTCCGGGGAATATGTCTTGCTCTGCGCCGACGGGCCGCATGCGCGCAAGGTCGCCATTGATGTCTTCGGCCCCGATGTCTTGAATCTGCCGTACCTTTCTGCGGAAAGGTACGATTTTGACGGAAGGGAAGCCTACCTTTTCAGGAACGGAAAGACAGGGGAGTTCGGTTACCAATTTATGGTTCCAAACGAGACCGCGGAGAGCTTCTTCGACAAGATCTCCGCGTCCGTCCTTGCCTGCGGCGGCGGATTCTGCGGTACAAAAACGCAGTTTCTGTCGAGGCTGGAGGGCGGGTTCTTCAACGCCTACGAGGAAGGCGTGCGCGTTAAAAGCCCTATAACGCTCGGCCTCCAATGGCAGATAGATTTTTCAAAGGACTCTTTCTCGGGTTCAGCGGAGATTTTTAAAGACAGAATAAACGCAGATTTGCCCAGGCTGATATGCCTAAAGTCTCCCGCGGATTCTCCGGCTTTTGCCATCGGGGAGAAAATTTTTGCCGGGAAGAGCCGGGTCGGAGAGGTTGTATCGTGCGCATATTCGCACGCTCTCGGAGCGCATCTTGCGCTTGCGCTTTTCGATAGGGGATATGCCCACAGCGGCTTTGAGTTTTCAAGGCAAGACGGAGGAATATGCCATTCCGTATCGCGCCCGGCAGTCCTTGCCGAAAGCCTCTATGCGACTTCAGATTCCGAATAAATCTGAGGCGGCCTATGGAACACTTCGGCTGGGCCGTATTTGCAGACGGCACAGCAAAAGTTCTGAAAATCTTTTGGCGCAGTTTCCCGTCAAAAATGGGCGGCGTCATTTTCTCATCTTTTGCCAAAACAGCCTTGCGTGGTGTTCAAATTCTGCGTCGTCCTTTGATATGCGGGCGGAAATAGCCTCTTTTGTGGAGCCGTATACCCGGCCGTAGGCGGCAAGCTCTTTTGCCGCCTTTGCGAGGGCATCCTTAATTGCCCCTATCTTTTGCGGATTGAGAGTGGGATATTTAAGGTACATAGATTCCATTCTCAGAACGCTTCCCGCAAAGTTAAGCCCGAGGGATTTTGAAACGGCTTCGTACATCTGCTCTATGTTCGCGCAAAGAGCAGCGTCTATTCCTGCGGCTACGCTTACGGCAAAGAGAGATTTTTGAGGTTTTGGGGAAACCTGAGTGTCCGCTTTGCCGCATCGCATAAAACGCTCTCCGCCTACAAGTGGAAAGCATCTTTCAAAGAACTCGCGCATGCGTGAGCTTACAGAGTAAAAATAAACGGGGCTTACGCAAATTACGGCGTCGGCAAGGGTGAATATCCTTAGGATTTCGCGCATGTCGTCCTTGTGCACGCATCTTGAGTTTGGTATGCAGGAATAGCACCCCAGGCAGGGTTTGATGTCGGACTTGCACAAGTTTACGCAGTCGGCATGGAATCCGCCTTCGTTAAGCCCTGCCAAGAGAGCCTCGGCGACTATCTGAGTCATTCCGCCAGGGCGCGGGTTGGAAAGCAGCATAAGCACCCGTTTCATGCCCGGGCGCCCTCCTCCTGGGCCTTGGCGAGCACTATTGTTCCCGAGGCTATGCGCTCCCTCGCAGACAAGGCTTCGGCCTCGAATTGATATAGGCCGCCAAATTCCTTGACCAGCCTAGAATTTAATTCCAGCACGGAGCCAGGTTTTAGCGGCTTTAGGAACTTTATGTTGCTTGATGCAAGATAGAATATGCTGCCCGCCGTTACGCCATTTTTTGATAGGGCCAGAAGAAGTCCGGAAGTCTGCGCGAGGGCCTCCAATGTTAAAACTCCGGGCATTATTGGCTTTTTCGGGAAATGCCCCTTGAAGAAGGGCAGATCGCACGCAATGTCGAGCTGGGCGCATATGCTTTTGCCTTCCTGCACGTTTACTATTCTGTCTACGAACAGGAAGGGCTCCCTGTGGGGTATGAGGCTTTTTATGAATTGTCTATCCATCATTTCTATTGCTGCGCAGTTTGTTGAGGGTTTTAAATATTGCGCGTTCGCAGCTTATGAGCATGTCGTCCGCGGAGAGCCCTTCCGGCGATACCGGATTTAGAAATTCAACCTCAAAATGCGTATTTCCCCGCGGAACTGACGGTTTTATGCCCTTTGCCATAAACGGCTTATCCGAGTGTATCGCAACCGGCCTTATCTTTGCGCCGAATTTTTTTGCCAATCTGAAAGCCAGGGAATTGAAAGGCAACATCCGCTCCGTCGGGCTGCGCGAACCTTCGGGAAATATCAAGATATTCCTTCCTCCTGCGAGCATGCGTTCCCCCCAGCGGGTCGCGTTTTGGAGGGATTCGCGGGAATCCTTCTCTATGCAGGAAAAATCCAGAAATTCCGACAGATATGCCCCCGCAATGCCCTTCGCGTATTTTCTCTTGAGCAAGACAGCCAGATTTGGCACGCATGCCATGATTATGAACGGGTCCAGCATGCTCCTGTGGTTGGCCACATATATCTGCGGGGTTTTGCATATTTTTATGGGAGAGAGAATTTGCGTTCTGACAGAACAGATGCCGAAAATAGGCAGGCAAGCTTTTATGTAAAAAGAAATGCCTAATCTTAGGATTTTTACCAGCAGGATATTTCTGGATTTTTTCACCGGCCCCCTGAATGGGTATGTAAACAGCGTAAAAAGTATAAAAAGCGCCGCTAAAAGCCCCCCCGTAATGTATGCCGCTGCAATGCCCGCAACATGCGCGGCCCGTGCAAATGTTTTATTAAAGTCTTCCACAAATTAGCCTATAAAAATCTTGCACAGCCCGTTGCCCATAGCAACAATAAAGACATGAAAATCTTCTTGAATATCTCGTTGGCAATATTGTGCTCGCTTCTTTTTGCGTGCAGCACCACCACAACAAAAAACAGCATAGACATGGCCGCTTCCGGAAAGACCAAATTGGTATATTCGGGGCTTACGTCGGATAACGCCGCCTTGCACAAGGCGGTTCTATCTGCTCTCCAGCTGCGCGGTTGGACTATTACCGACAGCGGCAATCCCATAAAGGCAAAGATAAGCAACCGCGGGCAAAACGCTGTCGTTTCTATAGAGGCTTCTGGCGGGAAGCTTGAGGTAGACACCAAGGGCTCGACTATCGACGACGGCACGGCGTATGTGCCCATAAGGTATGTGGACTATCTCCATAAAACCGTGGTGAAGCAGTTGTCCTCCGCAAATTAAGAGGATTATCCGCAAATCTTTCGTGCTTTATGCGCCCCTGCCCGGGGCGCTTTTTTTTCTCAGGATAGATTTTTACTAAAAAGAGAGCAAAAAAGCGCCGTAATAGGGCGCTTTTTTTTGCGGCATAGGCTGCCAAGCGCGCCGTTTATCGGCGCATGAGCTTTTGTAGGGTGCTGTTTTAAGCTCTGTTTCTTACGTTGCCGAAAAACGAGTTTGCGCACAGAAGCAGCATGACCGGCATGGATATAAGAGCCGTGGCTTTTCCGTGGAATAACAGCTGCACAAACACGTATGTGGATATCATTACAATCCAATAATATCTCGTCGGAAGTCTCGAAATGCTCAGCGCCCCCTTCAGGCAACCGTACAATATTATGCACATGAGAATGAAACCTATGATGCCGCCCGCCATGAGCACGTCCACGAAGAGAAAGTGGCAGTATCCGCCCATGGGGGTGAGAATGTTGCCCCCGAATATGGGAGACTGGGCGAACATCGCCAGACCTTGCTTTATGAGGTCTATTCTTGATACGTCATAGCTGCCTCCGTAGGTGTATATATCCGAAAGATACATTAGGTTTTGAAGCCTCTGGAAGCCTTTGCTCATCATTATGTACGGCAGCGCAATCGACGCCCCGATCACGCCCAGCACGATGGTTATTGCCAGAGAAGACTTGTTTTTAAAAGATAGCAAAAACGTCACAAAGCACACTGCTGCAGAGGACAGCAGCAGAGATTGCGATGAACTTATTTTTAGACTGTACAGCGATATCGCCAGGCCGACCATCCCTATTGCGAACTTGGAAAACTTGCCCGAGAAAACTATCCAATATAGCGACATTACAAACATGAATCCCATTGGCTCCTTTGTGGTGGCCCTGTTGACGCCCTGGAAATCCATGCCGCCGTACTCTCCGGAAAGGATATCTCCGAAATAGTACAAAATTATTGATAGAGAGAGAAATGTCGGGATGAATATAAGCCAAGTGTTCCTCGACAGGAACTCGAATCTGGACGGTGTCAGGTAGAACAGCGTCATGGGCAGGATGCTGTATGCGGTAAACTCGTAGTAATAAAATATCTTTCCGTAGCTTGATCCGTACGTGCCGGTGTCGAATTCCGGAGCCTGGTATATTATAAGCATTATGACCATCAGAAGGAAATAGAGCATGAACGACTTCATGCATATGTCCATCCGGGGATTCTGCTTTCTCATGACGGTCAGAAGCAGCAAAATGCCGCTCAAACCGAGAGGTATCAACCTGTATGCGGCCGAGTACAACGACGAATGTATGCCCAGGGCGTTTTGCAACCCGAGAAACCCGTAGAAGGAAAAGTACATGAATATTGCCGTGGAAAAGATTATCTTTTCCGTAAGCGACATTGGCGGAAGGGCAAGGTTGTTTTGCGGGTCGAGTGGTTGTAGAGGAATCATTGCTTTTTGGATAGAAATCCTTTTGTGTCTATGAGTATCTTTCCGTCGAGGTCGTCTTTTGTGATGGACGAAAATTCTCGGTGGTCGACGAGCAGGAGAACTATATCCGCCTTGCCGAGCGCTTCTTTTAGGCCGAGCTTTGCCGCCGAGCCTTCCAGGGATTTTGGCAGGCGGTCTATATGCGGCTCTACGAGCACGACCTCCATTGACGAATCTTTCGCCAGGGCCTCGACTATCTCCAATGAGGGGCTTTCCCTCATGTCGTTTACATTCGCCTTGAACGTCGCTCCCAGGCACGCGATGCACGGCCTCGGTTTACCGCATTTTTCCGCGGTCTTCTTGACTTTTTCTATCACGCGCAGGGGCTTTGAACCGTTTACGTCGCGCGCGGCGCGCATTAGCACGGATTCGCTCTCGGCCGCCGATATTATAAACCAGGGATCCACCGCTATGCAGTGCCCGCCGACTCCAGGCCCAGGCGAGAGTATGTTTACCCTCGGGTGCCTGTTAGCCAACTTTATCAGCTCCCATACGTCTATCCCGAACTTGTCGCATATGATGGACAGCTCGTTTGCGAAGGCTATTGCAACATCGCGCGAGGCGTTCTCCGTAAGTTTTGTCATTTCGGCCGTCTTGGAGTCTGTCATGAAGACCTGGCCCTTGCAGAACGTCGAGTATAGTGCTCTTGCCCTCTCCGAGGCCTCCGGCGTAAGCCCGCCGACTATCCTGTCGTTAGAAACCAGCTCTTTGAGCATCTGCCCGGGCAGTATCCTTTCCGGGGCGTGCGCAAACAGCACGGTGGAGTAGTCCACATCCTTGTCTCTGCCGGTTTTTTTAAGCTCGTCGAGCAGCCACCCGTGCATTTTCTCCGTCGTCCCCACGGGGCTCGTGGATTCCAGAATTATAATCTGCCCGTTTCTCAGGCAGGGCGCTATGGAACGAGTCGCCGCCTCCACGAAACTCAAATCCGGCAGTTTCTTGCCGCGGTCTTTCTTAAAAGGCGTGGGAACCGCGACTATGTACGCAGCCGACGATTTCGGCTTTTTTGACGTCGTCAAACGCCCCTCTTTGACTACTCTCATCAGCATCTCGTCAATGTCCGCCTCGCCTATGTGGCTTTTGCCCGAGCCTACAAGGTTCACCCGCTCCTCGGATACGTCCACCCCGAGAACATTCTTCCCGCAATTTGCAAATATAACTGCCGTCGGTATACCTATGTATCCCAATCCGAGCAGACATACGTCGAATATTTCTGTGTCGTTTTGCATATCTATTAAAATCTAAGAGAGGCGCTCCTCTAGGATGTTTCTTATCTTTTGCGAGGCGGTGCCGTCGCCGTAGGGGTTTTTCAAGGCCGATCGCCTCGAGTATTCATCTTCGTCGGAGAGGAGCCTGCTTGCTTCCGATACGATTTTCTCCGCGTCTGTTCCCACAAGCCTGCATGTGCCCGCGGCGACCCCTTCGGGCCTCTCGGTTGTATCGCGCATGACAAGAACCGGCTTGCCCAGGCTTGGGGCCTCCTCCTGAACGCCGCCGCTGTCAGAGAGCACAAAACGGCATTTGTCCATTAGCCAGATGAATTCTTCATATCCCACTGGAGGAATCAACGCAACTCTGTCCATTCCGCTGAGTATCCTGTTTACGGGCTCCTGCACATTTGGGTTCAGATGGACAGGATACAATACCCCCACGTCTGGGTGCGTTTGCACCAAGGTTTTTATCGCCCTGCATATCTCCTCAAACCCGTCCCCGAAGTTCTCCCTGCGGTGCCCGGTTACAAGTATCCAGGGTTTGCCCCCCTCCAGAAATTCCTTTGTGAAAACCTGCGGAATGGAACATTTCGCGGATACGTATTCTGCGGATATTTTGTCCTTTTTGAGCTTATCCCTCATCCACAGCAGCGAATCCACAACCGTATTTCCGGTTACGAAACATGAGTCGGGATCCATGCCTTCGGATATGAGGTTGTCGTAGCTTTCCTTAGTCGGCGCAAAGCACCACTTTGATATGGGGTCGGTCAGGCGCCTGTTCATCTCCTCGGGGTAGGGGGAGAGCATATTGCCGGTCCTCAGCCCCGCTTCGACATGCCCGACGGGTATGCGCTCGTAAAAAGCCGCTATTGCCGTCGCAAAAACCGTAGTGGTGTCCCCCTGAACCAGTATCGCCGCTGGCCGGAAAGTTTTGAAATAGTCCTCCCATGCTGACAGTATTCTTGCCGTCAGCGAATTGAGCGTCTGGGACTTCCGCATGAGATTCATGTCGAAATCCGGCTTTATTTGGAATATGGACAATGCCTGGTCCAGCATTTGCCTATGCTGCGCTGTGGACACAAACACGGGATTGAGCGTGTCAGAATCCTTTAACGTCTTATAAACCTGCGCCATCTTTATGGCTTCGGGACGGGTTCCCGCAACCACGGCTATATCCAATTTCTCGGCCATAAATTAAAGCTTCATAGTGTGTTTTAAATATCGCTTGATTGCAACAATTTTCTGCTATTCCGCTCTTTTGCGGGCGGCTTTGGAATATGGGCATTTTTGCGCTTCGCCTTTAGAGGGACTTGTCGCTTGCGCGGAAATTCCGCCCCGCGCGGCTGTTTTTATATCGCCCGGATAAAAAATATCAAAAACTTCAAAAGTAAGTCCGCGCAGCTTTCCATTTCGGGGTAATATTCGGTCATGAATACAGACACTTCTCAAATATTGAATCTTATAGAAATAAAAGCCGATTTGTCCGATGCGGACTCCCCGATCGACGCAAAGCGCCGCGGCCCAGTGCATTTTACCTCGGGCGATTCTGTGGGAATCGTCGCAGATCTATTAAATCGCGGAGAGGTTGCGGATACTAGCATGCTCACGCGCGCGGTTTTGGAAATTTCGGACATAGGCCCGTATAATGCCCCGGATCCCCGGGAATGCAAGTGCCTGATAAGCAAATCGGTAGATGTCGCGGATTTCGAGCTATCTAACGGTTCCGAAAGCGGGGATCCATTCGCGAGAGTCTCATTTTTCCTCGACGCCTCCGATACCGCGGTTCCCGCCGGACAAAAATGGCTGAGGATAGTCGCATATTCCGCGGACGGGTCTCGCACCACTTTCAGCAGGGGCTGGATATATATAGACCCTTCCTATAACGACGATGCCGCCGCGGCGCCCAATCCGCCCGAGTTGTCCATAACCCGCGACGAGGCTTTGTCCATGTTCCTATCGCGCTCGGGCAACCTTTCCGATATTACCGACCCCGCCGCGGCGCGTTCAAATATAGGCGCATGTTCCGAGGCCGAATGCGGCGCAAAAATAAAAAATTCCCTCGCTTTGAGCGGAAGAATGCCGCGCGTATTTTTCAGGAATTCCAAGGCCTTGGTCAACAACATGTCTTTTTTGACGGCTTTTCCCGCGTCCTTTTTTCTGCGCTACGACATAGACTCTTTCGAGGAATTGTTTGCGAGCACCGAGGCAAACGAGGTTGTCTCGTTCTTTAACACGCAGGGGGTTGTGTGGAGCGATCCCTTTCAGAACTGCGGGTTTAGATTTTCCTATTCCTCAAAAAAGGAGCTCACCTTGTTCTGCGCGAATTTCGACGACACCCCCGCTCTGCGCAAAGCTGAGCGGCGCCTGACCATAGAATTGCCAACCGGCAGCCACTCTTTGGGCGTATGCGCCGGCAGGGGGTTGGCGACGGGCAAATTGGAGTATGTGTGCTTCTATTTGGACGGGGTTCCCTTGGGATCCGGAAAGGAATATTACAATACCTTGTCCGGAAACGATTTTAGCACGAATACTCCGCTTACGCTCAATAGCGGGTGGGGATATTCGCGCGAGGCTATTGAAAATCCGTCCATAGAGACCGCCTACTACGGCTTTCTTGTGACGAATTTTGCGATGGACGAGACGGACAGCCCATATACGCCCGCGGACTATGCCGCTGGAGTCCCTCTTCCGCCCTCGATATTAGATGCGTCGTCCCAGAAGCGGGCATTGCTGTATCTTTGCGAAGGTTCCGACTCATATCAATGGCACGACTCCTCCGGGAACGGGAACCATGCCATAATATACGGGCAGCCTCTTTCCGACAGGCTTGTTGAGGACTATTGCCTCTATTGTTCCTACGAATGGGGGGAATCCACAAAGGCTTCCGCATATGTCTTCGGCGATACTCCGGTAATTGCGCCAAATTGCATGGTTGAGGTTTTCGCATGCTGCGTAGAGGGAGAGCTTATAATATCCGTGGGCGAGTCGTCTTCGGCGCCGGGCGGGTTTATATCTTCCGCCCCCGTAGGCGCGGCTTGGGGGAAGGCGGGAGAGTTCTTTAGCCCGCAAGAGGCTTCTAAATTTTGTGTTACCCCCTCCGTTGCGGGCATGTCCGTGAGGTTCGGGGTAAAGGTGAAAAAACTGGTATACTAATATGGAAAACGACGAATTGGAAAAAGCGGCGGCAGCTGGGAATATATCGCTCGGCGGCGGTGTCAGTTTAAATATAAAGAGAATGTCCGTATGCGGAGATCTCTTTGATTCTGCGGGGGAACCCCTTGGAAGCGGGAATTACGAGGTTACCCTGGCTCCCGAGGAGATAGCCCTATTGGGTATTTCCAATGTGGAGCCCCTGTCCGCAAAGTTTCTGAACGGCAGGGCAGGCTCATAAGAGCGTTCCGCTTAAGTTTCTATTCGCCAGCGGGATTCCTCTTTTTGGGATCCCGCTTTTTTATTCCTATAGCCTTGTAAAAAAAGTGAAACTTTTATAGAGTATAGATGTTTGATGGATATGAAGTTCGCATGTCAAAATACATATTTAAGCTTTTATTGGTCGTAGTCGCGGCGGCATTGCCGTTGTGGTGCCTTGACGCGGCGGAGTCTCCCCGCAAAGCGAAAGACGGCGGGGGCAAGGCGCATATTCGCAAAACGTCCGGCAAGGCCAAGCGTTCAGAGAAGAATCTCTCGAAAGAAAATCCTTTTGAGGGCGACAGGGAGTTTTCTGGGGCGTCTGAGCTGGACAAGATAGTGCT
>CALXLX010000020.1 GCA_944389315.1 uncultured Opitutales bacterium
GATAATAGGCGACATATTTGCGTACACCTCCAAGAATATGCCCAAGTTCAACAGCATATCCATCTCCGGCTACCACATGCAGGAGGCCGGCGCCACGGCCGACTTGGAGATGGCCTACACGCTTGCCGACGGCCTGGAATATTTGCGCGAGGGCGTCAAGGCGGGTTTGGGTGTCGACAAGTTTGCTCCGCGCCTTAGCTTCTTCTGGGCGATAGGCAAGAACTACTTCATGGAAGTGGCCAAGATGCGCGCGGCGAGAATGCTTTGGGCAAAGATTGTAAAGGGCTTCGACCCGCAGGATCCTAAGAGCTTGGCGCTGCGTACGCACTCTCAGACGAGCGGCTGGTCTTTGACGGAGCAGGATCCGTTCAACAACGTGACGCGCACGGCCATAGAGGCCATGGGCGCGGCTTTGGGCCACACCCAGAGCCTGCACACCAACGCTTTGGACGAGGCCATAGCCCTTCCGACGGACTTCTCCGCCCGCATAGCCCGCAACACCCAGCTGTATCTGCAGAGCGAGACGGGCATATGCAACGTCATAGACCCGTGGGGCGGCTCCTACTATGTGGAGAGCCTGACCCAGGCGCTGGCGCGCCGCGCATGGGCGCACATTCAGGAGGCGGAGAGCTTCGGAGGCATGACCAAGGCCATAGAGGCGGGTCTGCCCAAGCAGAGGATAGAGGAGGCTTCGGCCCGCAGGCAGGCGCGCATAGATTCCGGCCGCGAGACTATCGTCGGCCTTACCAAGTACCGCTTGGACAAGGAGGAGGCTCTCGACATTCTCGAGATAGACAACTCCGCGGTGCGCAACGCGCAAATTAAGAAGCTTGAGACACTCCGCAAGAACCGCGACAACACGAAGGTCCGCCAGATCCTCGAGGAGATCACCAATGTCGCAGCCAGCGGCAAGGGCAATTTGCTGGAGCTTTCTGTGGAGGCGGCGAAGGCGCGCGCGTCTTTGGGAGAAATTTCCGACGCATGCGAGAAGGTCTTCGGCAGGTACAAGGCCACTATACGCTCCATCAGCGGAGTGTACGGCGCGGAATACAAAAAGGGAGGCAAGCACAACATGGAGATTCTCGAGGAAGTCGATAAGGAAATTAAGGCTTTTGAAGCCCGCGAGGGCCGCAGGCCGCGCATACTCGTCGCAAAGATGGGCCAGGACGGCCACGACAGAGGCGCGAAGGTCGTGTCCACGGCCTATGCGGACATGGGATTTGACGTTGACATAGGCCCGCTCTTCCAGACTCCCGAGGAGACCGCGAAGATGGCCGTTGAAAACGACGTGCATGTAGTTGCCATGAGCTCTCTTGCAGCAGGCCACAAGACTCTGCTTCCGCAGCTTGTAGAGGAGCTTAAGAAGCTCGGCAGAGACGATATAATGGTTGTGGCAGGCGGCGTTATTCCCGTGCAGGATTACGACTTCCTCTACAAGCACGGCGCAAGCGCAATCTTCGGGCCCGGCACGGTAATTCCCGAGGCCGCCCTCAAGATGCTCAAACTTCTCAACGCCTAAGTTCTTAACATAACTATTGCGCGGCTGCGCATGTAAAACAAAGCCCCCGCCGGGAAATCTTCCGCGGGGGCTTTTTTGCGTTTGCCGTATTTTTGCTTTAGCTGCCTTACAGCGGCAAAAATTTTATCTTTGCAGTGCTTTTTCGGCAGCATTTTGCCGCATAGAGAAAGCTCTATGCGGCAAAAGGGCGTTTTTTGAATTTGCCCGAGCTTTCTTGGGCGCTTGCCCATTGCCCGCTGGCGGGGACGCTTTGACTGTCGCGCAAAAATGGGGCAACGTCAGTCTTTGTAAACGGGAAAATTCTCGCTTTTGGCTATCCACACGGCGGCGCAGGTGTCTCCGTAGACGTTTACGCTTGTTCGCATCATGTCGAGAATTCTGTCTGTCATCCAAATTACGCCAATAGCCTCCGGTGGTATGCCCACAACCCCCATTATGAGCACTATCGCCACAAGGCTTGCGGACGGTATGCCAGCAACGCCTATGGAAGTCAGCAGGGCAAGCACCATTATCCCAAACTGCATCGCCAAGCCGAGCGGCTCTCCGCCCGCGGACACGTATAGCTGCGATATAAACATCACCGCCGCGCATTCGTAAAGGGCGCTTCCGTTCATGTTGACGGTGGCTCCCAAAGGCACCGTGAAGCCCGATATGTTCTTTGGAACCCCCGCGGAGTTTTCCACGCACTCGAGCGTAACCGGAAGCGCCGCCACGCTCGACGACGTTGAAAACGATGTGAGTATTGACGGCGTCATTGCCTTTAGATGCGCTATGGGGGAAATGCCCCTTATGCGCAGTATAAAAGACATCACCACAAACATGTGCAGCGCAAGCGCCAGGCACACCGTTATAAAAAACATTAAGACCGGCGCAATTACGTCTCCTCCGGCCCTCATGCAAACGGGCGCCGTAAGCCCGAACACCCCTATGGGCAGCAGGCGCATGACAGCCCCTGTAATTTTCTCAAAGAGCGCGTTGAAGGCGTTTAAAAAATCCTTTAGTATGTGGGCCTGCTTTTCCGGCAAAAGGTTTACGAAGACTCCTATGCAGATCGCAAAAATTATAAGCCCCAGCAGCTGGGTATTGTCGGCCGCCGCCTGGATTATGTTCGGCGGGAACATTCTCAGGACAAACTCCGACAAATCGAATTTTCCCGCCTTTATCTGTGGAGCCGCGCTGGCGGCATCTCCGAGTATGCCCTTCGCCGTTTCCGCAGACACGCTTCCCGGGCTTATTAAATTTACAAGAAGCAGCGTCACCATTATCGCCGCGACGCCCGTTGCAAGATAGAAAACCACCGTCTTTACGCCTATCCTCAGAAAACGCCTTCCGCCTCCGAGGCTCATGCTGCCGCATACTACGCTCGTAAACACCAGGGGCACGACTATCATGGAAAGTATCCTCATAAAGAGCTTTCCTATGAAGGAAAACAGCCCTTCTGCGCCCTCGCCGAAAGGGGTCTTGTCGAGCCCCGTCTGCCTCATAAAAACGGCAACGGCAATCGCCAAAACAAGGGCGATTGCCACCTGCCAGTGCAGTTTATTTAAGAATTTTCTCATCGGGAAACTTTTCGGGTAAAGATATTTGCCCAAGTTTAGATGCGCAACAAAATCTTTTTCCCCCCGGAGTTTTTTATTAAAAAGGATTTTTCCCTTAGATGAGGAAAGGGCAATAAGAGGCGTATTCTTCCAATTTGAAAATTTAAGAGCGCAAAAGACGGGGTTTAACAATTCCGAAAACAAAAAATCCTTCAGGAATAAATCCTATTAACCTCCTAAGAACCCCCGAGTCAGGATAACGCAGTGCCGGCTTCAAACTTATCCACGCGCGGCTTAATATGATTTATTGCACGTTGTATTGGTGTACAAAAAGCTCAGGCTTTACGTTTTGTATGCGGCTTAATGCCTCGGCAAGGCCGCCGTATCTGGCGCGGGCAAGCCATACGTTGGCAAATTCCGCGGCTATGAGCTTTAAATTTCTGCGCGCATTTGAGCTTTTGGTGTAAGGGTCGTTCTTGGCGCGGTTTATTGCAAAGGCGGTCATGTCCAAGCCGAGCTTTGCCTCGGCTATGCATATCTTGCCGTCGGGACTTTTCGGCGCGCACTGGGAAAGCTCCCGCAAAGCGGCCGCCCAAGTCTGCTCCATATAGTCCAGCGCAATGGAGTTTGCGTCCGAACGCAGCGCGTCTATTTCGGAATCCTCCGCAAAGAAAAGCTTGTGGTGGTAGCTCCTCAAATTCCTTGCCGGGTCTATCCTGCCCATTTCCATTATGGCCGCGGCCAGCTTTCCGGTTGCGTCGCGGAACATGAGCTTGCTCATGCCCTCGGCAAGCTTATTTGGCTCAAGCCTTGTCTGCGCCCCCCATGAGGCGCTTGCCGCGCACAGCAAGGCCGGATACATCGCGCAATATGGCTGGTGGTTGCCGCCGTCCCCCCAGTTTGTGAGCATAAGCCCCTCTGCGCCGTGCCTCTTGGCCGCTTCTGCGGCTTCCGCTATGTTTTTTACGGCGGTCTCAAGCCTTATGCCAAAGCTGTTCCATGTGTTGCTGCCCGGGGCTACAAGATAGTTTAGCCCGAGAGACGAAAGATAGGAGCAATCCTCGTCAAAAGTCGTGTCGTAGTCGTACCCCCAAAGTATGGGAGAGGCGTTTGAACCCAGCTTTGCGGCGTATGAGGGCTCTTTCATTATAACATCCGCCCAGAAGTACATCTTCTTGCCGTATTTTCTGCAAAGCTCGCCAAGCCCGAGCAGGTATTTTAAATATACCGCGTATTTGCCGTGCTTTGCAACCTCTGCGGAGCTTCTGCCCATGCCAAGCTCCCAAGGCTCGTCGCACCCGACGTTGAATTTGCCGGAAGTGAAATTAGGAAGCAAATCCGCATATAGGCCGTCCATAAATTCCAGCGCGGCCTCGTCGGGATAAAGGGTGGTGGGAAATTTCCTTACTGTCCCAAGCGGATCTACAAAGGGCGCCTTGCTCTCCGCCAAATATTGAAACTCCGGATACCTGAGCCAGCGCTCCATGTGCCCCAGGCTATTTTGGTTTGCCACAAGCTCTATGCCGGCAGCCCTGCAGAGCCCGTCGAGCATGCGATATTCTGCGGGCGTCATGGGCGAAGCCCCCGCCCAGACTATCTCGCGGCCCTTGTACGCGAAAGTATGCTCCGTGTACAGCTCGAGGCGGTTGAACTTAAAGAGCGCAAGCATGTCTACAAGGAAGCCCAAAGTCTGCATGGTCGGCACCTTGCAGCGGCTGATGTCGAGCATGAAGCCCCTCGTGGAAAGATCGGGCCAATCGGATATCTCAAGATAGGGCAGGCCCAAGCCGCCCGACTGCATCGCTATCTGCCTTAAAGTCTGAAGCGCAAGTTTCGCGCCCCTTGCGCTTCCGGCAAAAATCGAAATGCCGAAGTCCCCTATGGAAAGATTGTACTGCTGCTCCTTGAGGCTATCGTCCGGGCATACGCACACAAGGTTCTCGCCCGAGGGCATTCCGTCTTTGTCGCAGGAGAACTTCGCCTTGCTCCACGGCAGATACCCGTTGCCGAACTTGCATTTTTTCGGCTCGGGAATCAGCAAAATAGGCTTAACTTCTCCTGCGCTTTCCATGCTCTCTTAGAAGGTGTGTACAAACAGGCCCGAACGTAGCTTTGGCTCAAACCAAGTGCTCTTGGGAGGCATTATCTGGCCTGCGTCGGCTATGTCCATAAGCTGCTTTACGGTTACGGGGTGCATGGAAAATGCAACCGCCGCCTTGCCGGAATCTACAAGCCTCTCAAGCTCGGCAGTTCCCTTTATGCCGCCGACAAAGTCTATGCGCTCGTCCGTGCGGGGGTCTCCTATTGCAAGAATGGGCGAGAGCACCCTCTCCTGCAACAAGGATACGTCCAACCCGCGTACAGCGTCGAGGCCGTCGGTATTGCCGAACTTCAGCGTGTACCAGTTCTTTCCAAGATACATGGACACTTCCTTCGGCCTGCGCGGCTCCTTGCAGCCGTCCTTTGCAACCTCGCAGACTTTTGAGAGCTTTTCCAAAAACTCCGCCTCCGTATTGCCGTTTAAATCCTTAACAACCCTGTTGTATGGCAGTATGTGAAGCTGCCCGGCGGGGAATATCACGGATAAAAACCAGTTGTAGTCCTCCTCGCCCGTATGCGCGGGATTGGCCGCCTTGAGGTCTCTGGCGCAGCGCGCGTTGCTGGCGCTGCGGTGGTGCCCGTCGGCGACGTAGGCGCAGTCTATATTGCGGAAAATCTCGCCTATCTTCTCAAGAAGGGCGTCGTCGGAAATCTTCCATACGCTGTGGCGTATGCCGTCGTCGGCGACGAAGTCAAACAAGGCGTCTGAGTCCTTCTTATCCTCGACAATCTTGTCCAACTCTGTGCCGTCCTTGACGGTCAAGAATACGGGGCCCGTGTTTACGCGCAGGGTCTTTGTGAGATTGTAGCGGTCGTCCTCCTTGGCCTTGCGGGTCTTTTCGTGCTTCTTTATAACGTCGGCGTCGTAATCCTCCGCCGAGCAAGTGGCAACCAGGCCGGTCTGGGAGAAGGGGCCCATCTGCTGCCTATATAGATACATGCAGGGCTTGTCCTCCCTGACAAGATGCCCGCCGTCGACGAGCTTCTGGAAATTTTCCTTGGCATGCAAATACACCTCCTGAGAGTACGGATCTGTGCCGGCCGGCAGCTCAAGCTCGGAGCGCACCACGCGCATAAAACTCAGGGGCTTGCCCTCGGCCTGCTGGCAGGCCTGCTCAAAATTTACCACGTCGTAGGGCAGGCTGGCTATGTCCTTGGCCTCTGACGGAATGGGTCTTAAACCTTTGAAAGCTTTAATTTTCATATAGAAATACTCCATACACAAATCCGCCGTTTTTGCAAGGCATCAATGAGCATTTTATGTGCTTGCCGCCCCGGAGGAGGCTCCAAATTTATATCTTTACAAAACGCGTATTAAGTGCAACTGTGTAAACTTATGACCAAGGACGAATTTAAGCGGCTCCTCGACGAAAAACGCAAGAAGGTCGAGGAAGCGATAGATGTATATCTTCCCAAGGCGGACACGCGCCCGCACATAGTTCACGAAGCCATGCTCTACAGCATGAAGGTGGGCGGAAAGCGTCTGAGGCCCATATTGCTTATGGCCGCTTACGAGCTCTTCCCCTCGGAGCTCGACCCCATGCCCGCATGTGTGGCGATAGAGTCTTTGCACACCTATTCGCTCATTCACGACGATCTTCCCTGCATGGACAATTCCGACCTAAGGCGCGGAGTTCCAACCTGCCACAAGAAGTTTGACGAGCCCATCGCCCTTCTTGCCGGAGACGCCCTCCTTACTCACGCCCTTTGGCTCTTGGCCGACGCCTATAAGGCGCACCCGCAGGTTGCCGCAGATTTGGTTTGCGACTTGGGGGACGCTGCGTCGAGCAGAAAGCTCATAGGAGGCCAGGTGGAGGACATACTTGGCGAGCGCGAGGGCAAGATGACTGTCGACAGGCTCAATTTCATACACGCAAACAAGACAGCCGCGCTGATAACCTCGGCGGTTACGATGGGCGTAAGGCTCTCGAGCGGCTGCAATGCCCAGAGGCTCGAGGCGGCGCGCCAGATAGGTGCGAAGGTCGGTTTGGCCTTCCAGGTGATAGACGACATTTTGGACGCTACAAGCGACGCAAAAACAATGGGCAAGCCCGTCGGGCTCGACGAGCGCAACGAGAAGATGACCTATGTGAGCCTCTACGGCATAGACGAGTCGCGCAAGATTGCAGAAAAGCTCAGCCGCGAGGCGGTGGAGCTTTGCGGCGCGTTGAGCGAATCGGCCGACTTTTTCAAGGCTCTTATAGAATACATGCAAAACAGAATTTATTAAGGAGATTTCATTATGAAGATAACCCCACGCATAAAAGGCTTTATTTGTCTTACGGCGCATCCGGAGGGCTGCGCTAAGAATGTCGACGACGCGATAGCCTTCGTAAAGGCCAAGGGCGCCATAGAAAACGGGTGCAAGAGCGCGCTTATAATAGGTTCGTCCACGGGCTACGGGCTTGCCAGCAGGATATCCGCCGCCTTCGGTTGCGGCGCGGACACTGTGGGCGTGTTCTTCGAGCGCGGGCCGGACGTAGAGCGCGAAAGGCCTGCGAGCGCAGGGTGGTACAACACGGCTGCCTTTACGCGCCGCGCGCGCGAGGCCGGCCTTTACGCCGCAAACATAAACGGGGACGCCTTCTCCGACGAGATAAAGCAAAAGGCCATAGAAGCCATAAAAAAGAGCCCGCTGGGCAAGGTGGATTTGGTCGTTTACTCCCTCGCGTCTCCGCGCCGCACGGATCCCAAGACGGGGGAGGTCTACAAGAGCGTTTTAAAGACCGTGGGCAAGCCCTCGGTGAACAAGTCTTTGGATACCGACAAGGCCCAGATAGTGGAGGTTGAAGTTCCCGTTGCGACAGACAAGGAGATCTTCGACACCGTAAAAGTCATGGGCGGCGAGGATTGGAAACTTTGGATAGAGGCTCTCGACAAGGCCGGCGTTCTCGCGGAAGGCTGCACGAGCGTCGCGTATTCCTACATAGGGCCAGAGCTGACCTATCCGATATACCGCGAGGGTTCCATAGGGCAGGCGAAGAAGGATCTCGAGCGCGCCGCCGAAGAGATAGACGCCCAGCTGAAGTTGCACAGAGGCAAGGCGTTTATTTCGGCGAACAAGGCTCTTGTCACGCAGGCAAGCAGCGCGATACCGGTGGTTCCGCTTTACATATCCATTCTCTACAAGGTGATGAAGGAAAAGGGCTGCCATGAGGACTGCACCGCTCAGATGCAGAGGCTCTTTGCCACGCAGCTGTACAACGACTCATTTGCGGATTTTGACGGCGAGGGGCGCGTTAGGATGGACAATTACGAGCTCTCGCCCGAGATTCAGAAGCAGGTATTTGAGATATGGCCAAAGGTGACTACGGAAAACCTCGGCGAACTCACTGATTTTGAAGGCTACAAGAAGGCGTTTTTGGGATTGTTCGGGTTCGGCGTAGAGGGCGTGGACTACGATAAGGATTCCGACATAAATGCGTCCATAGATTGATTTTAATAACAGAAGGAAAAAGCAGATGAAAGTGTATATAAACGGAAAGTTCTACGACAAGGACGAGGCCAAAGTGTCGGTGTTCGACCACGGCTTCCTTTACGGCGACGGCATATTTGAGGGTATCAGGCTGTACAGCGGCAACGTATTCAGGCTGCCGATGCACATAGACAGGCTTTTTAAATCTGCCCGCGCAATATGCCTGGACATGCCCTGGAGCAAGCAGGAGGTTATGGACGCCGTGTGCGCTTCCTGCCGCGAGAACAAATTGACGGACGGATACATCAGGCTGGTGGTTTCCCGCGGTAAGGGCGCGCTTGGCCTCTCTCCGCTTACCTGCTCGGATCCGCAGCTTGTAATCATAGCCGACCAGATACAGCTTTATCCCGACGAGCTTTACACCAACGGCCTCAAGGCCATAACGGTTCCAACAAGACGCAACAGCCATGCGGCGCTTCCGCCCATGGTCAAGAGCCTGAACTATCTGAACAACATACTTGCCAAGATAGAGGCGCAGAATCTTGGCTACAGCGAGTGCCTGCTTTTGAACCAGGAGGGCAATGTCGCCGAGTGCAGCGGGGACAATGTGTTCATAGTTTCCGAGGGCGTTGTCTACACGCCTCCGACGAGCGCGGGCAACCTCAGCGGAATGACTCGTAGGGCTGTCATGGAGCTTGCCGAGAAGGAGGGCTTCAAGATGGTTGAGCGCGACTTTACCCGCTACGACGTCTGGACTGCCGACGAGTGTTTCCTCACGGGAACCGCCGCAAAGATAATTCCCCTTGTCGAGCTCGACAAGAGGCCCATAGGCACAGGAAAGCCCGGCGAGATCACCAAGAAGCTCATAGCCGCTTTCAACAAGATTGTCTCTGTTGAGGGTGTGAAGATTTAACGGTTTTTATCCGATTTGCCGCGCGCGGGAGGAGCTTTTTTGCCTTGCGCGCGCGGTTTTTTTTATCGCGCCGGCGCTCCCCGCATGGTTTTCTTGCCCTCGGATGCGAAAAAGCGCGGCGCTTTTATATATCTGCATTTTTTACGATGGATTTTTCTGATGCGCGCATAGCATCTTTACAATTTAAAACCTACAAGCCATGTCCAATACCAAGTACGATAAATTTGCCCAATACTTGAAATTTGAAGTTGAAAACGAAGGCGACGATTGCGCAACCATCTCGGCCGTTCCTAACGGCGACTGTTTAAACGGAGTTGGCATAGTTCACGGCGGCTGGCTTTTTTCCCTGGCCGACTATGCCAGCGCGGTAGCCTCAAACACCGACGACATCGCCGCGATAAGCAGCCATTCCATAATCAATTTTTTAAGCCCCGCAAGGGAGGGCAAAAAGCTTCTCGCAGGGGCGAAGGTTTCCGCCAAGACGCCGAAAACGGCGGTTGTGGACGTTGTAATATCCGAAGCCGAAAGCGGCGAGATTCGCGCGACGATGCAGGCGAGGGTCGTCTATAAGCAGCTGAAAAAATAATCTTTTCCAGATTTAAATTGCATCTCTTAGCTTTCCAGCCACGCGGCCGGAAAGCTTATTTTTTCTTTTTAGGCACGCTTGCATTGGGGCAGGATAAGAAGCTCGTGCGGGATATTCTCCCGGGGCTTTGTGTTGTATGCAAAATATTTGCCTTCCACTGTAAAATTTTATCTATGCAAGGGTGAAAGCCCGTTATTACGGGGCGGGTTTTGGAAAATGCAGCTTATTGTCCGCCGCGCGGCATAAAGTTTTTACATATTGATGATAAATATATTAACGTGTTCATAAATGAACATTTCCAGGGGCTATGCCATAAAAAATTTAAAAAAAAGCGTTTTATTACGAAACATGTAATGAAAAAATGCGTCTATAGACGATACAGAACAATTTAACGAGGTTATTATATATGAGGAAAGTTTATTTGCTTGCTACAATTCTTCTCGGATTCGGTTTGGGGGCCTATGCCCAGGATTCGAATACGCAGAATGCAAATTGCAACAACCAGAATAACTGCCCAGTAGCGCAGAATTGCCCGGCGGCGAATCAGAATTGTCCTGGCGTCCAAAATTGCCCGGTGGTCCAGAACTGCCCGGTTGTCCAGGATTGTCCGGCTGTGCAAAACTGCCCCGCAAACACTCAAGACTGCCCGAGAGTAAAGCAAGGCTGCAGGGCTCGCAGAGGTTGCGGCAGATAGATGAAGTTCTTTGTGTTTTTGGTTGGTGTGTATATTATTTGAGTATGTGTGTTTAGCATGTATTGAGGTTAGAGTGGCGTGCGGAAACTTCGCGTTTCCGCGCGCTTTTTTTTTATAAGCCGCCCCGATATGGGGGCTGCGGCGGTTGCGGAATTTCCGGATAGGCATAGGAGGCTAACAACCTTATTGAAACGCAAGTTTGCCCCGCGCGTTAAAATTTATTTGCAAGACGGGGGCTTTTCTTCAAATATCTTTAGTAAATGGACAAATCCGAAAATAAGGCTTTTATACGCACGGAGAATCTCGTCAAAGAATACGGACACAGGGCCGTCGTGCGGGGCGTGAATTTGAACCTCAATGCGGGGGAAGTCGTGGGGCTGCTCGGGCCCAACGGGGCGGGAAAGACTACGAGCTTTTACATGATTATGGGCCTTGTGCCCGTCACGAGCGGAAAGGTGTTTCTCGACGGCAAGGATATTACGGACGTGCCAATGTACATGCGCTCCCGCATGGGCATAGGGTATCTGCCGCAGGAGGCGTCCGTCTTCAGGAAGCTGAGCGTTTACGACAATATAATGGCAGTCGCCGAGACGTTGCCCATTCCCAAAAAGGAGCTTAAGGGGTTTGTGTCGTCCATGCTCGCCGAGCTCAACCTGGGGCACCTCGCAGAGCAAAAGGCCTATACCCTTTCGGGAGGCGAGCGCAGAAGGCTGGAGATAACCCGCGCACTGACCGCAAGGCCACAGTTCCTTCTTATGGACGAGCCTTTCAGCGGGGTTGACCCCATAAGCGTCGCGGAGGTTCAGGATATAATAAGGGGCCTTAAAAAGAAAAACATAGGGGTGCTTATCACAGACCACAATGTCAGGGAAACCCTCAGCGTTGTCGACAGGGCCTACCTGATTCACGAGGGGCGCGTTCTCTGCGAGGGCACGAGCGACTTTCTTGTAAACGACGAACAAAGCCGCAAATTCTATTTGGGCGAAAACTTCTCAATGTAAGGATATGATAAAAAGTTCCCCTGCAAAATCTCCCGGAAAAATTACGGTACGCGACTTTTACGAGTCGTTTAAGGATTCCCTTCAGCTAGAAATAATAGGGGGAAAAAAAGGCTTGGACAGGGCCATTCCGGAGCCGAGCGTAAACAGGCCCTCCCTTGCGATAACAGGATATTTCAAGAATTTCGCCTTCAACAGAATCCAGCTGTTCGGGGCGGGTGAGGCCGCCTATCTTAAAGACCAGCCGATAGCGCGCAGGAGCAAAATCATAGAGGCCATAATAAAGCAGAATATACCCTGCGTTGTGGTGTCCAGGTCGCTATATCCGTCGCAGACCACTCTTGCTCTGTTTGATAAATTTGACGTCCCGACGTTTACGACGTCTCTTAGCTCCCGCAAATTCACGGCGCAGGCCACGGTTCTTCTTGAGTCGAAGTTTGCGCCGCGCACTTTGATACACGGCACTCTCATAGACATAAAGGGAATTGGCACCCTCATATGCGGCGTAAGCGGCATAGGCAAGAGCGAATGCGCCCTGGCCCTGATAGAGCGCGGCCATTCGCTCGTGGCCGACGACGTCACCTATTGCGAGCGCATAAACGGCAGGATATTCGGCCGCTCCAACGACTTGAACAGGGGCTATATGGAATGCCGCGGCATAGGCATAATAAACGTCGCGGAGCTGTTCGGCATAAAGTGCGTCAGGCTCGAAAGCAGCGTGGATTTGATAGTAAATTTCGTGGACTGGAAGCCGGGAATGACGGAGGAGCGAACCGGGCTCGAGCATCATTATTCCGAAGTTTTGGACGTGAAGATACCGCATATAGAAATACCGGTCAGGCCGGGGCGCGACATGGCGAGGCTCGTTGAGGTTGCTGCCATGGTTCAGGCGCTGAGGGCCATGGGGCACGACAGCGCCAAGGAGCTCAACGACAGGCTTATCGCCCATATGACAAAGAACAGCGAGAAATAGGAACTTTTGTGCGTTGCGGGCGGTTTTCCCGCGTGTAGAAATAAGGCGTGCGCGCCGTAATTTTGGGAATTGGACATGGACATTTTTAAATATCCGGCCTCCGCGCGCGGCGAGGCCCTGAAGAAGATTTTTGCCGAGAGGATAGTGTTTCTCGACGGCGGCATGGGAACCTTGATTCAGCGCGAGGGCCTTTCGGAAGCCGATTTCCGGCATGGTGACGCGCGCCTTGAATCCTGCAAGGCGCAGCTTAAGGGCAATAACGACCTGCTAAATCTCACCCGCCCCGACGTTCTGGCCAAGATACATGCCGATTACTACCGCGCCGGAGCCGACATAGCCACAACAAACACCTTCAGCGCCACGCGCCTTGTGCAGGACGAATACGGCCTTGGCGGCATGGCCCGCGAGATAAACCTTGCCGCGGCGAAGCTGCTAAGGAAGGTCGCCTCCGAGGCCGAGCTTGAGGCGGGGGACGGCAAAATGCGCTTTGTAGCCGGCTCTGTGGGGCCGCTGAACAAGTCTCTTTCGATGTCGCCCGACGTGCTCGACGCCTCCAGGCGCGACTATTCCTTCGACGAGGTTTGCTCAGCCTACAAGGAGCAGATGGAGGCTCTGTGGGACGGCGGGGTAGATTTGCTTCTGCTTGAGACAAATTTTGACACTCTCAATGTAAAGGCGGCTTTGCACGCGTATTTGGAGCTCGTGGAAGCCAGGAAGGAGCGCATGCCCATAGGGATAAGCTGTACCGTTTCCGACGCGGCGGGGCGCCTTTTAAGCGGCCAGACGGTGGAGGCGTTCTATGTGAGCGTGGAGCATGCGAGGCCTTTGTTTGTGGGCCTCAACTGCGGGCTCGGGGCAGAGAAAATGCGCCCGTACATAGAGGCTTTCGACAGGGTTGCAAAGTGTTATGTGCATTGCTATCCGAATGCGGGGCTGCCAAACCCTCTGTCGGAATTTGGCTACGACCAGACCCCCGAGGTCACTGCAAAATACCTTTACGAATACGCAAAAGAGGGAAAACTGAACCTCATAGGCGGCTGCTGCGGAACTACGCCCGCGCACATAGCAAAGATAGCGGAGCTTTGCGGAAAGTGCCCGCCGAGGAAAAGAAAGCCAGGGGATTTCACCTTCAGTGTGTCCGGGCTGGAGCCTTTCTTCCTGCCGGAGAAAAACGCGCCTTTCATGCTCATAGGGGAAAGGGCCAATGTCATGGGATCTGCGGCGTTTAGAAAGCTGATTGCCGCGGACAACTTTGAAGGCGCCCTGGAGGTGGCCAGAAAACAGGTGGAAAACGGCGCCAACGCCATAGATTTGAATTTCGACGAGTCCATGCTCGATTCCGAAAAGTGCATGGAAAAATTCCTGCGCCTGGCCGCCGCGGAGCCGGAAATAGCGAAAGTGCCTTTTGTGATAGATTCGTCGGACTGGGATACCGTGCTGGCGGGCCTTAAGAATACGCAGGGCAAGTGCATAGTAAATTCAATAAGCCTCAAGGAGGGAGAGGAGGCTTTTGTAAGGAAGGCCGCGGAGATAATGAAGTTCGGCGCGGCTGTGGTGGTCATGGCCTTCGACGAGAAGGGGCAGGCAGCGAGCGTCGAGGACAAGGTGGATATTTCCGTGCGCTCCTACAATATACTCACCCGGCAGCTCGGCATGCCGCCGCAGGATATAATTTTCGACGTAAACGTCCTGTCCATCTGCACGGGCCTCAAGGAGCACGACGCCTACGGGGCAAATTTCATAGAGGCCTTGCGTCGCTTGAAAACGCTGTGCCCAGGGGCGCGCACGAGCGCGGGTGTGAGCAACTTGAGCTTTTCGTTCAGGGGCAACAACCCTCTCAGGGAGGCTATGCACTCCGTATTTTTGTACCACGCCATACGCGCGGGGCTTAGCATGGGCATAGTAAATGCCGGGGTTTTGCCTTCGTACGACGATATACCCGCGGACAATCGCGCTTTGCTTGAGGCGGCTGTCTTGAACACTTCGGAGGACGCGGCGGAAAAGCTCATAGAGGCGGCTCCCGGCTTTAAGCAGGATGCAGCATCCTCGTCGGCGCAGGCGCACGACGATTTCGACTCCATGTCGTGGCGCGACAAGCTCTACTCGTGTTTCACAAAGGGCCGGGAGGACAAGATAGAGCAGGTCGTAATGCATTTTTACGGGGAGAAAAAGGACGCCCTCGGAGTGGTGGAAGGCCCGCTTATGGACGCGATGAAGCTCGTGGGCGAACTGTTCGGAGAGGGGAAAATGTTTCTGCCGCAGGTCGTAAAAAGCGCGCGAGTTATGAAGAAGGCCGTTGCGGTATTGGAGGATTTCATGCCGAAGGCGTCGGCCTCGGGCAGCCGCAGGAAGGCGGTTTTGGCGACGGTGAAGGGTGACGTACACGACATAGGCAAAAACATAGTTGGCGTGGTTTTGGCATGCAACGGCTACGAAGTTATAGACCTTGGCGTGATGTGCCCGGCGGAGAGAATCCTGCAGGCGGTGCGGGAGCATAGGCCCGACGTTGTGGGGCTCAGCGCCCTGATAACGCCCTCCCTCGAGGAGATTGCTGTTGTGGCGAGGCTCTTTGAAAGGGAGGGAGTGAAGGTTCCCATTATAATAGGTGGCGCCACCACGGGAGACTTGCATACGGCGGTGAAGCTTGCTCCGCTGTATTCGGGAGCGATGGAGAGGGTTGCGGACGCCTCCCTCGTGTCCGGCGTTTGCTCAAAGCTGTGCGGCGACGGTGCGCGGGAGTACGCGGAAAGCCTTAAGCAGCGCCAGGAGCAGCTGCGCAGGGATTTTGAGAATGAAAAGTCCGCTCGCGCGGAAGCGGAATTTTTGACCTTGGACGAGTCCAGAAAAAGGCGCCTAAGCCATGCCGCAAGGCCTGGGGGGGCTGCAATGCCTGCGCCTTCGGGCATAGTGGTGGAAAATCGGGGCGTGGAGCGCTTGCGCGGGCTTATAGACTTTGCGGAATTTCTGCGAGCCTGGGGCTTTAAGGGGGCGGCCTATCCTAAGATATTGGACGATGCAGCCAAGGGGGAGGAGGCTCGAAAGCTCGTATCAGACGCGGGGAAAATCCTCGATAAAATCTCGGGGGCAGCCCTTGTAAAAACGGCATACAGGGTTTTCCGCGCACGCTCGAAGGGGGACGACATTCTTCTGCTCTGTCCCGACAAAAACTGCGGTTGCACTGAGGGGGTCCTGAATTTCTTTAGAAGCCAGACTCCCGATTCCAAGGGAAACTGCCCGTGCTATGCGGATTTTGTTTCCCCGTGCGATTCCGATGTAGATGACGCAGTCGCGCTTTTTTGCGCCGTCGCAGATTTCGACGGGGCTCTTGCCGCCTGTGGGGTGTCGGATTTAAAAAGTTACGAGGCCCTTTTGGTGTCGACCCTGTGCGACCGCCTCGCGGAGGCCGCCGCAAGGAGCGTAAACGAGACTCTTGCGGGCATGAACGGGGGTGTGGCGGGAATACGCCCGGCAATGGGGTATCCGTCGTATCCGGACCACAGCCAGAAGCAGATACTTTGGCGTCTGCTCGACGTCGAAAGGCTCTTGGGAGCGCGCCTGACGGAAAACTATGCGATGATTCCCCATTCGTCGGTATGCGGGGTGTGGATAGGCTCTCCGCATGCAAGATACTTGGCTCTCGGCAGGATAGGGGACGACCAGTTTAAAAACTACGCCTCCCGCAGGGGAATCCCCGAGGGCGATGTTCGGAAATTCACCGCAAATTTGCCCTCTATTATGGCCTAACTTGCTGTTAATTGCGCTTTTTTTTGCTTGCCGCATCGCCCTCCTTTCGACCGCTTGGGCCTATGCGTGCTTGCAAGGGGCGCATTCTCCCAGAAAGAGAGAAGTTTTTTTAATTTGCAGCGGAAATTGATTGTATATTTATAAAATTTCTCCACCCTAAAAGAAAACATGCGGAAAGCGTTTTTTGCGGAGTTTTTGCGGCGTTTTTGCGGATACGCGCGCAAAGGGGTTTATTATTCTTGCGCGGGCGGCTGCTGCTTAGGCAAATTTGCCGCGGGAAAAAACTGATGCTTCGCGAAATAAGGCTTGCGCGCATAGTTGCGGCGTAATTGAGGCGCGTTTTAAAAAATCTCATGGCGGAATTTTCGGACAGTTCCCTAAAACCCAAGAGCGGGTACGACTTCGTCACCCCGATATGCATGCTTTTGCTCTTTGCAATGGGAACGGTATTCATATATTCGGCCCAAAGCTACAATATAGACGAAATTCCGCTTTCGAGGCAGTTTTGGATAAGGCAGGCGATATTTGTCTGCATAGGCGCCGCCGTGTATGTGGCCATAGCAAGGACGGACTACTCCTTCTTTCTGGAACACGCCCACATAATATATCTGCTCTGCCTGGCGCTGCTTGTGCCGCTGACTTTGAAGGAGTGCTTCGGGATTCCCATACCCTTTGTGGAAAGCCGTTTCAACTCCACAAGATGGATAAACCTGAAGGTCTTTTCCATACAGCCTTCAGAAATAGCAAAAATAGGCACCTGCATAATGTGCGCGGCGATGCTCTCGCGCTCAAAAATGGGCTCTTTTAAGGGCTCGTCCAAGATGCTTGTAAAGATAGCGGTGGTATTTTTTATTCCTATTTTGTTGATTTTTTCCCAGCCAGACTTAGGCTCTACTCTCGTATTTCCACCTATGGTGTTTTCCATGCTGTACGTATCGAAGCTCTCAAAGAGGTTCTTCGCCGCAACTTTTGCGGCGTTCGCCCTTTGCGTGTCTGTCGTGGCCTTCGACATCTATTCGTACAGCGTATTTTTGGCCGAAAACAATATGGGGGCAACCGAGGCCGCAAGGCAAAACGCCTACGGCTCAAACACGCTTTTTCCCCTTAAGGACTACCAGCGCAACAGAATCTTGGCGTTCGTGGCTCCCGATATCGTGGACCCGCGCGGGCGGGACGTGAGTTGGAACCAGCGCCAGAGCCTGATATCCGTGGGTACGGGCGGCATGTGGGGCAAGGGAATCGCGGAGGGAACTCAGGCGAAACTCGGATACCTGCCAAGCTCCGTGGCCTATAACGACTTTATCTTCTCCGTGATAGCGGAGGAGTCGGGTTTTGCGGGAGGGGCGGCGGCGATAGCCCTGCTGGGAACCGTGGTTGTATTCGGGTGCCTGCGTGCGGCGGCTGCCGCGCGCGACAGCTTCGGACAGTACCTTTGCGTGGGTATAGCTGCTATACTCATGACGCATATTTTTATAAACGTGGGCATGACAATCGGAATAATGCCGATTACCGGCGTGCCCCTGCCAATGTTAAGCTATGGCGGATCCTTTGTTTTGACTTGTTGTATTTTGTTGGGCCTCGTTCAGAGCGTTTACGGCCACAGACAGAATTTCGACGTCTAACACGGAGGGCCGCGGAAAATAGAACGGACTCGTAACCGTGAGAGAAGAAAAAGTAGAATCCAACGAAATCAACGACGACCTTACAAAAAAGCCTCCGGAGGAGGTGGTCGAACCAGTTTCTGTAGAACAGCTAAACGCCGAGGCGAAACTCCGCGCGAAGAAGCGCCCGCTGCTTGAGAAAATCATCAGAATGCTCAAGCACGAGGACGACACTTACAGGGAGATAGTCATAAACGTGGAGCCTCTGGAAAAGCGCGTCGCCCTTTTGGTCGACGGCCTGATGCAGAAGTTCGAGATGGAGCGAGCCGGCGACGAAAGCATGGTTGGCGCCATCTTCAAGGGAAAGATACAGAATCTCGAGGCTGGCCTCAAGGCCGCCTTTGTTGACATAGGCCAGCCCAAGAACGCGTTTTTGCACTATTGGGACATATTCCCCTCTGCTGCCAACGACAACTCCTACGAGATAGTCCGCGAGAACCGTAGCAAAGCCCAAAAGCAGAGCGCGAAGTTTTCTACCAAGGACATTCCCGAAAAATTCCCTATAGGCACGGAGATAATAGTCCAGATAACCAAGACTCAGATAGGCACGAAGGGCCCGAGGGTGACAACCAACATAGCCCTTCCCGGGCGCTATCTCGTGCTGATGCCTTACGCGGGGCAGTGCGGAATATCGCGCAAGATAGAGGACAAGCGCGAGCGCGAGCGCATAAAGAAAATTCTGCGCTCGATGAAGATTCCGGAGGGAATGGGCGTGATAGTCCGCACGGCGGGCGAGGGCAAGCGTTGGACGTATTTCGTGCGCGATTTGAACATGTTGCTGTACATCTGGAAGGAGATTCAGCAGCGCATAGAAAGCACGCCGGCTCCCTGCCTCATATACAAGGAGCCCGACATAATAGAGCGCACCGTCAGGGACTTTCTCACTGAGGAGACGGACAGAATCCTGATAGACAGCAAGGAGGATTACGACAGAATCGTAAAGTCCGTATCGCAGATCTCCCGCAGGGGCAAGAGCAAGATACAGCTGTACAAGGACAACATTCCCATATTCGAGCGCTACAACATTGAAAAGCAGATAGCGCAGACTTTCCAGCGCAGGGTGCCTTTGCCCTCGGGCGGCGAAATAGTCATAGAGGAGACTGAGGCGCTCACGGCCATAGACGTAAATACCGGCTCCCACAAGGGCGCGAGTGCCGATGGGAAGAATTTCATCGTCCAGGCGAATCTCGAAGCCGTCACCGAGGCGGCGCGCCAGCTGAGGCTCAGGAACATAGGCGGCCTGATAATAATAGATACGGTCGACATGAAGAGCCGCAAGGACAGGCTCGCCGTCTACAAGAAGCTCAAGGAGGAGATGGAAAAGGACAAGGCAAAAAGCCAGGTTCTTCCCATATCGCAGCTTGGGATAATCCAGATGACGCGCCAGAGGCACCATATGAGCAATGCGGGCGGATTGTACAACGCCTGCCCGTACTGCGGCGGCAAGGGCGTGGTCAAGGGCGCGCGCACGATGAGCATAGAGATACAGCGCAAGATTGTCGCGGCGGCGAGGGCGGTAAGGTCCGCGAATCCGGAGTCGGCAAAGACGATAGACATTCTTGTCATGCTGCATCCGGACAACCTCAAGAGGCTCCAGACGGACGATTACGACCACCTTATAAACCTTGAAAAAACCTTCAATATAAGGCTGACCTTCAGGGCGGACCCGTCCTACCACGTGGAGAACTTCAGGATTATAGAGGCCGCCACGGGCAAGATTTTAAGGTAGGCAAGATATTTTGTTGTTGCCTAAAATTGCGCCCGGTACAAAAAGAAAATATTTAAATTTAGCGGAGAAAGAGGGATTTTTCTCCTTGAATACGTCCCCGTAGTTCAATGGATAGAGCAACGGTTTCCGGTACCGTTAATCAGGGTTCGACTCCCTGCGGGGATGCTTTTTATTTCATATTAAGGCGCGTTTCTTTTCGTCGGGAACGCGCCTTTTTTTTGCGCCTGTTTTCTTGAATTTTAGGCGCGTGGTGCATGCGGGGGGATTTTTCTTGGCGCGGCCAAAGCTGGTGCATGCCGGGACGTTCGGCAGGTGGGTTTTGCAAAGGGCGTATAAGCTGGGCCCATGGGCGGTTGCGGCGCGTTTTTGTGCCGGGCAGATAGCCATGCGCATTTGGAGGGCGGGCGGCATGCAAGTTTGCGCAATTTCCCGCGGAGGGCGGGAAAAAAGGCGCTTTTTTTACCCGGAAAAATGCCCCTTAAAATGCCTTGCGTATTTTGGCTTAAAATGGACAATGTAAAGGTTTTTATGGATAGGTTAAACAGGATATTGTTTCTCGTCACCATCGGAGGCTTGTCGGCCTTCGGCCCTTTCGTAACGGATATGTATTTGCCGGCTCTTCCAAGTTTGCCTGAGGCGTTTTCCACCACTCCGTTCTGGGTGCAGATGAGCATGAGCGTTTGCATGATAGGCCTTGCCGCGGGGCAGATTTTCATAGGCCCGCTGAGCGATAAATACGGAAGGCGCAAGCCGCTGTTGGCGTCCATGTGGATGTTTGTAATTGCCTCTTTGGCCTGCGTGTTTGCAACGAATATATACTTCTTTATCTCGATGCGGTTTTTGCAGGGGGTTGCGGGCGCGGGCGGAATAGTGCTTTCGCGGTCGATACCGTCGGACAAGTATTCCGGCATGGAGCTGGCAAAATTTCTCGCGCTCGTGGCGGCAGTGCACAGCATAGCGCCCGTTGCGGCCCCCATAGCGGGGGGAATGACCCTCGTGTTCGCGGACTGGAGATTCGTGTTTGCGATATTGTTCCTGCTCGGTATTGTCCTGCTTATGCTCTCGTACAGGTTGGGGGAATCCCTGGAAGTTTCACGCAGGTCTACATTGTCCGCCGTGGCTATATTTAAACTGTACAAAAACGTGCTGCTAGACAAGGTCGCCTTGTTCTACATACTTCAACAGGGCGCAATGGCCATAATCCTTTTTGTGTACATATCTGCCTCTCCATACATATTTCAGAATATATACGGATTGAGCGCCGTATCCTTCAGCGGGGTCTTTGCCCTTAACGCGGCCGGGATAGGGTTGGGGGCAATGCTTTCGTCAAAATTCCGCCGCAGGCGCACGGCAGTGGTGTTCAGCGGGGTTGGAACTTTTGTCGCCGCAATATTGGAGGCGTATCTCATATCCTCCGGCGCAGGGGTTTTCGCGGTCGAAAGCGTGATATTTGCGATGATGTTCATGTTCGGTTCAGCCGCTCCGGCGGCGGCCGCCATAGTGCTCGACAGCCAGCGCAAAAATGCGGGAACGGCCGCGGCCCTGCTGGGGTCTTTGCCGTTTTTCCTCGGCTCGCTGGCCGTTTCGATGACGGGGGTTGGCTCTGTAGTCCATGCCTTTGCAGCCACTATAGTAGTGGGAGGCTTCCTCGGAGCAGCGCTTTCTCTGATAGCAAGGCACTACCAGAAAATATACGGGCCGTCCATACTTTGAATAAATGTTTTCCTGCCTCCCGAATTTTTAAAGAGCGGCATTTACAATCTATTGCGCAAGAAGGCCCGGGAAAGGGCCTTGCGCACGCATGCAGAGCTTCAATGTGCACAAAATGCCTTTCGGAATAAGATTTTTCTTTAAACGTACGGGGAATGTGCAAGAATGAAAAATATGTCCGCAAAAGTCTTTTCCATAGCAAACCAAAAAGGCGGGGTCGGCAAAACCACGACCGCCGTGAATCTGTCTGCCGCATTGGCCAGAAGAAAGCTTAAAACCCTGCTTATAGATATGGACCAGCAGGCCAACGCCACCAGCGCGCTCGGCTACGAGAAAAAGCAGGGGGCAAGCCTTTACAAGGCGCTTCTCGGAGAGGAGAAGGCGGCCGATAAAATAATAAAAACTCAGCGCGACAATCTCTGGCTAATACCCTCGGAGATGGACTTGTCCGCTGTGGAGGTGGAGCTGTCTAACCAGGACAACTACCTGCTGCGCCTGAGCGAATGCCTTAAGCCGGTCAAAGAGTCCGGAGATTTCGATGCGATAGTGATAGACGCGCCGCCGTCTTTGGGAATACTGTCGATGAACTCCCTCGCGGCGTCGGACTATTTGCTAATAACGCTGCAGTGCGAGTATCTTGCCATGGAGGGGCTGGGCCAGATATTGGGCATAGTAGACCAGCTGCGCGACGCCGGGGTTTCGGAGAACCTCAGCCTAGGCGGAGTCGTCATGACGATGTTCGACCCGCGCACAAATCTTTCCAAGCAGGTAGAGCGCGAAGTGCGCGGCTTCCTCGGCGGGGCGGTATTTAAGACCATGATTCCAAGAACCGTGCGCCTTGCGGAGGCTCCGAGTTTCGGAAAGACCATATTTGAATACGCCCGCTGGAATGACGGCGCAAGCGCATACGACAAACTCGCCAAGGAGGTCGCCAAGAAATTCGGCCTCTAATCCGGGTTTTGGCTGGCTGGACATGAAGCTAAAAAGCTACATAAAGGGCATATTCAACCCCAAGACGGCAAAGGCCGTGCGCAGGGCCAAGGCAAAGAAGAAAGCCGGCAAGCTCGAGCTGAAACGCTTGGAGCGCAGGTTTGAATCGCTCGAGGACAGCCTTAAATACAAGTTTAGGGACAAGAAGCTTCTCAAGCAGGCGCTCACGCATCCGGGGGCGATAAATTCTGCGGGTGGGAGAATATCGTCAAACCAGAGGCTCGAGTTTCTCGGGGATTCCGTCCTGCAGGTGATAATCAGCGACGAAGTATTCAGGAGTTTTCCCGACAGGGAGGAGGGAGAGCTGACCAGGGCGCGCATAGCGCTTACGCGCGGCAGTTTTCTTGCGGATCTTTCCGAGCAGATGAAAATTCCCGAGTGCCTGATACTTCCTAAAGGCTGCGAGAGCCTGAGAAAGGCCAGAAGCGCGTGGGAGGATTCCTTCGAGGCGATAGTAGGGGCCATATACCTGGATTCCGACTTCGACACGGCAAAGAGGGTAGTTCTGGGGTGGTACGGCAGGGAAAGGCCAGATATAGACACTCTCGTCGTGAACCAGAACCCCAAGGGCTCCCTGCAGGAGGCCGCCGTGAAAAATGGCGACAAGGTATCTTACGAACTGTTGGGGCAAAGCGGCCCCGACCACGACAAAAAGTTTGAGACGGCCGTTTTGATAAACGGCAAGGCCTACGCCTCGGCGAGCGCAAGCTCCAAGAAGCTCGCAGAATCCAAGGCCGCGGCGCTTGCGCTGAAAAAATATCTCGATGAACATTCTAAGAGCCAATAGCGCGGGGTCGAGGTTTCTCTACGGCCTGGCGGCGCCCTCGCAGGCGGCGTTTGTCGCGCGGGAGGCTTTCGGCGGGGGGTGTTTTGCCCTTAAAGAGGCGGATCTTAGCGTGGTGGTGCTGCCCTCACAAAGCGCGGCGGAGCTATTTTACACGCGCATATGCGCGTACATGGATATTTTCGGCATCGAGGGCGCCCGCGTGCGCGTGCTCCCCCAGATAGAGGAGGCTCAGGGGCAGGATGCCGACCGTTTCGACGCATCTTGCGAGCGCATAGGCACCCTAAACGCAGTGCGTCTGGCCAAGGCGGGAAACACCCAGAAGACAGTTGTGCTGACAACCCCGGAGGCGCTGCTTTCCAAGGCTCCAAAGCCTGAGGCTTCCGAATTTATAAACATATCTACGGGGGGAAAGGTGTCGCTCGAGGAGCTTAAAAAGTCCCTCGTATCCTTCGGGTACTACAACGAGGTTCTCTGCGAGTCTCCGGGGCAGTTCGCAGTCAGGGGAGGTATAATAGACGTATATCCGATAGCGGCGCAAAGCCCTGTTAGAATAGACCTTTTCGGGGACTGTGTGGACAAGATAAGAACCTTCGATCCCGACACTCAGCTCAGCGACGGCGTTGTGGAAAGCGTGCGCATAGATTCTGCCGAGGAGACCTCCGCCGACGGCTTTGTGCTGGATTATTTCAAAGGCAAGCGCGCAAACTGGTTTCTCGTGGAGCCTTCGGAACTGGCATCAAAATATCCGGACGCGTTTTTCGAGTTTGAAAATATAAAGTCTCCGAAGCGCAATCTTGGTGGAGTTCTGGCCTCCGCCGACGGCAGCTCCGGGGTTATCTGCGGAGTGGCAGCAATAAACGCCCATTCGGGAATTTTCGACTCCTGCCCCTCGGAGGAGTTTTTCTCGCAGGATTTGTCCGAATTCAGGCCGCCCTCGTGCGCGGATTTGATAGGCTACGAGGCCTACGAGGCGGAGAGTTCCATGAGGGAAAAATTCATAGACAGGATAGTCTCTTTTGCCAGATCCGGATACGACGTATTTATGGAGGCCGCCTCCGAATCCGAGCGCAAGCGCATCAGGGAGCTGTTCGCGGAGCGCGCGGGGGATTATTTCCCCTGCAGGTTTGTAGGATCTCTCAGCGGGGAGGGTTTCATATTCGACTACCGCCGCAGGGGAACGTCTGCCTCCGGAGAGGGGAAGGAGGAGTATTATGCTCTGTGCCCGGAGGGCAAGGAGGGCGCTTCCGGCAAAAGGCCTTGCGGGGCGGTTTTCGTAAGCTCGTACGAGTTTTTCGGGCGCAGGGTGAAGGTTAACCTTGCTCCGCGCAGAAAGGTTTTAAGCCGCAGGGCGCAGGTAGACCAGCTGCTCGACTTCTCTGAATTGGGAGAAGGAGACTATGTGGTGCATCTCGGGCAGGGCGTGTGCAGGTACCACGGGGTTGTGGAGCTCGAAATGGGCGGCGTGAAGCAGGAGGTCATAAAGCTCGAATTCGAGGACGAGGCGTATCTGTATCTGCCGCTGCACAAATCCTACCTGATAAGCCGCTACATAGGCCTTGAAAAAGCCCAGCCGAAACTTTCGAGGCTGGATTCAAAATCGTGGATAAAGGTGCGCACGGCCGCGGAAATGGCCGCTTTGGACTACGCTTCCGAGCTTTTGGACATGCAGTCGAAGCGTGAGGTGTCCGAGGGGTTTGCGTTTCCGCAGGACGACAAGTGGCAGAGGAGTTTTGAGGATTCCTTCCCCTTTGTGGAGACAAAGGACCAGCTCCGCGCTATAGGCGAGGTCAAGGCCGATATGGAAAACCCGAGGCCCATGGAAAGGCTTATATGCGCGGACGTCGGGTTCGGCAAGACGGAGGTCGCAATGCGGGCGGCGTTCAAGTGCGCGCTTGCGGGAAAACAGGCGGCCATACTTTGCCCGACTACAATTCTATGCCAGCAGCATTTCAAAAACTTTAAGGAGAGAATGTCAGGGTATCCCGTTGTGGTGGAGATGCTCTCGCGCTTCCGCACCCCGCGCGAAGCGGCTAAAATCAGGGAGCAGCTGGCGTCGGGCCGCATAGACATAATAATAGGAACGCACGCGCTTTTGTCGGACAAGGTGTCTTTTAAGGATCTCGGGCTGCTCGTAATAGACGAGGAGCATAGATTCGGTGTAAAGCACAAGGAGAAGATTAAAAGGCTCAAGGAGAGCATAGACGTGCTTACAATGTCTGCCACTCCCATACCCAGAACCCTCTACTTTGCGATGATGGGCGCAAAGAAGATAAGCCTGATAGAAACTCCGCCGAAAAACCGCTTCCCGGTGGAGACCATAGTCAAGGAGTATTCCGACGAGACCATAGTGGAGGCGATAAACGCGGAGGTGTCTCGCGGGGGGCAGGTGTTCTATCTGCACAACAGGGTAAAGAGCATAGACGAGACGGCAGACAGGATAAAGAGGCTCTTCCCAAACCTCAGGGTGGGAGTCGGGCACGGCCAGATGGACGAGCGCGAGCTGGAAAATTTGATGAGCCGTTTCATAGACGGAAAATACGACATTTTGGTCTGCACGACTATAATAGAGTCGGGCTTGGACATTCCCAACTGCAATACGATAATAATAGAGGGGGCAGACAAGTTCGGGCTTGCGCAGCTGTATCAGCTCAGGGGCAGGGTCGGGCGCTTCACCCGCAGGGCCTATGCGTATCTGCTGCTGCACAGGCATGCAAAGATAGTGGAGGGCGCGAGAAAGAGGCTGGGCGCCATACGCCAGTACAATACGGTCGGCGCGGGGTTCAGAATAGCCACAAGAGATTTGCAGCTGCGCGGCTGCGGAAACCTTCTCGGGGCAAAGCAAAGCGGGCACATCGCGGGGGTAGGGTTCGACATGTACTGCAGGCTCCTCAAACAGAGCATAGCGCGGCTGAGGGGCGACAAAAACGCAAGCGCGGTGCGCGCGGAGGTGTATCTTGATTTCGTCCAGACCGGGCTTGGAGTAAAGCCGTCGCAGGGTGTCGGGAAGGCGGAGAACTACTTTCAGGAAATACGCATAAGGGAGGCGGAGGAGTCTCGCGGGGCGGAAATGGACGCGTTTATCTCCCCCAAATACATATCCCAGGTGCAGCTGCGCATAGATTTGTACAGAAGGATATCTTTGGCCGTTTCCGAGGCGGAGCTCGAGGAGCTGCTGTCCAATACGCTCGACCGCTTTGGGCCGCCCCCGCCGGAGACTTCAGCCCTGTTCGAAACTTCGCGCATACGCGTGCTCGCCGAGGCAGCGGGCGTGCTGAGCGTTGAAACCGAGGGCGACAGGCTCAAGCTGCGCATAGGCGGCACTTCCGCCGCGCCGGAATATTTTAAGGTGTTCGGGCATTTTCCCCGCTTGACGAAGTCGCGTCCCGAAGACAAACTCTCCGAGATTAAATATTTTTTAAGAAATGTCGCAACTTCGGCGGCGTCGAAAAAAAACAGCAAGGCACAATGACAAAAAACATACCTATAATATCGGCAGCGCTCCTTGTCCTTTCCGGAGCGTGTCTGTATTCCCAGGGCTTCATGGGCGAGGGGAACCGCCTATTGGGGACAAATTCCATAGTGGCGGTTGTCGAGGACAAGGTTATAACCAGGGACGAGATTATGAAGGAGCTCGCCCCTATGATACCCCAGATACAGGCTCGCGCGCGCAACGAGATGGAATTTAACAACGAGGTTAAGCGGTTGTCTTCGGAACTTGTGCAAAACCTCGTAGACAGGGAGCTTATAATAAAGGATTTTAAGGACAAGAAACTGCAGATTCCGCAGGCTACGCTGGACTCTTATTTTGAGGACTATCTCCAAAGGGAGTTCGGCGGGGACAGGGCGGAGTTTTTGAAATATGTCCAAAGCCAGAACAAGACCGTAAAGCAGGTACGCGCCGAGTTCGAGGAGACATTGATAATATCGAGCATGCAGCAGCAAAAGCGCATGACGGTCTCAGAGGTTAGCCCCACGAAGATAAAGGAGTACTACGAGCAGAACAAGGACAAGTGGTATTCGCCCGCTTCCGCGAGGGTCAGCCAAATAATGCTCAATGTGGCGCGCTCCCCCAAGCCGGAAAATACGAAGAAACTTGCCGCGGACATAGTCGCAAAGGCCCGCGCGGGCGAGGATTTCGCCGAACTGGCAAAAAGATACAGCCAGGATGCAGGCGCCTCCAAAGGTGGGGATCTCGGAATCATAAAGAAGGGCGACTTTACCCCCGTCATAGACGAGGCCGTATTCAAGCTGAAAAAAGACGAGGTCAGCGACCCCATAGAAACCGGCGGAATCATATTTATATTCAAGGTCTTCGACGTTAAGAAGGAGGGCATACAGCCCATAGACGACGTCCGCGACCAGATAGAGTGGATACTCGTGGAGCAGAACCAGAAGATAGTGTATCAAAAATGGATAGAATCCCTGCGCAAGAAGGCGTTCGTTAAGTATTACGACTGATTGTTTACCGCAAGGGGGTTAGCATGGCTTTTTTACTTATAACACTGTTCCTTACTCTTGCAATATCGGCGTTCTGTTCGACTCTAGAGGCAATGGTATTCAGCACTACGCCCGTCGAGATAGAGGCTCTGAAGCGCAAGAATCCCCGCAAAGGCGCCTTGCTTGAAAGGTTTGTGACGCAGATAGAGGAGACGTCTTCGGCCATACTTGCGTTAAATACGATAGCAAACACGTTTGGGGCGACGCTCTCGGGCGTTCTTTTTGCGGCGGTGTTCGGGTCCGGGTTTTGGTCTAAGTACGCCTTTCCGGCGGCTTTGACGGTGGCCATATTGGTCTTTTCCGAGGTTTTGCCCAAAAACATGGGCGTCTTCTACAGGCCCTTTGTGCAGAAATGGCTGATATATCCGCTCCTGTGGATAAGGACTCTAATGAGCCCGGTGTCCAAGTTCTTCAGGTTCTTTATAGGCATAGTTTCTTCAAAACACGGGGATTCCCGCAAGACGGCCAGCGACGACGAAATCATGCTGCTGGCCGAGAAGGGAGCAAAAGACGGCCTGCTCAGCGTGCAGGAGAAGAACCTAATCCAAAACACCCTGACGCTCGACGATGTTGAGATTTCGGAGATTATGACGCCGAGAACCGTCGTGCGGGCACTCGACGAGGATTCCACCATAGCGGAGGTTTTCTCCGACGGCAAGACTGTGCCTTTCGGCAGGCTGCCCGTTTACAGGGACGTTTTAGACAACATAACCGGGGTTGTCCGCCGCAGGGACTTGCTGACGGCCAAGGCGCAGGACAAGGACCGCATGAAGATATCCGAGCTAAAGCAGCCGGCTCTTTTCGTGCCGGAGAACGGAAGCGCGCTCGGCACTTTGATGCAGCTAATAAAAACCCACCAGCGCATGGGCATAGTGGTGGACGAGTTCGAGTCTCTGACAGGCGTAGTGACCATGGAGGACATATTTGAGAGGCTCTTGGGCTCCGAGATTTTCGAGAGCGACGACATCGCCGTGGACATGCGCGAGCTCGCGCGCCGCAAACAGTATGCGCTTTCCAAAAAGAACGCCCTGCAGGGCCAGAAGTTTCAAAAATAGTCTTGCATGCTGCGTATAGGATTCTAACACTCAAATAAATGGACAACGACAAACATCACAGCCACATAAAGTTTGTTCCGACTATTGCGAATATATTGGACTGCGCCAAGAAGCTGCCGGAGGCCAAAGGATACAAATCGCAGACCGCGGATATCCCCCTGGAGGGAAAGAAAGGACTTAGTCTGACCTTCGAGCGCATAAAGTATGTCGCCAAAGACGGGGAATCGGAGGCGCGTTGGTCATACAAAGGCAGAATATTGATAGGCGACAGGTAGCGCGCAAAAAGCATTTAACCTCAACACACAGCCCATATGTATAAAACTACAAACACTCTGACAATTCTGTTCGCGGCAGTTCTAGCCATGCTCGCTTTTACGGGTTGCGAGAGCGGAGTCGGGGACGACGCCAGGCAGACTCCGATAGGCTCGGTCATAAGCGGGGAGACTAAGGATTCCGGAGAGTACTTCAGAAAGATTCGGGAGGAGAACTCCGGCAGAAGCACTGACTCCTGGAGGCCGGAGTCTCCGGACAGGTTCTAAAAGGCGGAATATGGCGCAGCCGGGCGGAAAAACTTCGTTCTTCGACGAGGGGTTCTCCTCTTTTGAATCCTTGCTCGTGGAAAACGGCTTTGAAAAGTACAGGGCGCGCCAGGTTTGGCAGAGCGTTTACGAGCGCAAGATATTCGACGTTTCGGCGATGACTTCGCTCCCGGCCGGGCTGAGAGCCTTTTTGGCAGACAGATTCGAGTTTGTCTCCGGTAGGCGCGCGGGAGGCAGCCGTTCGGCGGACGACACCGGAAAATTCCTGTTCGAGCTTTCGGACGGGCGGTATGTCGAGTGCGTCATATTGGAGGCTCCCGACGAGGACGGCGGCATAAGAAAGACCCTGTGCATGAGCACGCAGGTCGGGTGCGCGCAGGGCTGCAGGTTCTGCGCCTCGACAATGCGGGGATTCAAGCGCAACCTGACTTGCGCGGAGATACTTTCTCAGGCGCTGTCGTTTGCGGATCCGTCAACGGGGAAATTTTCCTTCGAGAACATAGTGGTTATGGGAATGGGCGAGCCGCTGGCCAATTTCGACAACGTCATGCGCGCGCTGAAAATCCTAAACGACGCAGACAAGTTCAACTTCGGGGCCCGCAGAATAACTCTTTCTACATGCGGGCTGGCGGACAAAATACTGCAGCTTGCCCACTCGGACTTTCCCTTCAGGCTGGCAGTGAGCCTGCACGGGGCCACAAACGACGTCCGGGGGCAGATAATGCCCGTAAACAGGAGGTTTCCCCTGGAAAAACTGGTTCCTGCAATAGAGGAGTTCTCCAAAAACTGCGGGAGAATGACCACGCTGGAGTTCATACTCATAGAGGGGGTAAACGACACCCCTGGGCAGGCGAGGGCCCTTGCCAAAATAGCCAAAAGGCTCCATGCGCATGTGAATCTGATTCCCTACAACAGCGTGGGCGGTCTGCAGTGGCGCAGAAGCCCTCTAAAAAACAGGCTAGCCTTCGCAAAGATATTGAAGGATTTAAAAGTGTCCTGCACGCTGCGCAGGGAGAAGGGCTCGGACATAGACGCCGCCTGCGGGCAGCTCGCTCTTAAGACCGCGCAAGAGCGCGGCGCCGGAGAAAGCCGATAGGCTGCGGCGCACTCCGCAAACCGCCCCGCGGCTGGGCGGGATAAATTTTCCCAACGGAACTTGTTTTGTGTTGACTTGTCATGGGAAAATATGTTTAGTATTCTAAACTAATTGAGACGGGTTTATGGCGGGGAGAGAAGTCGCGAAGTCGGAGGAGATCTTTTTGTTGATGCATACATGCGCCGAAAAGATGAAGAGGTTTATTGCCCATAAGGACAATCGGCGCCTAAGCGGGCTGACCATAAACCAGATGGAGATAGTCCATTATGTTTTTAGGGAGGGGGAAGTCTCCATGGGTGATATAGTCGACGGACTTATGGTGTCTAAAAGCGCGGCGTCGCAGTCGGTTGCGGGGATGATAAGGCGGGGGTATCTCCGCAAATCGAGGGATAAAAAGGACGCCAGAATAGTTAAGATCTGCGGGACCAAAAAACTCGCCCGCGTAAAAAGCGCGGTGGAGGGCATAATATCGGCGCGCATACTTCCGGTGTTCGACGGGCTTTCGGCGGGCGACAGGGAATCTTTGAAAAAAATATTAACTAAAGTGTACGACGGTTTGGAAAGGGAATTGTCATGACGGCAAGATGTTGTGGGAAGGGCGCAATGGCGCTCGTTTGCGTATTGGCGTTTTGCGGAGCGTGTTTTGCCGCTCCTGCGGGCGGGGCAAAGATTTGCGTTCCGGTGGCAAAGGCCGGAAGGGCGGGCGAACCTGAGACGTTCAGGTACACCGCGCAGGTTATACCCATAGCCACGGTGAACATAACCTCGAGAATATCCGCAGACCTCGTCTCCGTGGGCTTTAAGGAGGGCGAGCATGTCGAGAAGGGCAGGCTGCTGTACACCTTCGACGACACCCGCTACGTCGCCATGTACAAGAGCGACAAAGCCAAGATTGAGGAGTACGAGGCAAAGCTGATCTACGCTAAGAACGATTACGAGCGCACAAACGAGCTTTTCAAGAAGGGGGTGTCCACGAAGGACGAGATGGAAAGCTCGATGAGCCAGTACAAGTCCTACCAGGCGTCTTTGCTCGGCGCCGAGGCGGATTTAATCCTGTCGGAGGACGATTTGAAGCATTGTAAGATATATTCGCCCATATCTGGCGCGATAGGCCTGACAAACTACACCGAGGGCAACTACATAACGCCATCGTCGGGGATTTTAGCCACGATAGTGCAGCTGGACCCGATAAGGGTGAAGTTCTCCATGAGCAGCAGGGACTTTCTTGAAAATTTCTCGGATCTGGAAACTCTCAGAAAGAGCTGCTCGGTAAAAATAAAGCTTGCCGACGACACTTTCTACGACGAGGAGGGCGAGATAGAGTTCATAAACAACGAGGCCGTAAAGAGCACGGACACCGTTCCGATTTTCGCCCGTTTTAAGAATCCGAACGCAAAATTGCTGCCGAACAACACGGTTGCGGTGTACTTGAAGCGCAAGGACGACAAATCTAAGGTGTGCGTGCCCATTTCCGCGCTGCTTCACGACGAGGAATCCTCGTACGTTTATGTCGTCGACGAGAACGACATTCCCCATCGCAGAAATGTCGTTTTGGGGCGGGCTGCCGGAGGGGTGCAGTTCCTAAACTCCGGAGTCTCGGAGGGCGAGCGCGTGGTGTCCGACGGTCCGCACAAGGTTGTGGAAAATGTGAAAATAGAAGTGGCAAAATAGGGGAGCGGAGGAGATGTTCTCTAAATTTTTTATAGAACGGCCAAGGTTTGCCGCAGTGGTAAGCCTGCTGCTGGTCATAATGGGCATGCTTACGATGTTCAAGCTGCCCATAGCCGAGTATCCGGAAATTTCGCCGCCGCAGATAAGGGTTTCGGCGACGTACAGCGGCGCGAGCGCGGAAGTCATGCGCGACACGGTCGCGCTGGTGCTTGAGTCAGAGTTTAACGGGCTGGAGGACTTGCTGTATTTTTCGTCGGAATGCTCCAATACGGGTTCGTACTCATGCTCGCTGACTTTTGAGACAGGCACAGACCAGGATATAGCCATGGTCGAGGTGCAAAACGCCGTCAAGCGCTCCGAGGCAAAGCTGCCGAGCGAGGTTCAGCGCACGGGCATAAACGTGCGCAAGCGTTCCGGGGATTTGCTGGCTATGTTCCAGCTGCAGACGGACGGCTCGAACATGTCCGAAATGCAGCTTAACAACTACGCCTCCACGACGATATCGGACGCCATAAGCAGGGTGAAGGGAGTCTCCTCTGCAGACGCCTTCGGAGCTATGACCTATTCCATGAGAATATGGATAGACCCCATAAGAATGGGCGGGCTGGGGGTGTCCACCGCGGACATAAAAAGCGCTGTCGAAAGCCAGAACCTCCAGGCCGCAGCGGGAACTCTCGGCTCGGAGGGCGGAAACGAATACATGCAGTTTAAGGTGGACGTCAAGGGGCGCCTGAAAACCGTCGAGGAATTTGAAAACATTATAGTCAGAAGCGACTCGGACGGGAACATTCTGCGCCTCAAGGACGTTGCAAGAATAGAGCTCGGGGCGGAGTCGTACGGCTCCAACAGTAAGTTCAACGGCAAATCCTCCGTGGGCTTGGGCGTGTTCAGAAGCACGGACGCCAACGCCATAGAAACCATAGACGGCGTAAAGGCGGAGCTCAGTAGGCTGGAGAAATCCTTCCCCGGGGGCGTGACGTGGAGCACGGCGTACGACCCGACAAAGTTCATTCTGATATCCATGGAGGAGATAGTCGTGACTTTGGTGTCGGCCCTGCTGCTGGTCATACTGATAACGTACCTCTTCCTTCAGGATTGGAGGGCTACGATAATTCCATCCGTGGCAATACCCATATCCCTCGTGGGTGCCTTTACGGCAATATACGCGCTCGGGTACAGCATAAACCTGCTTACGATGTTCGGGCTTATACTCGTGATAGGATCTCTCGTGGACGACGCGATAGTCGTTGTGGAAAACTGCCAGTCGGTGATGCAAAGGGAGGGGTTGGACGCCAAGAGCGCGAGCATAAAGTCCATGAAGCAGATAACGGGGGCCGTCATAGCAACCACCCTCGTGACCATAGCCTGCTATGTTCCCCTGGCGTTCTACGGCGGCATGGTCGGCGAGATTTACACGCAGTTCGCCGTGACGATGTGCATAGCCCTCAGCCTTTCCACGGTGGTGGCCCTGACTCTAAGTCCGGCTCTTTGCGCGATAATACTGAGGCCGGGGGCGGGGTCCGAAAGAAAGTTTTTCAAGCCGGTTAATTTTATAATAGACGGCTCTAAAAATTCCTACGTAAAAATAGTATCGGCCATAGCGGGAAGGAATATTCTTACTACGGCGATCTTCATAGTGGTGGTAGGGGCGGCATATCTGCTTTTCGGATTCCTAAACTCGTCATTCATACCGAGGGAGGATAAGGGCACGATAATGTGCGACATAGAGCTCTCCCCCGGAGCCACGCTGTCCAGAACTATGAAGACGACGGAGAAGTTCTCCGATCTTGTCGGCAAGATAAAAGGCGTTAAGAACTGCATGGTCGTAAACGGCAGGGGCATGATAAGCGGAGACGGAGAAAACACCGCCATGCTCATAATAGAGTTGGACGATTGGTCCGAGAGAAAGACTGACGAGCTTAGCCTAGATGCAATTCTGGGGCGCGTGCAGGGCTTGTCGGCGCAAATACCCGAGGCGAAGGTCATATGCTTTACACCCCCGGCTATAATGGGCCTGGGCATGACGGGCGGCATATCCTTCGTGGTGACGGCATCGGGCGAGGTGTCCACTAAGGAGATTATGGAGGAGGCCAAGAAGCTTGCCGCCAAGATAGCGACATACCCGGGCGTCATAAGCTCCATGACGACAAATTCTAGCGAAATTCCGCAGCTGACGGTGGACATAGACCGCGACAAGGCTGAGACTCTGCGTGTGTCCATAAGCTCTATATTCTCCGCCCTGCAGAACAACATAGCCTCATTCTACATAAACGACTTCAACATACTCGGAGACGTTTTCGAGGTAAACATGCAGGCCGAGCGCAACATGCGGTCCGACTTAAGGGACGTAATGGAGCTGCAGATACCCACCCTCGACGGGGAGACAGTCCCTCTGGCGTCGCTGGCGAGTTTGAAACTCGGTTCAGCCCCGAAGCAGATAAACATGTTCAACAAACTGCTCTCCACGGAAATAAACGTGATGACGGATTCCAGCGTCTCTACGGGCGCGATAATGAATATGATAGAGTCGGAGAAACTGCCGTCGGGATATTCCGTGGCGTGGACGGGCATGAGCTACCAGGAGAAGCAGAACGAAAATAAAATCATACAGCTGATGGCGCTGGCAATTTTGTTCGCGTATTTGTTCCTCGTGGCGCAGTACGAGAGCTGGACCATACCCGTGCCCATTATGATGACGGTCTGCGCGCCAGTGATGGGCGCCATAGCCGGCCTGATTATAGCGGGGGAGAGCTTCAGCATATACGCCCAGCTCGGCATGGTGATGCTTGTGGGCCTCGCGGCCAAAAACGCCATTTTGATGGTGGAATTTTCCAAGCAGGAGAGGGCCACCGGCGTGTCCATAAGGCAGGCTGCGATAAACGGAGCCTCGCAGCGTTTCAGGGCTGTGATGATGACGGCGCTTTCGTTTGTCTTCGGCGTGCTTCCGCTGGTTATTGCAACCGGCGCCGGCGCGGCGAGCAGGCGCGCGATAGGCATAACGACGTTTTCGGGAATGCTTGTGGCCACCTGCCTCGGCGTGGTGATGACTCCGTGCCTATATGCGCTCGTCCAGAGCGTGCGCGAATATTTCGATTCTCGAACGGGGATAAAAATGCGATGAAAAACATATTTGCATACACACTTTTTGCGGCCGCGGCGCTGCTGGTTTCGTGCTCCACCGTTGAGGAGGCGCGCGAGGCGCAGAAGGGCGCCTCTCTCATGGAGGGGGAGCGCACAGTATCCCCTTCGGAAGTGGGAATGGTGAAGGGGAATACCTACGATCTGTATTCGCTCGAGAAAGTCGCCTTGAGGGCCAGCCCGGCGATTTTCCAAGCGGGGCAAAACCTTGAATCGGCCAGGCTCCAGCTTAAGATGGTAAAGGCCGACTATCTGCCAACCCTCGATCTTACCGCAGGGTACGAGGCGCTCACCTCGAACGAGTTTAAGCGCCCGCAGAGTTCGCATTTTGACGGCAACGGATATGGCATGGTCGATTTCAAGCTGCTGATTTACGACTTCGGCAAGACGGACGCGAAGGTCGCCCAGGAAATCCAAAATGTTGTGGCAGCGGAGAAGGAGCTTGTGCTTGCGCGGATAAACTCGGTCTACAATGTCCGGAAGGCGTTTTTCGAGCTGAAGCGGCGCATAGAGCTAAACATAGTAGCCGAGCAGGCCGTGGCGCAGTACAAGGAGCATCTGGACCACATGTTGGCTAAATACGAGCACGGAAAGGGCACGAAGTACGACTGTTCAAAGGCCAGGGTAGACTACGACTCCTCCGTTCTCGACCAGATAACCTCCGCGAACAATGTGCGCACCGCCCAGGCGGAGCTCGTTAAGACTTTGGGGTTCGACAAAGCCCTGGATTTCTCCACGGGGGAAGGCCAGATGCCGGATATAACGCTCGGTGTTGACGCCCTCATGGAAGTTGTGCGCAAGAACGATCCGTCATTGGCCGTGCTTCGCGCGACGGCCGAGGCCGCCAAGCTGTATATAGACGAGCAGATAGCGGAGCTTTATCCCACGATAAGCCTAAGCGCCGAGGCCATAGCATCCGGGCTTTCCCAAGGGTGGCCCGCCGTCTGGAACTTGAGCGGCGGAGCTGAGATGACGCAAAATATCTTCAACGGCGACAGAAACATAAACGCTATAAAGCAGGCCGTCACCCAGCTGAGAACCGCAAGAAGCAGGATATCCGAATACGAGCAGAGCGTCTATTCGGAGCTTACAACGGCGCGCCTGAACCTCAATAAGGCAAAAAAGCAGTACGAGGTGGCCCTTGCCTCCGAAAAGGTCGCAAAGGAGAATCTCGATCTTGTCACGGAGCGTTTTAACGTTGGCAAAGCCTCGTCGCTAGAGCGTACGGACGCCCAGGTTTCCTACACATCCGCACAGGCGGACGCGGTGTCTGCAAAATACGACTGTCAGGACGCCCTCGCCGAGATCTTTAGAATCATAGGCGAAGATCCCCAGGGGAAGGGCGTTTCCGCAGTGAAGCAGTAGGCCGTTTTCTTCGACATAAAAAAAGCCCCCTGCATTCAGGAGGCTTTTTTAATACCCGGAGAGGGGGTCGAACCCTCACGACCGTGAAGTCGTCAGATTTTGAGTCTGATGCGTCTGCCAATTCCGCCATCCGGGCTTCAAAGACTTAGATAGGATTTGAAATGTCGCCATTCTGTCAAGAATTTTTAAAAAAATCTTAAGCTTGTATATAAAATGGCGCGAATATAAGACTGTGTGCGCGCAAATGAATATGCCTCATTGTAAACACCTGCTTGTGGACGGTTGGAACGTCATTCACGCCGACGGCGACCTGCGCAGGGTATTCGACGGCGGAAAGGGAATGCGCGCCGCCCAGGATCTGCTCGCAAAGAAATTGTCCTTCATACACGACTCCGGCGGCATTAGGATTACGATAATCTACGACGGCAAGGGAGAGTCCATATCGGTTGAGTCGATAGGCCGTCAGGCAACTTTTGCGGAGGTTTACACCCCCTCGTCCATGACCGCGGACGAACTGATAGAGCATTTTTGCGCGCATTCCAAGCACCCGCAGGATTTGCTCGTTGCTAGCGCCGACAATATGATACGCCTGACGTCCGGCGGTTTTGAGGTGGGTAGCATTTCCCCCGAGACTTTGTTCGGCTGGGCGAGGGGCTCTGCTGCCTTTGTGGAGCATTTCTGCGAGGCTAATTCCGACATGAACGCCCGCAGGTGGCGCAGGCAGAAAATGTCCGACGGCCCGTTCTCAGGCCTCGACGAGCTCGCCGAGGAGCTGCGCGCGGTGGAGCGCGCAATGGAGGAGATAAAAAACGCCGAAAGAAGAAGGAGGAAATCCGGGCTCCGCACGCCGGAAGATAAAAAGAACGGGCTGATGCGCCGCCCCGTCAAGGCCGCGCAGCGCACGACTCTGAAGGATCTTTCCTCTCTGGGGGATGCGTTTTTTAATCCGAAGCGTACAAGGGCGAAAAGATGAATCTTTATATAAGGCATACAAAGGATACGCCCTTCCCCATGACGCTTGTAGCCGACGATGAAGGCCTGGTTGCCGCAAGCGCAAACCCCTTCCCGCAAGCCTATCAAACCGCCTATTCAAGCGGGAAAAACTATATATTGGATATGGCAGAGCATCAGCTGAAAGAGTATTTCTGCGCAAGCCGCAGAACATTCAGCATTCCTCTCAGTTTGCGGGGGAGCCCATTTAGGCTGACGGTCTGGAGGCGCCTAATCGAGATTCCCTACGGGGAAACTGCATCTTATTCGGAAGTGGCGCGCGCGGTTGGAAATCCTGCGGCGGCAAGGGCGGTGGGCATGGCGTGCAACGCAAATCCTGTAATGATAATAATACCGTGCCATAGAGTGGTGGGAAAAAACGGCTCGCTGACAGGCTATGCCGGCGGAATAAAACTCAAAGAATTTCTTCTTAAATTGGAATCTTCAACAAAGTCTAAACCATGAGAAACATATCGGTATTTTTTGCATGTCTATTTTTTATCGAAAGCTCATTATGCGCTGCCGACGGATTTGCCCCCAAAACGCTTTCCGAGACCCTGAGCGAATACCCGCATACGGTCAGCGTCAGAGATTACGGAGCAATTCCCGATGACGGCAAGGACGATACCGACGCCATACGCCGCGCCATAGCCGACAATCAAAAGAAGAAGGGGACCCGCATACTCTTTGATAAGGGCGTTTACCATGTCGACCCGCGCGGCGGATTTGTCGCCGAGATACTCGGTTCAGACGGCCTTATGCTCGACGGAGGCGGCTCTACAATAGTTTCCAAAAGCCGCGGCGGAATATTCCCCATAACGGGCTCAAAGAATATATCCATAGCCAATTTTACCTTCGATACAAATACCTTGCCCTTCGCGGTGGTAAAAGTTGTAGCCGCTGGGCAGGGGAGCTTTGACGGGGAGATACAAAAGGGTTACGAATACAGAAAAAGCCCCGTAAGGGCGATAAATGCGTATGATCCGTCAAACAATGCCCTTGCCAAGGGGTTTGATTTATACCAGCTGCAAAGCGATAAGCCCGCCGAAGATTTGGGCGGAGGGAAAATCCGGGTATATGCCGACAGAATTCCCCCCGTCGGAATGTACGTTGTTTTGCGCTACGAAGTTTACGGCGAAGGCGTCGTGAGCATGGGTGGCTCGGAGAACGTAAGGCTGTACAATCTCAATCTTTACTCCCATGCCGGGATGGGCATATACGCGGAAAATTCCGGGAATATACTTTTGGACAACGTATATGTGGGAATACCCGAAGGCACGTCCCGAGCCATGAGCATTACTGCCGACGCAACGCATTTTAACGTATGCCGCGGCAAGCTATTCATATTAAATTCGTCGTTTTTAAGAATGGGTGACGATGCCATGAACGTCCATCAAATGTATTGGGTCTTAGCCGAACGTCCTAAAGGAGAGTCCGTTAAGATTGCTTTCGGGAGGAAGGGAATCTTCTGTCCGCATCTTGCCCCGAGAGAGGGTGATACGGTGGAGTTCGGCGCGCAGGATAACTGGCTGAGGCCAGAGGAAACCCGCAAGGTTGTTTCCAGAAAGACGGACAATAAAAATAAGATAGTTGAACTTGTCCTGGACGAAGCCATGCCCGAAGATACCGCAGCCGGTACGCCCGTCAGCATACGCGAGGCCAATGTAGATCTTGTTGTTAAAAATTGCAAATCCTACGCGAACCGCGCCAGAGGCTTCCTTATACAGACCCGTAAAAGCGCCCTGATAGAAGGCTGTGTTTTCAAGGATAATACGATGATGCCCATTCTCATAGAGAACGACAATAACTATTGGTTTGAAGGTGCCGGCACGTCGAATCTTACGATAAGAAACTGCCGCTTTATAAACGCCAACACATGGAAACTTTCCTCTGCTGCCATATGCGCCAGGGCGACAGTTTCAGGGGGAACCCCTAAAGTCGGGGGCGTGCACGACAATATATCCGTGGAAAACTGTTCGTTTGAAAACTGCGGGGCAGATCCCATAGTGCTTATGGATACCGAGGATGTTAACCTTTCCGGCAATAAGATAAATTAGACTGTGGAGAATATAAGGGAAGAACTGTTGTCGCTTGCCGAGGCAGACTATGCCGCATTTGCTTTGCGCCTGCTCCCGTCTGGCACAAAACTCATGGGAGTAAGGCTGCCAAAGCTTAGAAAAATAGCCCGCCGCTTGGCAGCCACTAAGCAGGGCAGGGCCTTTGCCGCCCAGAATCATAAAGGCGAGTTCTTCGAGGAGAAGATGCTCAGAGGCATGCTCATAGGCGCGCTTAAGGTATCTACGGCAGAAAGAATATCGCTTATAAGAAAATTTCTTCCCCAGATAGACAACTGGTCTGTTTGCGACAGTTTTTGCTCTTCAATAAAAATCCCGCAAGCCGACAGGCCCAGTTTTCTTGAATTTTTGAAGGTATGCATGTCATCTTGCTCCGAGTTCGAGTATCGTTTCGGGGCGGTCATGTTGAAGTGTTTGTATTTGGATGAGGTGTATATTTGCGAGAGCTTGCGGTTGTTGTCCGCCGAATGCCCCGGGAAATACTACGCGCAAAGCGGAGCCGCTTGGGCTATTTGCGAGGCATATATTAAGTTTCCCGAGAAGACCCGCATGTTGTTTGATGGAGGGGCTTTATCTCGAGACGTAAAGAGCCTTGCGCTGCGCAAGATAAGGGAATCCTTGAGAACATAGCTGGATAGATTTTTCAGGGGCGAGATATCCTATAGGAAGGGATAAATATATTTTATCGTGCAAGGCGATTGATTTATGGGGTAGGGGATATTTTGAGTATATTATTTTATCACATCTAGTTGTTGGAGGAGAAGAAATTTTCTTGCATAGGCGTATAAAAGGGGCAATATATCGCAAAATTCAAAGGAGAGATGGCAGAGTGGTCGATTGCGGCGGTCTTGAAAACCGTTGACCTCGCGAGAGGTCCGGGGGTTCGAATCCCTCTCTCTCCGCGTTTATAACTTACACACTGCAAGGGTGTTAGATAGTTTTAATGAAAAAGCTGCAATGCGCTAAAAATGGGCGGTTGTGGCTTTTTTATTGTCTAACACCATTGCAGCAAAAAATGCCCATTTTTTTGAATTTTAAGGGTCAACCCCAAAGAGAGTGGATTTTAATGAAAGACGCCGCATAGAACCAAGACCCTCAATCTGTAATTTTGGAAGTTTCGATAACCGTAAGCCATTCGTTGTATCAGTTTCATTTTCCTGTGGA
>CALXLX010000021.1 GCA_944389315.1 uncultured Opitutales bacterium
AGGCCGCAAGTATCTTGCCTATCTCGCCGTTCTGGACGCGGGCTATGCCCTCGAGATAATGGTTGGCATAATGCCTCTGCGTTCCGCAAACTATGCAAAGCCCCTTCTGGTCGGCAAGCTTGGCGACTTCCATCATCTGGTGCATCTGCGTCGGGTCGACACCCGCGGGCTTCTCCAAAAACGCATTCTTGCCCGACCCTATTATAGCCTTCGCATGGCTGGGCCTGAATACCGGCGGCGAAGCGTCTATTACTATGTCCAAATCGAGCTCGCAGAGCTTTTCCGCGCAATCCCAGCCGCTGAACATCTTGTCCTGCGAAAACTCAAGCCTCTTTAATGCCCTGTCGGCTTTTTCCTTGTCGCTCCAACGCTTGAGGGAATCCTTCATTCTGGCGGGAGTGGAATCTACCTTGTCCTTAAAAAGATCCGCCCACGCCACAACCTCAATGTCCTCGCTGGCATCAAGAGCGTTTACAACCGCGCCGGTCCCCCTGCCGCCGCAACCTATCAAACCTACCTTCAATCTTGCCATATATATGTTTCCTCCTTGTTTAAATTAGTCCAAATCCACCGCGCGATACGCCTTTATGAGCTTGGCGTCCCCCTCCATGGAGGAATCGCTCTGGCCGTGCTCCATGCCGTAGAGGCCCTTGTAGCCCTTGGAGTGTATGTGCTTAAACACATTCTTGTAATTTATCTCGCCGGTAAGAGGCTCCTTGCGGCCGGGAACGTCCCCCTGCTGGAAGTAGCCTATCTCGTCCCAAGCCAGGTCTATATTCTCTATGAGGTTGCCCTCCGTGACCTGCTGGTGGTAAAGGTCGTCCAAAATTTTGCAGCAGGGGCTGCCCACCGCCTTGCAAACCGCGTAGGCCTGCGGTATGCGCTTCAGGAAATACGCCGGGTGGTTCTTTATGTTCAAAGGCTCCAGAACCATCACAAGGCCGGTCTTCTCGCAAATGCCCGAGCAGAACTTCAAGTTCTCAACAACATTGGCAAACTGGTACTCGGGCTCAAGACTCGGCTCCTCGAGGCCGGGTACCACAGTGCAGAACTTCGCGTTTACGCGCTTCGCCACCTCAAGGGAATCTTCCAATTTCTTTTTGAAGATATCGCGCACGGCGGCTTTATCCTGCTTGCGGCTTTTGACATCCGGGCGAAGTCCCGTCCACATCGGATGGTTTTTGCAGGTCTCCATTCCCAAACCTACGAACACTCCCATCTCCATGCCGAGTTTTTCCATGGTCTTGGCTATCTCGTTTTGTATCTCAAGAGGACGCCCCGGCATGCCATTGTCCTCAAGGCTCCTAAAGCCGAGATCGTAGAAGAACTTGAGCTGGTCGGAAAAGCTAATCTCTTTATAGGGCTTCTTGGTCAGATTTTCCAGCGTGGCCCTCATAAAGCCAAAATGCGGCGCAAATTTTAACTTGAACGGCTCGGACCCTAAATCTCCGCCAGCCGATGCAGCCGTCTGCGCCATGGCTTTTGAAACCGCTACTCCGGCCGCCGCTACAGCCGCGGCCTTAACAAAACTTCTTCTTTCCATAATATATAATAGTATCCTTTCAAATGAAATTGTCCTGTTGAAAATTTAGAAAATAGCCTTTCCTCAAACTGGGCGCAACAAAATTTTTCAACAAATTGCCCGGCTGAAAACCCGCCGCGACAAATTTTCTCTCCGAAGGGCAAAAAGCTTCTTGAAATGAAGCCTTCCGAAAAATATCTTGTGACGCATGAAAAAGTTTTTAGCCGCGATATTTACGATTGCACTATGTTTCTCCGCCCTTGCCGCAGAGCCCGACTCGTCTGTAGGCGGACGCAAGATAGGAGTGCAATGCTACACTTTTAGGTTCAATACGCTCGAGGAGACCGTCGAAATGCTCAAGCCCACTCCCGTCAGGGTGCTGCAGGCATGGCAGGGTCAGAAGGTAGGGCTTGGCATAGACAAGAAATTCACCCCCGCCCTCACGCAGGAGGAGAGGGAGAAAGTCGCAAAGTTTTTCAAGGACAGCGGCTTTATCCTCGGCGGCATTTCAGCCTCGGCGAAAACCCCCGAGGAGGCCGAGGCTCTGTTTGAATTCGCGAAATACTTCGGCATGCAGGAGATATCCTCAGAACCCGTCGGAGACATGCTCAAGGTTTTCGACGAGCTGTCCAAGGAGACGGGAATAAAGGTGGTCCTGCACAACCACGACAACGAGGGCAAGACAAACTCCTACTACAACCCATACGAGCTTCTCCGCGCGGCCGAGGGAAGCTCCCTCTTGGCAGGCCCCGACACGGGAAACTACGCCAGGGCGGGCGTAGACACCGTCACAGCGCTGAAGGTGCTAAAAAGCAAGATAAACAGCATACACCTTAAGGACATATCGGTCTTTGGAATGTACAAGAGGGGAAAGTCCGTAGCCTACGGGGAAGGCGTCATGAATGTAGCCGAGGTCCTGCGGGAGTTGGACGACCAGAATTTCGACGGATACATATATTTTGAGGCGGGAGAACAGGCGAGAAACCCGGTGGAGTACGTCAAGAAGTCCGTTGCGTTTTTGGAGAAGCACCCGAAGAAACCGACAAGCAGCGTACCGAGGAAGATATCCGTGCAGACAAAGCCTTTCAGGAGGAGCTATACGCTGTTGGACACATTATCCATAATAAAGAAGGCCGGCGTCGAGAGCGCGCATTGTTATCCGCGGCAGAAAGTTTCAGAGGAGCTGGATGTTGAGTTCGGTCCGAAGATGCCTCGCGAAAGCTGGGAGGCCGTAAAGCGCGCCATAGAGGAAAGCGGCGTAAAGGCAAACGGCTTCGGCCCGATAAACGCCTTCTCGGAGGCCGACGCGAAGGAGATTTTCGAGTTTCTCGAATACTTCAATATACCCGAGCTTATAACGGAGTCCACCGGCGACGGCCTGAGGGCCCTCGGGGAGCTTTCCTCAAAGACGGGCATAAAGGTGAGCATAAGGAACAGGCTGAAGGATCCCGCTACAAACAAGTACTACGACGTAAGAAAAGCCCTTTCCGTAATGCGCCAGAACCCCGGCTGCACGGCAGCTCCCGATACGGGCATATGGGGCAAAGGCGGCATGGATTGCGTGAAGTCTTTGCGTTATCTGAAGGGAAAGATGTCCAGCCTGACGCTTAAAAATGTGATCATATTCGACAAGATGTCCGGGAACACCTTTGTCGACTACGTCAGCGGGGAGCTTGACATTCCCGCGATTCTCGAGGAGCTGGACGACCAGAGTTTTTCAGGATACATAGTAGTTGAGCCTCCGGAGGAAAACACCATAGAGGTGATGGAAGACTGCATAGAATTTCTCAAGGAGCATCCGGCGCGCCCCGCGGTATTTGCGGACAGGAAAATCGCGCTGCAAGGATTCACGTTCAGGAAGTTTTCGGTGGAGAAGACCGGGGAGATAATGGGCAAGCTGGGCGTAAGGAACATAGAGCTTTTCCCGGGCCAGCGGGCCTTTGAAAACTCCGACGAGAAACTCTCGCACAAAGCGCCCAAGGAGAGCTGGCAGAAATTTGCCGACATGCTCAAGAAGGTGGGCCTGAAGGCGGTATCCTACGGGGTTGTAAACTCCTCCGGCGAAGACGAGGCCCAGAGAATAGCGGATTTTGCCCAGGCGCTTGGGATATCGCAGATCATAACGGAAAACACCGGGGAAAACCTCGCCCTGCTCGCGGCAAAGGCTAAGGAGAAGAACATAAAGGTGGGCATACACCACCACGCGAAGGATTCAAAGTCCAACAAGTATTACGACCCCGACGTCATGCTTAAGGCCGTCTCCGAGACGGACAACGCCTATGCGAATCCCGACATAGGCCATTGGGCCAGATGCGGCACCGAGGCTGTTGGCGCCTTGAGAAAGCTCGACGGGCGCATACTGTCCGTCCACATAAAGGACCACACGAAGTTCGGCGACATGAAGAGCAAATGCGCGCCCTTCGGAGAGGGGGACCTGAACCTTCCGCACATTCTCGCGGAGCTGGACAGGCAGGGCTTCGACGGATACTACGTTCTCGAGAACGAGCACATCGCCGACGCCCCCTACGAGACTCTCGAAAAGTGCATAGACTATCTGCACGCAAAGCCCATAGGCAAGGCGTACTTCAAGAGTCCGCGCAAGATAGGGCTGCAGACGTATTCCTTCGGGCATCTGCCCTTCGACGAGTCTCTCGAGCAGATAAACACGCTGAACATAGACTCGCTGGAGGCCTACGGCAGGCAGGGGTTCGGGCAGCTTTTATCGGCGGGCGAAAAGATAAAATTCGGCTACGACATGCCAAAGGAGCTTTGGCGCGGCGCGAAGAAGCTTGTCGACGACCGCAACATGCAGATAAAGATAGTTGGAACCCTCTCCCCGAAGACGGAGGAGGAAGCCCGCAGGCTCTTTGAGTTCGCGCGGCTCATGGGCGCCGAAACCATAAACACCGAGGTTGTGGGGGACGAGCGCTGGACTTTCATGAACAAGCTGGCAAAGGAGTTCGGAATAGGGCTGACGGTGCACAACCACGCGCTGAAGATAAGCGCCGAGAGCAAATACTATGTGCCCGAAGTGGTAAAGGCGCTCACACAGAAGTACGACAGGCTTAAGGTCTGCCCAGACAACGGACACTGGGCGCGCGCTGGAGTGGACAACGTCGAGGCAATAAAGAAGCTGAAGGGAGTGATAGGCAACATACACCTTAAGGACGTCACGGCCTTCGGCGACATGAACGCCAAGACTACGGTTTACGGGCGCGGAGTGCTGAACATCTCCGACATACTCGACGAGCTCGACAGGCAAGGGTTCGACGGATACTGCGTCATAGAATACGAGGGAGACAGAAAGCGCGCATTTGAGTCCGTGAGGGAGTGCAAGGAGCTTCTCATGCTCTGCCCGACGAGGAACTAACGCAAAAAAACCGCACGCCGCCATTTAGACGGAAAGGACCATTGCGGAACACAGGGGGCCCCGCCCGTCGGGAAAAGCCTTCGGGGGAATTTACCCCGGAGGTTTTTTGTACGCCTGCTGGCGCAAATATTGGCTTGCGCAGGCTGGACAAAAAAGTAATTTGGAATCATGCAAAAAACTTTTTTGGGAATTTTATCGCTGGCGGCCGCGGCGCTTTGCGCAGTGCAGGCGCATGGGCAGTCCGTGGCGGACATGCAGCAGGATTTCGCGCTGATTCGCAGGGAGGTGGGGAACCTGCGTCTGGAGGTGGAGCAGCTCAGGCGCGAGAACGAGGCTCTTAAGAACAAGATATCTGCGCTGGAGGGCTCGTCCGCAGGAGCGGAGCTTGTAAAGGCGCAGGTTTCGGGCGCAAGGGCGGAGATGAACGCCAAGAACGAGGCTCTTAAGAAGGAGATTATAGAGCAGGTCAAGAAGGAGATGGAGTCCATGGCCAGGCAGACCAACGCAAATATGCAAAAGCTCGCAAGCGCGATAGACGCCCGCCCGCAGGCGGCCATGCCGGTGAGCTTTTCGGACGACTACCCCAAGACGGGCATACCCTATGTGGTTCAAAGCGGAGACACGCTGGGGAAAATCGCCAGGAAATATTCGTCGCAGATAAAGTGGATTCAGGACGCAAACAAGATAGCAGACCCCAACAGGGGGCTGCGCGTCGGGGATACGATATTCATACCTCAGAAATAGGAGCGAAAAGGAAGATGTCCGCAGAACGCAAATCTTTGGGAAGGGGGCTGAGCTCCATAATCAGGGCGGGGGTAAAAAGCCCCGCGGCGGCGGAGCCTAAAAAGAGCCAGGCCGCGGCCCAGCAGCAGGTGCAGGAGCAGCCCGCGCCCGTCCAGGCAACGTCAGGAGCGTTGAGGGGGCTTTTCAGCGAGATTCTCACGGATAAAATTTCGCTTAGCCCCTACCAGGCCAGAAAGGATTTTCCCCAGGAGCAGATAGACGCCCTTGCGGAGTCCATCGCATCGGAAGGGCTGATACAGCCCATACTTGTCAGGAAGACAAAGGACGGCAGGTACGAGCTTATCGCCGGCGAACGCCGCCTCAAGGCGTGCAAGAAGCTCGGGTTAAAGCGCATAGTCGCCTGCGTGCAGGAGGCCAGCGACGTATCCGCGGCGGTCAAGGGGCTGATAGAGAACCTGCAAAGGTCGGACTTAAACCCGATGGAGGAGGCCCGCGGCTTGGCCAACCTGATGACAAATTTCCATCTGACGCAGGAATCCGTCGCGCAGAGGCTTGGCAAGAAGCGCCCGTCGGTGGCAAATTCGCTCAGGCTGCTGACTCTTCCCGAGGAGATACAGGGCTACATAAGCACCGGAAGGCTAACCCAGGGGCATGCCAAGGCCATATTGAGCATAGAGGACAAGGCTTTGCACGTTCCGTTTGCGCGCCAGATAATAGAGCGCGACATGTCCGTAAGGGCTGCTGAAGAGGCCGCAACGCGCTTTAAGCGCGAGGCGGTAAGCGCGGGCACCAAAACCAGGGAGAAGGCCGCCCAGGACGCGGTTGTAAGAGACTTGCAAAAGAGGATTTCCCAGCGTCTGGGAGCGGCCGTCGTGCTGAACCATTCGCCAAAGAGGGGCAAGATCATAATAGAGTACATCGGCAACGACGATCTTCAGCGCATACTCGAGCTTATGGGAGTGCGCGCCTGAGCACGCGGAGAATTTTAAAATTCCGCCTATTTTCAGTAGGCGGCAGAGCGGAAAGCCGGAGAAATTCCGGCTGAGGGACGGATTTTTCCAAGAACAATGCAAAAGCGGACATTAGGCATATTTGTGGTTGCGTTCGTCGCGGCATTCGCGGCGAACCGCGACGCATTTTGCGCCGGGCCGCGCTCCAACGACTTCACCCAGTCCAATCTGACTTTAAAGAAGGACGACATCGAAAAGAAGCGTTGGAATCCCGAAGAGCTCCCTTCAGATTGGACCAAGCAGTTTGAGAAGAAATCCTTCAAAACCGACGCCGATGCCAGCCGCGAGCAGAACAAGCGGGCAAACATGGGGGAGGGGCTTGAGGCAAAGTCTTTATCCGGCAATAAGAACGACCTTGGCGGCAGGCAGTACAGCCTGCCCCAGCAGGGGGAAGACCTGTCTGGAAGGAAATGGATTTCCCCGGAGAATACAACATTGCCGAGGAATCTGGACAGGAACCTGAACAAGGAGTATTCCGGCTCCATAGATTTCAACCAGAAGAATCTAAGCAAGATAAACAAGCAGTACGTCGAGCGCATGGAGGAGATACAGGAGAACACCATGAGGGAGCTCAACAAGTTCTTCTCGCGCGACGATTTTTCCGACGGCGGCGTCCCCATAACCAAGGCCGGTTCGCAGGACGGCGCCTTTGCGCCCAAGACGGACAGCCTGCTTGACACGCTGGGGTTGACATCATCGTCCGACGTTGGGCGCCCGACCATACGGCTAGATAGATCCGGCGCCTTCGGGGCCTTTACGGGCAGGCGCAAGGCTTCGGCGGACTACGATTCCGGTTCAGGAGAAGTTTCCGCCAGGTCGCCTGCAATGCGCAATATTGGTTCGGGAATACCCTCCCGCCAACAGGCGAATGTCCCCGCGGCGGCTTCCGGAGCTGCCCGCGCGAAACAGCCCGTAGACGACGGTAAAGTTAAGATTGCCGAGAAGAAGGTGGATACAAGAAATTACAAAGGTTCATTCTTCGGCCTTCCCAAGGAGCTTCAGAGCGGAGAAGCCAAGATAGAAGTCAAGGTAAACCGCTGACAGGCGGGAATAATCTTTCCGCGCCCGAACGGGCGGGAATTGGAGCGCCCGCAGTGCGCCGGCAAAACCGCGCGGGGATATGCTCTGCTGCAAACCAGCGTTTTTTACAGAAGAAACTCCGCCTAAGAAATGCGGCTTCGAAAGTGGCAAAGGGGAAAAAGCTTTGCATAAATATCCCGCGCATGCGCTTTTTACGGCGGGAAATAAACTACGCAGAGCCGATAAAAATTAAGTGGGAAAAATCGGCAACAGAGGAAAGATGCCTATACCGCGCCCCTAAGGAACAAGAAACGTTCGCGGCGGGAAAGATCCGTCAGAACGTCGCATAGGAAATTGCCGGAGAACTCCGCCGCCAATATGCCGGGCTGCCCCGCCCCGCACTCGAAGGCGGCAACTCCGCCGCTTTTCAAACGCCCCTTTAGGGAGCCTATTATGCAGCGCAGATCTTCAAGCCCGTTCTGGCGGCTTACAAGGGCCTCTTTGGGGTCGAAGAGGCGCACCTCCGGCTGGGAGGCGGCGTATTCCGCCTCCGAAAGATAGGGCGGATTTGAGACTATTATGTCGAAACTATCCCCCTCTTTCAGGGGCTCAAACCAAGAGCCTCGGAGGAACTCCACCCTGTCCGAAAGCGAGCACAGCTCGGCATTCTCCCTGGCAAGAGACAAGGCTTCTTCGCTTGAATCCACCGCCACAACCCGCGCGTTTTTAAAGTTTGAAGCAAGCGCGAGAGCTATGGCCCCGCTGCCGGTTCCCAAATCGAGTATGTCCAGCTCCGCGGAGGAATCTGGGAAATAGCGCCCTGAGATTATCTCGCATAGCTCCTCGGTCTCGTGGCGCGGGATGAGGGCGCGGGAATCGCTCTTAAGGCGCAGGCCGAAAAACTCCACGTCCCCCAAGATGTGCTGAAGAGGCTCGCGGGAGGCCCTGCGGCGGGCGTACTGCCTGAACGGAACAAGGACGTCCTCAAGCAAAGGCTCGTCGAAACGCAAAAATAAATCGAGCCGGCGGCAACCCATGGCCTTTGCAAGCAGAGTCTGGGCGTCGAACTTCGCGTTGGGAACGCCTTTGGACTCAAAGTACGCGGCGCACTTGTCGAGAACCTCTACGACGCTTTGCAAAGCCATAAAGCCCAACCCTTCCGGTCAATCGGACGCGTTTTCCCTGTCTATTAGAGCCTTTATTCTCTGCGCGTAGTCGGCCTCCTCGAGAGCCTTGATTATGTCGTCTATGTCGCCGTCCATAATCTGCGGCAGGGAGTGAAGTGTAAGGCCTATCCTGTGGTCGGTCAGGCGGCTCTGGGGGAAATTGTATGTGCGTATGCGCTCGGAACGGTCCCCGGAGCCTATCTGCTCCCTGCGGTTCTGGGCGTACTTTTCCCTCTCCTGAGCCTGCTTCATCTCAAGGAGCCTCGAACGCAGAACCTTCATGGCCTTTATCTTGTTCTTCAGCTGGCTGCGCTCGTCGGCGCATTTTACTATCATGCCGGTGGGCTTGTGGAGTATCTGCACGGCGGAATCCGTCGTGTTTACGCCCTGGCCTCCGGGACCGCTGGCGCGCGCGATGGACACTTCTATCTCAGAGGGATCTATCTGAATGTCCACCTCCTCGGCCTCGGGCAGAACCGCGACGGTCGCCGCCGAGGTATGTATGCGCCCCGCGGCCTCGGTCACGGGAACGCGCTGCACCCTGTGGGTTCCGCTCTCGTATTTCATGGAGCGGTACACGTCCGTTCCGCTCAAGAGAAAGCACACCTCCTTAAAGCCTCCGGCGGGAGATTCGCTCGAGCTTAGCTGCTCTACCTTCCATCTGCGCTTTTCCGCATATCGGCAGTACATTCTGTAAAGGTCTGCCGCAAACAATGAGGCCTCGTCCCCGCCCGTCCCCGCGCGGATTTCTACGACGGTGTTTCGGGAGTCGGTCTCCTCCGGCGGAAGCATGTACATCAAAATGCGCTTGCGCAGCTCCTCCGACTGCTGCTCAAGGGAGGCTATATCCTCCTTTGCCATCTCCACAAGTTCCGGATCCGAATTTTCCTCAACCAAGGCTTTGTTCTCCGCTATGTCCGAAAGGTTCTTCTCGAGCTTTTCGTACGCCTCCTTGAGGTTGGCAAGCTGCTGGTGCTCGCGCGATACGGCGCTTGCGGTGCGCTGGTCGTTGTAGAAATCCGGAGCGCTCATTTTCTCGTCGAGGAGCGCGAGCCTTTTTAAAAACGGTTCTATGGAAGGTATGCCTTGCATTTTTATGAACTTTGTAAATTATCGAAAGAATCTACACAAGCGCGGGCCGTCGACAAGCATAATCGGCCCGGCCGAAAAAAACCGAATACCCGCATGAAACGCATAGAAATTTTCGCCAGCGACGTAGACGGAGTCATGACGGACGGAGCGATGTACTACCTCGACTCCGGCGACTCCATGAAACGCTTTAACGTCAAGGACGGCATGGGCTTTGTGATGCTCAAGGGCTCCGGCGTCAAAACGGCCATAATAACGGCAGAGACCTCGAAGATTGTCGAGAGGCGCGCGGCAAAGATAAAGGCGGACCTGCTCTTTCAGGGCGTGGCGGACAAGCTATCCTGCGCAAAGGATATGCTCGCCAAGCTCGGGCTTTCCATGGACAAACTCTCCTACATAGGCGACGACATAAACGACATCCCCCTTCTCGAGGCGGCCGCGCTGAAGGCCTGCCCCGCAGACGCCGCAGACGCCGTCAAGGCCGTCGACGGCATCATAGTTCTATCCCAAAACGGCGGATATGGGGCCGTTCGCGAATTTGCGCAGATAGTCCTGGATTTAAACTCGCGCGAGCAGCAACCCGCGTAAATAGAAGAACTCTCCCTACGCACATGCATGAATTGCGCCGCTGCGGCCGCCGCCGCGCGCAAGCAGAGCGCGCAAAAAAAGGCGCGCGATAAGAAATCTCGCGCGCCCTGAAATATAATTTACCGGACAAAGCCTCAAGGCGCCGCTATTGCCCGGCTTTGGGCTTGGCAAGCTTGGCTTTCAGCCCCTCAATTTCCGACTTGAACGCCTCGGTTTCCATAAGGGCCTTAACCTCCTTCTTGTCGAGCTTTCCGTCGGAGTTTGCGTCGTGGCTCTTAAGCCCCTTTGCGTATATCTGCTTGAGCTCCCCGAAGACAAGATGCCTCTGCTCGAAAGTCATTGTCTTAGCGTCGAGGCCAAGCGACTTGAAGAATTCCACCGGAATCCGCGTGGCGGGCTCGCGCCCAAGATGGGGGGGAACTCCCCTGCTGCGCGCCTCGGCGGAAGCCTTGCGCTGGTAGACGACAAACTCCCTAAATTCGGCCTCGGACAGCTTGCCGTCGTCGTCCTTATCGAACTTTGTCATCATGCTTTTTACAAACTTGTTTTCTCGGCGCTGGAAGTCCGCCTTGCGTTTTGTTATCTCCTTCTTTGCCGCGGCGCGCTCCTCGGCGGACAGCTTGCCGTCTGAGTCTTTGTCAAACTGCTTCAGGAGTATCTCCATGCGTTTTACCGAAACGCTCTCCTCAGAGGACTCCATGCCGTCGAGATCAGCGATAAACTTGTCCGACTGCTCTATGAGTATCACCGGAGGAGGAGGCGGTGTGGGTGCGCCTTTGGGTTTGCGCGCTTGCCCAGTCGGGCCACCGGGGGGAGGCGGCGCGTGGCGCCCCTTCTTGCCAGCCTTATCGGGCTCGCCCGGAGCCGGAGGTCTCGGCTTTTCAGAGGCTTTCTCCGGCTTGGCCTCGGGCGCCTTAGGCTCTTTTTTGCGGTGCGGCGGCGGAGGCGGGGGCTCCATCTCTATTTGAGCGCCGCACTTCGGACAGGTTATAACCATGTTCTTCTTGGCGCGGGCCGGATCTTTTGCCTTTCCCTCTTTGCGCGGAGGCTTGGGTTTCTGTGCAGAAGGGGCCTCTGGGGGAGGAGGGGGTGTCGGGGCGGAGGATTCAGCAACGTCCTGAGCGGACAACAGCGCCGCACAGCACAGACACGCCGCAAATGTGAATAGTTTTTTCGTCATGATAACGTCTTTCTTTTTGATTCTCACACTCTGAAAACGCGCCGCGGCGCAAAAAGTTTCGGAATTTTTTTTGTTTGAAGACGGGGGGAAAATAGATTCTAATGAAGTTTCGATTATAAGAATTAGGCGAAAACAATATGTATCAGGTCACCTTCAGCAACCAGTGCATGGGAGAAATCAACAAGCTCGACAAGCTCGAGCAGCTCGAGCTTATAGACACCCTCGCTTCTGTTTCAAAGGCCCAGCTCGAGCAGCCCGGGGGAGATTTGGGAGTTTTCCACCGCAACCACAAGGACTACTACCGCCTGCGCAAGGGCGACTGGCGCGTCTATTTCGAGCTGGACGATGCGGAGAATATTCTGCGCGTGGTTTACATACTCCACAAGCACACCCTCGCGGATTTCGTCTTCCGCTTCAAGCTGCCCTTCTCCGAGGAAACGATGATAGAGCAGCAGGACAATTTCTGGAGCTACATAGAATCCTTGAGAAATAATGAGCGAAAATAGCAAACTCTGGACGAACGTCCACCAGGCGAGCAAGATCTACATATTGCCCAATTTCTTTACCGCGGGAAACCTGTTTTTCGGGTTTCTGTCGGTGATATGCTGCATGAGCGCGCAGTTTGAGAACGCCGCGGCCGTGATGCCCGGTGTGAAGAAGTTTGCCTCCTTCATATTCCCGAACATTCCGGAGGCAGCGCCGGAGACCACATTCCATTACGCGCTTGCAATTCTGTGCATACTGGCAAGCTGTTTCTGCGACGCTCTGGACGGAAGGGTGGCCCGCGCGATAGGCAAGAGTTCCCTGTTCGGCAAGGAGTTTGACTCCGTGGCAGACAGCCTGTCGTTCGGGCTGGCGCCGGCCATGCTTATGTACTTCCTCGTGCTGCAGCCTACGAGCGGCATGCCAAAATTCCTGATAAGCCTGCTGGGGTCGTCGGGCCTTATAATAGGCTTTTTATTTTTGCTCTGCGCGTGCATAAGGCTGGCGCGCTTCAACGTGCTTACAAACCCGTACATAGTCGGGCACGAAAAGTACGAGAAGGGGGATTTCAGCGGGCTGCCGGCGCCGGCGGCTGCGGGGGCGGTGGCGTCCATCTCGCTGACGATGCTCTCGCTGGACCTTGCGAAATTCGCGGCTATACTCGTGCCGCTCATGCTTCTTATCGCGTGGTTTATGGTAAGCAACATTCCTTATCCATCATTTAAGCACATAAACTGGAACACCTCCGCGCGCTTCCGCACATTCGTGCTTATAATAGCGGCAATACTCCTGATTTTCGCCCTCAAGGAATACAGCTTCGCGATAATGTTTTTAATCTACGTGTTCTATTCGCCTCTGAAATACGCACCACGGCTTGCGAAGGTGCTCTCATACATAAAAAGGCGCACGTCAAAGAGGTAAAATAGGCGGGCCGCGCCAATACGCGCTATTAAGAGGGAATTAAGCCGCCGCAATATGTCCTTGCGAGGCGAAAGCAAGCGGGGAAAGCCGGATATATAGGCTTTGCTTTTCTCTCGGGGCAGATGGGCTACAAGCGGGCGTATGTATTGCCATGTTCAGCACTTGTAATTGTCGCAGTTGGCGTTGGGTTCGCTTCGCATTTATGCGGTAGCATCTGTTAACACTGTCGGATGCGGGGAGGAATCCCTGCACGATAGTGCTTGCCTAATATTGTCCTATAATGCAAACTCCTCCCGAGAAAGAGAGGCATGGGCGTATGGATAGACGGAGCTTTATAAAGACTGCATCTATTGTGGGTGGCGGCATATTTGCGGCCGCGAAACTTTCGCGCGCGGAAGCCTTGGCGGAAAACGCCGTGCTGTTTAAGGCGCGGGAGTCCTACGATGTTGTTGTCGGCGGGGCGTCTGTATGCGGGTGCCTATTGGCGCTGAAACTGGCGGAGGCAGGCAAGAGGGTGCTTCTCATAGAAAGGCGACACTGCCTCGGCGGGGAGATAAGCGCGACGCGCAGAACCTGGCTCGACATATCTAAAGGCAATCTCAACGGAGAGCTATCAGAGCTGCTTATGCCGCAGGCGGAATGTTCCGAGGCGCACAATCTCGGGGAGGGCGGAAAGGCCGATTCCCCCATAGACGGGGAAATACAGTTCTTCTGCGGCAGCGTGAAAAAGTCCCTTATGCGCACCTTGCGCGCCAACGGGGTGGACGTGCTTCTGTGCGCGGACACATTCGGCCTGCTCAAAGATTCGGAAGGTAAAATATGCGGAGCGGCGTTCGCCACGAGGCAGGGCTGTTTTCTTGCGGAAGCTTCGGCCTTTGCGGACGCCTCCATAGGGGCGGAAATTTCCAGAGCCGTCTTCGCGCAGGACGGGTCCATAAGCAGGGCCTCCTTCACCGCAGAATTTGAACTCGCAAAGCCAATCGAAAGAAAGGCATATCTGCCCTGCCCGCCCGAACTCGGCCTTGAGGGCGGCGTTCTTGCGCTGCGCCGCTCCAAGAAGGACGCAAACCGCATATTGCTTGAGTTTTGCTTCGCCCCTAATATGGCCGACAGGCAGGAGGTTGAAGCCGAGGCCCGGAGAAAGCTTTTTGCCATAGGCAAAGCCGCAAGAGACGGCAGGATAAACATCCCGCAGGTTGCCAAGGCCCGCATGCCCTACTACGCGCAAGAATGTTCCGTCGAATACACAAAACCTATAGGCGGCGGATTCGCGCTACCGGAGAATTTTTTCATCCTCGATTGCAAAGCTCCCGCCGACGCCGACGAGTTAAATAAAAGCGCGGCAGAACAAAAAGACGCGGCGGAAAAAATATTATCCGCGCTGGGAAGCTCAGGGAATAGAACGGGACAACCCATCCGAGAGGCATGGATAGTCTCTTCGGGCGGGGAGTGTATGTTAAGTTCTCCGTTTTCAACCCGCCTCGAGGAGGACGGCCTGGTTTTGCCCTTCTACAAGCTCAACTGGCGGGCTTTGCCCGCAACGGAAAAGATAGAGGCCGACGTATTTGTAGCCGGCTGCGGATCGTCGGGCACATACGCCGCCTATGAAGCCGCAAAGGGCGGTGCCAAGACCGTCGCAGCCGAATTTTTCAACGACGCCGGAGGCACACGCACCATGGGCGGCGTAAGGGGATATTACAGGGGGCAGAGCAAACATCCCTTCGTCAAGGGAAACGACGCAAAGATATATGCCCTCGGCAGGAAGAACGCCTTCAGCTGGATTGCCGCCCGCGCGCTTTATAACGCCGAAATACTGCACAAAGCCGAAGTGCGCCTCATGACGGGCGCGCTGATATGCGGGGCGGCCCTTCGCGGAGGAAAGATATGTTCGGTGCTCATATGCCAGAGGGGAAAGCTCAAGCTAGTGCAGCCGAAGATCGCCGTGGACGCCACCGCCGACGCCGACTTGTGCGCCCACGCGGGCATACCCACAAAGAAAGGCTTTGGGATATCCGGCATAACGCAAAACTACAGCCATTGGGATCTGCCCACAAAAGCCCCCGACGGGCGCTACGAGCATATAAACAAGGACTACGATATAATAGACGCCTCCCTACTTTCCGAATTCCAGAGAGCGGCGGTGCTGGACCATGCGGAGGCGCGTTTCTACGACTTTTATCCGATGATAGGCGTAAGGGACGCAAGGCGCCCCGTCGGGACATACGTTCTTACGCTCGCAGACTGCGTGCTTCACAGGCGTTTTAAAGATGCCGTAAGCACCGCCAAGAGCGACTTTGACCCCCATTTTTTCAGCCTTGCTGCATTATCCCGCATAGGTCTTTTGCATCCGCATTTCGACCCCGGGGAAAAAGTTTACATTCCTTACAAGAGCCTGGTTTGCGGGGAGGCAAAAAATCTTCTCTTCTGCGGCAGGGGCATATCCCAGACCTGGTGCGCGCTTCAGTTTACGAGGATGTCGGCGGACGTTTTTCTGCTCGGGGCAAGCGTTGGAATCATAGCCTCCCGCATTGCAAAAGACGGAACCGCAACCGACGTTTTCGATGTCTCAAAGGCGCAGAAAATCCTTGTCGAGCGCGAGCTTTTGGACGGCGGTTTCGGCGAAGGGCAGCCCGCCTCGGCGGCCTCTTTTGCCTCCGCGGCGGACGGCGGAGACGACCATGCTCTTCTGCGGCTTTTGCTTCTGCCAAAGCCTGAAGCCATGCCCCTTGTGCGCGCCAGGTTTGAAAAATCTGGAGGAAGGAACCTCCCCTGCGCCCATGCACTGTGCTATTGGCAAGACTGCTCGGCATCTGCGCGCATAAGGGAGGAGCTTTCTCTCCTTCTTCTCGAGGAGAAGAGAAATCCGCACGCATCCGACTACTACGAGAAGTACGACCAGAACTCCCTGTACTGGCGCATAAACAGGGGCATAGCCGCGCTCGCACTGGCACGCGGGGCGGACAATCTAAACGATGCGGCCGTTCTTGAGGCATTCAAATCTGTAAAATCGGTCGGGCAAAAGGTTCCAAACCCGACAAACCCCTACTACGCAAACCGCCTGGATCTGTGCCTTTCACCGAACTACAACAGGCTTATAAATCTGTGCATGTACGCGCGCCTTAAGCCGTCGGAAACTTTTATCCCAGAGCTTAAGCGGCTTGCCGCGGACCCCGAGGTGAAAAATTCCTTCATAACAAAAGACGCCGCAAAGACCAGATGGAGGCTCTACCAAGCCATGCTCGAGCTTGCCCTCTCCTCGGCGCTGGCGCGTTGCGGCTCTGAAAGCGGCAGAAATACCCTCGGGGAATACCTCAAGGACGTGCACTCAAATTTCCGTGTATTCGCAAAAGAGGAACTCTCCCAAACGCGCGCTGGAGCGCAGATCCCCGCGCCGCCGGAGGAAAGGCCCCTTTAGAAAGAGGCAATGCGCTCCTGCAACAAGCGCGAGGCTTAAAAACATATTGCAATATTTTACATCACTATAACTTATTTTGGTAAAGAAGAGGCTTAGCGTTATATTACGATTTTTACCCCTCCTATGCGCGCAGAACGCGAGCAAGACCGCAGCGCCCAGCGTCTTTTGCGGCGGAGCATGGACGGCCCGCAAATATTGCGCGCGAATAAATCCGCGCATAGATGCATGCCTGCGTCTAAGCGTGGAAAAGCGAGAGAAAGAAACCCCGCCTGCCGGAATGGAGGCATAAGGCTTTAGTACTTCTTAAAAGATTTCGCAGGAATTGGCGTGTTGAATATGATCCTATCGCCGAGCAGATCTTTTCCGCCGGAGGCAAAAGCCCTTACGCGGAACTCGCAGGGAGATTTTATCTCAAAGGCGGCTTCAGGTTTTAGCTCCGGAGAATCTTCCGTCGGAACCGTGCCGTCGAGCGTATAGCGCAGTTTTTCCGCGCCTTCGGGAAGGGAAACTTTCACTTTCATGCCCTTCCTGAACGGGAAATATACGCCTTCGTAATCGGGCCTTTTGAAATTGAGCGCCTCTATGACGGGAGGATTTATCCGCGGAAACACATATTTTTTCATCTTTCCGTAGACTCCGCACTTTGAGACCTCCACAGGCTTTATGCCGAGCCGTGCCGCGGGGCTCGACGCGCCAAAGGAAAAATCGAAGTTTTCAACCGAGGCAAACTGCGGATTCCCCGACAGGCCGTTCCTCTCGAAACCGTATGTCTTCTCAAGCTCCGCGCGGACGGATTCTGCCTTCGCCTGGTCGGCGGAGTCCACGGCGTAGAGGTTGGAATTCATAGACATGTATTTTGCATCAAAAGGCCAGCGCTTGGGGGAATACAGAAAGAATTGGAACGGCATAGGATTGCCTTGAGATGATACAAAGAATATGTTCTTTTCCACTTTAAACGGCGCAGGGTAGCCGCCGCGCACGCTCAGGCCGACGGCACCCTTCATGACCTCCGCGGTGTAGCGGCCAAGGCGCAGCTCCGCGAATATGTTGCCTATTATGTCGTTGGAGCCTTTCGATATAAGGCCGAAGCCCACATTGCGGCAGGTTACGTTGCCCCGGGCGAGGGAGAGCTGCTGGTTGTCGTCAAAGCGTATGGCCGCGTTGCAAAACCAGCCGCGCAAATCGTGTATGAAGTTGCCCGCCACCTTGTCGCGCGCGGAGGCGTATATGTATATGCCGTTTGTGTCGCCTAAAGTTTCGCCGGTTCTGAATATCTCGCAGCCCTCAACCAGGTTATTTCCGTCTATAAAGTCGACTATGTCCGGATAGGATATTCCTTTTGAATATTTTTCTCCGACCCGGTCCCAAAACTTTCCGCGGCCGTCGGCAGGAGGCGAAACTTTCGTATAAGCCCTTATGCACACTCCGCTCCAAGGCATGTCAAAAATAGTGCAGCGGCTGATGCGCGTGCGCGCCCCTCTAGACTGCAGCAGCGCTCCGCGCTCCATGCGTATTCTGCCGCAGCGAGAAAAAACGCAATTTTCCACGAGGTTGTCCGTCATCACAGTGGAGGGCTTGCGGCCGAGCTGATAGCCGCATATGAAAACCCCCGCCCCGCCAACGTCTTCAAAAACACAGTCTCTGACGGTATTCTTTGCGGCGGAATCGAATATGGAAACGCCGTCTCCGCCGACACTCAAAAATTTGCAGTCAGAAAACTCAATATTTTCAGCGCACGACAATTCCACCGCGGTGGTACGGCCATTCAGGCTTCTCGAGTCCGAATGCGAGAATACTATGCCTTCAAAGCGTATATTTTTTACTGGGATGTCCGGCGCGTCCCCCTCGACGGATTTTCCTCCTATGCGCACTATGCGCGGCAGGCGCGCGACATGCACGCCCTCGGGTTTTGAGGAGGAAAATACATACACTTTTTTAGATTTTTCATCGAAGAGCCAATCCCCTTCGGAATCGAGAGCCGGCGCATAATTTTCCAGCCAGGCATTGGCGAAGCGGTACGCGGGGCTGTAACTCTCGTAGACGCCCCTATTCTTCGTATATGCTATGCGTTCTGCCGCGTCGAAATCTTTAACATAGAGCCTGTCCAAAACCCACGGGCCTCGCGGAATAACGCATATTATGGCGCGGCCCAAGGCGGAGAAATCGACGTTGAAATATTCGGGAATGCGCACGGCGTCTAGCCTGAAGGCGTTCTCGTCCCCTTTTTTAGGATTCTTTGAGGGGTCTATGGGCACGGCGTCTTTAACATAGAACCTGGCGCTCTTGCTATTTGGCAGGAAAAGCCCGTCTTTAAACAGGCAGTTTATTGTAAACAGCTCGGCCCGCCCGCCTTCTACGCGCGCCCTGGCCTCGAGCAGGCCGGAGACGTCGGCCTCCCAGAGAAATTCCATTTTATTCTTGTCGAATCCCGAAGGAGCCTCGGAGGCCTTAACCCAGTTGTTTAGTTCGACCGCCCCGGAAAGCACAACCCCGCCCGGAGTCTCCGCCTTGTATATCGTAGGGAAACCGTCGGGGGCGGAATCTTGGACGGAGAGCGCAAGAGGCCTGTCGAGCCTGTACACGCCGTTTGCAATCTCCACCGTATAGGCCTTTTTGCCCTCTTTTGCGCGCGCATCAAAGACCGCCTTTCCGGCCCGCTCAAGGGTCTTAAACGGGCGCTCTCTCGAACCGTCGGAACCGTCCGAGCCGTCATTTGAAACATAGAAGTCGGCGGCGGCGAGCGCCTCCGCGCACGCAAAAAACGCCAGGAGAATTATAGACCTTAAAAACATAAACGCCCCCTTTTTATTATTCCGCATCTGATAAAATCCTAGCGGCAAAAAAGAGGGCGTTCAAGAGGAAAGTCCTAAATTATAGGAACCTAACGTAAAGATACAGGGAACTTACAAGCATGGAGATGAAAGTTACCGCAGCCCCGTACTTGAAAAATTCCATGAACGAAATTGCGTGCCCGTGTTTTGCAGCCTGTCCAGAAACTATCACGTTTGCAGCCGCGCCTATTATGGTCATGTTGCCACCCAGGCACGCGCCCAAAGACAGGGCCCACCACAGAACCTCCGCATAGTGCGCGCCCATGCTTTTTGATATCTCCGCAATCATAGGAGCCATGGTAGCCGTATAGGGAATGTTGTCTATCACGCCGGATATCGCCCCCGACGCCCAGAGAACTATCATGGCAGTCATAGAATGGGAGCCGTCTGTAAACTTCAGCAGTGACTCCGCCATGATCTTGATTCCACCGCTGGCCTCCAGGGCGCCGACTATCATAAACAGGCCGGTGAAGAAGAATATGGTGTTCCATTCTACCTCCTTGAATATCTCCTCCGGATCCTCAAAGAGAAGAAGAGCGCTTGCGCCGAGCATGGCCACGACAGAACTTTGAAGCCCCAATGCATCATGGAATATTAGCCCCACAACAACAAGCAGCAGAACAAACACCGCCCTCAACATGCGGCGATAGTTCTTTATAAGCCCGGCCGCCGAACTTCCGTCAAAAGCATTGGGATTCTCCTTAGCGGCCTGAAATCTGCCCCTGAATACGACGACCATAAACAGGCATACGCAAACCATTATAAGAATTACTACAGGAGCGAGAACCTCGATAAAGTCCATAAAGGACAGATTTGCCGTGCTGCCTATTATTATGTTCGGCGGATCGCCTATGAGAGTGGCCGTGCCGCCTATGTTGGAGGCGAACACCTCTCCTATGAGCATGGGTTCCGGGGTCATCGACAGCTTTTTTGCAACCGCAAAAGTTATGGGCAGGACAATTATCACAGTGGTGACGTTGTCCAAAAACGCGCTGACAAACGCCGTAAACAGCATAAGGGACAGCATCACAATTAGGGGCCTTCCGCCAGTCAGCGACATTAGTTTTACGGCGAGAAAGTTAAATATGCCGCTTCTTGAGACTATCGCTACAATGATCATCATTCCGACAAGCAGGAAGAGCACATTGAAGTCGATATAATTTATGTAATAGAGCGCCTCGGACTTGCGATCCGAGAGCAGGCCTATGAATACCGCAATAAAACCGCCCGACAGCGCAACCGCAACCTTGTTGAACTTCTCGAACGCGATTAGTATATACGATATGATAAGTATGAGCGCCGAAAGCGTTATGGCGTGTGAATTTGCAAAATTAACAATGGAATCCATATTAGAAAGTCCTTTACATTTTTAGAAATCAAATGCCCCCAAAACCGGCATGTAGTTGAGCGGATTCTCCCAAACAGCTACGCCGCGCATGATACGCGGCGCACGGGACACAGATATTTCGGCGGCAGACGTGTCGCCAAAATACATAATACAAACCGAAACTCCCGACTTCATATAATAAGAAGCCCGCAGAAAGAATTAAGAAGAACCGAGCACAATACGCCGGCAAGATGCGGCGGGCGGGGGGAAATCCCGACGCGCTTTATTTACAGCGCATATTCGCCGCGCTCATTCGTTCTAATCCTCACCGCCTCCTCCACAGGCATGACGAATATCTTGCCGTCGCCTATCTTTCCTGTGTAGGCGGACTTGACAATGGTATCTACGGTCTTTGCGGCCATATCGTCTGGCACGCAGATATCCACTACAATTTTCGGCAGAAGTTCAACCGTGTATTCGCTGCCGCGGTATATTTCCGAATGGCCTTTCTGCCGTCCGAAACCTTTTACTTCCGTAACCGTCATGCCTTCTATGCCTATCTCGGCGAGGGCCTCTTTGACCTCCTCGAGCTTGAAGGGTTTAATTACTGCTTTGATAAATTTCATCGGTAGTAATTCTTTTTGTTTGCGCGAACAATTCAAGGATTTATTTTTGCCATAAAAAATGCCCCCCATAGAGGAAGATATTTTTAATTTAGCGCGCGCCGAAGGGTTCGACGCCGCAGGAATATGCTCTGCCGGGCCTTTCGGCCCCCAGGAGAAAACGCGTTTCCGCGAATGGCTCAAAGGCGGAAACAATGCCCAGATGGCATGGTTCGAGCGCGAAGCCGACAGGCGTTTCGAGCCATCTTCCCTGCTTGAAGACGCAAAAAGCGCCATAGTTTTCAGGACAAACTTCTTCAGGCGCGGCGGAGACGGCCGCATCGCCCTATACGCCCAGTCGGAGGACTATCACACGGTGCTCAGGCGCAAGATGGCAAAGGTTGTCTCTCCGCTCGAGGCCGCGGGAGGAAGGCAGAAAATTTGCATAGACACCTCTCCTTTAGCGGAAAAGCTTCTCGCCCTTAGGGCCGGGCTCGGATGGATAGGCCGCAACACGCTGATTATAACAAAACAAAACGGCCCCTGGAGTTTCCTGGGGGTCATACTGACTACCTTGGAGTTGGAGCATTGCGGATACGGCCTCGAAAAGGGCTCATGCGGAGGCTGCAGAAAGTGCGTAGATGCCTGCCCCACGCAGGCGCTCGGCAAGAACGGGCTCGACGCGAGAAAATGCATAAGCTACCTTTCCATAGAAAAGCGAAGGGACCGCCTTAGTCAAGAGGAGCTCTCACTGATAGGGAACAGGCTTTTTGGCTGCGACGAATGCCTTAAGGCCTGCCCGTTCGGCAAGGCCGCCCCCTCCTCCAATATGGGGGAGTTCCTTGAGACAATCTCGCTCCCCGAAGATGCGTCTTTTGAAAGCCTCAAGAACATCTCGGAAGGGACACCCATATCAAGGGCTTTCAGATTCGAGAAATCTCGCAAGACACGGCCAAGAGGGTAGAAAAAACTCTCTTGCTGAATACACAAACTTAAAATCACGGGGCGCGTTTATAAATCAGGGCGACAATGCAATAATTAGGCGCTTAGTTTCCCACTTTCTATCTATGCGCGAAAAACATGAAACGAAAGTAAACAAGGCGGCAAACGAATTAACCTCGCAAATGGAGGACTCTTTGCAAACAGGCGGAAAACTAACACAGTAAACAAAGCCATGCTTTTTATGGATTCTTGCTCGACGCTCAGAGGCAGGGGCTTAATGCCCTTGCCTTTTTTTATTTCATTTACTCATCAGAGAGCATTCCCCGATGGGATAGGGGTATTTTTTTAAATCAAGAGCAGGCGACCAAGCCGCGAAATATGCTCAGGAGAATGAGGAAATTTTCAGCGGAGGGATATTTAAACGCTTTTTCACGGCGGAATAGAGCCGTATCTTCGCACAGATTATATGCCAATGGAATTTGCAATAAATCCGTCATAAAAAGCCCAAGAATCGAGCGTCTCAGAAGAAATTTTAGAGGATTAGACCGAAAAATTACACGCCTCTTTAACCCTTTATTTATCAGGGAAAGCGGGGTAAATCCATGGCAGGCTTACGGCAGATTTTTCGGTAACAATGAAAAAATCACGGACGATTATCAACACTCACAAATTTAGAACTTTTGACAAAAAAAGAAGCTCAATGATTTTTGCAAGTCATTGAGCTTAAAAATGGTGGTGGGGACTGGATTCGAACCAGTGAACACCGAAGTGAACGGATTTACAGTCCGCGCCCTTTAGCCACTTGGATACCCCACCAAGTGTTTAAATTTAAAGTAGGTAAATTACCCTTTTATGCGCGCTTGCCAAGCTTTTTTTTGAAAAATATTAAAGTTATTATAAAAAAATGTCCTCAAAAAATTACCTCTTAGAAATTATCCAGACCTTAAACATTATAAAAATATAGCTGCACCCACTCGAGGGAAACAAAGGAATCTCCCTGCGGCAAAACTAAAAGAAATCTCCCAACCATAATGCGGCCTGGGATATCCATCCACGGACAAACAATATATAGAAGAAAATCAGAGCCAAGAGAGAGGCTACGAACGCGAGAAAATATTGCAGCTTCCGGCGCGCAACAAACCGCACAAAGGCGTCGTTATCCGACCGCTCGCCGCCGCGCGCTATAAACTTTTCAAACTCCATAAAAGGATCGTCGATATAATACACAAGCCGTATCCCAAAGAATAAAAGAGCAGAAACGGATACCAACAAATATAGCAGGCGGAGAAGGTCCTCCGTGCTGAAAGAGGTCAAGCTAAGATTTTCGAAAAGATCCTCCATTTTTTTTGAAAGACAAGGGGAGCGCCTGTTCAGACGCCCCCCCGTTTTTATATGTACTAGCCGAGAAAACTTATTTCCTCCTGCGACGCCATACCGCTACAAGGCTCGCGACACCGAACAGCAAGGCGTACGTCGACGGTTCGGGAATTACAATATAGCCGTAGTCTGAAAAACCAGATACTATGAAAGAGAGATATTCACCGTCATAGGCCAGGGAGGATATATCCGAGGCGACCTCCCAGTCTTGGCCGTCTTCCCTATGATAAACTACAAAGTCCTCAAGAGACAAAGTGGAGTCTCCCACGAGGAAGCTGAGCAGCACGGTGTCCTCCTCGTTCATGTTCACATCAAAGGAGTAGGCCTCCGCAGCCAAAACCTCGGTGCCGAGGGAATCTACCAAATCGTCAGAAACCACGTCTACGCCGTTTATCGTAGCCGCTTCGCTGTTGAAAGACATCTCCACGAGAGAATCCGACCCGCTGGAGGCGACCAGCGCAACCCTGCCGTTGTCGAGCACGTCTATCGGAGAATCAAAACTGTCCAAACTTACGACGTTGATATCCGAAAGGGTGAACGTGTTGCCGGACAAGCTTCCTCCGTACACAACAACGTTTCCGAAGTCGTTTATGGTTCCTGCGGAGAGAGCGTACGCGCCGGACGCCAGCCCGGACTTTGCCGAAACAACCAATGTTCCCTGGTTTGAGTACGTATCAGATGTCAGCGCGGCGTTGGAGAACGCATTCTGGCTGCCGACAGTAACCCCGAGCGTTGCGCCGGAAGCTATCGAGACCGAGCTTGCCCCAAGGACATTGTTGACGTTCATGACGCCCTCGACGACATTGAGCGCGCCCGTGAAATATTCCATAGAGGAGTTCACAGTGAGAGTTCCGAGGCCCTCCTTTGATACTATCGCGGTATTGTCCGTAGAGGCGATGGAGTCGAAACCTTCGCGCCCGTCACCTATCGTCAAAGTTGCGTTTTCGGAAACGTTAAACGACGCGCTCGAAGCCACATTCTGGTAGCTCGACAGACGGATAAAACCGCCAAACTTGTCGTTCTTTTGGCCGCCTACGGCAACGTAGTTTCCGGAGTATGTCGCATTGCCGGTGACATTGAACTGCACATCCGTGGCGTTTGCGTAAATAGCGCCGCCGCCGTTTCTCGACATGTCTGCGGGAGACTCAACCTCAACGGCATTGTCCGTAAAGGAGACATTGTTGAAAACAGTCTTCTCTGAAGTAGAGGTGGTAAACAAACGCAGCGCGCCGCCTTCAGCCCTGGTCTTGCCTATGGCCTTGTTGCCGGAGAAGGAACTGTCGCTCACGGTCAGATGCGAGCCCTCCTGATAAGACTCGTACAAAACGGCGCCGCCGTTGACCACGTTGCCCTCAACCTTGTTGCCGGAGAAGTTCGTGCCGGATATGTCAACACTTATGGTGCCGTTGCTCCAGCTGTCGGTGACATAAAGGGCGCCGCCGCTGATTGTGTATTCCGAATCGTTCAACGCCAAAGCGCTGTTGTTCTCAAAGGAACTGTTCTTGAAGGAATATGTGCCGCCCCAGGCAACTATCGCGCCGCCCTGGACGTTCGCGCTCGATGCGCTGTTGTTGGAGAACTTCACGTTGTCGAAGTCTCCCACGGCGTCTGCGCCGCTGAAATGGATAACGCTTCCCTGAAGGTTCGGAACGGATACCCCGCTTGAGGTATTGACCCATTCGTCCCTGTTTCCGGGAATCACGGTAAAGGTGTTGCCGTCCATGACGGAATCCGTCATTGATATGGAACCGTTCACATAGATGGCTCCCTTGCCCCAAGTGCCGCTGGCAAGAGCACCCTCATGCGTGAAGGAGTTCCCCGTGAACTTTGAATTGCTCATGCTAAGAGACGTACCGGCGGCCACCTCGACCAGAGGCTCCACACTGTACTCCAAGTTCGCCCACGACGCGGTCTTTACCATGTCGACATATTCCGCGCCGTCTATATTTGCAACCGCGGAATCCGTAAGCTTCATCACGCTGTTAAAGAGCCCGTTTCGGGTTGTCAGAACTGTGCCGGATCCGGAGACGTTCACCTTCATATTGGAGATTTTGTCCGCGGCAATCTGCTTCCCGGATACATTCCATGTAGACCCTTCCCCGATGAAGTTCCACGCATAGTCCTGCCCGGCGAGATTCATGTTGAAGCTCTTGATGTCGAGCCCCGGATTGGACATGTTGTTCTTCGTGTCGTTGACGTTTATGGCTATGTATGAGAGTTTCTCCTGGGAATAATCCTTGCTAAAAGAAGGATCTGACGGGTTTGTTATGCTTACCGCGCCGCCCTTAAGCTCGTCCATTGTAGCGCCCACTCCGTAGGCTCCCTGGAATCCGCCGGCACCGTTGGCGCCCGCATTCGGAGAGGAATCGTATATGGTCAGATAGGCATTGTCCCCGTTATTCTCCGTGCTCCAAGTGTACCACTGTCCCGCACCGGCATACTTGTCGTAATCCGTGGCGTAATAGGGCTCGGAATTCAACCTCGACTCGTACCAATTAGTGGAGGCTGAACCTTCTGCCTTCTGCGTGTATATATTAAAGTAGGCGTTCTGAACGGGATTTGCACCCTCAGACTGCCTCGTAGTTATGGAGAAACTGTTTATGTCCGAAACCTTGTAGTTCGACTGTTCCCCCGTGGCCATCGAGTCGGGCATGGCGATATTCACATATATCTTGTTGCCGTTGGAGACAACCTTGGTATAGTCGGAGTCGGCCATAACCGTATTATCGGAATCAGTGCCGAACCAAGCCTGAGGGGAAACGAAGTAATTTACAGTCCCCTCCTCTTGCGCCCAAGCTGAGGCACCAACAAATAAATTGAAAAGAACAATATTTGTTCCCCTCATGATTCTATGTTTACTCATATTTTTCATTTTTTGCTTTAGATAAAAAACATTCATTCAAATAAATAAAGAAAAATATTCACAATAATGGCATTATTCCAAGAAAAAAATACGCCCTTAAAAAAGATATAATAGGTAAAGACGATTGCTTTCCTTAAAAATTTTGTATACTTATCCTTTCTCTGGAGGAGATTATTTTATATGAATCTATTATTCGATAACAAAAGAATATGGGTATTTAGAATACCCAGTCTTGCGTAAGCTCCATAACACGCTATCTTATATTAACATACGGAAAGCAAATGGAAAAAGAGCATTTATTAGAACTGTTGTAAACACAATATAAAATACCTAATTTTTTGATTATTTTATATTTAAAAATACTTCTTGACATTGGTATTCTAAATACCATGAGAACAGACTTTCTTCTGGCAAAAAGGCTACTCTTCCGAAGCGGAATATCGCTGCTCGACGCAGCAAGGCTCGTTAGAGGAATTATAGATTTTAAACCGTCGGGGGAAAATTCCCCGCCCTCGCTGCAATACTGCCGCAAGGTAATAGAATGCGGACTTTCCAATTACAGAAAAACGGACGAGGAAATGTCCATACAAAAAGGCTTTATTTTATACCTAGAATCAAAGTTGCACCTTCGTTCTGATTCTAAGACATCCCTGCGCTATCTCGGCAGGCGTCTGATAAGAACCCGCCCCCAATTTGCATGCCGAAACTTCTCAAGTTTTTCCCCGAACGAATGCGAATCCTGGCTTAAATCGACATTTAGCACCCCCAGCCAATTCAACAAGGGCCGCACCATGCTACACGGATTTTTCCAATTCGCATTGCGCAAAGGCTGGTGCGGCAAAAACCCCGTCGCAAAAATAGACAGGAGAAAAGTCGAGGAAAACGAGATAAAGCCGCTGTCAATCACGGAGGTTCGTCGCCTGATGAGAGCTGCGGCAACCCCCGAAAATAAAGCCTGCATGGCCGCAGTGGGCCTGATGGTTTTTGCCGGCATACGCCCGGGAGAACTGCGGAGGCTTCACTGGGCAGACATAGATCTTAAGGAAAACTTTGTGGTGATACGCTCCCGCTGCTCAAAAACCGGGGGAACAAGACATGTGGAGATTTTCGGCGCCTTAAAAAGGCTTTTAAAAAGCGCAAGGCTGCCTCCGGAAAAGCCCGTATGCCCCGACGACTGGATGGACAGATGGCGGCTCATACGTTCGCAGGCCGGATTTAAGAACAAATGGGTAAGGGACGTGCTCCGCCATACCTACGCAAGCTACCACGCAAAGAAATTCAGGGATCTGCCCAGGCTGCAGCTTAATATGGGGCACCGCGATCTTTCCCTATTGCGCTCGCGCTACGTCAATATGGAGGGCATAAACAATTCCTCCGCCGAGATATTTTTCGGCAAACTGCCGGCGGAATTCCTGGAAGAATAAAGCATCGCCCCCTTCTTACAAAGGAAACTTTTTCCCCGGAAACGGGCGGCCGATATGGCCGGCAGCAAAAAATGGCGGCACCGCCCGAAACGCGCCCACGCCCTATTATATTTATATGAATAATCCTAAAGACAAAGGGCAGGCCGCAGCAATCTGCATAGCCGATAAAGATAAAAAGACGCCGGCCTCGCCGTCTTGCGGCTAGATAAGTGGCAGGAGCGGAGGGGCTCGAACCCCCGACCAACGGTTTAGAAAACCGCTGCTCTATCCACTGAGCTACGCTCCCACGCTCGCGCACACGGCGCAAAAAAAACATATTCCCACGCGCCAGAAAGAAATCGGGGCGAGTGGATTCGAACCACCGACCTCTACGTCCCGAACGTAGCGCTCTACCAGGCTAAGCTACGCCCCGTTTCTGTAAAGAACAAGCCGTTATGCTTTTTTTCCCGTTTTGTTCAAGTCTTTTTTTGTTGAAAAAAACTTTTTCCGCTATTGCATGGAAAAAATGAGTAAGGAAATTGAAGAAGGACTCAACTTTAATGTCGACTTCAAGAAGCTGAAGAAAATAGCCTCCTGCGAAGCCGACGTAATTCCCGCGATAGCCCAAGATGCCGATTCCGGAGAGGTTCTGATAGTTGGCTACGCGAACATGCTCGCGCTCGAGACCGCCTTCAAGGAGGGAATGGCCACATTCTGGAGCACTTCCCGCAACGAGCTTTGGATAAAGGGCAAGACCAGCGGGGATTTTCTCGAACTCGTCGACGTTCTTATAAACTGCGAGCAAAACTCCGTAGTCTACAAGGTGAGGCTAAAAGGCAAGGGCTCCTGCCACACCAAGAACAAGGACGGCATAGCGCGCAAGGGCTGCTATTACCGCAGAATTGTAAAGGACGGAGACTCTTTCAGGCTGGAATTTCTCCCCGGGCAGGAATAAAGCACTCCCGCAGCCGAACAAAAAAAATCCCTCCCCTATTTGAGGAAGGGATTTTTTATTTGCCGCATCTGGATGAAAACGGGAAAGGGCGCATTATCTTATGAGCGCAAATCTGCGCCGCAGACGGGCGGCACAAACTTTTGCCGGCAGGAGGCGCAGGGCCTATTCCGTCAAGCGCGCCTATCGGCGCTTTAATTGCTTTGCCGTTTTAAAAAAGCTTAAAAATTTTCTCGATTTTACAGGAAAAGACATATACTCTTACCGTTAATAAAACTCCCGACTTTGCCGTTCCCGCCAGAAAAGGAGCGGCTTAGGGGCGTGGAATGCAATAAGAATACCATTTACAAGTATGAAGTTCAAAGTCAGCAAAGAAGATTTCTCCACGGGATTAAGGCAGGTCGCAAATGTGGTCAGCTCAAAACCGCAGATGCCCGTGCTAAACAACGTGCTAATCAAAGCGCAGAAGGCTGCCGACGCAAAGGAAGCGGGAAAAGTTTTTCTTACCACCACTAATCTCGACTTGGGAATATGCTGTTCGGTTAAGGCGGACGTCGAGGTTGAGGGCAGCATAACGCTGCCTGTCAAGAAGCTCGCGTCCATAATTTCCTCAGCCCCGCGCGAGGAGATAAGCGTGGAGACTTCCGACGGGCAGACTGCTCGCATACGGTCGGGATCCTTGGACATTCAGCGTTTCAACGGCTTGAAGGCGGAGGATTTCCCGCCCCTGCCGAGCTTTGTGGACAAGTTCTCCTTCGAGCTTTCGCCGCAGGATTTGGTCGGCATGCTAAAGAGCGTATCGTACGCGCAAAGCACCGACGAAAACCGCTACATATTAAACAGCGTATATTTCAATTTCTCCGAGGGCAAGCTATCCCTGGTTGCGACGGACGGCCGCAGGCTTGCTTTGATATCCAAGGATTTGAAGATGGAGAAGGAGGACGAAGGCGGAATAATACTTCCGGCAAAGACCGTTTCCGAGCTCGAAAAGCTGCTTTCCCAGGGCAGCAGCGTGAAGATAAGCTTCAACGACAGGCAGGCGGCCTTCGACATAGCCGTAAACGAGGATTCCCAGAACAAGGGCCTGCGCGGCTCCATATACTTGGTATCCAAGATAGTGGAGGGCGCTTATCCGAACTACAAGCAGGTGATACCAAAGGAGGCGGAGCACCGCATAAAGATAGAAAGGGAGCTGATGCTCGAGGCGGTTCAGCGCGCAAGCCTTTTGGCCAGCGACAAGCAAAACTCGGTAAAGCTCCGCATAATGCCCAACTGCCTTGAGGTGTCGGGGCAGAGCTCGGAGTACGGCGAGAGCCGCGAGTCCATAGACATAGACTATTCTGGGCCCGAGGTGAAGATAGGGTTTAATCCGGAGTTTCTGGCAAGTCCGCTGCGCAATCTGACCAGGGACGAGATATTCTTTGAGTTCAAGGACGAGATGAGTCCGGGCGTATTCAAGACGCTGGACAACTTCCTATGCGTTGTCATGCCTTTGCGGGTATAGTTTTCGCCGAGGGCTTTTCGGTTGGGAACCCATATCTTATCGCATTGCCGGCGGTTTTGGCGGCAATGCTTTTGCTTTTTTTGGGCAGGAGGTTTTTTGCCTCCCAGAAGGGGTTTGTGCTGTCAGCCTGGCTGAACCTTTTTTTGCGCGGGGCATTTCTGGCGATACTTCTGAAGCTTGTTCTTTATCCGGACTCGCTGTTTGCGCCCCTGTTCGGGGCAGGAATTTTGGCGGCGTTTCTTTTGGATTCCATAATTTTGCGTTTGGGGATTTTCGCGGTGGGCATGGATAGCTCGAGTTTGTTTTTCAAACGGACTCCCGTTGACAGCGCATGGCGGCCAGACCGCAAGTTTTTGAGGCTCAAACGCAATATAGAGGGACGCGGCATGAGGAAGGTCGGCTCCTACATAGGCTCCTGGGAGAGCGAGTTGAGGCCGAAATGCTATCTGACGACATTTCTTTCCGAGGATTCAAAAACCGTGCTTGAAGTATCGTTTGCGGATCTCGGCAGCGGGCTTATAACGTGTTCGGCCGCGGCGAGCCAGTCGGAGGACGGCACTTTCATACTCACGTCGGGGCGTTTTGAGTCCGATCTGTTTCCCGCCGTGCCCGATTGCGTGGAGGCGGAGTTCCACCCACTAAATTCAAATCCGCTAAAGACGCTCTCGCGCCACAGGAGGAGAATTTCGCGCATGAAGAACCTTTCTCCGCTTGACGACGGGGCTCTCGAGAGCATAAACAGAGCTTTCGAACAAAAATGCGAGGACGACGGGCTCATCAATGAGCAGGAGGACAGGTCCGAATGCGGGCTGTTCACCCCCCGGGGCGCATATCTGGCGTGGAAGAGCATTTTGCGTCTGCGCTATTTTGGAATGTAGCAAGTAGATGAAAAACAGGATAAAGAGAAGCATCAAGAGACTCGAGCACTTCACCGCCGACGTCATATACGACCGTGCCGACGGGCTGAAGGCGAAGCTCTACGGAAGTTTCCTCTGGTGCCTATCCCAGATATTCAGGGTTTTGATAAGCCTGCGCCATTTCTGCTACGACAACAGAATCCTCAGGGACTCCCCTCTTGGGTGCCAGGTTGTGGTGGTTGGAAATCTGACGGTGGGGGGCACGGGCAAGACGCCCATAGTAGAGAAGTTCGCGCGCGCGCTTGCCGAGAGGGGAAGGAAGGTCGCCATACTCAGCAGGGGATACAAGAGCAAGTCGGACGGGGCTTTTAAGAGGTTTATCCGCTGGATCACACACGGAGAGGCGCCCAAGCCCAAGGTTGTCTCCGACGGCAAGAATGTGTTGTTGGACTCCGAGGTTGCCGGTGACGAGCCTTTCATGCTCGCGAGCAATCTGCCGGGGGTGGTCGTCATAGTCGACAAAAACAGGGTGCGCGCCGGGCATTACGCCATAACTCATTTTGGGGCCGACGTTCTTTTGCTCGACGACGGTTTCCAGTATCTGCCTCTCCGCGGGCAAGCCCAGCTTCTGCTTGTCGACAAGACAAATCCGTTCGGGAATTTAAGCATGCTTCCGCGCGGGATTTTGCGCGAACCCATATCGCATTTAAGGAGGGCGTCTTTCATATTTTTGACGAAGTCCGACGGCGCCCCCGACGCGGAGCTCGAGGCCCTGATAAGAAAGTACAACCCGAGCGTCGAGCTGATAGAGTGCGCGCACAGGCCGAGTTGCCTTGTAGATTTTTCGACGCGCGAGCGCGTCGGTCTGGAGACGCTGAAAGGGAAGTCTGTGGCGTGTTTCTGCGCCATAGCCGCGCCGGAATCCTTCGAAAGGCTGCTGCGCGAATGCGGCGCGAAGATAGTTTTCAGGGAGAGGTTCATGGACCACCACAGGTTCGACGAGGACGAGCTGGAGGAGGTTTTCAAGACGGCTGTCCAGCGCGGCGCGGAAATGGTGTTGACCACGGAGAAAGACGCCGTGCGAATACGGTCGGATTTCCGCGGCAAGCTGCCTTTCTACTACACGCGTCTGGAGATAGAGATACTCTCTGGCGCCGAGGACTTCAACGCCGCAGTGGAGAAGGTCTGCTTCCCGAAGCGCAAGGCCGACGAAGACGCCGAAGCGCAACCCGGGGCTGCGCAAGATACTTCTTCATAGAGGGTTTTCAAGGGGTAAGGGAACGGATATGGATAAGCTTATAGCCTGCATTTGTCTTTTAGTTTTTTCCTGCGCCGCGGCGTTTGCCGACGAAGACCGAGACGGCGCCCGGCGCATATCCGAGGCCGTCGAAAAGTTCAATGCCGACGACGAGGAGTTGTACAGGCAGTTTATACCAAATTCCGAGGCCGAGGAATTCCTCCTGGAGCAGGTCCCGCGTTTCGACTGTCCAGGCAATCTTCTTGTCGACGTTTATTATTTCCGCTGGTGGACCTACCGGAAGCATATAAAAGACACGCCCGACGGGTTTGTCATAACGGAATTTCTCCCTCCCGTGCGTTGGGCGGGCAAATACAACATGATTTCCTGCGCTGCTGCCATGCACATAAGGGAGGGGCGCTGGCTGAGGAACGCGGATTACGTGTCCGACTATCTGCGGGCATGGTTTGCCAATCCGCAGGACGCCACTCTCCGCAAATACAGCTTTTGGGCGGCCGATAGTGCGCTTGAGCTTTACAAGGCCCGCGGAGACATCTTGCTATTGAAGGATTTGTACCCCAAGCTCAAGGAGAATTTCTCCGCCTGGGAGAAAGAGCACGGAGTGGGGAACTCGCCTCTTTTCTGGCAGAAGGACTCCGCCGACGGCATGGAATGTTCCATATCGGGAGCTCTTGCCGGCAAGGCCATAAGGGCCACGATAAACTCCTACATGTACGGCGAAGCCTCCGCTCTTTCAAAGATTGCCGAGATTTTATCCATGAAGGAGGATTCCGCCCTATATAGGGCGCGCGCGGAGGCGATAAAGCGTACCATAAACGATACGCTCTGGGACGAATCCGCAAGATTCTACAAAGTAATTCCGCTTACGAAGGACAGAAAGTTCTCCCCCGCGCGAGAGTTGCACGGATACACGCCGTGGTATTTTTCGATTCCGCCGGCGGAGCGTTCGGACGCGTGGGAGCAGGCAAAGTCCGAGGAGGGGTTCAAGGCGCCGTTCGGCTATACGACTGCCGAGCGCAGGAATCCGAAATTTGCCGTTAGGTATTCCGGGCACGAGTGCCAGTGGGACGGTCCCGTATGGCCCTACGCCACCACCATAACCCTGACCGCGCTTGCAAATCTGCTAAACGACTACAACCAAAGCGTAATGGACAAGTCCGACTATTTTGACGCGCTTAAGACTTACGCTTCCGCGCACTTCCGCACGAGGGAGGACGGCAAAAAGGTGTTTTGGATAGACGAGAACATAAACCCCTTCACGGGAGACTGGATATCCCGCACGCGGCTAAAGAATTGGAACGGCGCAGCCTGGCCCGAGAGCAAGGGCGGGAAGGAGCGCGGGAAGGACTACAACCATTCGGAATTCTGCAATCTTATAATAACGGGCCTGGTGGGGGTGAGGACCTCCTGCGCTAACACCCTTATTGTAAATCCGCTTGCGCCCGACGATTGGCCCTACTTCAGCCTGCGCCGCCTGCCCTACAAGGGCAAAAGCATAGACATAATCTACGACAGGGACGGCTCGCGCTACAAGCTTGGAAGGGGCTTTAAAATTCTTGTAAACGGCGTTGTAAAGGCATCTTCCCCCGCCCCGAGGAAGCTTGAAGTAAAGCTATAATGCCAAGCGGAACCGCCTTAGGCATATAATATTTGATTTGACAAAAGAATATAAATATTATAACTTACATTCTAAATATTTACTCCCCACATAAATAATCTATACAAAAAAAGGAAAATTATGTTTTGTCCAAAATGTGGAGCTGAAAATCCGGAAGGCGCAGTATATTGTTCAAAATGTGGCCTATCGTTAACGGCCGGGAATCCGATCAACAAACAAAATACAGAAAAGATTCCCAACCATCTGGTAATGGCAATCCTTATAACGCTGTTCTGCTGCATTCCCTTTGGAATAGTGTCAATAATTTATGCGGTAAAAACAGACTCGGCAAAAGCAGCGGGAAATTATGAACTTGCCACGAGTTATTCAAACAAGGCTTTCAACTGGGGCATATGGGGCCTGATTCTCGGATTCATTGCGTGCACACTTGCTTGTATCCTGCAATTTATAGCGATAGCAGCAAGCGATGTGCAGGTGTAACAAATGTTCCTCGGAGATTCCGCAGGAGGCGCAGTTTTGCCCTCATTGCGGCGCAAAGCTCGCCTCTGCGGAAGATATCCTTGTAAGGGAAGAATGCGGACGGCTGAAGAATAAGATATTTATAAATTTCTTTGCCTTCTGCAACTACTTCGCATTTTGCGCATACCCGCTCGTCAACAAAGCCTCAAAGCTCGGCACAATTGAAGCAGCAGCGCCGCTGCTAAAAAAGGCAAGGAGACGGCTGATAGCGGGCCTGGTTGTTTCGTGCGTAATAAATGCGTTTTTAATTTGGGGAATTGTCGTATTTGTCTCAAAATTCATAAACAATATGCAAAGGGCCCTTATTCCGTGAAGACTACTCTTAGGGCGCGCTTCTTATCTTTAGATATTTTGTTTTTAGCGGCGCTCGGAGCGGTTATTGTGGTATTGTATTTTTTGGACCCGTCTGAGAATACGCTGTTTCCGCCCTGCCCGTCAAATGCGATTACGGGGCTCTACTGCCCTGGATGCGGAACTTTGCGCGCCCTGCACGCGCTTTCGCATCTTAATCTGCGCGAGGCATTGTCATTTAACGCATTGACGGTATTGGCCCTGCCGTTTCTGCCTTTCTTGGCGCTATTCCCGGAAAAGTTCTCCTCCCCGAAGATCTCCCTTGCAATTCTGATAATAATACTGCTCTTCTGCGTGCTGAGAAACCTCCCGTATTTCTCGTTTCTTGCGCCGCAGTGAAAAAACATTTTGCGGAGGATTTCGCGCGGCTATACGGCACCATGCTATTTGTCCCACGGCAAGTGTACGCCCTTGAGAGGGGAAACACCCTCCAAATCGAAAGGCTCCAAAACCTTGCCCGGATTCAATATGTTGTTTGGGTCGAGGGCGCGTTTTATCGCCCGCATGGCCTCAAGCTCGGCGGGAGAATGCTGGAGGGCCATATATCGGCTTTTCAATATGCCTATGCCGTGCTCTCCGCTGACGGCCCCGCCCAAAGATATGCATTTTTCTATGGCCAAGTCCATAACTCTACGGGCCGCCGCGGCGCTTGCCGCGTCCGAGCCAAAATACATCGCGTGAATATGGTAGTTGCCGTCTGCGGCGTGCCCGAAGGTTGGAGTGGCTACGCCATGCCTGCGCCCTATGGAATCGAAATACTCAAAGAACTCCGCTGTCTTGTCGGGAGGCAGAACTATGTCTTGGCTCAGCTTGCTGTCCGCAATTTCGTACATGCTCTGCGAGCACTTTCTGCGTATGAGCCACAAGCGTTCCGCCTCGGCGCCATCCCTTGCGATAAGCGGAGCGGGCGCGTATTTTGAAGCGACAAAGAGCATATCGCGCTCGGCGGAGTCTATCTGCTCGTCGCTGCCGTCGAGCTCCGCGAGAAGAACCGTGCGCCCGTTTCCGAAAGACAGCTCCGAACAGTATTTCGCCGCGCAGACGCAGCTTTGCGCGTCCATAAACTCGAGAATAGAAGGCATGACCCCCGCGCGAAGCATCGCCGAGACGCACCCGAAAGCGGACTTTGCATCCGGCGGCGCAAACAGGTATGTGCGCGTTTTCTCCGGCCTTTTTGCCAGCTTTAAAAACGCCTTCGTGACAACACCCAGCAGGCCCTCGGAGCCTATCCATAAATCCCGCAGGTTTAGTCCTGCGGAAAACTTCCTCAGCGGCCTGCCGCCGCGGGCGAACTCTCCGCTGGGCAAGTATCCCTCGAGCGCGAGGACATAGTCCCGTGTGACTCCGTATTTTGCCGCCCGCAGCCCCCCCGCGTTGCAGGCTATGTTGCCGCCTATGGAGCAATAAAGATGGCTGGATGGATCCGGCGGATAGAACAGCCCGCATTCGCCAGCGGCCTTGTCTATGTCCGCCGTAACCGCACCCGCCCCGACCTCTGCAACCCATGCAGACGCGTCTATTTTTATATCGTCGAGAGCCGACAGGTCCAAAACCCAGCCGCCCCTGTGGGGGAGAGACCCTCCCGAGCAGCCCGTGCCGCGGCCGCGCACCGAAACGCAAACCCCGTACTTGTTTGCGACCTTCAAAACTCTCCCGACGTCCTCAGCGTCCTTTATAAATACCGCCGCGTCGGGCCGGAAAAAATACCTGCTGTGGTCTATGCCCTCAAAGAAAAGCTTATCCTCCGAGGTCTCTATTTTAGAGCCGAGCAGAACATTCTTCAACTCGGCGAGCCCTTCCTTAGCCCTCAGCGAAAGAGAATCCGAACCGGCCATAGGCACTCCCTAAATTTCTATTGGGTTATGTTCAGATAACCCTTCATGTTGCGGTAGTAGTAAGCCCTCAGGGCGCCGACTATTTCCCTCGACCGCCTGATTTTCAAAACCTCGCGCTTAAGCTCCTCCGCGGAGGAGCGCGATATCTTTCTGACCAAAAACTTTATCTCGCCGACCGAGCCGGACGACATGCTCAGCTCCGTGACACCCATTCCTATCAACAGCGGCGCATACACCGGGTCCGAGGCCATCTCGCCGCAAACGCTCACAGGCAAATTAAACTTCCTCGCGTCGGATACAATCTTGTCGAGTATCCTCAAAACGGCCGGATGCATCGGCTCGTAAAGCGATGCTATCTTGTCGTTCACCCTGTCGACGGCTATCATGTACTGGATTAGGTCGTTTGTGCCTATGCTGACAAAGTCGCAATAGTCGGCAAGCATGTCTATAATCATCGCCGCGCTGGGAACTTCTATCATGGCCCCCACGGGAACCTTGTCCGCATGGGCAATACCCTCGCGGGCAAGCTGCTCTTTTGCAGTATCCACAAGCAAGCGCGCCCTCTCTATCTCGCGAAGCGAGCTTATCATCGGGAACATTATCTTGACGGGCCCGTAAACCCCCGCGCGCAGTATGGCGCGCAGCTGCTTTATGAACACGTCCTCGTGGTCGAGGCAAAAGCGTATCGCCCGGTAGCCCATAAACGGGTTCTCCTCCGGGTGGTCCATCTTCATCAGCTGGAAATTCTTGTCCCCGCCCAAATCCAGCGTTCGTATGACGACCGGCTTGCCCAAGGACTTCTGCACCGCCAGCTTGTATGCCTCGAACTGCTGCTCCTCCTCCAAGAAGGTTCCGCTGTCCAAGAAGAGGTTCTCCGTCCTAAAGAGGCCCACGCCGTCGGAATACTTCATTATATCTTCCGATATGTCCGCCGCCGAATTTATATTTACGGACAACCTTATCCTAACCCCGTCCGTAGTCTCCGAGGGGAAGGGCAAAGACGAAACAAATATCCGCCTGTTTTCGCGCAGGAGGTTCTCGACCTCTTCGTAGTGCCGGATGGACTCCGCCGACGGGTTTACCGCAATCTTTCCGTTGTAGCCGTCTATGAGCAGATAGTCCCCGTTTGCGATGCGCTCGGCCACGGAACTTATGCCCACTATGCACGGCACGCCCAGGCTGCGAGCTATTATCGCCGTATGGCTCGTCTTTGAGCCGCGCTCGGTAATTATGCCCAGTATCTTGTCCTTGGCTATGAGAGCGAAATCCGAAGGGGAAAAATCCTCGCTGACGAGTATTGCGGGCTCGGCAATATTTAAGGATCTCGTCTGCCCCTTGCCGAGCAGATTTCCCAACACCCTGTGGGACACGTCCTTTATGTCGGAAATTCTCTCGCGCATGAAGGGGTCGTCTATCTGGCCGAAAGCCGCTATGAACTTCTCGACCACCTTCATGTAGTAGTAGTCTATATTATATGTTCCCGCGCGGAATTGAGATATGGTCTCCTGTATTATGGCCACGTCCTCAAGCAGAAGCATGTGCGCGTCGAATATGGAGGCCTCTATCTCGCCGACCTTGTCCTCGAGCTCCTTTTTTATCAGCTGAATGTCGTGGCGGGTCTGCACGAGAGCCGCCTCGAAGCGCTTGACTTCATCGTCCCGCTTTTCCGGGGGAACTTCATAGGCGGGCACCTCCACGTCGCTATGGTATATGGGCAGCGCCACACCGCGGGCCACGCCGCCTGAAACGCCGAGCCCGCTAAGAACCACCTCCGGTTTTTCTTCCGCCATTTTCGCCTACAAATTCAATTCCTTCGTCCGCGTATTGCAACATTTTTTTGGACGGACGAGCGGGAAGAACGTTCACTAAAAAATATTTTATCCGCAAAACCGCGCCATCAGAGGCGGCGCAACTTGTACCCATGCGGACATCTTTGGCTCGGCAATAAAACGCGGCAAGATTCCCCACCCCCGCCGCACGAGGCAAAAAGAGCACCCATATAAAGGCCCGCAGCCTAATAAAAACTCTCATTTTTATGAGCCGCGCAAAAGGCCCGCGCAGCTTTTTATCGACGCTTGGATGCGCCCCGGCAACATGCGGTTTACAAATGAGCTCATGCAAAAAGCGGCGCAAGAACCCAGCCTTCGCCGCTTTTTTTTCTCAGAGGGCATTACTGCGCCCATTTCGCAAAGCAGGGAGGATCAATCCTTCTTGCAGGCCACGCTCCACGCCTGTTTAATCTGGTCGGCTATCTGCCGCGTAGAAAGCCCGAACAGCTCCCTTATGGAAGCGACATTGTCGCCATGCGGTATGAATTTATCGGGCCAGCCGATGATCTTCAACGAACACGGCCAGTTGTGCTCCGTCAGGAATTCCGAGACCGCAGACCCGAAACCTCCCGCCTTAACATGGTCCTCCAGCGTGACTATAAGAGAGTTCTTTCTTGCATGCTCGAGCAGCAGCTCCCCGTCGAGAGGCTTCGCGAAACGGGCGTTGACCACCCCCGCGTTTATGCCGTCCTCCTCGAGGAGAATCTTCGCGGCCTTCTCCGCCTCGGCGACCATGTTTCCCAAGGCCCATATCACTATGGATCCTTCCGGTTTCTTGACCTCCTCCGCCTTGCCTATTTCCAAGGTTGCCGGTTCGTCCTTCGTGGGCACACCCACGCCCTTCCCGCGCGGATATCTTATGAAACACGGCTTGCCGCTGTATATGGACGTATAAAGCATGTCCGCAAGCTCGTCCTCGTTCTTGGGCTGCATTATCACCGCGTTTGGCAGACAGCGCAAGAATGCTATGTCGAAAAGCCCGTGGTGGGTCGCGCCGTCGTTCGGGCTAAGGCCCGCCCTGTCCATACAGAATACCACCGGAAGATTCTGCAGGCAGACATCGTGCATGGCGCAGTCGAAAGCCCTCTGCATGAAAGACGAGTATATCGCAGTCACCGGCCTAAAGCCCTGCGCGGCCATGCCGGCTGCAAAAACCGCAGCGTGCTCTTCGGCTATGCCAACGTCGAAAAACTGCTGCGGGAGCGCCTTTTTTATATGGCAAAGCCCCGTCCCCGAAGCCATGGCCGCAGTTATGCCAACTATCTTTGGATCCTTCTTCGCATAGCGCACAAGCGCCTTGCCCATGGCGTCCTGATAGGAGAGTATGTCCTTGTTGGGATTCTCCGTCGATTCGCCCGTCTCTATCTCGTACGGGCTTGCGCCGTGGAACTTCTCCGGATTCTCAAGCGCGCACTTAAGCCCCCTGCCCTTCTGTGTGACCACATGCAAGAGTACGGGCTCCTCGCTGCTTTTGCAAAAATTTAAGTAGTGCTCCAAAAGCACCAGATTGTGCCCGTCTATGGGCCCGAGATAGCGGAATCCGAGGTTTTCAAAAAGCGAACAGGGCAGGAAGAAGTCCTTTATGCTTCTGCCGGCCTTCTCTATGAATTTGCTTGCGTCCTTTCCGCCCGGAACGCGCTGAAGGAAGGAGTCCAAATCCTTGTGAATCTTGTTCCTGAAGGGATTTGTTATTATGTCGCCGAGCTTCTGGGCTATTATCCCGACATTTTTCGAGATGGACATGCCGTTGTCGTTGAGCACTACGATAAGGCGCTTGGTTGTCTTGGAGATATTGTTGAAAGCCTCGTAGGTTATGCCGTTTGTAAGCGCCGCGTCCCCGAGAACGGCAATGATGTTCTCGTCCCCGCCGAGCCTGTCGCGCGCGGCGGCAAGCCCCAGTGCCGCGCTGGCGGCAGTGCCGGCATGGCCCGCTCCAAACGCGTCGTGGACGGACTCCTCCCTATTGCAGAACCCCGTTATCCCTCCGCTCTTGCGGAGCGTCTTGAAAATGTCGCCCTGCCTGCCGGTGAGAATCTTGTGGGTGTAGCACTGGTGGGAAACATCGAAAATGATCTTGTCCTCCGGAGTGGAGAATACCCTGTGCAGAGCAATGGTCAGCTCCACTATACCCAAATTGGGGCTCACGTGCCCGCCGTTCTTGGACGTAACCTGAATGATCTCGTCCCTGATTTCCTTAGCCAGCTCGGGCAACTTTTCCGCGGGAAGCTTCTTCACGTCCGCGGGAGATTTTATTTCATTTAAAAGCGACATCTGTTTAACTATTTACAAGTCGAAGTCCTCCAGGCCTTTTTGGTCGGAGAATTTTTTTATGGCCAGTTGGGCCTTGTCCAAAGTTTTGCGGCAGTCAGCCAATAGTTTTTTGGCCTCGGCGTACTTGGAGACAAGCTCGTCCAAAGAAACGCTTGACGACTCCAGGCTTTCGAGGATTTCCTCCAGTCGTTTGAGCGATTCCTCAAAGCCCGGCTTTGATGTGTTTTTACTTTTCGGCTATGCCTCCATTCTCTAAGATTCAAAACCGATTTTCCTCTTAAGCCAAGAAAAATTTTTAACACTAATTTTCAGACTGAAGGCGGAAAAATTTTTCCAAAGGGCGCAATATGCAACCCTTATGCGCCAATCTTTGCAGCAATGGGAAAAATATCCCATATTTATCCGCGGCGGCATTCCGTTTATAGGAAAAGGCCAAAAAGTTGAAAAAATGCCGGACTATCCGGCGGAGTTTCCGGCGCCATAAACTCTCCCCATACGGCGCGGCAAAAAACTCCGAATTTTTCCGCACTGCGGATTTCTTTGAAAATATTGTTACAAAAAGAGGAGGAAAGAGGCTTTCTGCCATTTCACACCAAGTTTTTAACCGCATATTCTAAAACGGCTTGCGCTGGATAAAACTTCCATGATAAACCATCCAGCGGGGTATTTTTTGAAAAAATCCCCAATACATGAATGTCCTTCCGGCATGCACGGGCAAGTAAAAAAATTAAAAATTTTCTCGACTTTTTCATAAATTTTTGTCTCTATAATAAATGCGCCTTCATAGTGCCGTCGCTTTGCTTATGTTGGGACATGACAGAAAGCAGGCGGGATACACATTTATTTGGGCGCGTGTACCGCAAAAGAAAGTTAAATCTATAAATATATGGCTATCACAAAAAAACCTAACGCGAAGGGCGGCGTGTTAAAGCCGTCGTACGCATACCTTATAGAGAAGAAGCGCGACGGTTACGAATTCACAGAGGAGGAGGTTCGCAATATAGTAGACTCCATTCTCGACGGGGAGATACCCGACTACCAGATGGCCGCGTTAATTATGGCAATTTTCTTCAAGGATATGTCCGCACAGGAAACGGCCATGTTCTCCCAGGAGATGATTTACGGCGGAGAGAATCTCGACTTAAGCCATATCACGCGTCCGAAAGTTGCGAAGTATTCCACGGGCGGTGTCGGAGATAAAACCACGATGATACTTGCCGCGATAGGGGCGGCTTGCGGAGTGGTGATGCCCTGCATGTCGAGTCCGGACGAGGACTTTGTTTTGACCGTTCACCAGAAGATGGCCTCTATTCCCGGCTTCAAGAAGGCGCTTTCGCTGGACGCTTTTGCCAAGCAGCTTGGCACTGTCGGCTGCGCAATTTCGGAGCACGACAACAAGATATCGCCCTCTGACAGCATAATTTACAAGATGCGCCAGAACACGGCGACCATACCGAGCATACCGCTTATCACCGCAAGCGCGCTTTCAAAGAAGTTTGCGGCCGGAGCGGAGGGATTGGTTGTTGACGTAAAGTGGGGCAACGGGTCCTTCCTCAGGGACGTGGAGCAGGCAAAGCAGCTTGCCCGCACGATAACGAGGGTTGCCCGCGTTATGAAGCGCAAATGCGTTGCTTGGGTGACGGACATGAACCAGCCATTGGGAGACTGTGTGGGCCTGGGCCTCGAGGTATTGGAGGCCGTAAAATTCCTAAAGGGCGAAGGCACAGAGGACATGAAGGAGCTGGTCTTAAAGCTTGGAATGGAAGTTCTGCGCCTTGCGGGGGTTGCGGGGTCAACGCTGTCTGCAAAGCAGGCTGTGGAGCGCGTGATAGAGGACGGCAGCGCATACGCAAAATTCATGGACATGGTGAAGGCCCAGGGAGGTTCCGCGGCATGGCTGACGGATCCGGAGAAGTATCCCATGCCCAAGCACTCGCGCAAGCTCGCCGCCCCGAAGCGCGGTTATGTGCACAACATAAACGCCGGCATGATAGCGCGCGGCGTGCAGTTCCTGTCTTTGGGCAAGAACGGCAAGATAGACCCTTATGTGGGCGTCACCGAGATAAAGAAGGTCGGCACCCAGGTAAAGCAGGGCGAGCCTCTGCTTATGATACACTACAACGACGAGACCAACCTCGAAGCGGCGTTCGACTATCTCAGAAACGCCTACAGGCTGGCTCCGCGCAGGCCGAATCCTCCGCTTTTGGCGGTGGAGCGCGTCGCATAGGGCAAGGGCGTAAAGCCGCCCCGGTTGTGCCGCAAACGGACAAAAAAAGAGGCTCTAAGAAAAGAGCCTCTTTTTTATTTAAAAGATCGAGCCGGAAAAGCCCAAAGAAAAATCTCCTTAAGGTAGAATAGCCTGCCGCCGAAAGGCGCCGCCATTATTTTGCGGCGGCGGGGGAGGCGTACACGCCCTTAAAGTTGTCCGTAGTCTGGGCGGGTTTTAGAAAATCGGCGGTTAGCCCCGTAAAGAAGAATTTGCCGTCTTTGTTTACGGTAAAGCAGAGCATCATGCAGTTGTATATGGGCACGTCCTTCATCTCAAGGCCTGAGGAGTTGGACAAAATCTCTATGGCCGCCTTGACTGTGGCCTCATGCCCCACAAAGAGCAAATCCCCGTCGCCGCTTTTCAAGGCGTTATCGAGAGCCTCTTTGACGTGATTTATAAGTATTTGGCCCGTATTTTCCGAATAGACCCACGGAGATTTGAGCGGATAGTTCTTGTCTATAAGATCCCCGAAAGAGCCGCACAGCTCCTCAAAAGTTTGGCCTTTTACGGGCGCGGACTTCCCCGGGGTGCGCCGCTCCTGGATGAGCGGAGTCAAGATGATTTTTCCGTCGATAATTTTGGCAACCTCGCAGGCTGTCTGAACGGTCCGCAGATAGGGGGAGGCGTATATGCGCCCGGAGAATCCGTCGGCCTTAAGGCGCATGCCCAGAAGGCGCGCCTGCTCGATGCCCAAATCCACAAGAGCCGGGTCTCCGCCGCCGCCGGGACGCTGCCCGTGCCTGACGAAATACACCCTTCTCAGCTGCTCAGGCTCCTGGGTCGACGCAGAAAATAAAACTCCCTCCGAGGCGAAAAACGCCGCGAAGAACAAAAACACTACTATAAATTTCCTTCTCAACATAAATATTTTCCTACTGTGAATAACGGGTATATATAAAAAAACAACAAATTATTTATGGATATTGAAATATTATAAAAGTATCCGGGGTTTTCCGCCCCCGCCCCGAAGAGTTATCAGGATGAAATTCTAGAAAAAGAAGACACGCTTAAAGAGGCGCGGCGGAGCAAAGATTGTTTTCGGCAAAAAGACGCGCGCAAAAGTGTTGACGAGACGGGCTTTTTGGGCAAAGTTCTTAAAGTTTTTTAAAGCATACAAAAGGAATCATTAACTATGAGTTGTCCATACCAGTGCTCTCACGAAGTCCAACAGATGTGCTTTGTCTCCAAAGGGGCAAAACACGGACCGGCGCCCATACCCGAAGAGGGAAAGTGGGTTAAGTCAAAGAAAATAGAGGATATCAGCGGACTGACGCACGGCGTCGGCGCATGCGCACCCCAGCAGGGCGCGTGCAAGCTTACCCTCAACGTAAAGGACGGGGTGATACAGGAGGCCCTCGTCGAGACGATAGGCTGCTCGGGCATGACGCATTCTGCGGCTATGGCCGCGGAGGTTCTCCCCGGAAAGACCGTTCTTGAGGCGGTAAATAGCGACCTCGTTTGCGACGCCATAAACGTCGCCATGCGCGAGTTGTTCCTGCAGATAGTCTACGGCAGGACGCAGACGGCCTTCTCCGAGGGCGGCTTGCCGATAGGAGCCGGTCTTGAGGACCTCGGCAAGGGGTTGCGCTCGCAGGTCGGCACGATGTATTCCACGAGCGTCAAGGGCCCGCGCTATCTGGAGATGGCCGAAGGCTATGTCCTCAAGATAGGCCTGGACAAGAATGACGAGATTATCGGCTATCAGTTTGTCCACTTGGGCAAGATGATGGAGGCCATCAGGAAGGGCATGGACGCCACGGAGGCCCTCGCAAAATTCACCGGCACTTACGGCCGTTTTGACGAAGCCGTAAAGACCATAGACCCCCGCAAAGAGTAGGAGAATACAATGGTTACTTTTGAAGGATACGACAGGCGCATAGCCAAGATAGAAAAAGCGCTAAAGGAGTTCGGGTTCTCCTCGCTGGAGGAGGCAAAGGCTCTTTGCGACGAAAACGGCGTAAATGTTGACGCAATAGTAAAGGGAGTTCAGCCCATAGCTTTTGAGAACGCCGTTTGGGCGTACACTCTTGGAGCGGCCATAGCTCTCAAGGACGGCACGAGAGATGCCGCAAGGGCTGCGGAGCTTCTGGGCAAGGGCTTGCAGGCGTTCTGCATACCTGGTTCGGTTGCGGACCAGAGGGAAGTCGGCCTTGGGCACGGCAATCTGGCGGCCATGCTTTTGCGCGACGAGACAAAGTGCTTCTGCTTCCTGGCGGGCCACGAGAGCTTTGCGGCAGCCGAGGGCGCAATAGGCATAGCCCGCACGGCGAACAAGGTCCGCAAGGAGCCGCTTAGGGTTATACTCAACGGCTTGGGCAAGGACGCCGCCTACATCATATCTCGCATAAACGGCTTTACGCATGTTGAGACGGAGTACGACTATTTCACCGGAGAGCTGAAAGTCGTAAAGGAGACTCCGTTCTCCAGCGGAGAGAAGGCCAAGGTCAAAGTTTACGGAGCGGACGATGTCTCCGAGGGCGTTGCAATCATGATAAAGGAGGGTGTCGACGTTTCCATAACGGGCAACTCCACGAACCCGACGCGCTTCCAGCATCCCGTTGCGGGCACCTACAAGAAGTGGGCCATAGAGCACGGCAGAAAGTACTTCTCGGTTGCTAGCGGCGGCGGCACGGGCAGAACCCTGCACCCCGACAATGTCGCGGCGGGCCCGGCCTCCTACGGCATGACGGACACCATGGGCAGAATGCACGGAGACGCGCAGTTTGCGGGTTCGTCCTCGGTTCCTGCGCACGTGGAGATGATGGGCCTTATCGGAATGGGCAACAACCCCATGGTTGGCGCTTCCGTTGCGGTTGCGGTTGCGATAGCAACGCGCAAGTAATAGGGCTTTGAATAAAACTTTAAAGGCGGCTCTTTGAGCCGCCTTTTTTTATTTTCCGAAGGCAACGCTCTTTGCATGCTTTTCCTGCGCAAGGGAAAAAGCCCGCAGGGATAAGGCAAGACGTGTTTCCCAAAAAGGAGCGATATTTCTCTCCGCCGTCATCTAAAAAGAGTTTGCCCCATAAGCAATTTTACCAGGGGACTTACAAGAAGCATACGCAGCCAGGCTTCCTCAAGTTTGAGCATAAACGCGCGCAATAGACTTTTTACGTTTTGACAGCGCGGCATTGGTAAGGAAAAATGGACAGATATGAAAAAGCTGGCATTTATATTTCTTCTGGGAATGGCCTGTTCAATCTTTGCGGTTGAGATAGGCGACATAGACAAGAACTTTAGGATAGAAACCGTCGGTAGCGCACCGGTAAAATTTTTCAACGCCCTAAAGCGGCCTTTCGCTCTGGAAGGCCTGCCGTGGACGGAGCCGGGCGGGCAGATATACAGGATTCCCAAAGAGCTCAGGGGCGTCAAGGGGCTTGGCGGCGTAAACTACCATGCGAAGCAGTCGGCCGGGGCGGTGGTCCGTTTCAAGACGGATTCAAAAAATATATACATACGCTCAATGTTAAAGGACGGCCTTGAAATGCCGCACATGCCCAAGACAGGCTCCTCCGGGTTCGACTTTTTCATGGAGCTGCCCGGCGGCAAAGACGAGCATTTAAAGGTTGTAAGGGCGACGAACGCAAATGTAAATAGGGAAGCGCCCGTAGACCAGAAAATAGCCTCTTTCAAAGACTCCCAGATGCGCGATTTTGCATTGTGGCTGCCGCTCTACGGAGGTCTGGAGACTCTGGAGATAGGGCTGGATAAGGACGCAAAAGTTCTTCCTCCCCGGCCGCACAAGGTTGAAAAGCCCGTAGTATTCTACGGCTCGAGCATAACGCAGGGCGCATGCGCCTCGCGTACGGGAAACGCCTATACGACAATGCTCTGCCGCGCCGTCGACGCCGAGCAGATAAACCTCGGATTTTCCGGCAGCGCCAAGGGCGAGCCGTCCATGGCCAAGGCCATAGCCAGCCTTGATATGTCCGTATTTGTATACGACTACGACTACAACGCCCCCGACGCAAAACACCTTGCCAAAACGCACGAGCCCTTCTTTCTCGAGATAAGAAAGGCGCACCCTAATCTTCCCGTGATAATGCTCTCGCGCTGTTCGCACAGGCAGGACTACAGGCGCGACGTAGTCAGGCGCACCTACGAAAACGCCCTCAAGAGGGGGGACAAGAACGTCTATTTCATAGACGGCGCCGAGTTTTTCGGCGGCGAAGAAGACGTCTATGCCACCGTCGACAACACCCACCCCAACGATTTGGGTTTTTACATGATGTTTAAGAGGGTTCTTCCCGTGCTAAAGAAGGCGCTTGGCCAATAGAATAGAATAGAATGGCTTGCAGGGCAAGGATAGCGGCAGCATTTTTTCAAAGGATAATACGGCCGCACTTTGCTTTGCGAGTGTCTATCTTTTAAATCTGCGCCGTATTCCCGTAAGCCGGGAATGCCCGCTCAAACGCAAGGAAGGCAGGCCGGGAGGAAGAGGAATTTATCCTCCGACAAGAACCGGGGCAAAAATAAAAATTTACAAAAGTCGCTTTTTTTCTTGCCATTTGCCGCGCGAAGTAAAGTATTTGCGTCTTTCATTGGGGCCGTAGCTCAGTTGGAAGAGCGCTAGAATCGCACTCTAGAGGTCGTGAGTTCGAACCTCATCGGCTCCACCAAAAAATTTCCGCAATCCGCAAGGGTTGCGGCTTTTTTTGCGCCGCATTGAAGGGCGCACGCCAGGCCCATAAAGTGAGTTTTTTTCTTTTCGCAAAAAAATAAAGCGTAGACGGAAAAATAATTCTCCGTAGCTTCCCTACAAAAAAATAGGGTCAACCCCAAAGAGAGTGGATTTTAATGAAAGACGCCGCATAGAACCAAGACCCTCAATCTGTAATTTTGGAAGTTTCGATAACCGTAAGCCATTCGTTGTATCAGTTTCATTTTCCTGTGGA
>CALXLX010000022.1 GCA_944389315.1 uncultured Opitutales bacterium
CTCCACAGACTTTCCGTTTACCTGAATTTGCGCTTTTGCAAGCTGCCCGCCGCGCCACGACGGAAAATATGTGCTGTCGGAAAGCTTTATCTTGTTAGCGTAAAGCATGAAATAGCACTCGTCGGAAAACGGCGGAAGAGCCACCCACTTGCCGTCCTTGCCCAAAATCTCCGCGCTGCGCTCGTAGGCAGTCTGGCCGTTTTCATCGCGCTTCTCCGTAAATATCATCTTTATATCGGCATTCTGCACGGAAAACTTTTTGGGGGAGGATATCTCCTTCAGAGGCTTCTGGCGGGGGAACTCGTCCCTGTACGTGCATTCCACCGCGCGCAGCTTCTGCTTGAACTTGTTGCGGGGAAATTCCCCGGCATTTGGATCGAGCTTGTCGTCCATCGTAAGCAAAACGGCGTCGTTGCGGCAATAGTCGGCCATCTTGACTATCGTCAGCAGATGCTCCCCCGCATCGAGATCAACCTTGCCCACAAGCTCCCACATAAAGCCGTCCTGCCCATGTTTTCCGGCCACGACAGGTAGAGTCTTGCCGTCAACAGCTATCTTGCATGTCCTTGTGCCGGGTCTGTCCTTCGGGAAGTCCATAACCGATGTCCAGACATTGTAGGAGCCGGCCTTCTTCACGGCAAAAACCGCCGTCGGAGACGATTTGCTCGTTCCGGAGGAAAGCACCTTCCGCTTGCTCTGGACCGTTGTGGACCAATCGCACGGGAACTGGAAGTCCTCCGACTCTATCAATAAGGTCTGTGAAAACGAGCTGGCCGCTAACGCCGCACAGACCAGTGTCAATAGTAGTTTTTTCATATATAGATACAATTTAGTTCAATTACAAAATTTTACGGCAACACGAGCTCCCGAAAGACTGCGCGCCTTCCGGGAGCGGGGAAATAATCATTCAAAAGACAGCGTCTCATCTGCCGTCTTTTGGACAACCTTGTCTCCTTCGATAATCTTCACGCTGAAGGTTATGGGCTTATCCTGCGCTATCGGATATACGCTGAACTCGTACGGGAAGGCGTCCACCGTCATAGTCTGCTTTGAGGGCGACGTAATCTCGAGCTCCACACGCGAATTCTCCTTTTTCTGGCCGTCGGTCAAGACCACATAGAGAGAATCCTTCCCGAAGGGCGAGCGTATGCGAAATGCGTGCAAATCCCCCCAGCCGTCTGCCAAATCGAGCTTCTTGACGTGCGCCGGACTCGTTATGGGTTTCACCGTCTTATTTACCTCGTACTCAGAAGCCGGCACCCTCGCGGCAACTATGCTCTGAGCGGGAATAGACACTTTGTTTGCCTCCCCGAAAGTCAGCTTCTGCGGCAGAAGTTTTCCCTCCGCATCGTAGAGATCTATGGGCTTATCCGTCATTGCGCCCTTCATGGCAAAATCGGTAGAGTCGAATGTCACAGTGAAGGTTTCGTCCTTAGAGCCGTCGTTTAAAATCACGCACCATACGGCGTCCTTCGCGCGGGCGGTAAAGGTGCTGGCTTTTACGCTGTCCGCGCGCACGGCGTTGCGGCTGAGCAGCGGGCGGGCGTCCTCACCGAAAACCTTGCCGGGCAAGCCGAATATCCTGTCCGTAAACCACACATAGCCCTGCTGGCGCACATACGGGAATTTTATCTTGTCCTTCGAGGCTATCTCAAGCTGCGTCATAAGGTAGTCGAAACTCTGCGCGAAATGGCATGGCGCGTGGTGGTAGTAGAAGCTGGTGATATCAGGCCCCTCATACGGATACTCCGCAGAGTGCATGATGTCGGTGTAATCCCTGACATAATAGCCCAGGAAGTTGCCGTAGCGGCCTATTATGGCATGGCGCGAGAATTTTCTTAATATGTCCCTGCCCGTGTACTGATACACCTTGAGCATCTCCGCAGACCAGCTCGGCATGAGTATGTTGCTGTCTCCCGAACCGTTGAGATATGTCGTATGCTGCTCTATTCCAAGGCCGACCCTGGCAACCTTCATCGCCGGAACCGTCTTTTGCGGCACCACATACATGCCGTTAAACTGGTAGTTCTTATACTTCGGAGTCTGTTTCAGCAACTCTATGCGGGCGTCATTTACGGGCTTGCCGAGTCTGAACTCCTCCTCCGGCCCGCGCCACCACGCGCCGCCCACGCCGCGCACGAGATTGTCCTTATTTATAACATAGTCTCCCTCGGGCGTAACAGGATAATTCCAAAGAGACGCCAAAGAATAGAACGCGCCTATCTCCGCCGCGTCGAGGTATTTTTTATCCCCCGTAAGGGCGTAGAGCTCGGGCAGATACCACCAATAATGGTAGGTTCCCGCATTTATGAAGGAGACCAGGTTTACCTCCTTGTAGAGAGGCTTGTAGAATACGTTTTTAAGCCACTTGTCGCAATCGGCCTTAACCTTCTCAAGAAGCTCGGGATTGGGATCCGCCAGGTAAAGGCCGAGGCTGTAATACCACTGGTCTCCCTGCTGCGTGTTTAAATTGCCCTTGCTGTTGTAATAAAAGTCCTTGAAGAACGGGTTTGCGTTGCCCGTCAGGCGGTTTACGCCCGCGTAATAGTCGGCCCCCCATATTGCCCCGCCAACTTCAAGCTCCGTCATACTCTTCCTAAACCAGCTGCCGCCTATCTTGCGCCCAGGCGCAAAGTGCGACGAATGGCGCGAAAGCGTATACTCTATTGTCGGCAGCGAGAAATTTTTGTAGAACTCCTCAGAATCCGTAAGCAAGGCTATGGAAAGCTCCGTCAGGGGCGTGGAGTGGGTGACTGTATCGGCTGCCTCTATGTTCCAACGGCCTTTGTGCAAGTCGCTCCAGCCGCTGGCCTCCTTGTTTTTAAGATAGTCGGCAATATTGCATATTGCGTCCGAGAAGGACACGTCGTATGCCTCGCGCAGCTTGGTGCAGTCGAATATATTTGTGTCCACATATTCTATCCCGTCGAGCCAGTTTCCCGCAAAGTTGAGCACGTAAAAGGACGTTTTTATTTCGTCGCCCTCCTTTTTGAAAGAATCCCTTCCGCCAAGTATGGGCTGGAATATAGCCGTCTGCACCCTGCCCTCCGGGCTCGCCAGAGTAAATCCGTACAATGAGCTCTTGTCGACAGACCACTCCCCAAAGGGCAACCTATCCGGATCAGCCACAACCGCGCTTACAACGCTCTTACCGCCCTCGTTTACCTCCATCATGGAGAGAGGGTGGCTGGTTATTCTGTTGGCAACCAATTTGGGCTGAACCATAGTGCGCTGAAGCTGGTATATTGTGGGCAGCTCCACGGCTTTGAGATCCTTCTTGTCCACCGAATTGCCGTTTATAAAGCAGAAGGAATACCAGCCGTCCCTGTCGGCCTCCGTCTTTATCTCGTATTTGAGCGCGCCCCCTTTTTCGGACATGGTCACTTTCGCGGTTATGCCGTCGCCGTAGTCGAGAACAAGGGCCTTCGCCCCGTCCGGCTTTATCGAAACTATCTTAAGAAGCCTCGCCTCCCCTATGCAATACGGATTTACCGGAGGCATGGGTATGACCTGTTTTCTGCCGTCGGAAAGCTTCGCGGTTATGGTGCTCGTGTCGCGCGAGGCGCTCCACGAGGCAAAAAATCCGTCCGTATAGCGCGGGTCGCTCTGCGAATACAAAAGATATAGCGCCTCCTCCTTAAACGGCTCGAGAGTAATCCATTTGCCGTCGACAAGAGTCTGCGCGTTCCTCTCGAAAACCTTGGAACCGTCCTCCGCAATCTTTTCTACGAAGGCGACCCTGTTCTTGTCGTTGGACAGAATATAACTTTTCCCCTTTCTTCCCTCGACGTTCTTCGGACGCTCCATGTCCGAATTATACACATAATCGAGCTTCTCCGGGGCGCGGCGTATCTTCGCCCTGTCGAACTGGGTTTTGAGCTTCGCGTTTGGATCGTAGCTTGCGTCCTGGGTAAACAGCACCGCGTCCGCCCTCATATGGCTCGTGAGGGGAACTATCGCTATGACGTTTTCTCCCTCGTTAAGCTCCACTTCGCCCATCTTTTGCCAATAGAAGCCTTCCTTCCTGTGCGTTCCGGCCACGCCCTCCAGCTGGTTGCCGTTTACGGCAAGCTTCATTCTGCGGGAGGCAGGCGATATCTGCTCGTAATCCCTCGCGGAAAACCATGCGTGGTACTTTCCGGCCTTCGCCCTTACAACAGTAGTCGGCGCGCTCTTTGTGGGAACAGTGACGATGAGCATTCTCTGGCCGAAATCGCCGTCTACGGACCAGTCGCCTATAAATTGGAAATGCTCCGCCTCAACCAAAAAAGTCTCGGGAGCCGCCTGAGATTGCTGCTTCTTTTCCTGCGCGTGGCAAACCGCGGCAAATACGGACAACAACCCTACAATGCATAGCAGATATTTTTTCATGGTTTCTTATTTTTATTAAATATTTCCGTTTATCCCTCTGTCTTTGGCGAACCTCCGGCATGCCAGCACCAGGGCGTTTGCGCCGAAAATTCCAGAAGAACCAGTATCTTATATAAATTGTCTCGCTTGAAATTTTATGAATTAAAAATTTGGAAAGCCCCCGGCGGATAGCGCACACAGTAGCGGCGCCTCCGCCCAAGGCGCATTCTACTTGCCCAACTTGTCGAACTTAAGCTCTATGGGCTCCTTGCCCTTCTCCTCCAAGAGGAAGGATACTTCGCAGTCGTCGTCCATGCCTATCGGATATACGCTGAACTCAAACGGGTAGAAATCCCGCGTGAATTTGCGCGTGCCCTTGGAGGTATTCAATGTCATGGTGACCTTTGCATTCTCCTTGAAGAGCGCCCCGGTGAATACCGCATATACGGAATCCTTCCCGAAGGGCGAGCGTATGCGGAAAACATGCGCGTCCTTCCAGTCTCCGCCTACATTCATCTTTGAAAGATGCCCCGGCCCCTCTATCGGGCGTACCTTTATCTCCGGATTAAAGTCCTCCGCGGGAATCCTGAATGCGACAATGCCCATCGCCGGGATATCCACCTTCTTGTCGGAGAAGAATCCGAAAGTCTTGCCCGTATCCTTGCCGCTGCCGTCGAAGAGGGAAACTGGCTCGTCAACCTTAGCTCCGCGCATTCCGCGGGCGGAGGAGTCGAACTTAAAGCTGAATGAGCCGTCAGAGGCGGAATCGTTGAGGGCTATGACCCATATTGCGTTCTTGCCGCGCGCTAACAGCGTGCTGACTTTCACGGAATCGGGCCTGACGGCGTTCTTGTCGAGTATCGGGCGGCAGAGCGTATCGTCGAACACCCTTCCCGGAGCTCCGAAAATTCTGTCCGTAAACCATACATAGCCCTGCTGGCGCACATAGGGGAATTTTATCTTGTTGCCCGAGGCAACTTCTATCTGAGCCATGAGATAGTCGAAAGTCTGCCCGAAGTGCACCGTGGAATGGTGGTAGTACAGACTTGTCGAATCTGGCCCTTTATATGGATAATCCGCATCGTGCTGCACGTCTGTAAAATCCTTTATGTAATATCCTGGGAAATTCGCGTAGCGGCCTATTATGGCGTGGCGGGAGAACTTCATCAGAATGTCGCGCCCGGAATACTGGTAGGTCTTGAGCATCTCGGTCGCCCACGACGGATTTAATATGTTGTGGTAGTTGCCCGTCCACTTGTAAGTCCAGTGCTGCTCTATGCCAAGCCCTATCCTTGATACCAGCTTTGCGGGAACTTTCTTCTCCGGCATTACAAAGAGCTGGTCCTTCTCAAAAAGCTTCATTCCGGCCTTTCCGAGCATATCCAAAGCGGCAACGTTCCCCTCGCCGCCAAGCCTGAATTTCTCTCCGCCGGCCCAGAACGGATGCTGTATGCCCTGCTTTATGTTGCCCTTGTTTATGACAACGTCCCCCTCGGGCGGCGTCGGCCACGCCCAGAGGCAAATCATGGAGCGGAACGCCCCCTTCTCGGCGGCTTCCAGATACTTTTTATCTTTAGTTATCTCGTACAAGTCCGGCAGATACCACCAGTAGGGATAAAACCCGTCGTTTACAAACGGAACGGGATCCGGCTCGCCATGCGGCTTGGTGTCAAACGCGTAGGAGAGCCAATGGTCGCACTCGCGCTTTACCCGCTCCAAAAGCTCCGGATTTGGGTCTGCCAAATATATGCCAAGCAGGCTCGTCCACGCAGGATTGTTCATCGTCTTGACGTTGCCCTTGTTGTGGTAGTACAGATCCCTAAGCCAGGTATTGCCGCCGCCGAGCAGGAAGAACTCCCCGGCGTAAACGTCGCTCGTGCTGCCCCCAGAAGGAACGGAAAGCGTGCACATGCTGTCGTGCGTCCACGAGCCCTTGACGGGCTTCTTATAGGCGAAATGCGCCGTCCTACGCGACAGGGTAAACTCCATGGAAGGAAGCGCTATATTTTTGTAAAAATCCTCGTCGTCTGTCAGAATTGCTATGGACAGCTCCGAAAGCGGAGACGACTGCGTGCCCATATACTGCGCCTCTATGTTCCAGCGCCCCTTGTCTATGGAGCTCCACCCGCTGTGCTTGCCGTCCTTGAGGTAGTTGGCGATGTTGTCGGCGGCGTCGGAAAAGGAGCATGTGAAAGCCTCCCTGATATTGTCGGCGGCAAAAATTTTCTTGTCGGCAAGCTCGAAAGCGTCGCGCCAGTCGCCGTTTAGGGTGATTATATACCACGAGCCTACGACCTTGTCCCCCTCCTTGAATTGGGCGTGCTTGTTGCCAAGAACCCCGTGGAATATGGCCGTCTGGACCTGCCCGTCGGGCGACGATATGGAAAAACCGTAGCGCGAGCTGTCCTTGCGGGACCACTCAAACGGAAGCATCTTCGGATCAGCCACAAGAGCGCTCGTAATATTCAGCCCGCCCTCGTCCGTCTCGACCATGGCAAGCGGGTGGCTCGTCATTCTATCCTCCAGCATGCGGGGCTCCAGCATAATGGACGAGCCCTGGTAGAAGGTCGGCAAAAACAGGCTCTTGAAACCGTCCTTGCGGGATTTCTTGTTGAAGCCGAGCATCGCAAAAGAGTAAGAGCCGTCTTTGTCGGCCGTAAAGGAAACGTCGAACTTTATAAGCCCCTCGGGCAAAATCTTTGCGGTGGCCTTAACCCCGCCGCTGTAAGTCAGCTCCAAAGTATCTTTGTCTATGCTTTTTACGTCCTTCAACAACAGAAGCTCTCCCTCCCCGACGCAATATGGATTCGTCGGAGGAGTGTCGACGAGAAGTTTTTTGCCGTTGACGTCCAAGCGCATTCCGCGCTCTCCCGCTCCAAACCAGCGGGCGTAATAGTCCTGCCCGTCGTGTTTTACCTCTGAGGAATATATCAGATAGAGCCCTTCGTCCTTGTATTCCGGAAGCATCACAAGCTTGCCGTCTTTGAATACGCCGGCGCTTCTGACATAAAACTTGTTTCCCTTTTCGTCTTTGCGCTCCGTGTATACCAGCGCGATTTTCCCATTCTTTACCCCTATGCTCCTACCCCCGGCAGAGGCGTCATATTCCGGAACCGCAGGCAAAGTGTCCTCGTAAACGGGCGTCTTGTAAACGGGGCTTTTCTTAAACTGTATGCGCTTGCGCAACGTATCCGCCGACTTGTTAGGGTCGAAGCCCTGTTCGTTCGAAAAAAGAATTGCGTCGCACCTTGCGTGGTCCGTCTTAAGGGATATGGTGAGCATATTCTCGCCTTTGTCGAGCTTTGCCCTACCCATCTTTTCCCATCTAAAACCGTCGAACCCGTGCTTGCCCGCCACGCCCGGAAGGGGTTCTCCGTTCACTGACATCGTAAGAAGGCGCGATGCTGGCCTAAATTCCGGATAGTCGTACGCGGACATCCACACGTCGTACTCCCCGCCGTCGTTGACGCTGAATACCGTGGCCGGATTGGCCTTGCTGGTCGTAGTCATCAGCACGTTCTGCCCGCTGGTGCTCTCCCTGTACCAATCGGACTTAAACTGAAAGTCCTCAGCCTCCAATATCAGAGTCTCAGCGCTGGAAAACGCCCCCATTGAAACAGCAGCAAAAAACAGCGCCGCATTTTTTACAATTTTAGCTTTCATATATGACATGTTAAAAAAAGGAATTTTTAATCTATAATGCCCGCAGGTATACGAGTAAAGCTTTTTATAAAGGATTTATCCATATATGGAAATATATGCCGTTTTTTGTAAAAACTTGCGCGCTATTTCCGCCCGGCCGCCTTGAAGCGGAAAACGTCCGATCTAAAAATCTCCTTCCGGTCCTTGCTTATGACAAACCTGAAAGATATGTCTTCATAAGGCCCGAAGGGATACGCGCTAAATTCAAACGGATACTGCGTCGCCGAGACAACTTCACCCTTGGGCGATATTATTTGAAGCTCCGCGAGAAAATCCTTCTTGTCGAAACCGTCCTCGAAAAATGCGTATAATGAATCTTTGCCAAAGGGAGAGCGGATTCTAAAAGCCCTGAAAGTCCCCCACCCTTCGGGTGCGGAATCGGATTTTACAAAGGCGTCGGCCGCAGGCAGTGGGGGTAACTTTTCGGCTACCGAGTAAACCGGGTCTTGGGGTGCGGCTATTCTGACGGCAGCCACGCGGCCAGCTTGTATGGGAACCCGCATGCTTTCTGCGTCCAAACGGGTCTTGGAGACAATTTTGCCCGTATAATCATATATAAACACGGGTGCCGCCCCTGAGATTCCCGCCATGGCTTTCGACGACAAGTCAAATTTTAAGTCTGCAAAACGCCCCTTTGACGAATCGTTTAGAAGAATCGCCCAAAGGGAATTTCCCGAGCGGGCAAGCACGACGCTAATTTTCGGGTCTCCTGCCCTGACTGCGGACTTATCCAAAAGCGGCCTCGCGCCGGAATCACCGAAAACGCGCCCACCCGCAGGCAGGCCGTATATTCTGTCCGTAAACCAAAAATATCCCTGCGAGCGAACATAGGGAAAACTTATCCGCCCTTCGCTCGCGCAGCTTATCTGTTCTATCAAATAATCCACACTCTGGGCGAAGTGGCAGGGGGCGTGGTGGTAGTAGAAAGTTGTTATGTCGGGGCCGACGTAGGGATAATCCTCGTCGTGCATGCAGTCTGTGTAGTCGAGCACATAGTATCCCAGAAAATTGGAATAGCGCCCTATTATGGCATGGCGGGAGAACTTTTCTATAATGGGAGCGTCCTTTGAAAGGCGCGCCGCGCGCAGCATCTCCGCCGACCAGCTCGGCATGCAGATATTGCGGAAATTTGTATCCTTTGAAAGATAGGTACAGGGCTGCTCTATGCCAAGCCCCACACGAGAGACTTTCTCCGCCGGAACCGTCTTGGGCTCCATCAAATATAAGTTCCTATGCGGCAGGCGATCCTTCAGCTCGCCGCTTGATATAAGCTTTTCCACCTCGGCTTTATTTTCCAAGAAGCCGAGCCTGTACCTCTCGGTTCCCCTCCACCAATAGTTGTATATGCCCTCTACCGCGCCGTCCTTGTATATCTGAAAATCTCCTGAAGGAGGCGTCGGAAAATTCCAAAGCGCGCTGGCTGAAAAATACGCCCCTTCAAGCGCCGCATCGAGATATTCCCTCTTGCCGGTTATCTCGTAGATATCGGGCAAGGCCCACCAGTAGGGATACATAGCGTAGTTTACAAAGGCGCTCATGTTGGGCTCCGCCAAATCGCGCCTGGAGGAGATGTCCTTGAGCCAATCGTCGCAGAGCCTAACGGCCTTGTCGCGCAGGGCGTCGTACGGAGTTGCAAGATATATGCCGAAATATACGCTCCATTCGGGGATGGTGTCCTTCATCCATTTCGGATAGCCGAAGGGATATGCCTGCATATGGCCGTTCTCGTCGGTAAAATAGGACTTTAAAAACTCGTTCTTAAAACCTGTAAGCGCGTATAAGGAGGCGTAGTAGTCGCCCGATATGTCCATGGTTCTGCCGTACAAAGACCCCTTTGCGTCGGGGCTGAAATTGCGGAATTTCCTGGACAGGGTAAACTCTATGGTAGGCAGGGAGAAATTCCAATAGGCGTCTTCGTCGCCGGTAAGAAGGGCCAGCTCAATCTCCGCCAAAGGGGCGGCCTGTGTGCCGGTATTGCGCGCCTCTATCTGCGTCCTGGCCTTGTAAACGTCCGACCAGCCGGAAGCCTCGTCGTTCTTCAAATAAGCGGCTATGTTGCATACGGCGTCCGAAAACGACACGCCGTAGGCTTCGCGCAGGGTGTCCGGAGCGGTAAAAATCTTAGTGTTTAGAATGTCGAAGGCCTTGCGCCAGTCTCCCGCAACGCAGATACCGTACCAGGACGCCTCCAACTTCTCGCCCGCCTTTTTAAAAGATCCACTTCCACCCAAAAGAGGGTTGAACAGCACCGTCTGGAGAGAGTTCTTATGGTTTGCCAGGGACAGCCCGTACCTGCCGCCCTCGCCTTTCGACCACTCCCCGAAGGGCAGCTTCTCGGGATCGGCCGCAAGCGCGCGCGTGACTTGCGCCCCGCTTTCGGCCGACTGCAGCATCACCGCCGGCTGGCTGGAAAAGTTCTCCGAGACAAGCTTCGGGACGTCCATTATCCTTCTGTTCTGATACAGGGGCGGCAGCAGCGATCTTTCAAAGAAGCCCTTGTCTGAAGTGAAAAAGCCTTCGTAGCAAAACGAGTAAAACGCGTCCTTCTCAACTGTTTTTGAAATTTCGAACTTAAATGCTCCCGCTGCGTCCATTAGGCTGATTTTAGCGCGGGCGCCTCCCGAATACAAGATGTGCACGCCTTTGCCGGAGGGCATGGGAACTATCTTCTCAGCGCGCAAGACCTCGGCGTTTCCTGCGGAAAATGGGTTGATGTTCATGATGTCGAGCTTCTCCTCCCGCCCGCCGACGCGCGCGGTGGGGATATGTTTCGGATTCCTCCACGACGGGAAATAGTGCCGCTCGGATATCTGCGGATCCTTGTCGGAGGAAAACAACACCAGCAGTTCGTCGGAAAAATCGGGGAGGCGCACCCATTTTTTACCGTCGAATACCTCGGCTTGCATGGAGTAGAATCCATTTTCTTGGCCGGACGAAACTTTTGAAAACACAAGCCTTAAGACGCCGTTTTGGACCTCTATTTTCCCGCTTTCAGAAGCCTTCCCCATGGGTTGAAGGTTGTCCAAATCGCTCTTGTAGGAGACCTCGAACTTCTCCTGCCCGCGCAGATAGGGCTTGCGTTTCTCGTCGGTATCCAAAGATGCGTTGGGGTCCAAACTTGCGTCGGTAGTAAACAATATGGCGTCGCTCCTTGCAAAGGGGGTTTTTGCTGACAGGGAAACCATGTTTTGCCCCTTGTACAAGTCAGCTTTCCCGAGAAGTTCCCATTTCCATCCGTTAAAGCCGTGCCTGCCGGAATACTTCGGCAATTCCTTCCCGTTCACCGCCACGGAGAAGAATCTTGTGGAGTGGTTCGAGGAAAAATCGGGCGCGTACGACCATACATAATATTCTCCGCCCTCCCGCGCCTCCACGACAGTCGTCGGCTTAAAGGAGCTTATATACACGGACAATATGCGCCTGTTCAGGTCAAAAACCCTGTTCCAATCGGCGGGATCGGCAAAGTCTATGCTGTTTATTATAAATGTTTCCGCAGCTCGGCAAACCGGCAGGCCGCACGCCATAGACGCGCATAAAAAAAGCGTTTTTATAATATATTTAAGCATGGCAGAAAAATTTTTCTACTTTCGGGGGCAAAATGCCCCAGAAACATTCAAGAATTGGTTCCGTTAGGTTTTTAGGCATATTCTCCGACAAACGGTTTGCCTTCAAGATAAAAACTCCAATATGATGTCCAATATGAAAAAATCGGCCGACATAGTAGAAGTATCCCAACGTGATCCGGAGCTTGTAGTTCTTTCGACAGCACCCGACAGGAATTGCGCCGAAAGAATAGCGGAAGCATTAGTTAGGGAAAATCTCGTCTCGTGCGCGCAAGTCGGAGGGGAGATAAAATCCTTCTACGTCTGGGAGGGAAAGTTTTTTGCTGAAACCGAGGTAAAAATCAGCCTTAAGCTTTTGAAGAGCAGGCAAGAAGATGCCTTCAAGCGTTTTCAATCCCTGCACCCCTACGAATGTCCCCAGTGGGTTTCCCTGAAAGCGGACAGCCTTTCTGAAGACTACGCGCGCTGGCTTCACGGCGCCCTATAAAAAATTTTCCATTTAGAGCGCCATTTCCCGAGTCCGCGCATTTTTAATGGTTGAAATGCCGCGGGGCAGTATAAAAAATACCCGTAATTTATATGCATATGAAAAGACACATACTTTTGCCGTTTCTCGCATTGTTCGCAAGTCTCGGAGCGCTATGGTCGCAGGAGGCTTCAAACATGCAGGAAATGTTCAAGGAGCGCTCAAAGTGCACGGTGCTGGTCGAATATATAATACAGGCGGAGGAAAACCGCGAAAAGATATCCGTACAGGCCATTGCCGTTGACGACAAGGGAACATTCATTCTGCCTGAAAATTCAATTCCCGAAGACTTGCCGCCAAAGATGCTAAAGGACTTCAAAGTCTATACGCCCCAACATCCTTCCGATGGGGAAAAATGCGTCTATTTAGGCTCCGACAAGCTCTACAAGTTCCATTTTGTCAGGACGGAAAACGGCAAGCTTCCCGAGGGGACAAAACCTTTTACGGAGTTTCAAACCGCGCCCATACAACTTACCCAGCCGCTATGGGGAATAATAGTAATGAAGGAGTATTTCTCCTTCGACACGGCCTATATGCGCTCTTACGTTTCCTATATAAACAAGGGGCCATTTGATGTCGCGCTGACTTTTGACGGCATATCTGGCAACGGCGGCCCGGTATTTGACATGCAGGGGCGTTTTGTCGGCATGGCCTCGGGGAATATGGTTGATTTTAAAACCTTGCTTCTTCCCAACGAAAAGGCGATTCCGGTTGCGCTCAAAGACGAATGGGGGAGCAACTCCGTAGTTGCCGAAAGATATATTAAAGAGGCCTTGAAGCTCATACCAAAATCTCCGGAAGGAGATGCCGTATCGTCGTTGGGAATTACCGATTCCATGCCGATAAAAAGGGAGGTTGCAAAGTTTCTCGGCCTTAAGGAAGACGAGAGCGGCATAGTCATAGGCGACATTATTAAAGGCTCTGCGGCGGAAAAGGCAGGGTTAAAGAAGGGCGACCTCATCGTAGGGTTTGACTCGCGCAGGTACAAAGTCACAAGGCAGGAATACGCCGTAAGCGTTATGTTATCTTTCGACATACTGCGCAAAGCTCCGGGCGAGAAGGCGGTCTTAAGCGTGATAAAAGCCGGGGAGAACGAAATCAAGGAGGTGGAAGTCGTATTCGACAAATCCCCCAAGACTGTAGCCCAGGCGCAGACCCAATACTTCAAGCGCCTCGGGTTCTCCGTGCGCGAGTTTGTCTTTGACGACGCCACCATAAGAAGAATACTGCGCTACGACGAGGAAGGCGCCGTAGTCCGCTGGGTAAAGCCGAACAGCCCCGCCGCAAGCGCGCTTCCGAAAGAAGTCTTTGCGGGCGGCAGAATCAAAAAGATAAACTCCTCCCCCGTAAAGAATTACAAGGAGGCGGTAGAAATGCTTGAAAAAATCGATAAGGATAAATCGGCAAAAGAGCTTGTGCTTGTGTTAGAAGGCATAAACGAGACGAGCGTATCGAGGATAAAACTTGACTAATTTCACCATGGGAAAAATCAATTGCGCCATATTGCTGTTTTTAGCGGCATATCCGCTCTGCGCGCAGACAGAAGCGCCTTCGCAGGCTATAGAAAGCGCGAGGGAAAGCCTTGCCGGGCGCATAGAGCTGATGAAGAGCAAGGAAGCCTTTGAGGCCGAAAAAGACGCTTTAGAATCTGCGGTTAAAGCTCTCGAGGAGAGGAACTCCGCCGTGAAGGCAAAAACGGCGGAGCTTCAAAAGAATGCCGAGAACATACGGGCCCAAGCAAAAAGCCTGACCGGGGAAATCTCTAAAAAGCAGGAAGCACTAAACAGATTCGAAGCCGAGCTTGAAAACAGGCGGGCGGAGTTGAAAAAACGCATATCAAACCGTCCGGAATTTGCCGAAGCGGCCGCGGGCATAATTTCTAAGTTAGACGCCGTCTATGCAAATTCTGCGGGCAATCCCGCAAAAAAGCTCAGAGCCCTGTACGCGGCTTTGGACTCTCTATTGGCGGCGGATTCATGCATAGTCGATGACGGCAAATCCGTAGCATACGGGCTCTGCGTTAAAATCGACAAAAGCAGCAAAACCTACTTGGGTCCCAAAAAGACGGAAGAAAGCAGCGGCAAATGAAAAAAACCTTAAAAATAGCTTTTGCACTCTTATTTTTCTGCTTGGGCTCGTTTACGCTCTCGGCCAGCCAGAACAAATTGCCGGCGGAGAGTCTGCCCTCAACTACGGCCTCAGACTGCAGCCTAGCAGAAGAAAAAATCCGGATAAAAGGCCTCTTCGGGCGCATAGAGGCTCTCGAGGCTGAATTGAACAAGAACATCGCCGAATTGAAAAAGGCCGAAGCAACCCTGCCCTCCGCCGAAGCGCTGTCGGCCGAAAATGCCTTTTTGGATTCCGTAAACGCCGAAATATTAAAGGCTGTATCCGCCTTCGAGAATGTGGGCACAGGAAGAACTCCTTACAAATACACGCTCGACATGGAGGATTCCACAAAGATTGCCCTCTCCGCTGCGGACAGGGCCTTTCACCTAATATTTTTCCCCCGGAGCCCCCGCAGCCTGACGGTGGAAATTCCTTCTGCCAACGGCGGGGTTAAACGCCTCGAGGGGTTATCTGCGCGAATAGGGCCGGTAATGTATTTCCACTGCGGACGAACCGGCGAGGCGTTCGCATTTGCCCCGGCCGACGCGAAGAGGATATCGTCGGTATTCGGGACTTCCGAATCGGAATGGATATCGGAGTATTTCTCCGGGCGCGCCAAGGAGCTTCCGCCGCCCTTTCTGTTAGAGGAAAACCCGAAGAACCTTGCGCAGATGTCCGTTTGGGAGCGTATTGAGGCTGGCGGCATATGGATGGCGCCCATTCTGGTTTTCGGATTTCTCGCGCTGTTCATAGCGGCGGTAAAATCGGTTAAGGTCATAGCCATAAGGCGCGCTCCGGAAGATGCGGCCGAAAAGATATCATCACTTCTCGAAAGCGGGGATGCAGACGCCGCATTGAAAGCCGCAAAGAACGCTCCGCAGCCGTACTCAGCAATGCTAATATCCCTTGTTAGGCGCTTCAAAAACGGCGCGACCGCCATGGAGGAGAGCGCCTACGAGCACATGCTTATAGAGGGAGGCCGCCTGCACAAGGGCTTGGGCCTCATATCCATAACCGCGACGGTCGCTCCGCTGTTGGGCTTACTGGGCACTGTGACGGGAATAATAAAGACCTTCGGGAACATATCGGAGTTCGGCACGGGAAACGCCGGGCTGATGAGCCGCGGCATAGGCGAGGCCCTTATAACGACGGAATTCGGCCTCATAGTGGCCATTCCCGCCTTTGTCGTGCACGCTCTATTAAGCAGGAAGATAAAGGCGGTGCTCGCCGATATGGAAAAGCTTGCTTCCGGAATCTTAAACGCCGCAAAATGAGTTTATACCTTCAAAACTTCGCGGAATTTTTCAAAGCAGGCGGGCCTTTGATGATACCGCTTTGCGCGCTTTCGGTGTACATATATTACGCCGGTTTTGGGATGTACTTCAGGCTTGCCCCCTACGCGAGGATATGCTCCGACGCAAACGAGTTCAAGAGGGAGTTCGGCAAGGTTCTGGAAATGGAGACCAAAGAAGGCGCGCCAATGGAGCTGAGGCTCAAGAGCGGCTTTGGCATAGTGCGCGCGCGCATGCTAACGGGGGTTGACAGGCGCCTGAAAATGTTAAAGAGCCTTTCCGCGGCGGCCCCGCTCTTGGGGCTTCTGGGAACGGTGTCGGGAATGATGATTTGCATAGGCGCCTCCGCGGAAGGCGGGTCGGAAAGCCTCGTTGCGGAAGGCATATCAAAGGCCCTGATAACCACGCAGACGGGGCTTTGCATAGCAATACCGGCAATGGTTCTGGCGCTTGCGGTGCAGTCGAGGGTGCAGAATATCCTTACGGAGTTGATGCGCCTGGAAAATTCAATGCTTGAAAGCGAGGCGAAACATGGCTCTTAGAACCCCGAATTTCGACGGCGGAAACGATTCCGACATAAACATCTCTCCGCTTATAGACGTAATATTCATTCTGCTGATATTTTTTATAGTCACCATGTCCTTTTCGGAAAACCGCGCCATGAAGGTTGAAAAGCCGGTTTCGTCTCAGGCTGAAAAGCTTGACAACGCCCCCGTGAAGGTGGGCATAGACAAGGACGGGGCGCTCGCGGTTGACGGGCGGGCGGCATCAATGGAGTCAATCGGCAGAACTTTTGCCATGCGCTCAAAGCTGGGAGACTTCGACGTGATAATAGAGGCGCATGCCGACGTGCCGATTCAAACCCTCGTAGAGGTGATGGACTGCGCAAAAGCCAATGGCGCAAAGAAAACCTACATAGCCGCAAGGAAAATTCCGTGAACAGGTTCTTTCAAAGCTCCGCCCAAAAGCGCTCCGCAGAATTGAAAAGCGCGCTGTGCGCAATATGCGCAACTTTTGCGGTTCTTGCGGTTCTGCCCTCGGGCAACATGTCGGAAGGCGCCAGCCGCGCCGATACGGACAAGGTGGAGCTTCTCCCGCTTCCGGACAAGGCCGATGCGGCTGCAAATACAGCGGCTTCTACGGAAAATCCCGCGGTCGGGAATCTCTCGGCGGCCTTGCCGGATTTAAACTACCCGCAAGCCGGCTTCCCTGCAGAATCCGCCCTACCCTTCAGCGAGATTGCGCTTTCTTCGGAGCGCTCGTTTGCCCCGCAGATAAGCGGCTTGGGGGAATTCCGCCAGGAGGCTGCCGCTGTTGAAACTTTTGATTTCGGGCTTCTCGACAAAATTCCCCGCCGCCTATCAAAAGTCAGGATAAACTATCCCGCGGAAATGCTAAGGCGCGGTTTGGAGGGCGAGGTAAAGTTGTCCGTAATAATAGACAAAGACGGCACTGCTCGCGTCGAGAAAGTTCTCAGCGCAACCGCTCCCGCGTTTGAAAAGAGCGCTCTCGATGCCACGAAGGGCCTTTTGTACGAAGTTCCAACTAAGGGCGGAAAACCCGTCAGGGCGAGGTTTACGCTGCCCATACCTTTTAGGATTTCAAAATGAATGCTACACGAATATTTCTTCTGCTGGCCGCCTTTCTTGCGCTCGCAACCACGGCGGCGGCGTCGGGCGCGGAGCCCGCGCTCGACGCGGCCGAGAGCAAGGCCCTAAAAAGGTTGGACAGCCTGCAAAGCGACGCCGAGAAAATTGCCGAGCTTGAAAAATTCTGCTCCACAGAAGACGCAAAAGCGGCCTCGCACTACAATCTGGGCTGCCTGTACGCGCGCGTGGAAAATTATAAAGCGGCGGCGGAAAGTTTTGACAGGGCGCTGCAACTGGCTCCGGCCTTTGCGTCGGCGGCAAAGAATCTGGTTCTCGCCCTCGAGGCCAGCGGAGCCCCCGCAGATGAACTTCTGCCCCGCCTAAACGGCGCCATAAGCCTCTGCGGTCTGCAGGATACGGATCTTCTGGCCATAGCCGCACGAACCTACCTTAAGAGGAGCGACTATTCCTCCGCATTGGAGGCCTGCCGTCTTGGCAGCATATGCGGCGGCGGCAGAGCAGAAAGTTTCCGCAATACGGCTGCGGAAATCCTCATACGCACGGGGGAGTTTCAGAAGGCCGCGGAGGACCTTAATTTTATGCTTTCCCAAAACCCGAAAAACCCGCGCGCGTGGGATCTGCTCTTGGCCTGCCATGTCAGGAGCGGCAACTATATAGAGGCTGCCGCCGTATGGGAGGCGGCGGAGAAGTTCGGCTGCAGGCCCGCAGGGCGTTCCGCGGAGGCGGCAGGGGCATATTACAAGCTCGGTCTCTACGAGGACTGCGCCGGCGTATGCAAAAGCATGAAGCTCGATTCGGCCGCAGACGCCGAAACAACGCTAATGTACGCAAGAGCGCTTTCCGCCTCCGGCAGCCACACCCTGGCGGAGGAATTGTGCGATAAAATCTACAAGGCGGAAAACTCTTCACGGGCCTCTAAAATATCCGCTCTCGAGCGCAAGCTCGAGTCTTTCATATCGAGAAACGCGCCGCCAGAAGAGTGCGCAAAACTGGCCGAAACGCTGATATCTTTAAACCCTGAAAGCCCCGCCGCAAATTTCGCGCTGGCGAACCGGCTTAAAGACGGCGGCAATTTCCGCGCGGCGATGCTGCGTTTTGACGCATGCGCAAAAAACCCGCGCTATAAACGGGCGGCGCTGATGCGCAAGGCGGCATGTATGCTATCCCTTTCGGACAAAAATGGCGCTATTGACTTACTCGTAAAATTAAACGAGGAAAGTCCGTCGGCGGAGCTGTCGAAATACATAGAAATATTAAAATCCGGGAAATGATTCTAAAAAGCCCACATTCAAGGCGCATAGGAAGCGAAGATAAAAATGTCCTTGTGATGGGCATATTGAACCTGACTCCGGACTCTTTCTCCGACGGAGGGGCTTTTTGCACTCCGGAACTCGCCCTCAAGCGCGCCGAACAGATAGTCGAGCAGGGGGGAGACATAATAGACATGGGGGCGGAATCCACGCGCCCTGACTGCGTAAAAATTTCCGAGGAGGAGGAGCTAAAAAGGCTGCTTCCGCCGCTCAGGGCGGTGCGCAATGAGTTTCCTGACATTCCCATTTCCGTGGATACCTATAAAAGCCGCGTGGCGCTGGCGGCCGTGGACGCCGGGGCAGACATTATAAACGACGTCTGCGGAGCGAGATTCAACCTTGAAAACGGAAAGTCTCCCATGGCGAAGGCGGCGGCGGAGACAAAAGCGCCAATAATACTCATGCACAACGGCTTTGAGTATCCCGCAGATGACGGAGAAGACATATTAAAGGCGGTGGCCGAATCTCTTAAAGAAAGCGCAAGGCTTTGCCTGGAAGCGGGGGTGGATAAAGATTCCATAATTATCGACGCGGGTTTCGGCTTCGGGAAAAGCCATAGGCAGAATCTCGAACTGCTCAGAGGCATGCCAGCCTTAAGGAGTCTGGGGTACCCGATACTGCTTGGGCTGTCGCGCAAGAGGACGCTCGGCGCCGTGTGCGGGCGCCCCGCCCCTCGGCGGGACGACGAAACCGCCTTTGCAAACCTCTACGCCGCATTTTCAAAATCCGTGGACATCATACGCGTGCACAATGTGGAAAAAAATGTGATTGCGCTAAAAATGTTCGAGGCGATAAACTCTCCGGAAAAATGGACACACTGACCGTAAAGAATTTTAGATGCGCAGGCAAACACGGATGTTTTGCTGCAGAGCGCGACGAGGAAACCCTATTTGAGGTGTCGGCAAATCTTCGCGCAGACTTGGCTTCCAGCTGCAAGACGGACAAGCTCGACGAAACCATAGACTACCCCGCCGTCATGGGGATAATAGAGGGCGTCATAAAGGGAGAAAGCGTTAAGCTTATGGAGCGTCTTGCCGATAAGATAGCCGAAAGGTTATTCGTCAGGTTTGCGAACCTGCTTGAAGTCGATGTGCGCGTGGCCAAGCACGCTAGGGATCTGCCCTACGATTTCGACTGCGTCAGCGTTAAAATTTCAAGAAAACGCGAAGACTATATTTAAAATGAAAAAAGTTTTTATAGCATTGGGTTCAAATGTGGGGAACCGCCGGGAGAACATAGCCAGGGCGGCCGTGATGCTTGAAGATTTCATGCAGATAAAGTGCAGATCGCGGGTTTACGAGACAAAGCCCGTAGGTTACGCCGACCAGAGGGATTTTCTCAACGCGGCGCTCTTTGGGCTGACGGATTTGGACCCCTTCGAGCTCTTAGACCAATGCAAGCGCATAGAAAGGCTTTTGGGCAGGAAGGAAAAGCCTTTCAAGGACGCCCCACGCGAGGCTGACATAGACATACTTTTCTACGACGACGCAAAAATAGACGACGAGCGCCTTACTATTCCCCATCCGCGCTGGCAGGAGAGGGAGTTTGTAGTTAGCCCCCTGCTCGACCTGCTCGAGGCCGGCGCGTTCGATTTTGACATTCTTGCCGATTTGAAGGAAGCTCTTTTGAGGAGATGCCGCAAGGAGCGGGTATTCTGCGCATTTTAAACATTTTTTTGTATGGATTTTGGAACCTTGTATGTGGTGGCCACACCCATAGGCAATCTTGGGGATTTCTCCCCCAGGGCGGTGGAGACTTTGAAAGGGTGCGATTTAATCGCCTGCGAGGACACCCGCCCGAGTTCGTCCCTCCTAAGGAAATTTGGCATCTCCGCGCCGTTTGTGGTCTATGAGGACTCTCGCGAAAAAATTGTGGCTCCAGCTATACTGCAGAAGCTAAAGGAGGGCAAAAACGTGGGCCTTATTTCCGACGCGGGAACCCCCTGCATAAGCGATCCGGGATTCAGGATAGTCAGGCTGTGCCGCAAGGAGGGAGTGCCTGTGGTCCCGATTGCGGGGCCCTGCGCGTTTGTGGCGGCGCTGTCCGCCTCGGGCCTTCCGAGCGATTCTTTTCTATTTGTAGGCTTTCTCCCCGCTAAGACTTCTGCGCGCAGAAATTTCTTTGAAAAATACAAGAATTTTCCCCACACGCTTGTTTTTTACGAATCTCCCTACCGCATAGACAAATTTGCCGCAGACGCCTTGGAAGTTTTCGGCGCCCAGAGGTGCGTTTGCTTTGCAAAGGAGATAAGCAAGCTGCATGAGACTTTCATTGTGGGAACTCTCGGCCAGATGTGCGAGAGGCTGAAGACGGCAAATACAAAGGGCGAATTTACCGTGCTTGTGGCGCCGGAATCCTTCGAGCTTTGACGATTATGCAAGAAGCCAAGGCTAAAACCGTGCTCGCAGTGGACGTTGGGTCAAACACCACAAAATGTCTGCTTGCAAGAAAGGACGCAGGCGGAATTGTCCTTCCCCTGTGGGAGGCGTCAAAACCCAATAGGATATGCCGTGGCGCCGGACTCAGCCCCGATGCGGCCCTTCGCACTGCGGAATGCATAAACGAATTTGTCCGCCTTGCGGGGGAGCGGGCTGGCTCATTTGAAATACGCTGTGTGGGAACATCCGCCCTGCGTTCCGCGCCTGACGGGGAGCTTGCCGCCCAAAAGATATCCCAAAACTGCCCTGCAAAACTAAAAATAATAAGCGGACAGACGGAAGCCCTTTTATCATTTACAGGCGCCGCGAGCGACCCCGCCCTTCCCCGCACACCCGCAAATCTGCTTTTTATGGACATAGGCGGAGGCAGCCTTGAGCTTGTTTGCGGCAAGCGAGAAAAAGAGCTTACGCATTTGTTAAAGAGGCAAAGTTTTCCTATCGGAGCTGTAAGGCTTGAGGAGAGATTTTCCCTGTCTGGGCAAAACGGCATTCCGCAAGATGAGAAGATCTCCGAATGTGAATCATTCTGCCTCAATGCCCTGTCTGAATGGAAGCTTCCCCCCGCAGGGGAAGACATTATATTAAGCGGTTCGGGCGGAGCTCTGAGCGCTGCGAGAATAATATGCGCAAGAGCCGCCGGAACGGACGCGCAAAGCTCTTCAAACAGGCTGTATATCAACAAGCTGGAGGCGCTGCTAAAGGAAATGCTCCCGCTTTGCGTAGATGAACGGGCCGAAAGATACTCCATGGACAGAAACCGGGCAGACATACTTCCCGCGGCTCTGGTCTGCGTGATTTCGGCCATGAAATACCTCGGCCAACGGGAGATTTTCCATACTTTCCGCAGCCTCCGCTACGGGCTTGCGCTCGTGGACGATTTCAGCTCGCTGAAATAACCGCTTTTAAGCTTGGCTATAGGCCTGCCATGTAAAAATTGCCCGAAGATTTCAAAATCTATCTGTCTTGGGAAAATCCGCTATCGCCCGCCCCATTCTAAAGAGAAGCGACAATGCCGCCTGCGCATTGTTAGCCTAAAACGACAAAAAAAGGGCCGAAAGAATCTTCTTTCGACCCGGAAAAATTTTCACACTGGCGAAAACGCCTCCCCGGAAAGCAACCGGGCAAAACGTCTTCCCCGCTTCAACGCGCGGCGGCCTAGGCTCCGCCCGTGAGTTTCTGTATGATCTGAATGATGGGCAGGAACAGCGCTATAACGATAGTACCTACAACTATAGCCATGAACACTATCATTATAGGCTCTATAATAGCCGTTATCGAGCCCACAGCATTGTCCACCTCTTCGTCGTAATTGTCCGCGACGCGGTTCAACATTTCGGGAAGCTGGCCGGTCTCTTCGCCGACCTCTATCATGCTGGTGACCATGCTCGGGAAAAGCTTCTGCTGCGTAAGCGGCGCGGAAAGCCCCTCGCCGTCCCTGACGCGGTCGTGCACGCGCTGGAGAGCGCTCGCCACAACGGAATTCTTAATGGTTCCCTGTGTGATCTGCAAAGCCTCCAAAATCGGCACGCCGGAAGCCAGCAGGGTTCCGAAAGTTCTCGTGAAACGCGCGACCGTAGACTTCATAATCAGATCTCCGATCTTCGGGCCTTTGAGAGTGAAGGTATCCCAAGCCCTTATGCCCAATTTTGTCTTAAATATCAGCTTCACGGATATGATAACCGCCGCGATAATCGCCAATGTGGCTATGACGTTTTCCTGCATGAAGTTGGATACGTCTATGACCATCTGCGTCAAAGCCGGCATGGGCGCTCCGCCCAACATGTCCGCGAATATCTGCTGGAACTTAGGCACTACGAAGACCATAAGTATGCCTACTATTATGAAAGCCACGCACAAGATGACTATCGGGTAAACCATAGCGGATTTCACCTTGTTCTTGGTCTTTATGGCCTTTTCCTGGAAGGTTGCAACTCTGTCCAAAACAACGTCCAACACGCCGCCAGCCTCGCCGGCGCGCGCCATGTTTATATACAGGTGGTCGAACACCTTCGGAAACTGCGTCAGGCCCTCGGAGAACTTGTTACCGGTTCTTACGTTGTCGCATATCTTCTCTATTATAGCCTGGAAATACTGGTTCTTCTCCTGCTTTGCAATGACCTCCAATGCCTTGAGAAGCGGCAGTCCCGCCTTCAGCAGCGTAGCCAGCTGGCGGGAGAAAATAGTGACATTCTCATTGGTGACACCCGTGCCGAAAAACGGCTTGGTGCGTTTCTTGGCTGCGGGCTTGTCTGTGACAAGCACTTCGGAAATCTTGGTTACGTTGAGACCGCGGGAGGAAAGGTCGCTCTTTGCGCGAGATTCCGACGTGGCCTCTATGACGCTGCTAACCTCGTTTCCCGACTTGTCTATTGCGGTATATTTGAATTTTGCCATAAGGGGTTAATACGGGTTGGATTTATTAGTGATATTTTTTATTCTATAAAAGTTCAAGAGCAAACTTAGGTGTATTTGAGAACCTCCTCAACGGTGGTTGCGCCGTCGAATATGGCGCGCAAACCGTCGTCCCTGAGGGTTCTCATGCCCATCTCTATAGCCTTCTGCTTTAAGACGAGAGTCGGCGCGCGGTTTGTGATAAGCTCGCGCATGGCGTCCTTTATCAGAAGCAGCTCGTAAAGGCCCTGCCTGCCCTTGTACCCCGTCTGGGTGCAAAGCGGACAACCTTTGCCCATGAAGAACTGCTTGTCGGCTATCTCTATGGGATCCACTCCCAGCATGTCTATCAGCTCCTGGTTGGGCTCGTAGGCCATGCGGCAACTCGTGCAAATCTTTCTGACAAGCCTCTGTCCGAGAACTCCCTCGAGCGACGCCGCTATAAGGAAGGGCTCCAGACCCATATCCATAAGCCTGGTCACGGCTCCGGGAGAGTCGTTCGTGTGGAGGGTCGCCAAGACGACGTGTCCGGTCAGCGACGCCTGCACGGCTATCTGCGCAGTCTCAAGGTCGCGGATCTCACCGACCATTATCTTGTCGGGGTCCTGACGCAAGAACGCCCTAAGCGCCCTGGCGAAGTCCAAACCGACATGGTGGTTTATCTGAACCTGCATGATGCCGTCTATCTCGTACTCGACGGGATCCTCGGCCGTAAGTATCTTTATGTCCACGGTGTTGACCTCGCGCAAGGCGCTGTAAAGTGTGGTCGTCTTGCCGGAACCCGTCGGGCCGGTGACGATGAATATGCCGTTGGGCATCTTCACCAGGCGGCGTATGTTCTCCATAAGCTCGTCCGTCATGCTCAGCTTGGAAAGGTCCAAGTTTACAACCGTCTTGTCGAGAACACGCAACACCACGCTCTCTCCGAACTGCGTCGGCAGAGTTGACACACGCAAATCGACTGGGCGCCCAGCGATAGTCAGCTTTATGCGGCCGTCCTGCGGTATGCGGTGCTCGGCTATGTTCAAATTCGCCAAAACCTTGACGCGGGAAATTACCGGCAATGCCAGATTCCTGGGCGGCGGAGCCATCTCGTAAAGGGCGCCGTCTATACGGTACCTTATGCGGAACAAATCCTCGAACGGCTCAAAGTGAATGTCGGACGCCTTGTCCTTAATGGCCTGCTGCAATATCAAATTCACGAAACGTATTATGGGCGTTTCGTTGGCCATGTTGGTTATCTCCTGGACGTCGCTGGACTCGTCTATGCCCATGTTCGATATCTCGGAGAGGATGTCGTCCATGCTGGCGTTCTCCTCGCCGTAGCAGTTGCGCATCAGCAAATCCACATAATCCGGATCCGCCACGAGCAAATGAACGTCCTTGTTCAGGGAGAATGTAAGGTCGTCTATTATGGAGCTGTTGAACGGATCCTTCGCCAAAAGCGTCACGGAGGAATCGTCCAAAGCTATCGGAACTACCCCGTAGTTCCTGGCTATGTCCGGCTTAAATACGGAGCTTACGTCCGGCGGAATCTCAGACGGAGGATTCGGCATGTACTCGTAGCCCAAATACTCCGCAACCGCCTCCAAAAGCTTGGATTTCTCCACAAGAGAGCTGTCAACTATCGCGTCGGCAAGGCTCTTGCCCGTATTCTGGCGCGTCTCGTCAAGCTCGTCGAGCTGGGGTTTGTCGAGAAGGTTCGCCTTTAGGGCTATTTCGTAAATAGAATCGTTATGGTCTTCAAACATTGTGTTGCCCTTTTAAAAATTATTCCACCTCGTTCATGCAGACTTTCAGAATTTCCGACGCAGTCGTCAGGCCGCTGGAAACCTTTCTGATACCGTCCTCCCTCATGGTTCTCATGCCGAGCTCCCTGGCTTTCTGGCGCAATTCCACGAGAGTTCTGCCCTCGTATATCATCTGCTGAATCTCCTCGTTGACGAGGAATATCTCAAATATGCCCATTCGGCCCTTGAAGCCTATGCCGTGGCACTTCGGGCAGCCCTTGCCCGCGTAGTATGTAGTGCCTGCGGCCTCTATCTCGTTTATGCCGAGAGCCTCCAAGCTCTTTATATCCGGCTCCACGGGCTCCTTGCAGTTGGTGCAAATCTTTCTTACGAGTCGCTGGGCGAGAGCCGCGCGCAGCGAGGCGCTGACCAGGAAGGGCTTTACGCCTATATCCACAAGTCGCGTGACGGCGCTGGGAGCGTCGTTTGTGTGCAGCGTGCTGAACACCATGTGGCCCGTAAGCGACGCGTTGATGGCAATTTCCGCAGTTTCAAGGTCGCGGATCTCACCTATCATTATTATGTTCGGCGCCTGGCGCAACATGGAGCGCAAAGCCGCCGCAAAAGTCATGCCAACTTCCTTTCTGACCTGCACCTGGTTTATGCCCGTCATCTGGTACTCGACAGGGTCCTCAACCGTTATTATCTTCCTGTCAGGCTTATTGAGGAAGTTCAGGCCCGAATACAGCGTGGTGGACTTACCCGAACCCGTAGGACCAGTCACCAGGAATATTCCGTCCGCCAAGCTGACGATTCTCTCGAAAGTAGCCTGGTCGTCGGAGAAGAAGCCCAAGTCGACAAGGCCCAGCCTCAAGCCCTCCTTGTCGAGAATACGCATGACGATGGACTCGCCGTAAACCGTTGGCAAGCTAGAGACACGCAAGTCTATCTCCTTGCCGTTGAAGGCTATCTGTATGCGTCCGTCCTGAGGTATGCGCTTCTCGGCTATGGATATGTTTGCCATGAGCTTCAACCTCGAAAGTATCGACGGCTGCAGCCTTTTGGGCGGATTCTCCACCTCTATGAGCACACCGTCTATGCGGTAGCGCACCCTAAATTTCTTCTCCAGGGGCTCAAGGTGTATATCTGAAGCCCTGCGCTTTACGGCGTCCGTAATCAGTTTGTAAACATACCTGATTATCGGGGCCTCCTCCTCCGAGACGCCCTTCTCGTTGCCCGTCGGCAAGCCGGATATGGGACCGCCGCCGACTTCGTTTTCCATGTCACCGAAAAGATTTCCGTAGGCGTTTACACCGTAATATGTGTCTATTGCCTTGTTTATCTGCTCCGGAGTCGCCAAACGCTGCTCGAGAGTCATGCCCAAGACATGGCTGATGTTATCGAGCACGTCCATGTTCATCGGGTCGGCTATGGCTATGGTCAGCACGCCGTTGTCAACACCTATGGGCAGAACGCAGTTTTTCTTGCAATCGTCTCTGGGAATCAGCTTCTTTACGTCTTCGCCTATCGTCAGATTCTCGAGGGATATCACCGGCACGCCGAATTCCTCGGAAAGCAGAGCCGTAACATCGGCATACGAAAAGGCGCCGTCCTTTACAAGCTCGTCTATGGTCTTGGAATCGATGTCTGTCACCGACCCCTCCGACTCGGAGGCCTTTTGTCGGGCGGCGGCTATTGCGTCTGCCGTCGCGAGGTTTTTATCCTCTATCAGTTGCAATACAAAATCGTCTGCGGATGTCACTTTTTGCTCCTTTAAAATATAGGGGTAATACGATACTTCAAACTTATCTATTCAAATTCATTAGAAATTCAATATTTGTTTTTACTTTTTTCAACCTCATTATCAGCATCTCCATAGCCTCCGTGCTCGGGACCCCCTTCATGGCGCGCCTGAGAGAGTAAATTTTGCTCATTTCATCGGGGTGGTAGAGCAGCTCCTCCTTGCGCGTGCCGCTCTTTTCGAGATTTACGGCGGGGAATATGCGCTTGTCGACAAGCGCCCTGTCCAGATGCAGCTCCAGGTTGCCCGTCCCCTTGAACTCCTCGAATATGACCTCGTCCATCTTGCTGCCGGTGTCTATAAGGGCCGTCCCTATTATAGTTAGGGAGCCGCCACCCTCTATGTTCCTCGCCGAGCCGAAGAACCGCTTTGGCTTCTGCAGCGCGTTCGCCTCCACGCCTCCCGAGAGTATCTTGCCTGAATTTGGCATCATGGCGTTGTAGGCGCGCGCCAGGCGGGTTATGGAGTCGAGCAATATGACAACGTCCATTCCGCACTCGACCATTCTGCGTGCCCGGCTTATTACCATCTCGGCGGCGTGCACATGGCTCTGGGCGTCCTCGTCGAAAGTCGAGGCTATCACCTCAGCGTCTACCGTGCGGCGGAAATCCGTGACCTCCTCGGGCCTCTCGTCAACAAGCAATATTATCAGGTGGGCGTTTGGCGTATTCTTGCGAATGGACTTTGCCATTCCCTGCATGAGCACCGTCTTGCCCGTGCGCGGCGGAGCGACTATCAAAGCCCTCTGCCCCAACCCCACAGGCGTCAGCAAATCGACCACGCGCATGGAGAAATTCTCGGGCGTGCGGGGCTCGTCAACCTCCATAATCATTCGGCGGGTCGGATAATAGGGCGTAAGCTCCGTAAACGGAGTAAGGGACTTTACCTCCTCGGCGCTTCTATCCATCACGCTGACAAGCTCCACCGCCGTCGGGCAAGACTCGCGCCCGCCCTCGCGCGGGGGCATGCAGAGAACCTCAACCTCGTGCCCGCGCAAAAGCCCGTTGCGGTTTATGAAACTCTGCGGAACATACGGGCAGTTCCTCTTAAGGGCGTAGGAATCCTGCGCAAAACATACCGCCCCACCGTATCCGTTTTCAAATACGTCCAATACGCCCTTGGCCTTGACAAGCATCTTAGCCTCGCGCGCAAGCCGTATAAATTCGGAGACAAGCTCCGTCTTGCTCCGCGGCGAAAAGCCCTCCGCCCTGTCCGCTTTTGCGGAATCTGCAGCCTGCTGGCGCGCGATAGAGGGCTCCGCCTCAGCAGTGTCTGCTTTAGGCTCTAAATCTGCGCCGTTTTCACCCGCCGCGGGCTCCTTATCCTCACCGGAAGTTCCGGCGGCGGCCTCCGCAGCCTTGGCCTCGGCGTCTTTACTCTCTTTCGCGAGGGCGTCCTGCGCCTTGTAGGAGGCCACAAGAGCCTCAAACTCCGGCTTCTTGGCCGCCAGCTCCTTTGCCGAGAGCGTATATATCTCGGACAAATCAAGCACCCTGCCCTCGCGGAAATTTTCCTTCAAATATTCCTTGAGGCTGTCGTCTTTTTTCAATACGTCCCACTCGGGCAAATCCGCCGGATTCATCACGTCGGCCTCGCCGCGCTCCGACGAGAGCATCCACTTCGGCTTTTGAGGCTTGCGCTGAAAATTCTGCTGCCCGGCCTGCTGCGGCTGGTTCTGTTTCTGGCCGCGCTGGAACTGGTTCTGCCCGCCCCTTTGCTGGGAGCCGTTTTGGTTTTGCTGAACCCTGCCGAAATTCCTGTTGCCCGAAAATCTGTTGTTGTTGCCTCCGCCGTTCTGCTCCGCCCTATTTTGCCATTTCTGCTGGCGCTGATTGTGCTGGAAACGCCCCCTGTTCTGGTTTTTATCAGGGTTGTCGCGCCAGTTCTGCCTGTCGGAAGGCTCGTAAGAAGGCCTACCCGGCCGCGCGGGCCTGTCCTGAGCCTCCTCCGAGTCCACGGGAGCCGGCTTTTCCGAATCGCGCTCCGCCGGATGCACTGAAGGCTCGTCCTCCGGGCGGAATTCGTTTCTATACCCGTCCTGGACAAGGTCCGCGTCGCTCGTGCTGAAAGACTCCAACACTTCTCCGCCAGAATCGTCGTTTTCATTCTCGGGCTGCTCGTCCGCATAGGAGCGCGTGTAGGCGAACTCCTCGGAATCGTCCTGCCGGGACGGGTCAAAAGAGGTCTCCTCCTCCTCGTAGGTATCCTCCGAAGGCTTGTCTGCTATTTCCGGCTTGGCGCTTTCGGAAGCCTGGCTGCCCTGCGCATAGTCCACGCCCGCATTTTCTATAATGGGCAAAGACTGCTGGCTTTCCTCCGCTGCAACAGCGTTTTTAGGCTTGCGGCCGCGCTTCTTGGGCGCGCGCGGCGCCTCCTGCACGGAGCCAACCCCCGAGGCCTCTCCGGATGCCGCCGCGGCCTGCTCGGCCAAAACGAGGCTCTTGGGCTTGCGCCCCCTGCGTGCGGGTTTCTTTACTTCCGCGCCCTCAGCGGGCTGCGGCAACGTATCGTCAAAATTATCTTCCTGCATATTCCTTTATCTTTTTTACGCAATCGCGCACTTTTTCTTCGAGTGAATTAAAGTCCGAATTATTATCTATAATATAGTCCGCCCTTTCCATTTTCTCGGCGGCGGAAAGCTGTTTTGAATCTATCTGCGGTATGCGGCTTTCTTCGAGCCCCCTTTTTACGAGCCTGGCGCGCCGCAAAGCCTCGTCTGAACAAACCACGCAGACTACTTTGTCGAAAAGCCCTTCGAGGTTTTTCTCAAACAGCAGGGGAACCTCCGTAAGCGACGCGAAAACCCCGCCGTCCTTATCCCCAAAATCCTCCGAGGGAAACCTCGCCACAGACTCAGGCACCTTCCCTTTGAAAGACAGCGGGCTATTGGCGAACCTCTCTATCTCAGGTAGCGCGACGGGATATATTATGCTCTCCAAATCCTTGAGGGAATCCGGATTTTTTGAGAATACCTCGTCGGAAAGATACTTTCTGTCCAGAGAGCCGCCGGCCCCGTACGCCGCGCTCCCAAACCTGGCTGCTATGGCCTCCCGGACAGCCTTGTCGGACTCGGCAACATGTCGGCATAGCCTGTCGGAATCCATCACGGGAATCCCGCAGGCCAAAAACACCGCCGCCGCCGAACTCTTTCCGCCGCCAAGCTGCCCTGTCAGCGCAACTTTTACAATCCGTCTATTCACTTTTTCGGCTGGGACTTCAAAAATTCCTTCGTCTGTTTGCGAAGCTTTCTGAGTTTAGTGCCTATCTTAAAAAGGCGGGCGCTCGTTAGCCTGTCGACGAAGCACACCCCGTCGAGATGGTCGCTCTCGTGCTGTATGCAGCGCGCAAAGAGACCGTCGCAGACTATCTCGTGGGGTTTGCCGTCCAAATCAAAATAATTGAGCCTCACCTTGTAGGCCCTGTCCACTTTCGCGTAGATTCCGGGGAAGGACAGGCACCCCTCCTCGGCCTCCTCGACCAAATCGCCTATAGGCTCCCACACCGGATTTACCGCAAACAGCGGCATACACAAATCCAAAGGCACCTTCTGGGAATCGAGGGTGAAGTTTACGGGCGTTTCCGTATCGCAGCGCTGGCGCATGTCTATCACAAAAACTCTCTTTGACACCCCGACCTGCGGGGCGGCCAATCCCAAGCCCTTCTCCTCTATCAGGGAGTCGAAAAGCTCCTTGGAAAAAGTTTTTAATTCCGCGTCGAAAGCTTCCACTTTATCGGCTTCGCGCTTTAGGACCGCCTCCCCGTATTTTACTACTCTAAGCATATGTCGGCTTGCAATTATTCGTCGTCTTCGGGATTGATTTTTGGCAGCTTGTTTGACGCGCTTGTCACAAGCACCGGCGTCTTCGTCTTAATCCATACGCCGCGCTCCTTAAACATCTTTGCGCTGCCGAACTCGCAGGCCTCGCCCAAAGTTTTCACGGGAATCCTCCTGCCCTTCGGAGAGCGGTTGAAGTCGGCCGCGCCCTTCCAGACGCGCTCCACAGCCTCAGCGGGGTTGTCGTCTTCGGGTATCTGCAATACCCAGCCCATGAAATCCTGCCCTTTGAGCTTTCCCTCGGAATCCGCCACAACCATGACATACTGCTTCTTTACGACGGGCTTTTTCTCCGTATCGTCGGCGTTTTCCGACTCGAACTTTATCTCCTCTATGATTTCCGAGACCTTTCTTATGTCCAAATTTGCGCGCGTAAGCACCATTTTCACCAAATCTATATCTACCTTAGCCATAAAAATCCTTACTTAAGGGGTATTTATCAAATACAAACCGGCAAAACCACAAATGCCGTCTTAAAAATTTAAGATTTATAATGCCTTCACGCGGCCTATGCGTCAAGACAAAATAAAGCGCATATTTTTAAGCGCCATCCTGTGCGCCACAATAAAAAAGGCCCTTCTGCGCCTGGCGCAGAAGGGCCTTTTTCTACGAAAACGCCTGAATTGCGGAAATTAAATATAACCCAAGTTTTTCAGTATGCCCAGCTGCAGCCCCCTTAGCTCCGCCAAGCCCTTCATGCGGCCTATATAGGAGTATCCGGGGTTTTCTGTGGGTGGTTTTGAAAGGTCGTCGGCCATATCGCGCCCGTGGTCGGGGCGGAAGATTATGCGCTCTCCGCCCTTGTCCAGACGCTCCTTCTGGATTTCGAGCAGCCTGCGCACAACGTCGTACATGGGCACAGACCCCTCTATATGCCCCGCCTCAAAGAATGAGCCGTCAAGCATGCGCATGGTGGAGCGCAGATGGACAATCTCTACCCTGTCCTTCAGCGCCTCGAGAATTTCAGGTATGTTGTTGTGGGCGCCCGCGCTGAGTGAGCCCGTGCACAGATTTACCTCGTTGGCAGGGGAGTCCACGCAGGATACTATGAATTTAAGCCCCTCCAAAGACGAGGCTATGCGCGGCAGGCCCAATACGTCGAAGGGGGGGTCGTCCGGGTGTATGGATAGGCTTGCCCCGCACTCCTGCGCGACAGGCACAACCTCCTTTAGGAACATTTTGAGGTTCTCCCTCAAGCCCTCCGCGGAGATATCCTTATATGCGGCAAGCATGTTGCGGACGTCGCCTATCTCCAAGCCCATCTTGCAGCCGGGGAACACGTCTATTATGTCCCTTTCAAACTTCTTGCGGCCCTCCTCAGGCAGGGAGTCGTAAAAAGCTTTGGCCCTCTCGAGCACCTCCGGGGCATAGTCATTCTCAGCCCCCTTTCTTTTTAGAATGTATATCTCGAAAGCCGCGAACTGGGCGGGGTCAAACCTGAGGCAGGTTGATCCGTCTGGCAGGCGGTAGTGGAGGTCCGTCCTTATCCAATCCAATACGGGCATGAAGTTGTATATTATCTTCTTTATCCCGCACTTGGCCAAATTTGCTATGGAGTCCTTGTAGGCGCCTATGTGCTTTGCGCAATCCTTTGAGCGGGTCTTTACGGCCTCGCTGACGGGCAGAGACTCTACCACAGACCACCTTAAGCCCGCGTCCTCTATGATTTTCTTGCGCTTCAAAATTTCCACCTCCGGCCATACTTCGCCGTAGGGAATTTCATGCAGGCTGTTGAAAACGCTCTCAGCGCCGGCCTGGCGTATATACTCCAAACTTACCGGATCCCTCGGGCCGTACCACCTGAAGCCGGATTCCAGAAAATAGTTCATCTTTTTTACAAGTTCCTCAAAAAATTTCTAAACTCCCGAATAGCTCGAGAAGCCTCCATCTATTGCGACAACCTGCCCGGTGACAAATTTCGACGCCTCGGAAATCAGGAAATGCGCCGCGCCGTTTATCTCGTCGGCCGCGCCGAAACGCCCGAAAGGCGTCTTGGATATCACGCTAAGCCCCCTTTGCGTGAGAGACCCGTCGGTATTTGTAAGCAGGGCGCGGTTTTGCTCGCTTATGAAAAAGCCGGGGGCTATCGCGTTTACGCGCACGCCCGAGCCTATTTTCTTCGCAAATTCCACCGCCAGCCAGCGCGTGAGGTTTTCCACCGCAGCCTTTGCGTTGGAATATCCGAATACGCGCGTTACGGCCGCCCCGGCCGTCATGGACGAGAAGTTGAGTATCACCCCCCTGCCCGTCTTTTCAAAAACTTTGCCGAACACCATTATGGGAAGCAGGGTTCCGCCAAGGTTCAAATCCATAACGGCCTTCCACTGGTCGAAGTCCAAGTCGAAGAAACTGCCGTCGGGCGGAACAACGGCTCCGGGCATATTTCCGCCCGCGCCGTTGACTATAACATCTATGTTCCCCCAAATATCCATTATTTTATCCTTCGCGCGCTCGAGGGACGGCCTGTCCAACACGTTGCATACGCAGGCCAGGCAGTTCTTTGCCGCCTCGGGGGCAAGCTTTGCTAAAGAGGCGTCCAGCTTTTGCTGCGAGCGCCCCAGAAAGGCGACTTTCGCCCCGTTTGAGGCCAGATATCTGGCAAGCGACCCGGCCAGCACGCCCGTAGCCCCGCTGACTACCACAACTTTTCCGCTTATATCGAACAAATCATTCATAACTGAGTTTCACATTTTAAAAATCATATTTTACCCTTCCTGCGCAGGTGCATATTAGACAGCGCAACCGCAAGAAGGAAGAGCACAAACACCGCCGGGCCCCAAACACCGAGCTTGTTCCACAGCACCCACAAACTTGCGCAAGAACTCGCCAATACCGAAAGGGACATCAGCACATTCCACACAACCCTCGCCTTTCCGCGCGGAGCGCTCTCGCCGAGTATTTTCTTGCTGTTCATTATTACCAGGAAGGCCCCGTATGCTATAGGCAAAAGCACCATAGCAATCACGCCCGCATGTATGACCAGCCACATTTTTGCGCCCTCCCAGAATATGGACGCAAGCGCGCTGAAAGCCACTAGCATGGAGCCTATGACCTGCCATTTCGGCACGCCTAACTTCCCTATGACCTCGCAGAAGCACAGCCCGCAAATCAGCATGTTCATAAGTATGGCGTTCATCGCCATGCCCAGCACGCCGAAGCCGAATATGTATCTTGCAACGTCCTCTCCGACAAGCGGGGCAAGAGTGTCGGAAAGGTTGGAGGCGTCGCGCTTTACAAGCATTGCGGCAAGAGTTTTTTCGCCCGCGGCAAGCGCGTTGAACGCCGCGGCCTTGCCCTCCGGGGAAAGTTCTTTGTAATCCGCCTCCGACACGCTCGAGAGGCGCTTGTCCAAAAGCTCCGCATAGGGCTTTACAAGGTTTGCTGCGGGCTTATCCGCGCCTGCGGGCACGGCGAAGCAGAGGAGTTTTTCCCCTGCAGCAACGTCGGAAAGGCCGACCATGGCGCCGCCGGAGAATCCCGCAACGGCGGTTTTCCCTTCGGCCGGGAGCGAATAGCTCCACACCAGCTTTTCAAGCCCGTCTGCGGGCTTGGCATGGAACTGCGAGGCGCTTGCCACAACTATGCACGATGTCGCCAGCAAAAACGGGATGAAAAGCCCCGTTGCCAAATCGAATATGGCAAGCTCCCTGAAATCTTTATTCCAGCCCTTCTTGAGCATGGAGTACGGGAAAAGGAACGTCATATTTATGCCCACAGCCATAGCGGCTGCCGATATTACGACGTCGCGCTGCTGGGAGACTATCATGTCCGACCAGAACTGCGCGCCCGCCCCCGATATGAGATCCAAGGCCTTCTTGAAGTCTTCCGACGGCTCGCTGAATACGCTGAAGTTGGGGATAAATCCCTCCCAGACGCGAGACCATTCTATGGAATTTGTCGCCGTCAGCTGAATGACAACCCCGAAGAAGCAAACTACTATAGCCGCCACAGACGCCTTTATAAAAATTTCAAACGCCTTGACGCCCTTGCCTCCGCGCGCATACAGAACTATCATGCCTATGGAAAGCGCAAAGAACGCCGCCGTGATAAAGAGCTTAACTGCCAGCGGGTCGAAGTTTTTGCAAAAGCCAACCGCCAGATTCTGCTCTATGGCGGCCACCGCCAGGGAAAACTGGGGCATGGCAAATACCAAACACGCGAGGAGAGACCCCAACGCCCAGCCGTAGCCGAGTATGGGGCTTATCTGCCTGTTTACCGCGCGCATGGGCTTTTCCGAGATGGAGAGCGCCACATAGGATATTGCCGCGAGCATGACTATTCCAAGAAGCATCGCCAGCGGCTGCAGCCACATGAACCCGAATCCCCCCAAGACGCCCAGGTACAACGCGCTTGCAAGGCTGCCTCCGCCGAGTGTGGTTGCGCTTTGCATCCACCCCGGCCCCGACAATCTGCAAAAAGCCCCGAGCGTTGCGAGCTTTCCGCGCTTTTTTGCGTTGATAATAAGTTCGCGCTGAGCTTCGAGCGCGGCGTTTGAGTTTTTATTTTCGGGCATTAGATGTTTCCTCCGCTATGATTTGTGCTTTTAATGAAAGTTCCGCGGCCTTGAAGGCGTGCTCCTGCGTCATCGCGTTTTCAGTGCCGTTTAAGATGTCCAAAATGAAATTCCCGAAGAAGGGGAATTGCATATCGCGGCAGTCGAACCTGCGCGTTGCAGAAGAATTGTTTGTAAGATAGAGTATCTGGCATGGATTGTCTGGCATGGAATAGTCTATGTACTTCCTTATCTCTATGTACCCCTCCGTACCAGTTATGAAAGTGCGGCCGTCGCCCCAGACGGGAAGGCCGTTTGGGGTAAACCAGTCCACCCGACAATAGCAGGAGGCACCTGTGTCTGTAGTCATAGACGCCTCTCCGAAATCTTGAAGCTGCGGATACTCGGGGTTGCCCATGTTTGCCACGCGCGCAAAATTTATCTTCCCGTCAGACGAGCCCGAGAACGACAGAAACTGCTCGAACTGGTGCGAGCCTATGTCGCAAAGTATACCGCCGTATTTTTCGCGCTCGAAAAACCAGTATGGGCGCGCGTCCTTTGAAAGCCTGTGCGGGGCCAAAATCAGAACCTGTATGACCCTTCCTATCGCCCCCTGCCTGACAAGCTCCAGAGCCTTTTCCGCGGCCTGGTTGTGTATGCGCTCCGCGTAGTATGGCATGTACTTTAAGCCCGTCTTTGCGGCCTTTTCCCTGGCGCGCTCAAGCTGCTTTAAGGTTGTGAAGGGAGGCTTGTCCACAAAGAAGTGCTTGCCCGCGTCCAAAACTTTTATGCCGAAATCCGCCCTGGCCGACGGTATTCCCGCGTTTGCCACTAAAATTACGGAAGGGTCTGAAAATATGTCGTCGGCCGACGAAGCCACCCTCACATTTGGGAAACGCTTTAAAAACGCGTCAACCTTATTCCTGTCCGGGTCGTACACCCACGCGCACTCCGCCCCCGCGGAGACCAACCCCTGGGTCATGGCGTAGATATGCCCGTGGTCCAAGCCCGCCGCGGCAAATCTGAACTGCCCGCTTTCGCAAACCTTTTTGCCCGACCCGTCGGGCACATAGTCGTATCCGCTCGAATGTTTCGACATAAGCCCTACCTGAACGATTTTGAAAACTCCAATATGCCGTCCGTGGCCACATTCTCGCGGAATTTGGACGCGGCCGTCTTTTCCGCAAGAAGCTTCGCATAGGCGGCGTCGTCAAAGGGGAAGGATACGTCCGCATTGGTCCAGGCAGACATAAGCATGGCGTTTGCCAGGCAGACGCTCGCATAGCCCTCGGACGCGTCGAAGGCGCACTTGCCGCCCGTCTCCGCCGCACGCACGAAGTCCCGCAAAACCCCCACATGCTGGAGGCCCTTATCGTCAAAAGTCTCCTGAATCGTTTGAGTTTCCGGCGTGCCGAAAATGTATTTCGTATTCATGGTGTAATCCGATAGGCTGTCGAAAAAGCTTATGTTCAGCTTTCCGTCCTCGGCTATTACAAAGCCCTTGTCTGCGGCTATTTCAAAGCGGTTGGAGCCTGGGTGCTCGCCGGTGGCGGTGGCGAAGGTTGCGGTCATTCCGCCGTCGAACTCCATGTACGCGGTGGCTTCGTCCTCCACTTCAATATCGTGGTATTTGCCGAACTTGCACCATGCGCGCAAGGATTTTGGCAGGCCGAATACCCACGCAAAGATGTCTATATTGTGTATGGATTGGTTGATGAGTGCCCCGCCGGCCTCGCCCTTCCAAGTTCCGCGCCACGAGCTCGACGAGAAGTATATCTGCGGCCTGTACCAGTTTGTCATAAACCACGACACCCTGTTTATCTTTCCCAGCTTCCCGCTCGAGACCAGCTCCTTTATGCGCATGTAAAGCGGGGTCGTGCGCTGGTTGAGCATGACGGCGCACAGCTTGCCCGATTTCGCCGCGGAAGAAACAATATCTTTTGCGTCCAAGCTTGTAAGGGCTATGGGCTTTTCAACAAGCACATTCTTTCCCGCCTCAAGGCACTTCTTTGCCAGGGAGTGGTGGTTGAAAGAGGGAGTTGCCACTATCACAGATTCAACGTCGGCATCGGCGAGCAGGTCGTCGACCTTTGAGTACTGCCTGTACGCCCCGTACTTTTTCGGGTCTATAAATTTCTCGTCGCAAACTGCTACAAGCTCCGCCCCCGGAACCTTTCCTTCCGACAGGTTCTTCTCGTGCATGGAACCTATCGCACCCAATCCTATTAAGCCTATCTTCATGTTTTTTACCTTTAGAATTTAAAATATTTTTTTGCGTTGAAATACGATATGTCGCGCGCCGCCACGCCTACGAGCTCGTAATCTGGCGGCAACACGCCGCTGTTTATATCGGAACCGAGCATATCGCAGAGTATGCGCCTGAAATACTCGTGCCTGCAATACGACAAGAACGAGCGTGAATCTGTCAGCATGCCCACGAAATTCGGCAGAAGCGACATCGCCGAAACCGCCTCCAGCTGGCTTTTCATGCCGTCCATCTGGTCGAGGAACCACCAGCCGCTGCCCAGCTGCAGCTTGCCCGCGCACTCGGAGTCCTGGAAATTGCCCAACATGGACGCGAGCATCTGAGTGTCTTTGGGGTGTATATTGTAAAGTATGGTACGGCCAAGCTTGCCCATGGAAGAGAGGCTGTCCAAATGGCGGGAAAGCGCATATGCGTAGTTGCTTTCCCCCATGGAGTCGAACCCCGTATCCGGCCCTATGGCCTTAAACATTGCCGTATTGTTGTTGCGCATGGGCCCTATATGCAGCTGCCTTACCCAGCCGGACTGCGCGTCCATCTTCGCGCACTCGATAAGCACCGCAGACTTTAGCATCTGGGTTTCGCGCGCATCGGGAGCACACCCCGCAAGGACCTTCTTAAACGCCTCGTTCAGGGCTTTAGAAGAATTCTCCTCCGAAAAATACACCGTATCTATGCCGTGGTCGGACGCCTTGCAGCCGTTTGCGTCGAAATAATCGTGCCTGTTCTTCAGCGCCGAGAGCAAGTCGTCGAAAGATTCTATCCTTACCTTTGCGCTCTCTCCCAAAACCTCCAGATATTTTATATATTCGGCAGGATTGCCAAACGCGTGGGCTTTGTCGGGCCTGAAGGTGGGCAGTATCTTTGTCTTTAGGGTTTTGTCGGCGGCGCAGGCCTTGTGGGCGCTAAGCGGGCTTGAAGGGTCGTCGGTGGTGCAGGCAACCTCCACATTGCATAGCTCCAGGCATCTGCGCGCGCCAAGCCCCCCGGCCAGAACGGCGTTGGCCCTGTCCCAAACCTCGCCTGCGGTATCCTCGGAAAGCAATACGTCGTCTATGCCGAAGAACCTCGCCAGCTCCAAGTGGCACCAGTGGTACATGGGGTTGCGCAGCAGCCGCGGCATAGTCCGCGCAAACGCAAAAAACTTCTCCCTGTCGGAGGCGTCTCCCGTGCAGAAGCGCTCCTCCACCCCGTTGGAGCGCATAGCGCGCCACTTGTAGTGGTCTCCCCCCAGCCATACCTGCGCGATATTGTCCCAGTGGCTGTCCTCGGCCACTTCCGCGGCATCAAGATGGCTGTGAAAATCAAGTATGGGCAAATCCACGCACATGCCGTACAGCCTTTTTGCGGCCTCTGACCCCAGGAGAAAAGCGTCATTTATGAATTTCTTCGCCATTTAACAATTTCCAAGTTCGGATATGACTTTTGCCGCGTCAGCAGCGTTTTTTCTTATCGTGTCGAAATCGCCAGCGGAAATCATGGATTCCTTCGCAATCCAAGACCCCCCGACCGCCGCAATCAGCGGGTCGGACAGCATCTCCTTGAGATTTCCCAAGTTCACGCCTCCGAGAGGAAGAAATCTCACCCCCAGATGCTTGTATGGCGCAGCCATTGCCTTTAGATGGCTTATTCCGCAGCTCGCCGCCGGAAAATATTTAAGCAGAGTGCAGCCGAACTCCAGAGCAGTCTCTATCTCCGAGGGGGTGAACACCCCCGGCCCGAAGAACATGCCCGCGTCTTGCGCGGCGGAAATAACCCTCGCGTTTGTCCCGGGCGCAACGCCAAAGTGCGCGCCGGCGTCCTTCGCCTGCCAAACCTGCTTTGGGGTAAGTATGGTCCCCGCGCCTACAAGCATCTCTGGAACCTCCGCGACAACCCTCCTTATGCACTCCAGCCCCTCGGGCGTGCGCAATGTAAGCTCTATGGCGCTTACGCCGCCCTCGAGAAGCGTGCGCGCGAGCGGCACGGCTTTGTCCACGTCGCTAATGGTTATGACGGCGACAAGTTTGCGTTTCTCTATCTCTTTTCTTATGTCGAATTTCATTTTACGCGCCTTCCTTAAACTTTTATTTTGCTAAAATTATCCTGCAGAAAAATTTCTACTATCTGTCAACCCTCGCCGAGCCGCCGCCTGCAAGCTTTTCAACCTCGGCCTTGGTAGCCATGGAAGTGTCGCCGGGGGTGGTCATCGCCAAAGCCCCGTGGGCGGCGCCGTACTCCACGGCCTTCTGCGGGTCTCCAAGCTCCATAAGCCCGTAGATAAACCCGGAGGCAAAACTGTCGCCCCCGCCTACCCTGTCGAAGATCTCTAGATTGTCGCGCTTCTTAGACTCGTAGAACGAGCCGTCATGCCAGCAGATTGCGCTCCAGTCGTTCACAGTGGCGCTCTTTACCTTTCTGAGCGTGGTTGCGACAGCCTTGAAATTGGGATACTCCTTGACGACGTTTCCTATCATCTTCTTGAAGGATTCCGCCTGAACGTTGGAAATGTCCTCCCCCAAGCCCTCAACTTCAAATCCGAGGCACGCGGTGAAATCCTCCTCGTTGCCTATCATTACGTCTACATACTCCGCTATGCGGCGGTTTACCTCGCGCGCCTTCTCCTTGCCTCCGACGGCCTTCCACAGGCTCGGGCGGTAGTTGAGGTCGTAGGAAACTATTACCCCGTGCCTTTTTGCCGCCTTAAGCGCCTCCAGGACAACCTCGGGAGTAGTCTCCGAAAGGGCCGCGTATATGCCGCCCGTATGGAGCCAGCGCACGCCGGCCCTGCCGAAAAGCCCGTCCCAATCTATGTCTCCAGCGCGCAGTTTCGACGCCGCCCCGTTTCCGCGGTCCGAACAGCCCACCGCTCCGCGCACTCCGAATCCGCGCTCCGTAAAATTCAGGGAATTTCTCGCACCGCGCCCGACTCCGTCAAAATCGAACCACTTGACGTAGTCCATATTAACCCCTCCCTGAAGAATGAAATCTTCAAGAAGAAGCCCCACTTCGTTCTTAACTATGCCCGTGACCACCGCCGCGCGCATTCCGAAACAGCGTCTAAGCCCCCTTGCGACATTGTACTCCCCGCCGCCTTCCCAAACCTTGAAGCTCCTTGCGGTGCGTATGCGACCCTCGCCGGGATCGAGCCTTAACATAACTTCTCCGAGCGATACTATATCGAATCTCGTCTCTTCTTTTGTCTTTATTTTTAACATGTTAAAATCTCCTAAAAAAAGCCTTTTTCTACTTCGCCGGTTTCTCCCGCCGCAAAGGCGCTATCCCGCAGTGCTCTCGCGCACTACAAGGCTTGCTTTTTCGTAAAATTCCCCGCCCTCGGTCTTGTCTGCGACAAAATCTACAACCCGTTTCGCGAACAACCCCACCGGCTGGCGTATGGAAGTTATGGAAGGTATAAAATATTCCGCCGCGGAGATGTCGTCAAACCCGACAACCGCAACGTCCCCAGGGACCTTCCTGCCCGCGTCTATTAAAGACTTTATCACTCCCATGGCAGCGACGTCGGTGGAACATATAAATGCGTCCGCCTCGTCGGCATAGGGATCTGAACCCGCGGCAAGGCCGGCGAGAAAGTCGTTTTCAAAAGACTTGCGCTCAAAGCGCGTTATGGAGCAGCCCGCATCCATCGCGGCCGCCTCAGCAGCCTTCCAACGCAATTCATGGACGGACATGTCCCGCGCGACATAGCGGAAACGGCTCTTCCCCCTGCTTTTCAGATGGGCAACTATCTGGCGCGCCGCGTCGTTCTCGTCCACCCCGACGGAAAAGGATATGCGGCTGTCCTCTCCCCTTCCGATTCGCATGATGGGTATATTTTTAAATTTATCCAGCCAGTTTAAGTCTCCGAAAGAGCCGAGTATGATTATGCCGTCCACAAAATGCTTAAACAGCGGAGCCAAATCTGCCGCCTCAGGCACGCGGTTTACGAAACCCACTAAAATAAGCGAGTAATCCCTGGTATGCGCATAGGTCTGCAGCTCCGCTATAAGCTTGCCGAAAAACGGATCGTGAAAGTCGTAAACAACAACCCCGAGAGTTCTCGTCTTCTTGCCTTTCAATGCAAGGGCGGCCGAAAGGGGGACATAGTCGCACTCGCGCGCGGCGTCCATAACAGCCTTAATTTTCGCCTGAGATATTCCGACCTTCTCCCCCTGGCCGGAAAGAACTCTGGACACCAGAGAAACGGAAACCCCTAATCTCTTTGCAATGTCTTTTTGTGTGGTTTTACCGAAAGTCTCCATAATTTATTTTATAAATGCTAACGCAATGAGAACCCCTGTCAAGAGATTTTCTCAAACGTTTGAGCGAAAATCTCAAAAAACTCCTCAAACGGCTCCTTATTTCATAAAAATCGCCAGGGGAAATCCTTATATATTTTGCGGTAGACAGACTCCGAAAGCAGGCATACTGAGCAAAAATACATACCCCTTTCCGGAGGCAATGCACGCTTTCCGGAGAAATATCCGCCAGCCCTACAAAGAAAAATAGAAACTATATCTTTATAGCCGAAGGTAAAAACTCCTTGCGATAGTCGTAAAGCGAGCGCGTAAACTTATCCGCATCTGGATAATTCTTAAAGCTCATCTTTTCAGCGTCGTAGAAGAGTTCGACATTCGGATGTATGCAGGATATCATGCTCAGCAGAGCCAACTCCGTAAAGGGAGCCGCGTACGAGAAGTTGGATTCTGGCATTCTGCCCTCCACGCACGCATTGGCCCAGTCGCCCTGCGGATTGTAGGGGAATCTGTTGCGGGGAATAGTCTTCGGCGGAATTTTGCCCGCCTTCATCAGCTCTATCTGAGCGTTCCTATCGACCAGTTTTACGCCCGAACCGGTGTACAGGAAAGTCATCGTGTGCTTCGTGCCCACTATGTATATGGCGTTGTCGTTCTTGGGATCTTTCAACTCCGCCTCAGAAACGCCCTTTATCTCCGAAGGCCTGCGAAGCCCGTCGTACCAATGCAAGCGTATCTCGCCGTCCTTGCCGTACTTGTTCTTGAAGAACATGTCTATGCTTGCCGCCTTTGGCCACGAAAAATCTTTGCTTGGCAAGACGTCCGAGGCTATCTTATAGGGCAAACCCAAATTGAATGCCGAATACGGATTGTCCAAAAAGTGGCACGCCATATCACCGGCCGATCCCGTGCCGAACTCTCTGAGCCCGCGCCAATGGAAGGGCACAAAATCCTTGCTGTAGGGCCGCTGCTGGGCAACATTGAGCCACAAATTGTATTGCAGCCCTTTCGGGATGGGCAATGTTGGCTGCGGCGGAGTGTCAAACCCCCAAGACCTATTTGTCCACGCATAGATATCTTCAACCTCTCCCATTATTCCGGAATCAAACCACTCGCGTATTGTGCGCCACGCGTCGTTCGTATGAACCTGGTTGCCCATCTGGGTGTAAACCCCAGCCTCCTCAGCAAGGCGCCTTATTTCGCGGGACTCCCATATTGTGCGTGTAAGCGGCTTTTCGCAGAATACATGCTTGCCCTTTGCTATGGCCCATGCGCATATCGGGTAGTGAGAATGGTCCGGCGTGCATACGGCAACGGCGTCTATGTCCTTATCCATCTTGTCGAGCATTACGCGGTAGTCCGAAAAACGCGGTATGCCCTCCAACTTTGTAAGCCATTTTTTTGTATGCTCCTTGCTGTACGTCGCCGCAACCCTATCCTCGTCGACATCGCAGAGCGCCACTATGCGCGCGTCAGGGCTTCCGAGCAAAGTTCTTATGGTTGCTACCCCCTGGCCGCCCCAGCCGATGACTGCAACCCCTAAACGGGAATTTGCTCCTTGTACCTTAGCCTTAAGCAAAGACGGCAATATCAATACCGAACCAAATGCCGCAGATCCTTTTATAAAACTTCTTCTATCCATACTCGCCCCTATTAGTTTGTCCCACTTAATTTATGAATGACGAACCACATTAACCTAATACGCCTTTCATTTTCAAGTTATTCCTGCAGATAAAATACGCGCAAAGTCAATATAATGCAAAATTTAACACCTGGAATATTTATAAACCATAGAAAAACACCGTTTTCTTTTTAAGAGCAGGCCTCGATATTCCGGCATGGGGAAAAATGCATATAACATCAAGGCACTGAAAATCGCAAATTAGGAGTACCCCATATCGCGCACATTTTCAAATCCGCGCAGATTTGGGCGATAACGCCTACCGTCGCACAATAAAAAAGCCGCCTTCAAAGGCATGCAGTAGAACATGCGCTATGAAGGACGGCTTTCCTTACGAATGCCTATACGGAAAAACTATCCTGCAGATTTCACGCGAAGATATTTAAATCTTCGGCGCTGAAGGCAGAAATTCCATACGGTAATCGTAAAGCGAACGCGTGAACTTATTGGCATCTGGACAATTCTTAAAGCTCATCGTGTTCGGATCGTACAGAAGTTCTACTCCGGGATGTATACAGGATATCATGCCCAGCAGAGCCAACTCCGTAAACGGAGCAGCATAGGAGAAGTTGGACTCCGGCATTCTGCCTTCCACGCATGCGTTTGCACAATCAATTTGGGGCTTGTACGGAAATTTATTGCGGGGAATAGTCTTCGGCGGAATTTTACCCGCCTTCTTCAACTCTATTTGCGCATCCCTATTCATCAGCTTAACGCCCGAACCGGTGTATATCAGCGTCATCGTCTGCTTCGTACCCACAATGTATATGGCGTTGTCGTTCTTGGGATCCTTCAACTCCGACTCGGGAACGCCCTTTATCTCCGGAGGCCTGCGCCGCCCATCGTACCAATGCAAGCGTATTTCGCCGTCCTTACCGTACTTGTTCTTGAAGAACATGTCTATGCTCGCGGCCTTTGGCCATGAGAAATCTTTGCAGGGCAGCGCGTCGGAAACTATCTTGTACGGCAGCCCCAAATTGAAGGCAGAATACGGATTGTCCAAAAAGTGGCACGCCATGTCCCCGGCGGAACCCGAGCCAAAATCCCTGAGCCCGCGCCAGTGATACGGGACAAAATCCTTACTGTACGGCCTCTGCGACGCTATATTGAGCCATAAGTTGAAATCCAGCCCCTTCGGCACAGGCAATGTCGGCTGGGGCGGAGTGTCAAAGCCCCAGCTACGGTCTGTCCAGGCATATATATCCTCTATTTGGCCCATTATGCCCGCGTCGCACCACTCGCGTATCGTGCGCCATCCGTCGTTGGTGTGCACCTGGTTGCCCATCTGCGTACATACGCCGGCCTCCTCCGCCATGCGCCTGATTTCGCGGGACTCCCATATCGTTCGCGTAAGCGGCTTTTCGCAGAATACGTGTTTGCCCTTTGCCATGGCCCATGCGCATATCGGATAGTGGACATGGTCGGGCGTGCAAACGGCAACGGCGTCTATGTCCTTATCCATCTTGTCGAGCATTATGCGGTAATCCGAAAAGCGAGGAATCCCTTTTACGCTTTCCAGCCAAGGTTTCGCCCATTCAGGAGTATAAGACTGTGCAACCCTGTTCTCATCTACATCGCAAAGCGCCACTATGCGGGCGTCTGCGCTCTCCAGTATAGACCTTACCGTATAACGCCCCTGGCCGCCCCAGCCGACTATAGCCACCCCTATGCGGGAATTCGCCCCCCTAATCTTCGCGCGCAAAAGCGACGGCAATATCAGCGCCGACCCAAACACTGCGGAATTCTTAAAGAATTTTCTCCTGTCCATAACTGGCAATGCCCCCAAAAAAAATTCAAATATAAGACAATATGATGTTTTGTTTCTCTATCTTAAGGCATTTCCAGCATGCGAGCATTAGACGAGAAAATGTCTATAAAAGTCAATATGCTCTAATTTTACATTTCTTTAGGCTTCCCTATATTGCATTGCGCAAAAAAAAATGGCGGCATTTGCATGTCGCCATTTTTTTTGCGGAATAAAATGCTATTTCCGCCTTCTGCGCAACAGTGCAAATCCAACCGCAAAAATGCCGAAGATTGCCGCATATTCGGCAGGTTCGGGAACCGAGACGAAGTACAGGGCGTTGTCCTGCTTGAGGAAATGCCCCTCCAAAGCGGCTCTCGAAGGATCATTATATGTATAATCGAAGTCGCTCTCGTCAAAATCGACGGTGGAATTTTCCGTCCAGGAAAGTATCTTGTACATAGTCTCCCCCGCGGCAAAAGTCCCACTGAACTCAAAGACGTACTTGCCGCCAGAATCTCCATCCGCCTTCAGGAAATTGCCGCTGAGAGCTATAAGGTCGCAAGTGCCGTCGGCGGCAAAGTCAACTGCTATTGTAGCAGCATTGGACCATGTCAAATCGGTAGCTATAACCTTGCCTATATCCGAATCCGATCCTATCGCGCCAAACCTGCCTCCGTTGAGATTCAGCTGCGCTATTCCCCAATCGGCGCGCTTGTCCGCGCGCATGAAAAGAGTCCCCTCATTTACGGTGGTGGTTCCCCTGTAATAGTTATTGCCGCGCAAAATCTGCGTTCCGGAGCCGTTCTTCTCCAAAGAAAGATAATTTGCGCCCGTTATGGAATCTACCGTAGAGTTCTCCCCCATGTCGTGCAATCTGCCTGAGAACTCCGCGTCAAAATCCCCATTCAATACTATCAGCGTTTCGACATTGTTCTTGGAGAAATATGATGTAGACAATCTGTTCATCTGGTCGCCGTTTCCTCCGCTTATGCCTCCTATTTCAACCCTTACCGTGCCACTCCCGGCCGTTTTCCCCGCATCAAAGGCCACCCCGCCGCGAAGATTCAGGTTGCCCAAAAGCGAGAAAGACGCCCCGTCTGCAAGCTGTATGTTAGTAAGCCGCGAACCTTCTACAACGCTCCTGAAAGACGAGGAAAAATCATTTTCCACAACAAGATTGCAATTTACTATAATTCTGCGAACAGCAAGATCCAAATCTCCCACGGTCACAGTCTTCCCAAACGCCGAAAAGCTTACCCCTTGGTAGTCGTTCTCGTCTGAGCCGTTATTTTTGGAAACTATCGCTTCTATGTAGGAGTTTGCATTGGAGACAAAATCCACGCGCGACATATCGTTTTCAGGCACGCCGGAATCCAGCGTTATAGTGCCGACTTGAATTGGAGCGGAGCCCGCTGTGTCTCCCTCCGTAGCCGTCGTATAGAAATTCATAATTGCGCGGTCGCTGTTGTTTCCAAGGCCGAATGTATCGCTCATAGTGCCAGAGACAACAACGTCGCCGAGCTTTATCCAGCCGGCCATATTGTTGGATGCGTCACCGTAATAGAAGTACGACGCCTTGCCCAGATTCAAAAGGCTCATAGACAAATCCGCATTCTGGGCTGAAACCGGAACCGTGCTTGAACCGGTTTTCCCCGCGCAAAGGCGGAATGAACCCTTTGTGACATTTATGGTCTTTACCGAAGTCTGGTCGGCTCCCAAGCCGTGGATTTCACTCGCATAGATTCTAATCCCGGCGGATGGGGCAACCTCTGCGTTGGAGCCGTCTACGGTAAATGCCACACCAGAATCGTCCGCCCCCACGGTCAGCGAAGTCAGAAATTCTCCGGACCCCGTCGTTCCAAGATAAAGCCCTCCGGCATAGGCGGAGGCTCCTTCGCGCAAGGTTACATTAAAGTATGCATCGCTCTGGCGCTTCCTGATTTTTAAGACGCTTCCCTCTACGCTTCCACCTAGATAGTCTGCATTGACAATAACATTGCCTATGGACATATCGCAGGTTCCTCCGTTTACAAAAGTGTAAAACTGCCAATCATACGCAGAGGAGCCGTTAAGATCCACCGTGGGGACATACTCTATGCTTTTTATGTATACATTTGTGGCGTCCAAACCGCTCATCTGGCTCATGGTAAGAGATGTTGCGCTGTCCATGCGCCGCAATACCGTCTCGGCGCCGCCTATTTCGTCGACCGGTATGGGAGTCGGAGAATTCTCATATGCGCCAAACTCCTCGTTGTACACTGCCCACGCAGCGTAATCCTGATTGATGCTCGCACTTATCTGACCGCGGTTGTAATAATACGTCTCTGCTTGGACGGAGGAAAGCGTCGCAAGCGCAAAAAAAGTGAACACTCCACCATGCAAAAGTCTCTTTTTCATAGCCGACATTTTGGTATATTATCCTAATTTTTCAAGACTTATTTATTTTACCTACAATAATTTTAACCTCGTTTGCGTGGTTTTTCCCGCCTTACCGTATTCTATATTTACTCTGCAAATAAAAACGGCGGTAACAATGTACCGCCGTCGTGGAAAAACTCGCTATAAAGCCTCTTATTTTCGCCTTCTGCGAATCAGTGCAAGGGCCAGAGCCATTGCGCCGAACAAGGCAGCATACTCCGCTGGCTCGGGCACGGATACAAAGTACAATCCGTTGTCCTGTATCACAAAGGTTCCATCGAGAACAACTTCCTCGCCATTGTAGGTGTATC
>CALXLX010000023.1 GCA_944389315.1 uncultured Opitutales bacterium
TCTTTCCCTACACGACGCTCTTCCGATCTCAAGAAGGAGGCGTACAGGTGGTTTGCGCTTTCCGCCCAGAAGGGCGACGCGGAGGCTCTTGCCGCCGCTGAGCAGATACGTTTGGAGATGCCCCCGGGGACATTTACGCAAGTTGCCAAGCCCCAAACGGCAGCAGCAGCCGCGCCCGCGCCTGCGCCCGTTCAGGCGGCGGCGCCTGCGGCGGAAAATCCCGCGCCTGCAGCAGAGGGCTCCGGCAGCCTCCAGGGGTTGAGGGCTTTTCAGGCGGCAAAAGCCGCTGGCATAAATCCGGATGCGGCGGCGGTTTCTGGAGAATCTGCCAAACCCCGGAATGCGCAGGTGGAAAACGCGTCCGTCCAGGCTGCAGGGACGGAGAAAATCGTGCCTTCAATGTCCATACCGCGCCTCTCGGACAAGTCGGAATAAGCGAGCAGATTTCCGCTTTAATTTAAGCCCGCTTTTGCGGGCTTTTTTGTGCGCCAATGCCGGGGCTTTCTCCTGCGCCTCCCGCTTGCGCAAAAGCCGGCAATATTTTGCAGCTTTAAAGCGCGGGGCTAATTTGCATGCAAGCTTGCCTTCACCAGGCGCATTGCAAAATATCTTAATTTCTTGGCGACCGAAACGTTGCGCTTTTATTTTGGAGCGCAAAATGGGAAAAAGCCGGCAAAATGCAAGTTGCCCCTTTTCGCAGGAATAAAGGTTGGCTTTCTCTTTTGGGTTAATACCCGAACAGGGTTCCAAAAAACAGAGTTCCAAGCAGGGATAAGATTATCCCCAGCAGGGTGGACGACAACGCAAGTTTTGCATATCCGTCTTTAATCAGGTACAAGTCGAGTGCGAAGGTCGCCGTAAGCACATATGGCGACAGAAAACAAAGCCCGCTTACCGTGTATGCCGTAAGGCTCTCCATATTTGATGGAGCCTTATTTTTTTTTGAGTCTTCCTGTTTGGAGGCGGAGCCTTCGGATTTCTTCGCCAATGCCTTCCTGCCCCGCGCTTCCAATGCCTCTGTTCCGCCCGTCTGATTGAGAAATTCCTTCAGGGTTTTTCGGGTGCCGTCCCTGCACTCTATCTGATGGAAAAGGCCTATCTTGCCGAACTTTAGGGCCTCGGATAATTCCGAGGCATCGAGCTCAGCGCAAATCTTGCCTTTCCAGAAAATTTTGAACTTTTCCTCTGACATCAGGATTTCTTATCGGCGCTTTCCGCAGCCTTCTTTAAGGCGTTTTCCTTTGATATTATTTCGAGCATAAGCGGGCTGAAAACCGCAGGTGCGGATTTTTCAACCCCCTTGGACATCACCTTCTCAAAGCCGCCCGTATCCTGGGTAATGGCCCATATGTCGCCGTTGGAATCTTCCGTGAAGAATTTCTTTTTGCCGTTGAAATCCATATACCCGACCATCTTCATTGGGGAGCCCGAAAGCTCCTTCGCGGCGGCGAGATTTATCTTTGCCTCCCTCATGTAGTCTGGGGCGGGCGAGGAGTAAAGCTCTGCGGAGACCAAGTTCTCCTTTGACTGCGCGTCGAAGAGCCAACCGCATTTAGACGTGTTGCCGTCGGCTAGTTTTGCGACCTTTCTTTCCCTCGCGAGGGCTGAGGGTGAATACTCCAGCCCGCTTTTTACGGGATCCTTCCTCATTTCCGAGAATATAGCGCTTTCCAAGCGCAGCCTGTAAAGGGGGTTTGCCTTGTCGAAATCCGCTATCACTTTAAGCAGCGCTATTGCGGGTATGTTCGCGGACATCTTTGCTACCTCCTTGCCGAGTATGCTCTCCGGCGTCGCCGACTCGGAGACGAGAATGTCCCCCTTGGGCTGCTTTCCGCCGAGCATGATAAGCCTGTATACGGTATTGTTCGTCTTGCCGCCGTAGCCTATCTCCCTTGCAGACTGCACTATCTCCGAGCCGCCGTTCCACTTGGTGTGTTTTTCCTCAACCTTGCCGAGCGTGTACACGGGTTTGCCGCCGCGCAGGTACCTGTATATGTTTGTAAGGTACTCGTCGTTAATGGCCGAGGGCGCGCGGGAGAATTCCCCGACGCCCACGGAGGCGTTGCCCGCCTCCAGGGAGCATATTCCGTCGTAGGCGCCGTTTTTGAGGGACTCCGACTTGTCCAGTATCGCTTTTGCCTTGCCCCTGAGCGCGTCTCCCGACGCCGGGCTGTCGGCAAACTTCTGCAGCGCCGACAGATACTCCGCCTCGCCCTTGGCTTCGTCCAGAGCCTTGTTTAAGTATCCGAACTCCTCCATTCTGCGCTTTGCCTCGTCTACCCTGGCCGCGGCGGCGTTGAATCTATCGGTGTCTATAGCGTGGAGCTTGAACAGGGACGTGCCGTCCTCGGCGATGGGCTTAGCCTCAAGCACGCTTCCCGTCAGCTTCGATAGCAGAAGCGGATAGTCGTCCGACGGATTCTCCAGCTTCGCCAAATTCTTCTCTATGCTCTCCAGGCATCTCTCCAACACACCCTTAAGGCGCGCTTTGCGCTCGTCTATCTTATTTGAGAACATGCCGCGTATGTCCGAGAGCTCCTTGTCGAACGGAAATTCAAAACGAGCGGAGAAATCCGCCGCGAGAGCCTCCGTCTCGGAAAGCATGTTCCATGCGTTTTGGTACTGCGCGGACGTGGAGTTCTCGAAGTCGAACTTGAGCATATCGTCCATCCTGTGCCTTATCTGCGTGAGCTTGTCCGAATAGGACTTAATCTCTACCTTCAGCTTCTGCAGCTCTATGGCCAGAGACTGGTTGCCGGCCACCGCTTGCGCATAGCGGCTCTCAGCCTTCTCCGCTACCCCGCGGGCAGCCTGCATGTCGCGCATGTCGTCCGCCGAAGCTATAAGCATGGCCGCGTCGGATACCGCCTTGCTCTTGAGCCTCTCGTCCCTCAAATAGTAGCCCGCAGCGCCTACAGCGCCTACTACTATTAAAAGCAGCGCAGCGCGGCTTAGCCTACGCCTGAAAATCCTGCCGCGCAGGCGCGAGATGGCCTTCTTGGTCTTGACCTCCAACTCCCCCTTGGCGGCCTCCCCGGCCTTGGAGTACAACTCCGTTATGCGCTGAAGGCGCTTGTTCGCCGGCAGCTTCTCAGACGGATTCTCCAGCTCCATGAGAAGTTCGTTCCTGGCGCGCTGCGCCTCGCGCTCGAGCTCAGCCGCGTCGTGCGCCTTAGCGGCCTCGGCCGCCCTCATGTCTACAAACTCGGCCTCGCGCGGATCCGTGCCGTCGGATATTGACGACCTTAAAATCTGGTATTCCGACGCAAGGCTCAAGACCTCGTCGAAATCTCTTTCGTCTACCAGCTCCAGCCTCCGGACTATCTCGGCCATGCGCTTTTTTGCGACCTTGGCCTGATGCTCGGAAAACGCCCTTCCCGCCGTGCCGAGCGCCAAGGAACCCTTCAGGTAGGAATGTTCGTAGTCCTTCAATTCGGAGTACAGGGCAACAATCTTCTCGTCGTCCCGCTCGCGGAGGGCTTTTTCGAGCTCGGCCTCCTTCATACGGGCAAATTTCTTCTCGAGCTTTTCGCACTCGCCCTTCGCCTGAGCGTCGTTGGCGTTTATCTTGCATATGGTGCGTATGACAGACAGGGCCTCCTCTGTCTTTCTCAGGCGCACTGCGCGCCGAAAGTCCCTGTACAGCGGGTGGGTCTGCGATATGTGCTTCGCGTAAAGCCCGTTTATGAGCTCTATCTGGTACTCGTCGAAGGGCGCCGCCGCCGGATACCCCTCGGACTTGCATAAATTTACCCACTTCGGATACTCCGCAAACGACAGGGCGTTTAAGGTCTCCAACAACTGCGGCGGCGTCTCAGCCACCTGCAACGCGGTGTAGTCCCTGCCGGCCTTTATCAGCGCGGCGCAACGCTCCAGCTTCTCTGCCGCGGCGTCCCTCATTCTTTTGTATTCCGCCGCAAGCGAACGTATCTGCAAATCGGTCATGTCGGACTTCCCTCCGAGTATGGCCTGAATCTTTAGTACTACAAGTTGCTCTGTCATGTTAAATTCCTATTTGCGTTTTTTTGCGTCTATTTTTTCCTTCAGTTCGGCGAGTCTATCGGAGCGCTGCTTCGCGTCGGGCGGCTCTGCCGCGGCGAGAGCGCTTCTTGCTGTGCCCAGCTTGGATTCCGCGCCGGAAATGTCGCCCCTCAACAGGAGAAGTTCCGCGTCGGAGACAAGATCGTCGAAGCGCTCGCATATCTGCCTGGTTATGCGCCTCCCAAATGACGGATCTATCTGCGCGGAAAGCGAGTTCTTCCAAATAGAAAGAGCCCCGGAGAAATCGTCCTTCTCTATGCTCTCAGATATCCTTTTCTTAAGATCGGAAAACGACTCCCCGCTATCCGTCTTTTCCAGGGTCTTCAGGCTTCCGCCCGACACATCTCCCTCGCCAGCCTTCGAGCCTCCCCAAAACGCCCATAGCCCGAACGCTGCAACGATGACCGCCGCCGCAATTACGGCGGATAAATACGCGAGCTTCTGGTTCCCGCCCTTGTCGCGGTCGTTCCCCTCCACGACGTCGAACTTCTTTCTGCCCAACTGCGGACCCTTTACCGTAAGATTGAACCTCTCCCTGTTTGTGAGCTCGCCGCTGCGCGCATATTGAGCGGCCCGGCCTCCGGGGGCCTCGGGAGCCGAAGCGGTGTCAAGATCTATGTCGGCGTCCGGGCGTGGCGTGCAGTAGGCGGCCCAGTCGGCCCTCGATGAGACTCCCCCCGATACGCACGTGGTGAAAGTCGCATTCCACCGCTTCTGGGTGTCCAACTCCAACTCGAGGCTTTCCGCATATAGCCTCAGAAGCTCCTCCTCTTTCCCGGGGGAGGCGTGCAGCACCCTCTTTTGCCCGCATGTCAGAAGCGCGGCTTTGCCCGCGTCGCCAAATATGCCCTCCCAGGTCTTTGCCGGAAGTATGCCTTTTATGCGCGGGATTTCCCCCATAGATATCTGCTCGTCCAAAAGCCTCGGCTCTTCGTCCCAGGAGCTTCTCCAGCCCTTCCACCCGAGCATTATCTCCGCAGGATTCGCCGAATGGGGGCCTATCTCCTGTTCAGGCACTACAATGTGGTGCGCTATGTAATTGTTCCTGTTCGTATAATCTACGCCGCAATCCTGCGCGCGCGTGAGTATATAGTATTTTGTCCTTCCGAAAATTATGTTCGAGAGCGTGTACGAAACCGGATTCCCGCCCGTCTGTGGCCTTTCGTAGACGCCGAGCGGTTCTATGACCGTTGCCAGCTGCTGGGGCATGTCGGCGCTTCTTGCCACGGTGCAGAAACCGGATCTGCCCATGGCCAGCCCCTTGGGGGAACTGGTGTATATAAGTTGGTATGCCATCAACGTACCGGAATCAGGTTTGTGGTTCGGCTAAGAGCCCATAGCGTCGGAATTTCGACGTACATCGGGTTAAGCTTCTCGGGAACCGGCGCTATCTTCCCCGCGCTCGGCCCCTCGGTCAGCTTTATCGGAGAGTGCCCGAGCGCGCTTAGCGCAAAGAACTTAGTGTCTGAGGATATGCTCTGCGCGGCGCTGACTATGGACGGATCTATGTCCTCGAGAAAATCCTTTATTATGCGGGAATTCTCGTCTATGGCTTGCAGGTCTAAGCGCCCGTCCGAGATGGTCTCCTTCAGGGGGACTTTCAACAGATCCTTCCAGATGTCGTACTTTCCTATTATGACGGCCAGGGGCTTGTCTATCTTGGCCGACAAATCCATACCCGCTATACGCTTTATGCGCATCTCCATCTCTGAAAGTATCGTGTCCTGCTGGTCGAGGCGGCCGTCTATAAGCAGCTGCGGATCGGGATTCCCCTCGAGCAACTTTTTGAAGTTTCTGTTGGCAGCCGGGTCGAACAGGAAAAATATCGCCGCGGAGCTGGCCACGTGCATGGCTCCAGGAGACTCCTCCAGGTCCAAGCCCGGCTCAAAGTGCTCTCCGGCGTTGTCGTAGAATATTATGGACACCTCCTTCTTGGACTTGTCTTCGGAGGATATAGCATATGTCATGGGCTTGGGCAGGGCCACCATTTTCCCGAAACGCGGGTACCTCTCGTACATTGCGCCCTCGAGGGCGGTTTTTGCGAGTATGGCGTCCTCCGGCTTGGAGGCTGAAAAAAGCCTGTTGCGCATCTGCGTAAGCAGCATGTTCCCGGACGGGTCCAAATCCTTCAGCGTCATGCCGAAATTCTTGTACAAAGACGTCTGCAGCTGCTTTGTCAGCACGCTCAAGTAGTAGGATTTCCCTGAGCTGGGCGCGCCCACGATGGAAAATATCTTGTTGTCCAAATCGAAAAATCCCGATGGCAGCTTCTTGCGGCAGTGCGGACAGGCAAAATCCGGCGCGGGCATTCCAGCAGGATCGAGGGCAACCCCGTCGGGCGAAAAACTCACCGGAAGGAACCTGAGCATTTCATTCGGGCCGAGCACGGGATCCGAACGCAGGGATTCGTGCGTGGCTATGTTCATGGCGTCCCCGACGTCGAACTTCAGCCAGCAAAGAGGACACGTCACCGGCGCCACAGACTCCGACAACACAGGAGATATGTTCAGCGCCGCCCCCTCCGCCGATCTAATCGCGCCTTTTGAGCCGCCTTCGCTGCCGCTGCTTCCCTTCCGGCCGAATACGTCGGAATAGAAGAACCCCGTTTCCAACCCGGAGGGGCACATGGCCATTCCCTCTCCCGTTATTCCGCGTTTTGCCATGGATACCGGTATCAGCTCCAGCGGAAGCTCGTCCTCTATTCTTCCGGTTTGGACGTTGAATACGGTCCATTTTGAGAAATCCGCGCCCGAGATCTTTTCGCGGGCGGCGTCGGATACGGCCACGTAGAATATTCTATCGCCAATCTGGAGCGTGAAAAGATCCGACACCTTCAACGAGGAATTTAGCGGGGAGGAGTTTACTATCGCGGGAACGTCGCCTATGGGGACAAGCTCCACGCCTCCGTCCCGGGCGGATTTCACCGATAGGCAGGCGGGGACGCCGTCGACTTTTATCGCGCAGTCCGCTGAGCCGCCTATCTTTACCTCCTCGTCTTCGGCGGTCTGCGTGAACCTGTCAGCGCAGTCCGTCATTGAAACTCTGACTTTTCTTTTGCCTTTAAGAAATCCGAACATTGTACGATGATTGTTTTTCGAAACATTTAAACGGACTCGCTTCCGACTTCAATTAAAAAAAGTTTGAAACAAAAAGTCGCATGTTGCGTCTAAAAAAATAAAGGCGGGGGAAAGAGTCCTTCGCAACGTATAAAACAACTAAAGGAAATAAACCATGTCTTCATCGACACTAACATCAAAGACTGCCGACACCCTCGTCTCCGACCTCCAAAGGGGCGACGAGGTTGCCTTCAACAGGCTTGTGTCGGAGAACTGGGACAAGATCTTCAACAGGGCCAACAGCCTGTTGAACAACTATCAGGACGCCCAGGAGGTGGCGCAGGATACCTTTATCAAGGCCAGAAAGAACATAGGCTCTTTCAGGGGCGAGTGTTCCATAGGAACCTGGCTTTACCACATCGCCACAAATCTGGCGCGCAACAAACACTGGTACTGGTGGCGCCGCCGCCGTTCGCAGTCGGTTTCTTTCGACGCTCCGATTTCGGACGAGAACATGGCCACGGTGGGAGAGACCATCAGCTGCCCGGCGCCCAATCCGCGCGAGCAGGCGCTTTCCTCCGAGTTTGAGGAATTGCTGCCCAAGGCGGTTGCGGCCATGCCGGAGAAGTATTCGCAGGTTTTCAACCTGAGGGTTTCGGGGCACTTGAGCTACGAGGAGATTGCCGAAAAGCTTGGGCTCAGCGTAGGCACCGTAAAGAGCAGGCTTTCCCGCGCGAGGGAGTTCTTGCGTGCGGAGCTTTCGGAGTCCGTAAGATGAAGGTTTCCTCCGACAGGTTTTCCGAGATTCTGAGCGCCTACTTCGACGGTGAGGCCTCCGAGAGCGAGAAGGAACTCCTGTCGGAGTGCATACGCGGCAATGCGTATTTCGCGGGGATGTTTCTGGACTACTGCAAGATTCAGATGGCGACCTGCGAGTTGTATTCCGGCGACCTTTCCAAGGACAGGCTCGGCGAGTTCATGAACTACGCCGTGGCCACCTTGTCCAGGAGGGTGGAGGTTTCCGGCGAGCCTTTTTCGGTTAGGCTTTCGAGGTTTTTAAAGAGGTGGGCCCTTACGGCGTGCCTGATGGTTTTGTGCGGCGTGTTTGCGTTTTTGGCGCTGTCTAAAAAGACTGTTCAGCCCTCTGACGGAGGGGCTGCGGACTCTCTTCTTGCCGTGGAGGGTATCGCGGTTTCGCCGTCTTCGGAGATACGCGGCGGGGGCGACGGGGAGTATACCTCTTCTGCGCTGTTCATAGTAAACGGGCAGGGCTTGCAGATACTTCTGGAGAACTGATATTTATATGGGCGCTCTACTGCTGGCGGGGCAGGTTCCCTCGCGCCTTGAAGTGTAAGATTTTTCTTGAGATTGCCGCGCTCGCGGCATTTATTTTAGGGTATATGCCTATATACGAATACAAATGCAAAAAATGCGGCGAGGCCTTTGAAGTTCTGGTGCGCGGCAGGGAAAAACCCGCCTGCCCGAAATGCGGCTCAAAGAGTCTCGAAAAGCAGATATCGAGTTTTGCGGCCAAGACGGACGAAAATTATGTCTCCGGCCATTCGTGCTCTTGCGGAGGCTCCTGCTGCGATTCCGGTAAAGGCGGGGCGTCGCACGGGGCTGGATGCTGCTGCGGGCACTGTTGTTCATAGTCCGATGCGCGTTTTTCTCCACAGCTTTCTTATAGCGCTTTTAGCCCCGCTGCTTCTTGTGCCGGCGGGTTGCGCTTCGGACAGTAAGGCTTCGGGGGGGCCTGTGGAGGCTCGCGGTGCGGAGGCAAAACGCGCGGACGAAGCCGACGTGTCGGACAAGATAAAGTCGGCCAAGGCCTCGTCCCATACTTTTTCCCAGCGCAGGCTTTTGGAAATAATAGAGGAGCAGGAAAAATTCTTCAAATGGCTTGGGGAAAATCCCGACAAGACCTCCCCGGAGGCGCACACCCGCATACGCAAGCTCGGCGGCTTGTGGAACTCGTATTTTGCGGATAATCCGGACGACGTGGATGCGCTTATCCTATACGGGAAATTCCGCCGCGCGATGGGGAATCCTTCGGAGGCGTACAAGATTTTCAAGAAGATAGATTCGATGGACGGGGACATACCCGTCGTCAAGCAGCAGCTTGCCACTTTTGAGGGGGAGAGCGGGTCGTACAAAGACGCGTATTCGCATCTTAAGCTCGCCGTGGAGCTCGACCCGAAGCAGGCTGTGTACCACAGCCAGATGGGGCAGCTGTTGTTCCTTTTCAGAGACAAATTCATAGCATCGGGCATGTTCGACAGAGACACCGTCGACAAGATGTATCTGGAGTCCATGAGGAACGCCTACAAGCTTGCGCCCGAGTGCGAGGAATACAAGTGGCGCTACGCGCAGTCCTTCTACGACGTCTCCAAGGCCGACTGGAACGAGCCTCTCAAAGTTTGGGACGAGCTTCTCGCCGATGCCACTTTGGATTTGGAGCGCCAGACCATAAACGCCAACCGCGCGCGCGTTCTCATAGAGCTCTACCGCGACGCCGAGGCGGAGGAAATCTTAAACGGCATAAACCACCCGAGCCTTGCGGGGGCCAAGAGGGCCATGCTCGACATTATAAGGAGGGACGCCGCTTCCGCTCGGGGTTCAGAGTCGAAGATTCTAAAGCAGATAGGCTCGGAATCGGGGGAAAAGGCGCCGGCGAGGGCGCCCGTTGCGGGTGCTGTTTCGGCGGGCCCGGTCGGGCAGTCTGTGCCTCATGTTTCAAAGAAGGAGTATTCTCACTGATATGCACCATGATATTTTGATGTACATAAAGGAGGGAGGGCTGTTTTACATAGCCTTGCTCATAGCGGTGACCATGCACGAGTTCGGGCACGCTTACGCGGCGGACAAACTGGGGGATCCGCTCCCGAGGCTCGAGGGCAGGGTGACTCTAAATCCCATAGCCCATATGGATTTTCTCGGCACTTTTCTTCTGCCTGTAATAATGATAGCTCTTTCCTTTTCGGGAGGCGGGCTGATATTGTTCGGCTGGGGCAAGCCGGTGAGGGTGTCTTTGCCCAATCCCAAGACAAGGGCGAGGGACGACATGCTCTCCACCGCCGCTGGGCCTGCCGCGAATATTTTTCTTGCGCTTGTGTTTGGCATTATCGCCGGGGTTCTTGCCGCGTTTGGCCTTGAGTCTGCGGCGTATTTCTGCGTTACGGCCATTCTGGTGAACTGCATGCTTTTTATCATAAACATACTGCCCATTCCGCCTCTGGACGGTTCTCATTTCTTAAAATACCTTACGGGAATGAGCGAGGAGGCCTACATGAAGCTGGCCCGGTGGGGAATAGTGATATTTCTCGTTCTGATAAACATCAGGGCCTTTTCGGCATTTTTGGATTTTCTTATAAAGGGGCTTGCAAGCGTGTTTTTGATGGTCTCAAATACGGTTGCCAACATGCTGACATAGTTATGCCGATATACACTTACAGAACGCTGAAAGCCGACGGCGGCGAGGGCGAAATATTCGAGGTTGAGCAGCCCATAGGCAGCCCCTCTCTGACTGTCCACCCCCAGACGGGCGAAAAAGTGGAGCGCATATACGACGTTCCCAACCTCACGAGCCAGTACACTCCCGGCAAGGAAAAAAGCCTTTCGGATCTTGCAAGGGTGAAGCGCGCAGGCTTTGAGGTCTTTGAAAAAGATAAGATAAGCGGCAAATATTTTAGAAAGTAGCCGCTCAGTTTTGTCTTTGCCCGCGCTCCCGTGCGCAAAAGGCATTTTCTTTGCGCCTTAAATTTAAAAATGCCGCATGTGCATGAAATGCATATTTGCAGTTTGCCAGTGGGATAAGTTCTGCATGCACAGGAAAACGGCGCGCGAAAAACTATTTTCCGCGCGCCGTTTTTTTGCCGTAAAGGCCGTTTTTTGGGGGGTATTAAGATTTAAGCTCCGATAGTATCTTTTCAAATACGCGCTCTGAAGACCCGCAGTTGGAGTCGTGCCAGAGCTTTGCGTTTTTGGCAAGAGAGTCTCTTAAAGGCTTGTCTTTTGCAAGTCTCTCAAGGTTTTCGGCAGCTTGGGCATGGGTCTCGGCCTTGAGGGCGGCCCCAAGCTTTTCAAGCGCTTTGCATGCGGGCCTGAAATTTGTCATGTTCTTGCCGTAGGAGATTGCAACTCCGAGCGCGGCGCACTCTATGGGCGTCTGGCCGCCGTCGTTGGGGTCGAGGCTCTTGCCTATGAACGCGAAATCCGCGCACTGCGTTAGGACGGACAGCTCTCCCGTGGTGTCCGCGAGATAGACAAGGGTGCCTTCAGGCGCAACGCGGTTTTGGGTTCTTACGCAATAGGGGAGCTTAGATTTTTCCAAAAGCTCTATTATTTCTGCCCTGCGCTCGGCATGGCGCGGCACAAGAAGAAGGCGGCAGTCCGTCCGGGGAAATTTCCCCCTTATACCGACAAGGGCGTCCACGAGCATTTTTTCCTCCGTCGGCCATGTGGAGCTGCCAAGCATCACAAGGCTGCCTTCTCCGAACCCCAAGCTCTTTTTCAGCTCCGCGCGCTCGTCTTTCGATAGGATTTTCTCGGGGGCGGTGTCGAACTTCATGTTTCCCGCCACGCTCACGCACGATGGGTTTGCGCCCAGAGAGATGAAACGCTCCGCGTCCTCCGCGCTGGAGGCCATTATCGCCGACAGCTTTGAAAATATCCGCTTTGCGAGAGGCTTTACCTTGGAGTACCTCGCAAACGACCTGTCCGATAGCCTTGCGTTTACGAGGAGAATCTTCGCCCCCCTGGCGCGCGCCTGGTGCATGTGCTCGGGCCACAGCTCCCCCTCCATGAGAACGCAAAGATGCGGGCGTATCCTCTTGTGGGCGGTACGGCTGAAGGGCAGGAAGTCTATGGGAAAGACTCCGCACCAGAAACAGTCTTTGGCGAATTTTTCGCGCAGAATTTTGTATGCCGTGCTTGTAGTGGTAGTCACAACGAGCTCTATGTCCTGGCGCCGGGATAGCTTTTTTATAAGCTCAGACAGGGCCCCTATCTCGCCGACGCTCACCGCCTGTATCCACAAGCGCTTCTTGCCGAGCGGGCAGGCTGGCAGCTTCTTTACGAGGCCGAATCTGTGGGAGAAATCCTTTGCGTATCCGCCGCGCCTTATCATGCGCCAGCCGTAGTAGGGCATGGCCAGAAACATAGCCGGCAAAAATAAAATTCTGTAAAGCCAAATCATGGAATCTTAAAACTTCTCGAACAGCAGGGCGACATTTGCCCCGCCAAAACCGCTGCTTAACGACATCACGCGCTTCAGAGCCTCGGGAGAGCTTTTGCGGAGAATGTTGAAGCCTTTTGCGGCGTCGTCGAGCTCCTCTATGTTTGCGCTCCCGGGCATGAAGCCCCTGTCCATGGCTATTGCGCAGAATGCCGCCTCCATAACGCCCGCAAGGGACAGCCCGTGCCCGGTTATGGCTTTCGTGGAACTTATGGGCGTCTTGGGATTCTCTCCGAAAATCTTGGCTATGGCCTTAAGCTCGGCAATGTCGCCTATGGGAGTGGATGTTGCGTGCGCGTTAATGTAGTCTATCTCGTCGGGCTTTATGTCGGCAGAATCGAACGCGCGGCGCATGGCCTCCGCCAGGCCGTCTCCGCCGGGGTGGGGAATGGCGACGCTGAAACCGTCGGAAGCCTGCCCCCAACCCGCGACTCTCGCGTAGATTTTTGCGCCCCTTGCCGCGGCGGTCTCCTCGTCCTCAAGAACCACGACAGCCGCACCGCCCGTGCCCACAAAGCCGTCCCTGTGCTTGTCGAAGGGCCTCGAGGCGGTCTTTGGGTCCTTGTTGGGGCTAAGCGCCCTCATGCCGAAGAACGGAAGCATGGTTCTGTAGTCCCCGTCTTCTCCGCCCACTACGAACATGCGCTTCTGGCGCCCGAGGGAAATCTCGTCGAAAGCGAAGCCCAGCGCATGGGCGCTGCTTGCGCACGCGCTGGCAAATCCGCAGCTGGACCCCTTTATCTTGAATGCTGAAACCAGATTGAAAGAGAGTGTTCCGACAATGGACTGCACTATCGCCATGGGGTGGCAGCGCGCGACCCCCACCTTGTCTAGCCTTTGCATGTGGTGGTAGAGCATGCCCGTAGAGCCAGCGCTCGCCGTGAACATGCCGGTTTCGGGAGAGGAAATGTCTCCCTCGGAAAGCTTGGCGTCGTTTATCGCCTGAACCATTGCGCAGTAGGCGTACAGGCAGTGGGGGCTAAACCCTCGGAGGTACTCCCTCCTTACGGAATAGCCCTCCGGATAGGTCCAGTCCTCGGGGTCGAAGCTGGAGGCGTCGAACCCTTTTATGGTTCCCGCGCACTTCACGGGAATTTTCTCGTCGGCAAAAGGAGCGTAGAGCTCTATGCCGGATTTCATGTTTAAAAGGCTGTCTGCCACGGTGTCGGCGTCGTTGCCTATGCTTGTGACAAAGCCGAGCCCCGTTATTACTACGTTCTTTCTGCTCATGGTAATCTTCTATTTTTTTAAATCGAATGTCAGGCTGATCTTCTCCACAACCAGCGTCCTCTGCCCGCCGACGCTTATGCGCCCGCTGGATATGCAAAGCGGGTGGCGCAGCCTGTCTATGTTTACGCTCATGTCAAGGACCTCTCCGGGCTTGCATATCCTCGAGCATCTTACACCGTCTGCGGCCGTGAAAAATATCCTGCTCTTGTCCGCCTTGACGGGCATCTGGGAGTCGGGCGCGGCCAGAAGATATAGCACTGCGAGCTGGCCCAAGGCCTCCATCATTATGGAGGCGGGCATCACGGGGTTGTCCTTGAAGTGTCCCTTTAGGAAAAATTCGTCCGCCTTTATAAGGTATTTGCCCTCTATGTGGCCGGGGCTTATGACGGCCTGGTCTATGAACAGAAAGGGAAACTGTTGGGGCATCAATTCGGCAATGGCTTCGGCGTCGAGTTTTATCTGGTCTGGCATGGCTTTTATCTTCTAAAAAATATAATCGTATCATTCAAAACGAAAAGCCGCCCTTATACAACTATTTTTTCCGCGCTTATGGGCTGTAAAAAAGAATTGATAGAAACATTCCTTCGTGCAAGAGTTGGGGCGTGAAAAAGATTGAGAATCTGCTGATAGTGCTCAACAAACAGAAGCCGGCGGCCTTCGGCATAGCCGAACGGCTCGCGGGAGTGGCGGCTGAAAACGGCGTGGCCGCGGAGATTCATTCGGAGTTCCCCGCAAAGGAAAAAGCCTTCAAGGGGAAGGACGCCGTCTGCGTAATAGGGGGGGACGGCACTTTGCTCTCCTGCCTAAATTGCGCGGTGAAGTACGATCTGCCAGTGTTCGGCATAAATCTGGGCAAGCTAGGGTTTCTCGCGACGTTCTCCGACATATCCGACGAGGCATTCTTGAAAATACTCGGCGGCGACTGCCGCATAATAGAAAGAAACCTGCTCCAGGCGAAGCTCTCGAGCCGCCCGAGGGAGCTGCACATAGCCCTGAACGACTTTGTCGTAAAGAGCGCGTCCATGCTAAAGATGGTGTCTTTGCGCGCCTATGTTGACGGCGAGTTTATCGCCGACTACTCCGCCGACGGCCTTATTTTCTCAACCCCGACAGGCTCCACCGCCTACAATCTTTCCGCCGGGGGCCCCCTCATACACCCCAAGGCGAAGGTTTTTGCCATGACGCCAATATGCCCGCACACGCTTTCAAACAGGAGCCTCGTATTGTCGTGCGACTCGAAAGTGCGCATAGAGTGCGAGGGCGAAAAGACCTCTCTTTTGTGCGACGGCTGCAACAGCATTCCGCTTAGGAAGGGCGAGACGCTCGACATATTTCCGATAGAAAAGTCCATCAAATTTATCAGGCCAAAGGGCCATATGCACTTTTCCATACTCAGAAGCAAGCTTGGCTGGGCGGAGAATCCGCGCGCGCATTCTCGCAGGTTGAGATAGCGGGCAGCTCCGCCTCATTCCACTAAAACGAAGGGCCGCCATGAATGATACGCAGACACCTCTCGAAGACGCTAAGAAGCGTCCCATAGTAAAACGCGTCGTGGATTTCGCAACAAAGGGCATCTGGGAGACTCCGATAGAGGATAAGAGCGCCGGGGGAAGATTCCTGCTGCTCCTTTGCAGGGTGGTTTCCACGAGCATTTCCAGCGCGCTGAAAAACCGCATACCCAAGCAGGCTGCCTCCCTATCATACACGACGTTGCTGGCGATAGGTCCGCTTGTGGCTCTCGTAATTTTGATTGCGGGGGTGTTCTTCAAGGACAAGGGCGAGATATTTATCCACAAAAAAATCGTGGAGGCCACCGCCTTCGTGATGCCGGCTGTAAACGACGCGTCTTTGTCTGGCTCAACGCCGGAAAAGTCTCGGGTTAACCCGGAAATCATAAAATTTATAAACAACATATCAAAGGGAAGCGGCTCTTTGGGCTTCTACGGAACGCTCACGATAGTGGTCACCTGCCTGCTGCTCTGCGTGAACATGGAAAACGCCTTCAACCTGGTCTGGGGCGTAGAAAAGGGGCGTTCGTGGGTCAACAGGGTGGCGTTTTACTGGCTGCTGGTCACAGTGGGCACGGCGGGCGTGATTTTCGGAATGACGTTTTTGGCGAGCGCGCAGATAAGCGGCGTATTCAAAAGCATACCGATAATAGGCAGCTTTTCGTCGCTGGGAACCTATCTGGTAGGCTTCTGCGCCATGGCGGGCCTGCTGACATGCTTTTACAAATTCATGCCCGCAACGAGGGTGAAATGGAGCGCTGCCCTGGCCGGGGCAGTGATGGCCACGGTGCTGCTTGTGCTCAACAATAAAATATCCTTCGTCTCCACTGGATACATCGTAAAGCAGCAGAACTTTTACGGGTTCTTTGCGATAGTTCCCATAGCGCTGTTCTCTCTTTATCTGTTCTGGCTGATATTGCTCTCGGGCGCGCAGCTTACGTACGCGGTGCAAAACATAGACTTTCTGTCGCGCAAGCAGGTGTGGAACAACACGTCGTTCTTCGCAAGGGAGATGGTCAGCCTGGGGATATTCGCGAAGGTCTGCAGGGCGTTTTACAAGAACGGCTCCAATATAGACCTCAAGGAGATAGCCTCGCAGATCAGGGTCCCCTCGGAGATATTGAGGCTCTGCGCGGAGGATCTGATGGAGAAAAACCTCATATCCCCGGTGGACGCCTTTGCCGACGACGATTTAAAACGCATAGTCTTAAAGCCGGCAGTTCCGCCGGAGAGCATCACGCTTGCGGGGTTCATGTCTGCCATGCGGGGGGATTCCAACGCCGAAAACGCGGTTTTGCGCGAGTTGTGCGGGAGCGATTCCGTCGTGGAGCGGGCCGTATTTAGCCTTGCGGAGTTCGCAAAAACCCCGACGGCCTCAACTACCATAAAGGATCTTATAGAAAGCGTCAAAGATTGATATATGGACATATTCGAATACAGGAACGAGTTTCTGAAATTCGGTCTCGACAGGGAAGATTTAAAAGACAACCCCTTCGAGCAGTTCGGCGCGTGGTTTAAGGACGCCTGCGACGCCAAAGTCTCCGAGCCGAACGCCATGTGCGTTTCAACCGTCTCGCCAGACGGCGCGCCGAGCTCGCGCATGGTTTTGCTGAAGTCGTGGGACGAGAAGGGCTTTGTTTTTTACACCAACTACACTAGCCACAAGGCGAAGGATTTGGCCGAGAACCCCAAAATATGCGCCCATTTCTTCTGGCCGGAGCTTGAAAGGCAGCTGAAGATATGCGGCACGGCGTGCAAAGTTTCCGCCGCGGAGTCTCTGCGCTATTTTTTGAGCAGGCCCTTCGGCAGCAGGCTTGGGGCGTGGGTTTCGCACCAGAGCTCCATAATATCGTCGCGCTCGCTTCTGGAGATGAAGTTTGAGGAGATGAAGCGCAAGTTCTCAAACGGAGAGGTTCCGCTTCCCGACTTCTGGGGCGGGTTTAGGATAGAGCCCGTTTTGTTTGAATATTGGCAGGGAAGGCGCAACAGGCTGCACGACCGTTTCCAGTATTCAAAGACGGAGGACGGCTCGTGGAAGATAGAGAGGCTCGCCCCGTAGAGTGGCCGCGGAGCCGCGCATGAACGCTGCGGCGCGGGAAGCCCCGCCCGCAAGATTCCTCCCGTTTTTTGCGCAGCGGAAAAATCTGCGGGGGCTATTTAAAATATGGCTTAAACAAATCGGAGGGCATCTGCCCTTCGATTTGTTTTTGTCTTGGCAAGGCGGTTTTTTTGCGGGTATAGGGTGGCAAAACCCATGCCGGCAAGAATGTAATTGCGCCTTTAAGCGAGGGGCGGTTTTGGGAAGGGGAAAAGGGGGATTTCATTTGATAAAAATGGCTTGCGGTCGGAGTCGGGGGGCATTTATATTTTAACGCATGAGAAAATGCATTGCTCTTATGGCGGCGCTCGCGGCGTCGGGGTTTATCTTTGCGCAGGAATGGCAGGACGAGAAGGTTTTTAGAATAAACAAGCTTCCAGCTTCGGCATCCCAGAGGCTGCATGTGTCGGCGTCGGACGCCATATCGGGGGAGGACAGCCCGCTTGAAATATCACTGAACGGGGATTGGAAATTCCGCTATGCGGGGAATCCGTCGGACAAGGCGGTCGGCTTTCAGGAGTCCTCCTTCGACGACGGCACATGGGATAAGATTCCCGTGCCGTCAAACTGGCAGCTGCACGGCTACGGAACGCCGCTTTACACGAACGTTCCATTCCCCTTCAATGCGGAGCATACCCCGAAGGTGATGGAAAAGCCGGAGAATCCGCTGTTTGCCAATTATCCGGATTCCGATCGAAACGGCGTGGGGCAGTACCGCAAGAGATTCTCCGTCCCGGAGGATTGGGGCTTGGGAAGGGTCGTCCTCGACTTTGAAGGGGTTGACAGCGCGTTTTACGTTTGGATAAACGGCAAGTTTGTGGGGTATTCCCAGGACAGCCGCACTCCCGCTGCGTTCGACATAACGGATTTCCTTAAAAAAGGCGAGAATCTGCTTGCGGTGGAGGTTTACCAGTATTCCGACGGGTCTTTCCTCGAGGACCAGGACATGTGGCGCTTGTCGGGAATATTCCGCGACGTGAAGCTTAAGACTACGACGCCGCTTTACATGTCGGACATATTCATAAAGCCGGAGCTTATAAACAACTATTCCGACGGTGTGCTTACCGTCGAGCTCGACATGGCAAATCCGTCGGGCGTAAACCGCCACTACAAAATATCCGGCCTGCTTATGGACGGCGATAGGAAGGTTTCAGACGCCTCCTACGAGGGCGCTCTTTTCGACGGCAAAAAGCAGCGCTGCAAATGGTCGTTCCCGCCGATAAAAGGCGTGAAGCGCTGGAGCGCGGAGGAGCCTAATTTGTACAAGCTGCTCGTCAGCGTGGAAGTCGACGGGAAGAAGACTTATTCGGCGTTCAATGTGGGCTTTAGACGCGTGGAGATGAGGGATGGCTCCCTTCTTGTAAACGGCAAGCCGGTCTATTTCAAGGGCGTAAACCGCCACGAGTTCGATACCGCCAGCGGCCATTATGTGACCGCCGCCGAGGCCCGCAAAGACCTCGTCCAGATGCGCAAGCTCAACATAAACGCGATACGCACCTCGCACTATCCGAATCCGTCGTACCTGTACGACTTGGCCGACGAGCTTGGTTTTTACGTGATAGACGAGGCTAATATAGAGTCCCACGGGTACGAGATTCTCGCGCGCGAGAACAAGGACAAGGAGGGCATCAAGCGCGCAAGCTGGTTTGGCGCGATGCTCGACCGCAACCGCAACATGCTTGAGCGCGACAAAAACCACCCGAGCGTGGTAATATGGTCTTTGGGCAACGAGAACACAAACTGCGACAATTTCAAGAAGGTCGCCGATTGGATGCGCTCGCGCGACTCCTCCAGGCCCATTCATTACGATAGGGATATGGAGGGCAGATATGTTGACATATATTCAGTAATGTACAAGAAGCCCGAAGGCATAGCCGCATACGCAAAAAAGCGCGGCACGCAGGGCATAAAGAAGATGCCCGTAATCCTCTGCGAATACGCCCACGCCATGGGCAACAGCGGCGGAGTATTGGGGGAATACTGGGATATGGTGCGCTCGGTGGACTATTTCCAGGGCGGCTTTATCTGGGACTGGAAGGACCAGGGGCTTACAAAGCTCATGCCGGCGCGTCCGGTTGTGAAGGACGCGGCGGATTCGTCGAGGGTCGTGGAGGTTTACGGGGACATATCGTCGGCAAAGGGCTTGAATGGATTTCCCGCGGTTGCGTATCCGGGGATTCTGCCTTCAGACGCAAAGGAGCTGACCGTAGGCGTATTGGTTGACCCGGCTTTCCCGGACAAGCGTTTCGAGGCTCTAAAGGGCAAATTATTCGACAAGTACGTTATGGCCGAGGAGCTTATTGCAGGGCAGTCGTCGGGGTCTTTCGCCATAAAGTTTACGGACCGCAGAAAGAAGGTTTCCTTCAGTGTGCGCAATGAAAACGGAGAGAAATTCGAGGTTTCGGCGGACGCCAATCTTTCGGAGTCGAAGGCTCCGCGCTGGTATTTCGGAGTTGTCGGGAACGGCAAGATTTCCCTCTACGAGAACGGAAAGCTTCTTGGACAGAAGCCCTTTGAGGGGACCGTGCGCGCGGACAAATTCGGCTCCACGAACTTCTCCGCAAACGACAGGACCGAGCGCATACGCTCCAGCGAATGTCTGCTCGCGTTCAAGGCGGCGTCCAAGGTTCTGCCTGTGGACAAGCTTTCCTCGGCGGCATTCCCGCAGTCGGCCTCCGAGGGTTTGCTCTCAGACATAGATTTCAGGAGCTTTTCAAGGAGAGGCGCGAAGCGCAGTGCATTCCTTTACGGGGGCGATTTCGGCGACTATCCCAACGACGGCAATTTCTGCATAAACGGCGTTGTCATGCCCGACTTGACCCCCTCTCCGCAGGCCTTTGAAGTAAAGAAGGTCTATCAGAACATACATTTCCTGATGGATTCATTCGACGGGGAAATAGCCCATATAAGCATCTTCAACGAGAATTTCTTCAAGACGCTAAATTCCGACAACACGCAGTTCAGGTGGTCTCTGGCTGAAAACGGGGTTGTTGTGGCGTCGGGAGGCTTTGAGACAGACCCCATAGCCCCGCAGGAAGCCTTCAAGCTCAGGCTTCCCCTTGCAGACTATCTGAAAGGTTCCGGAGAGTATATGCTAAGGCTCTCGGCTCTGACAGCCTCGGACGAGTTCTTCGCGCCCGAGGGTTATGAGATAGCCTTCGACCAGTTCCCCGTCAAGGGGCGTTTCCTCCCGCGAGAGAACGCCGCCTCGGCGGAATTGCCGCCTCTTTCAATATCCGATACGGACGAGATACTCTCCGTCCGCAACAGCCTTTTCGAGGTCCGCTTCAACAAGAAGACAGGGTGGCTTGAGTCTTACTCCTACAATGGCGTGAACATGATAGAGGGCGCCATGCGCCTTAACTTCTCGCGCCCGCTTACGGACAACGACAGGGGGGCCTTTAAGGCTCACAAGAATCTTAAGATGGATTTCTGGCAGGAGAACACCGGCAATATCCGCATGGCTATGTCGGAGCTGCCCGACAAGCTCACTAAGAACGGCTCCGTCCGCGTGGCGTTCCACTACGAGCTTGAGGGCGACAGCGGCGAGAAAAAGGCGGTCTATACGATATCTCCCGACGGCTCCGTGAAGGTTGAAGCCTCGGCGCAGATAGACAAGAGCCTGCCTTTCCCGATGAGGATAGGCTTTGAGATGCCGCTGTCAAAAAGTCTCTCGCAGGCGGTATGGTACGGCAAGGGTCCCTACGAAAACTATGCGGACAGATGCCGCGGAACATGGCTGGGAATTTTCAAAAGCCCGGTCAGGGAGCTTTTCCACAATTATGTAAGCCCGCAGGAGTCGTCGAACAGGGCGGGTGTGCGCTGGGTGAAGTTTGAGAATCCGTCGAACAAGTCTGCGGTGGTATTTGAAAGCGCGCAGGCGCCGGTGGAATTTTCCGCATATCCCTGCCTGCCCGACGATATAAACTATGCTACGCACGCGTACATGGTTCCCGACAGGCCGTTTAATGTGGTAAATATTTCCGCGGCGAATTTCGGAGTCGGCGGGTACGATTCGTGGAGCTCCCTGCCTGCACAGGCGTACAGGCTCTCTTCCGGCAAGACCTACAATCTGTCCTTTACCATACGGGGCAAGGCCGACAAGGGCGGGGTTTGGGATTCCTTCCTGGATTTCTTCAGCTTTTAGCATGCCGCGCTGAAAATGCCGTAAAAAAAGCCCCGGAACGGGGCTTTTTTTATGCGCGCGGCATGCGCGGCTGGCGCTTTGTTTGGGCCGCTTAAGCCGCCTGTTCCGCGCGGGCTGGCGCCGCCCCGGCGCATGCGCGTTTTTTGGGGCGCGGATTCAGGGCTTTTAGGGCCCATGAGCGTGTAGTAAAAAAGCTTGTCTTATTTTCAAAAGAAAGTTGAATTGAAGGATTATTATTTGAGCAGACAGTGCCAATAAAATTAAAATAGAAAATATCATGCCCACACCGGAATTCAAATACCAGAAGATGTTCCCCCTGGGGGAGGACAAAACCCAATACAGGCTCCTGACTAAGGACTATGTCTCTACCGTCAAATGCGGCGACAGGGAGATTTTGAAAGTGGAGCCCGAGGCTCTAACGCTCATCGCGCGCGAGGCGTTTAAAAACGTGGCCTTCTACCTCAGGCCCGAGCACCTTAAGCTTGTATCGGACATACTCGAAGACCCGGAGGCCTCTGAGAACGACAAGGCCGTGGCTCTTACGATGCTCCGCAATGCGGAGGTTGCCTCCATGGGCAAGCTGCCTTTCTGCCAGGACACGGGAACTGCCACAATAATAGGCAAGAAGGGCCAGAGTGTCTGGACGGGTGTCGAGGACGAGGAGTATCTTTCCAAGGGCGTTTACGAGTGCTACACCCAGGAGAACCTGCGCTATTCGCAAAACGCCCCGCTGAACATGTGGGACGAGGTTAACACATGCTGCAACCTTCCCGCGCAGATAGACCTTTACGCGACCAATTCCGACGAGTACAGCTTCCTGTTTGTAGCCAAAGGCGGCGGCTCGGCGAACAAGACTTATCTGTACCAGGAGACCAAGGCCATCATCACTCCGCAGAAGCTCGTGTCGTTCTTGGTCGAGAAGATGAAGTCCTTGGGCACCGCAGCCTGCCCGCCGTACCACATTGCGTTTGTAATAGGCGGGACGAGCGCGGAGATGTGCCTTAAGACCGTCAAGATGGCGTCCACCAAGTATCTGGACACTCTGCCGACCTCCGGCAACAAGCTCGGGCACGCCTTCCGCGATGTTGAGCTTGAAAAGAAGCTTTTGGAGGAGAGCAGGAAGCTGGGCATAGGCGCGCAGTTCGGCGGGGCGAATTTCGCCCTCGACGTGCGCGTGATACGCTGCCCGCGCCACGGCGCAAGCTGCCCGATAGGCCTGGGCGTATCTTGCTCGGCCGACAGAAACGCCAAGGGCAAAATTACCAAGGACGGAATTTTCCTCGAGCAACTGGAGTTCAACCCCGGCAGGTTCATACCTGAGAAATACAGGGGGGTAAATTCGTCCGACGGGGCGGTTGAAGTGGATCTCAACAGGCCCATGAAGGAGATACTTTCTCAGCTTTCGCAGTATCCGGTAAAGACCCGCCTGAAGCTTTCGGGCACGATAATAGTGGGCAGAGACATAGCCCACGCGAAGCTCCTTGAGAGGCTCAACAAGGGCGAGGGCCTGCCGCAGTACATAAAGGATCACCCGATATACTACGCGGGGCCGGCAAAGACTCCTGAGGGAATGCCGTCGGGCTCATTCGGGCCGACTACGGCGGGAAGAATGGATCCTTACGTCGACATATTCCAGTCGAACGGAGGAAGCATGATAATGATAGCCAAGGGCAACCGCTCGCAGATTGTCACGGATTCCTGCAAGAAGCACGGAGGCTTCTATCTCGGTTCCATAGGCGGCCCGGCTGCTCTCCTTGCAAAGGAGAACATCAAGAAGGTGGAGCTTGTGGAGTTCCCGGAGCTCGGCATGGAGGCGGTATGGAAGATAGACGTCGTCGATTTCCCCGCGTTCATTCTTGTAGACGACAAGGGCAACGACTTTTTCAAACAGCTTTAATCTAAACGTATATTTATATGGCTAATTTTAAGTTTGCGGTTCTTCCGGGCGACGGCATAGGCCCGGAGGTTATGGACGAGGCTTTGAAGGTTCTCAAGGCCGCCTGCGATGCGGAGGGGCACACGCTCGAATACTCCGTCTACGAAGTGGGCGGGGCGGGCATAGACAAGTTCGGCAAGGCCCTGCCGGAATCGACCCTCGAGGGCTGCCGCGCGGCCGACGCTATACTTTTCGGGTCTGTCGGCGGCCCCAAGTGGGAGCATCTTCCCCCCAAGGAGCAGCCCGAAAGGGCGGCTTTGTTGCCTTTGCGCAAGGCGTTTAAGCTTTTTGCGAACATACGCCCCGGGCTATTGTACGCCGATTTGACGGACGCATCTCCTCTCAAGAAGGAGCGCATACCCAACGGCATAGACATAGTCTGCATGAGGGAGCTTACCGGCGGCATATATTTCGGGGAGAAGAAGACGGAGACCTTGCCGGACGGAAGAATCCAGGCCAGCGATACGATGTGCTACCGCACGGACGAGATTATCCGCATCGCCGACCTCGCCGCGCGCACGGCCATGAAGCGCAGCGGAAAGCTCTGCTCCATAGACAAGGCCAACGTCTTGGAGACGTCGGTATTGTGGCGCAAGACCGTGACGGAATATGTCTCAAAGAACTATCCGCAGGTGGAGCTTAGGCACATGTATGTGGACAACGCCGCAATGCAGCTTGCGCGCGACCCGAACCAGTTCGACGTGTTTGTCACCGAGAACATGTTTGGCGACATTCTCTCCGACGAGATGGCCGTAATTTGCGGCTCTTTGGGCATGCTTTGCAGCGCGTCCTTGGGCGAGGCCGAGAATGGCTGCGGCCATAAATTCGGCCTTTACGAGCCAGCGGGTGGCACGGCTCCGGACATAGCCGGCAAGAATTTGGCCAATCCGTGTGCGCAGATACTTTCTGCGGCGATGATGTTGCGCTATTCCTTCGGGCAGGACGCCTTGGCAAGCCGCATAGAGTCTGCGGTAAAGAAGGCTGTCTGCGGCGGGGTTCGCACGGCGGACATAGCCTTTGGTAAAACGCCCGTAGGCACGAAGCAGATGGGCCAGGCTGTAATAGAGAATCTTTAATTTATGATGACGTCTTCCGAGATTAGGCGCGGCTTTCTGAAGTTTTTCAGCGAGAAGTCGCACACTATAGTTCCGTCGGCGAGCCTGATGCCGACAAGCCCGAACCTGCTTTTTACAAATGCGGGCATGAACCAGTTTGTGCCTTATTTTCTGGGCGAGGCGCGCGCGCCGTTCAACCGCGCGGCCGACACCCAGAAGTGCATAAGGGCGGGCGGAAAGCACAACGACTTGGAAGACGTGGGGTTCGACACCTACCACCATACGTTCTTCGAGATGCTGGGCAACTGGTCTTTTGGGGACTACTTCAAGAAGGAGGCCATACAGTGGGCCTGGGAGCTTTTGGTGGAGGTTTGGAAATTTCCCAAGGAAAGGCTCTATGTGACGGTTTACGAGCCCGCCAAGGGAGAGCCTGCCACGGCCGACGAGGAGGCGTACGAAATTTGGCGCGGCGTGATGGAAAAGTACGGGCTTGATCCCGAGGTCCACATCAAGCGTTTCGGAAAGAAGGACAACTTCTGGATGATGGGCGAGACGGGGCCCTGCGGGCCGTGCTCGGAAATCCACATGGACTTGACCCCGAAAAACGACAGCGGCGGCGCCCTCGTGAACGCGGGGTCTGCCCGTTGCATGGAGATTTGGAATTTGGTGTTCATGCAGTTCAACGCCCAGCCCGACGGCACCTACGCGCCCTTGAAGCACAAGAATATAGACACGGGAATGGGGCTTGAGCGCGTCGCGGGCATAATGGCCACAACGAAGGGGTTTAAGGATTTCTCCAAGGCGCCGTCTAATTACGACAGCGATTTGTTCGCGGACTTGTTTGAGCATATTTCCGAGATGTCGGGCAAGCGCTACGGCGGGACTGTCCCGGCCGACAGGAACGACATGACAGGCGCCGAGCTTAACGACTGCATATTCCGCGTTTTGGCCGACCATATCCGCACGATAGCCTTTTCCATAGCCGACGGCATAATTCCCGGCAACGAGGGCAGAAACTACGTTTTGCGCAGGATACTTCGCAGGGCGGTCATGTACGGAAAGCGCATGGATTTGGGTAGCGGGTTCTTCACGAGGCTCGTGGAGCCCCTCGTAGAGAAGATGGGCGCAATATTCCCCGAGCTTGTGGAGCAGAAGCAGGTTATCCTCAAGGTTGTAAGCCGCGAGGAGCAGGCTTTTGAAAAGACGCTAGACAGGGGCCTTGCGCTGTTGGACGCCATAACCGTCAGGGAAAAGAGCGTATCGGGCGAGCAGGCCTTCGTGCTCTACGACACTTACGGTTTCCCGATAGACCTTACGGAGCTCATAGCCCGCGAGCGCGGCATGGAAGTTGACGTTCGCGAGTTCGAGGCGCAGATGGAGCGCCAGCGCGAGCGCGCGAGGAAGGCGCAGAAGAAGGAGCTGATAGTAATATCGGATTCCGGAGAGGTAGAGAAGGCTACGCAGTTTGTAGGCTACGATGCGGCGAATCTTTCGGGGTTTGAGACTTTCATCAGCGCGATAGTCGCTTCGGACGATGCTGACTGGCTGATATTCCCGCAGACTCCGTTTTACGGGGAGAAGGGCGGCCAGGTCGGCGACACCGGTTTTGTGGAGATAGACGGCGTTGCGCGCGAGATATTCGACACAAAGATAGACGAGGCGGGCCACTACTTGCATAAAGTCCGCAAGGGGGTTTTCAAGAAGGATTCCATCGGCTCCGACGTCAGCCTTACCGTGGATAAGATGCGCAGGCTCGCCATACAGAGGCACCACAGCAGCACGCACATTTTGCATTACGCCTTAAGGCAGGTTTTGGGCTTCCATGTCAGGCAGGCGGGCTCCTATGTTGACGAGCACCGCATGCGCTTCGACTATTCCCACTACGAGGCGCCCACCGCAGAGCAGCTCAGGCGCATAGAGGAGATAGCAAATAAAAAGATACTTGAAAACGCCGCCGTAAGGTGGCGCGAGGTTCCCTATGCGGAAATCCCCGAGAATTGCCTTGCGTTCTTTGAGGACAAGTACGGCGCGGTTGTTAGGGTAGTGGAGATGGGAGATTTCTCCGCGGAGCTTTGCGGCGGGACCCATGTTTCCGCCACGGGCGAGATAGGCATGATTAAGATTATATCAGATTCCGCCATATCGTCTGGGACGCGCAGGCTCGAGGCCTTCGCGGGAACCGCCGCGTACGATTTTGCAAATTCCATGCAGGATATTCTTACCAGGGTATCCCACAGGCTATCCTGCAAGGGAGAGGAAGTTCTCTCGAGGGTAGAAAAGCTTCTTGAGAGCAAGAGCCAGCTGGATAAGGAGCTTAAGAATTTCAAGCGCCAAAGCGCGGGCAAAAGGGCCGAGACATTCGCGGCGGAGGCCGTCGAGAAAGACGGAGCAAAGCGCGTGTCTAAAATAGTAGAGGGGAGCAATCCCAACGAGATGCGCGCCCTTGCGGTGGAGATACTCTCCCACATAAAGGGCGCGGCGGTTGTCGTGCTTGGCACTGATATGGGCGGCGGCAAGGCCAGCGTGCTTGCCCTGTGCTCCAAGGAGGCTGTCGAGAAGGGCATAAAGGCGGGAGACATAGTCCGCCAGATTACGGCGTCTCTCGGCGGCAAGGGCGGCGGCAAGCCGGACTACGCCCAGGGCGGCGGCTCGGCAGACAAGCTCGCCGAGGTGTTCTCCAATCTCTAAACCAAACCGGCGCATCTCTTATATCTTTGCGCTTGCACCGCAAAAAATTTTACGCTCCGCCAAGGCTTTTGGCGGAGCGTTTTTTTCTCTCGGCAAAGCCCGTGAAAAATACGGAAAAGGAAAAATTTTTCCGGATAGGGCGCGGATAAAAGCAGGCGGGCTATCTTTGTGCCGATTGGATATGCATGAAAGCCGCCCGGGGCTAAAAGAATTTCTGAACTTATATGGAAAAGGGAAAATCCCTCCGCGTTTTATTGCCCATTAGTGTTATGCGCTTTTTTAGAAAAAACTTTTGTGAGTGGATGATTATAAAGCGGCGCTGCGTAGAAATTTCTTGGATATTTTCATCAGCCGCATGGAAAGTTTCCTTCTCTTTGCAAATGTTTTTTAGCGGCGGAAATTTTTCCTAAAAATGTTCTGATTTTTCCAGATTCATGGGAAGCTGGATAATTTATTCGGGAATTTCGGGTGCAAAAAACTCCCGGAGAAATTTTCTCCGGGAGTTTTTTTGAAGCGGCCTTCATATTTTTTAGAATGCCGCGTTTATGACGCAAATTTTAGAACAGGCTGTAGGCAACCGTGACGCCCGCCATGACTATGGCGACCATGCTCATGAGCTTTACGAGAATGTTCAGCGACGGGCCCGACGTATCCTTGAAGGGGTCTCCGACCGTGTCGCCTATAACAGCCGCCTTGTGAGCCTCAGAGCCTTTGCCTCCGAGATTGCCCTGTTCTATGAACTTTTTGGCGTTATCCCAGGAGCCGCCGCTGTTTGCCATAAATATGGCAAGCACGAAACCCGCCGCAAGGGCGCCTGTCAGCAGGCCGAGAACTCCCGGCACGCCGAATATCAAGCCCACGGCAACGGGGGCTGCAATAGCCAAGAGAGAAGGGAACATCATCTCCTTCTGCGCGGCCTTAGTGGATATGCCCACACAGCGCGCATAGTCGGGATCGACCTTGCCCTCCATTATGCCGGCCGTCTCGCGGAACTGGCGGCGAACCTCGTTTACCATCTTGTTGGCCGCGCGGCCAACGGCGTTCATCGTAAGCCCGCAGAATAGGAACGCCATCATGGCGCCTATGAATATGCCGAGAAGCACCTTCGGGTTCATAAGATGCACGTCGTAAACGTTCATGAAGTCCACAAGGCCCGCGGTCTTTACGTCTTTTCCAAGAAGCGTAAACTCGTTTATGATTGCGTCAACCTTTGCAAGACCCTTGCCCGAAGCGTGCGTGATGCCTATCCTGAGCTCCTCGACATAGGAGGCCAGCAGCGCAAGCGCCGTAAGAGCCGCCGAGCCTATCGCAAAGCCCTTGCCTGTTGCGGCGGTTGTGTTGCCGAGGGAGTCGAGCATGTCAGTGCGCCTGCGCACTTCCTTGCCCAGGCCCGCCATTTCGGCATTGCCGCCGGCGTTGTCTGCTATGGGGCCGTACGCGTCTGTCGCGAGGGTTATGCCCAGTGTGGAAAGCATGCCCACCGAGGCTATTCCTATGCCGTAAAGGCCCTCGGATATGTTGGCAAAATCCCAGCCCGCGGAGAACATGTACGCCAGAGCCGTTCCCACAACGATGGCCATAACGGGATAGAAGGTGGATATCATGCCCGTGCCCATGCCTGCTATGATTACCGTAGCCGGGCCCGTTTTTGCCTGGAAGGCTATGTCTTTTGTGGGCTTGTAGGCCTCGGAGGTGTAATATTCCGTGATTTTGCCTATGAATATGCCCGTTACAAGGCCCACAACTATGGAGCCAAATTTGCCCCAGCAGTTCGGCAAGTTGAGCATGTAAAGTATAGCGGCTGAGGCTATAAGTATGAGTACGGAACTTACATTTATGCCTTTGCCGAGCGCGCCGAGCAGCTGCTTTGAATCCGCGCCGGGCTTAACCTTTACAAAGTATATGCCCACTATGGAAAGTATGGTTCCTATCGCGCCTATCAGCATGGGGGCGATTACGGCCTTCATCTGAACATCGGGCGAGGCGCTCATGTAGGCGGCCGCTCCGAGCGAGGCGGTTGCAAGTATGGAGCCGCAGTAGGATTCGTAAAGGTCAGCGCCCATTCCGGCGACGTCGCCTACGTTGTCTCCTACATTGTCGGCGATAGTCGCGGGATTGCGGGGGTCGTCCTCGGGGATTCCGGCCTCGACCTTGCCCACGAGGTCTGCGCCAACGTCTGCGGCCTTTGTGAATATGCCGCCGCCGACTCTCGCAAAGAGCGCCTGCAAGCTGGCGCCCATGCCGAAGGTCAGCATGGTCGTGGTTATCATAATCATCTTATGCTGGTAGCTGACGTCGTCTATGAGGCCGTTTAGAATGAGGAACCATGCGGATATGTCCAGCAGGGCCAGCCCCACAACGACCAAGCCCATCACCGCTCCCGAGCGGAACGCAACCTTAAGGCCGCTGTCGAGAGATTTGTTAGCCGCCCAGGCCGCGCGGTTGGACGCGTATGTGGCCGTCTTCATCCCGAAGTATCCGGCCAAGCCCGAGAAGAAACCTCCCGTCAGGAACGCGAAGGGAACCCACTCGTTCTGCACGCCCAGCCCGTAGGCTAAGAACGCAAATATCGCAGTGATGATTAAAAAGACTATGCCAACCATCTTGTACTGCTGCCACAGATACGCCGTTGCGCCCTCGCGGACGTGCCCGGCTATCTTCTTCATGATGTCGGTGCCCTCGTCGGCGCGTTTCATGCCGCAGTAAAATATGCGTGCGAATACCAGCGCAAGTATGGAGGCCGCGGGAACAAGCCAGAATATGGGGCTTATCCCGCAGGCGGAGCCTGCCTGCGCCGCGTTTGACGCCGCGTCGGCCGCGGCGAGTGTCGGTATGTATAAACAGTTCATATTTTTATCAAAAATTTCTTATTTGCAGAGCCCGCAAAACTTAGGCGCATGGAATTTATTCGCCGAAGTTTGCAAGAGCGCTGCGCCACCAGTCGTAATACTTGTTCTCCAGATCGTCCCTCGAGGGCAGCGGATAATATTTCATGCCGGAGGCGTCTCCGACATAGAAGCCGCGCCTTATGGTTCTGAAAAGAATCTCTCCGTTGAGGGTCCTCATGAATATCTTGTTGTTGCGCTTCCCCTTAGTCTGGACGGCGCGTATGCAGTCGCGCAGATGCTGGGAGTTCTTGTAGGGCAGGTCGCCCAAATCTCCGTTTTCAGGATCCTTCTCCAGAGAGCCGAGCTTCATGTCGCAGAAGGCGAATTTGTCCAAATGCACGAGCCTGTCCTCGCTCGTTAGCCTCTTGATGTACTCCGCCGGATTCAGCACGCTGACAACGCGCGGGCGTATGGGCGCCAAGTCCTGGTACATGAAGAGCTTTTCGTCGTCCGGCTCAAAGGGCTGTTCGTCGAGCCCGAGAGTCTTGCCGTCGGAAGTGACAACATAGAGCTTCTTTATCGCCGAGAGCGGAACATGCTCCAGAACCCTGTAAACGGCCAGATAGACGGACTTGTGCGGCGAGCCGTCCTCGTGGGGCTGGCAAAGCTCGTCGATTCTGTCAACGGGCAGAAAGTCCGACTTGAAGTTCTTGTCCAGCTCGAAGAACATAGCCTGGCCGCAGCTCCTCCTGAATACTCCGGTTGCATAATATGCTCCGAATTCTTCAGGTGACAGATGCGAGGCTATCAGCGCTTCGGGCAACAGAGATAGATATAAGTATTTTTCCATAGTGAATATTTTTTACAAAAATTACGCGCGAAAATTATGCCCCCTAACAGCTTATTTAACAAGCATTATTTCCGCTTTTTTAATAATTAGTCTTAATCGGAAATAAAGCCAACAAAATCCAAATTTTTTGAGTCAAAAATATAATCCCTTGACGAATTTTTCATATTCGCCAAATTATTTTCAAATAAAGGTAAGATTTAAGCGTAGAATATGAATAAACTTTCGGAAAATATAGCGGACAAATTTCGCAGGCTGAACCGTACTCTTATATCAGTGGAGTTCTTCCCGCCCAAGACAGAGGAGGGCGCCCGCCAGATTTTGGCCACCGCCGAGTCCGTCCGGGAGATAATGCCAGACTACGTTTCCATAACCTACGGGGCCGGCGGCTCCACCCGCGATCTTTCTATGAGGTACGGGGAAATACTCAAAAACGACTACGCTTTCGACGTGCTGCCGCATCTTACCTGCGTGGGACATTCAAAGTCGGAAATCGCCGAAATACTCGAAAAGCTCAAGGACGCAGGCTTTAAAAATATAATGGCCCTAAGGGGGGATCCGCCTAAGGGAGACAAAAATTTTGTCCCCCATCCAGACGGCTTTGCGCATGCATCCGAGCTTATAAGTTTTATAAAGAGCCGCTATCCCGACTTTTCCGTAGGCTGCGCGGGCTATCCGGAGCGCCACCCGGAGGCCGCAAGTTTCGACGAAGACATCTCATGGCTTAGGCACAAGATAGATTGCGGCGCGGACTTCGTCGTCACCCAGATGTTCTTCGACAATGCAATATTTTATTCCTTCAGGGACAAGTGTCTGAAAGCGGGCATAGACAAGCCCATAATAGCGGGGGTTCTTCCGGCTCTTTCGGCAAAGCAGCTCTCCAATTTTTCCACTATGTGCAACACCTTCCTGCCAGAGGAGCTGGTGAGCAAGATGGCTTCGGCTAAAGATTCGGAGGATTCCCTGAAAGTTGGGGCTGACTGGGCGCAGGGCCAGGTTGTGGACCTAATAAAAAACCGCGCTGCGGGAGTTCATATGTACATTTTAAACAGGGCGCACTGCGTATTGCAGCTGGTCAGGGCCGCGCGCGCCGCGTCGGCGGGGCTATGAGATTTAGTCACATAATTTGGGATTGGAACGGCACGATAGTCGACGACGCCCCCCTGTCTTTGGAGATATTAAACCGCACTCTCGCAAAGCGGGGCATCGCGCCGCTTACTCTTGAAAGATACAGGGATACTTTCGACTTCCCCGTGTCGGAGTTCTACGAAAGTTTGGGCTTCGATTTTTCAAAGGAGTCCGTGGAGGCGGTCGGCAGGGATTTTGTCGAGGCGTACAACAAAGCCCAGCGAGACTGCCCGATGCGCCGCGGCGTTTTGGACATGCTAAGGCGCATAGCGGATTCTTCCCGGACAACACAAAGCGTTCTTAGCGCCTACGAGAAGAACTCTTTGGTCTCCGCAATGAATATTCGCGGCTTGGGTGAGTTTTTCGATCTGGTTTCCGGGCTAGACAATATTTACGCCGGCTCAAAGGAGGCTTTGGGCAGGGCGCATATCGCAAAGATAGGGGTTGGCCCCGGCGAGGTTCTCATGGTGGGAGACACTACTCATGATTTTAAAACCGCGCAGGCCATGGGGGTGTCGTGCGCGCTTTTGTGCGGGGGGCACCACAGCCGCAGGCGCCTTGAGTCCACCGGGGCTGCGGTTTTCTCGGACATTGGCGAATTGTGGGACTTTTTGTCTGTATAGCCTTTTAGAATTCTCTCGGTGCGCGGCAAAGTTTTTTATTTCCGGCGGTTTTGCGGCGATGGCTGTATTTTTTTTCGGCGAAGCAAGCGTGCCGCCGAAAAATTTTGCCGCGGGCGTTTTTTCCTTTACTTGTTTTTTGCTGAATAGATATTGGAAGAAGAACGCCTCCAATTTAGGCGTGCTCAAACGTAAACCGCATAGCTGGTCGATGAAAAATAAAATATTCTTTGCGCTGTCCGTATGCTTCTTGATTCTGTCTTCCCTCGTGGGTGCGACCGAAAAGTACAGGGAAATATCCGGCGTTTATCCGCACTTGGTCTTCTCAAATTCCGGGGGCGAGTGCGGCACGGGCGCGGTGGTCGCCTTCGCGGGAAAACTTTGGGCGGTAACATATCCGCCCCATGTCTATTTTGAAAGCGACGACAAACTCTACGAGATATCCCCCAATCTCGATATCCGCGTGCGGCCCGAAAGCGTGGGCGGCACCAACGCCAACAGGTTTATTCATAGGGAGAGCGGAAAGCTCGTTATAGGGCCCTATGTCATTTCTCCGGACGCTTCTGTCCGGGCTATACCGCGCCGCCTCATGCCTGGGCGCCTTACCGGAACGGCGCGCCATCTGGCGGATCCGGCCAATAGGGTTTACATAGCCACCATGGAGGAGGGGCTCTACGAGCACGATTTAAACACCATGCAGGTGGGCGGGCTTATAAGGGACGGCAAGCTGAAGCCAGATTTTGAAGTTCCCCAAAACCTCAGA
>CALXLX010000024.1 GCA_944389315.1 uncultured Opitutales bacterium
ATATTTATTGCAAATGCTGACGGAAATAGCGCAACATCCAAAGGAATATACATTTATGATTCAAATATGAAAAACGCAAACTTCCAGAATGTACAGGTCTCTGTAACGGAAAACGGCATTGATAAAACTTCGACAAACGCTGCGGTTTTTTCAACTTCCACTCTTTATGGAGCGGACTTCAGGGGCTCAAATATATCGGACTACTGCGTAAACACCGCCGATAGTCTTACAAATGTGATATATTCAGACGGAAGGATACAAAACTTTTCCGCAATGAATACTGCCGAATCGGTAGAAATTGCAGCCCATATCCCGACGGAAGGGCAGGAGGCCATATCGGCAAAAATATACTACGACGACGCCGTAGTTTCAAACGCAACCTTGAAATTATTGGAGGGCGCGCAACTTGAAGTCACCAACGGAAACTCCCTCATTCTTGAAGACGGCGGGCATGTGTATGTAGAAATGAATCCGTACTCGGATACGGCGCCTATTGTCTTCAACGAGAGTTCCTCCTTTGTCATGGCTGGCGAAGCATCAATCATTGTGGATTTATCCGCCAATCCGCAGGACGAACAGACTTTAACCATTGCAACTTGGACTGACGAGTGCGATATGTCCTCTCTATCTCATCTGGGCAAATACGACGGCCTTGAGCTTACTATGGACGATACTCCATTCCAGGGAGATTGGGATATTGTGCTGGGAATGAATTTCATCGGGATAAAGATAGGCACCGTTATACCCGAGCCCGCCCACTTTGCCGCCCTTATGGGGCTGGCATGCGTATGCGTTTTGGCGTTTGCGCGCCGTAAAAAGAGATAATTATGACTCAGGGCGGCTACTATGCTTTCATAAGCTATTCGCGAAAAGACAAAGTCGCGGCGGCTTGGTTGCAAAGGCAACTCGAAAAATTTAGGTATCCGTATAAACTTGTGGCTGACGAGAACCGCCCGCCGCATCCTGTTTATGTCAGAAAAATATTCCTCGACAAAAACGAGTTGGAATCCACCAACGAGAGCTTCAAGAAGGAAATAGAAAGAAGCCTTTCTGAATCCCGCTATTTAATTGCCCTGTGCTCTAAGAATTTCGCGGCCTCAAGATGGTGCAACGATGAGGTCGAATTCTTTCTTAAAACACACGGAAACGATATATCCAGGATTATCCCGATATTCCTCGAGGGCGAAAATATAGACGAGGTTTTCTGCCCCAAACTCGCCGAATTTGCAGACGAGCTTAAGTCGCGCAATCTGCCGGATATGCGCAAAAGCGACGACGAAACCAAAAAAGAGAGCTGGGAAAACGGTTTCGTACAGACAGTCTCGTACATGCTGAAGGTCTCCAGGACAAAAATATCCAACAGGTTTCAGCAAGAGAAACGCAGAGTCCTAAGAATAGTGATGTTTTGGACTCTCATGGCTTTGGCCTGTTTTATTTTTCTTACAATATGGGCTATGCACGCGGAGCAAAAGGCAAGGGCTTCGGAGTCGAGGGCTTTGGCATCGGAAGCGCAGGCGAAAATATCCGAACGCAAGGCGATTGCATCTGAAGCCCAGGCAAGGCAGTCGGAAAAAAACGCCAAGGCGTCTGAAAAGCGGGCGCTGGCATCGGAGGCAAGGGCTCTTAAATCTGAGGCTGAAGCTAGGGCGTCTGAAAAGCGGGCCAAGGCATCGGAAGCGCGCGCCATCGCATCTGAAAAAGCGGCAAGAGAGGCGGAGAAAAGCGCAAGAATCTCCGAGGCGATAGCCAAGGATAATGAAAAGCAGACCTCACAAACCTTCGACTTCCTTCGGGACGTGCTCGTATCCAGCGATCCCAGCCGTAAAGGCAATAAAGACACCACAATTATCCAGGCGATGGACGCCGCGCTCGCGGACATAGAAAAAATCAAACATCCAAAAGTCCGCGCGACAATTTACAGGACAATAGGATCCATATTTAATTCATACGGAGAGTATGATAAGTCCAAAAAATTGATGCAAAAAGCGATAGAGTCGCTGTCGGAAGCGGAGGGCGAGAACAAGGTTTCTATGGATTTGGCCGACGCGATGAACAATATGGGCCTTATCAATTATAACCAGGCAAATTATGAAAAAGCCATAGACTTTTATACTAAAGCTTTACGAGCCATAATAGAAAGCGAGGGCAGGGGGTCTCTGGAGGAGGCGTTGGCATACTCAAATATTGCGCTGGCTGAAAGCTCGAGGGGGAACATCTCAAAGGCTATAGATTTTCTAAACAAAGCTCTCGTTATACAGGAGAAATCCGGCGAGTCCCAGGCCTTGGGGAGGACATATAACAATATAGGAGCCCAGTATCACAAAACAGGTGAATATAAAAAAGCGGAGCAATATTTTTTAAAAGCCCTAAACATACAGACTAAGGTTCTCGGGGACAGTCATCCAGATCTAACCTCCACATACAACAACCTCGGAGGCGTAAATGACGAATTGGGAGACTACGCATCGGCTTTGGAATATTATCAACGCGCAATTCAGATCCACCGCAGGGCATTCGGTAAGACACATCCGGACATAGCCCGCATATTGGGCAATATAGGCACTGTGTACGGCAAGAGAGCCGAATATTCCAAGGCGCTCGAGTGTTTCGGCGAGGCTTTGACGATGCAAAATGGCATTTTTGGGGCTGAACACCCAGACATAGCCTTGTCGTACGCGAACATGGGAAGCATTTATGAAAAGCTGGAGAATTATAAGAAAGCTCTCGAGTTCTACGAGAAAGCGCTTTCCATGCAGATTAAATTTTACGGGGAAAATCATCTTGAGACTGCAAGAACCGTAGACAATATAGGGAAAGTATATAACAGTTGGGGGAAGTATAGGACGGCATTAAAGAACTATAATAGAGCCTTGGCGATAGAGGAGAATTTGGGCGGGGTGGCGCGACAAGATGCTGCAAGAACCTATAATAATATAGGCGGGCTATACCATATTCGGGGCGAATATTCTAAATCGATAGAATATTACAATAAGGCGTTGGAGATTCAGGAGAAATCCATAGGAATTTCCCATCCTTCGACAGCTGTTACTTTCAGCAATCTTGGCGGGGCGTATTATGGGCTCTCGGACTATGAAAAGTCGGAAATCTACAATAAGAAAGCCTTGGCCATACGTTTAAAATCATTCGGAGACAAGCATCCTGCAGTTGCAACAACTTTCAATAACCTCGGATTGTTATATGAGGCAAAGGGGGATTATCCATCCGCGTTGGAAGCGTACCGCAAGGCTCTCGATATAAAGCGCAAGACCTTTGGGGAGAAACATTCGGATGTCGGCATAGCATATGGCAATATGGCGTCCGTTTATTTGAAGAATGGAGACTTCAAAAGATCGGAGGAATACAGGCTAAAATCTATAAAAATATTCGAAGATACTATAGGGAAAGACCACCCAACTACGTCCATAGCTTACAACAATATGGGCTTGCTGCTTCTTAAGGAGAAGAAACCGGATACGGCGTTGGAATATTTTGGAAAGGCTGCCGCCATTCAGGAGAAACTTTTTAAAGACGCGAATCCGGATATAGCCACGACATATAACAATATGGGCGACGCACATAGGCTGAAGGGAGATTCTGCAAAGGCGTTGGAATATTTTAATCGTGCCTTGGCAATTCAGCAGAAGATGTTACATTCCGATCATCCGGCGACTGCGTTGACTTATGTAAACATCGGGAATTTGTATTTTGGCGGGAAAAAATATTTAGAGGCCTTGAAGAATTACGAATCTGCGATAGATATTCTTTCCAAGCATAAGGCGCCCGATCTTGAATTAATAAAGGAAATACGCGGTAAAATATCCGCCTCAAAAGAGCATATTTAACCTTTGGGGGTGAGGTGGAACAGAGAATCTCCAGATTATTTGCGGCAAAAGCGGACCTATTAAGCGATTAACATAGTAGGTCCGAAAGGCTATGGAAGGTCTGAGCGCACAGCAGTGCGAGTTTGACGATACTACGTATGATGAACTAAACTATGTAAATATGTTAAGACGCGAAATTAGCTACAAACGTAATGCCGTAAAATCTGGAAGGATCGGATTTTGTTAAACAATTCTCAACTGCGCTGCCCTGAGTCGGCAAACGTTAAATTCCTTTTATTAGGGATGCTTCGGAAACTCAAGCGAATACTTTCTCGTGCTTTTCTTGAAATTAAAGCCGCTAATGCTTGCAGGATGCTTTAAAATTCATCTAAGGATTTTCTTCTGGTTAATAGAAAATAACACCGTTTTTTCGGGGAGAACATAGGAAAACTCTCCGGAATTATGTCTATTTGTATCTTGAGGGCTAGAATCTTGTCAGTTTGCCGGGAGAGATTCGGCTGCAATGTCTTTCCCTAAGGATTCGAAAAATGCCTTTGCATCCGATTTTTTAATTCCCACCATATTCACATATCTGGAACGCAAGAGAGATAGGTCTCTATGTCCCATGTTAAGTTGCAGCTGCGGTAGGTTCTTGTAACGTTTTGCGTAGAAACTTGCGTAGGTATGTCGCAAGACGTCGTTTACCCAAATATCCTTAAAGCCAGCGTCGTCGCGCAGACTTTTCCATTTGCGCAGCCAATTTTTCGGACAGATTTTTATTTCGGGTTTTTTCTTAAGTGGATTCAACCAGTCTCGTAATATGTGACGCATTTCAATATGCCTCGTGCCACCCGTCTTGCTGTTTTCTTTTTTTACAATTATTACGTCCTCGGAAAAATCAATATCAGCCCATTTCAAGCGAGCTACTTCATTCGGACGCATACCAGTCCAAAGCATTATTCCAAGCGCGGCGGCGCTTTCAGCATGTTTTTTTGTTTTACCGGCTGATAACAACTTATGGATTTCTTCCATGCTAAGTGGTGCAATCTCCTTCTCGAAGATTTTTTTCTTGGAAACTGAGGCGATCGGATTTTCTTCACACCAGCGCATTTTTAGACAGAAGGAATATAGCGCATGAATCATTGCTCGAGATTTGTTAAATTGGTTTGGAAGCGGAAACGCGCCATTAAGTATTTTCAGCCATTCCTCGGAAGAAATGTCGCCAACAAACCTTTCTTTTAGGGTGGGATTCTTACGGAATATCCTATTGGCGATAGTCTTAATGTCGCGCAATGAAGTGGGTTTAAGGTTCGAGGTCTTTTCCGCAAGGTGCGCTTTATACGCCTCAAAAATAGGTTTGCTTTTTATTCCGCGCTTTACGGCAGATATCCCAAGATTTACAATCTTTATCAGGTAAAGTAGATTGTTGTCTATGCAGTTGGTCGGTTTTAAATCCAAGGCGCTGCGTAAAATCCGCACGGCGTCTAAGATGTTTATATTTGTTCCTTCCAATAAATGCATTGCCGCTTTTGAGTCGTTTTTCATGTCGTATTCCTAATACTTATGTCAACAAGTTTTTTTGAGTTGTCGTAGTTTTTTTGTTTTCAACGTGATGCAGATTAAAAATTCCCTCATTCGTTATAACGGGGATGATAACAGCGTTTAGACTTCACAACTTATTGAATATCATAATATATATATGAAAAAAGACATAAGTATTAGGAATACTTAATCTGAACAAATGTTTTCTATATACTATACTAAATTAGTAGATATATTATGGCATACATTGACAATGAAATTATAGAGGCTCGAAAGAGTAATATCATCCTATTAGACAAGGAGATTAAGAAAATTAACCAAGAGCAGGATTTCCTATGTTCTTTGAAAGGATCGTTACTATCTCTCAACCCAGAATTTGGCATACGGGATATCGATTCTTCCATAAATAAGTTAGAGTTAGAAAAAAGCAAAATAACGAATATAAAATCTCGTTGGGAATCTGGTGTCATAAAGATTGCGGTTGCAGGGCTTGAAAAGGCAGGAAAAACAACTTTTCTCAACAATATCATCAATGGAGAAGTAGTGACGCTCCCGGCATTTGCCGAACGTTGCACGGCAACTTTGTGTGAAATAAAAAATTCCGAGAAAGAAAAATCTGTCCTTTCGTTTTTTTCTGAAGCAACCTTTTTGAAAAATATAATTATTCCAGATATTGAGGAGTTGAATCGCGATAGAAATTTAGAAAAAAAAATTGATATTCCTAATAGCATTACTTCATTCAATAGAATAAAACTGCCAGATGAAAACATTTTCAATACCGGTACAAGTTCTAGAATGATATTGTCTAGGCTGCGGGATATACAGTCAAAATCTGGAGAATTTCAAGGATTATTAGGACATCCCAATAAAGAAATAGATATAAAAGAAGTCAAAGACTGGGTTGCCCATAAGGAAGGAACTTCGGCCACTAACCCAAAGTCGATTGCCATTGAACGTTGCACAGTATATACGAAGATTGCAGATGGCAATGAGCCACTCATGCTATTAGATACCCCTGGTGTAAACGATCCCAATCCGCGGGCTCGTCGCAGGACATTAGAGTTGGTCGAAAAAGAAGCAGACTTGCTATTGTTAATGTCGCGCCCCCGGAATCAGCCATCTCCCACGGCGGAATTCCAGAATTTCGTAAATGACATTAGAAGTTTTGATTCAAGCGTTTCTGTCCAGGATTTTCAGCTTTATATTTTGAACGATGATAAAGGGATTCGAGACTCCTCCAAGTATTTGGAAACTCACAAGCGTCTCTTAATGGAAGAACCATATGCAATTCCTTCTGAAAAGATTATAGAAGTGGATGCGATGGATGGGGACTCCATAAAGAAGTGTTTTACGAAAATAAACGAATTCCTTTCGCAAAATCTGAAGGCAAGAGATAGGTTTACTGTACAGAAAATTTGCGAATCTATTTATAAAGTAGAGGCGGGTATATTAGAATTATTGGAAAGCATATCTAGAAATATACCAGCAGACTGCAACGATGTGGAGAGCGCGGTTCCCATATACAACGCATGGTTTGACGAATTCTGGGGAACTCTTATAGCGGAGACCAAAAATTTGATCAGTGTCATTAGGACAGATCCTGCTATCTTAAAGTATCATACCGTGATGATGGATAAATTCCACGATGTTTCCGTGAGGATTGTTAAGGAATTGCCGACAGAGCAGGAGTTAATCAATAGGGCTGGCAAGACGGAAGATCTGATTCCGAATCAGATCGGGTCCATAGATTACGCGGTGCCACAAATCAATAAATTGCTAAATGAAATAACCGATTCCGTAAAAGATTTTAGCAATATAGTTCAGTCAAGATTTGTTGAACTGATTTCTAAAACCCAATTGTCTATCCTTCTAAAAGGCGATGACGATAAGAGTAAAATTCGAAACTTGGTCGCGCTTTTTAAAGAAATATTCTACGGTACTGATATCAGCGATGCAGGAATTAAAAGTCTGGAGGAGATCTTAAATTCATCAGACAGCATAGACAGGATTTTTAGATGGGAACTAAGGCCTGCTGTATATTGTGTAAATGCTCAATATCGAGAAATGTATCCGGTTCTCCTGAAAAATCGTATTGATAGGCTATATTCGAGGTATCCATCCGGAAAGGATGAGGGTGAAACTAAAAAGAATAATGGGAAAGTTTCTCTATCCGATAAATCTGTCAGGGGTAATATTATTCAGGCTGTCAAAATGATAGAACGCGTTCTGAAGAACCAGCAGTACGATTTTGGCGAGGTCGCTGAAGATATTATCGGAAATTGGTTTTTCTCAATGGTATATGGCAAAAAATCTGTATGGAGGGATTGCCTGTTAAAAGAAAGGAATATTCTTGTGCCCAAGTTAAGTGAATCGGTGAAAAACACTCGGAAAAACAAAGAAATAAGAACCATAATAAATAATATATCAACTGTCATAACATCTAAATAGTTTAACAACAAAAATATAAATCCTATGGAAACTTCTATCGAAAAAGCTATCGAAATATCAACAAAAGCGTCTTTGAAAAATGCAATCTGCAAATTTTCAAAACTGGAAAATGAATTGCAAAACCAAGAATACAAGATTGCGGTAATTGGCGAATTTAAAACGGGCAAGTCTACATTGATAAATTCAATGTTCATCGGTAAAGAGATTTTGTATGTATCGCACTTGGAGGCTACGGCAATTCCTACGGAAGTGAAATATGGAGAGACTCCTGTTTTAAAGGTATATCCAAAGACTAATAATCCCATAGAAAATGCCAATCCTGAGATTTTTGATAATCCGACTCCCGATATTATCAAAGAAAAGACTGCGGGTGAATCTGAGGCTGAAAAGCAGCTTATAATAAGCTCCACGTCTCATGCGGAACTATTCTATAAGAATGAGAATTTGAAGGGGGTGACTTTAATAGACACTCCTGGAATCAATTCAAACACCCCTGGAATAGTAGATTCGGTAAAGGATGCAATCCGGAGCGCAGACTTGATCCTATTTGTAAAGCGCGCAAAGCAATTCTCCAATACGGAATTGGAGTTTTTGAGAAATGACGTTTTTAACGAAGGCGTTTGGCGCGGAGCTATACTTATAAATGACGATCCTTTCTATGCAGATTTAGATGAAGGTGAGAAAAAAGATTTAAAAACAAGCCTGAAAGTACAACTTCACGACATCGGAAGGGATCATATCGACATTAGGTTTATTGATTTTAAGAATCCCATAAGCAAAGAGAATCTTTCCGAGGATTCTTTTGATGAAATTTTTGGCGACGATAGCGGGAACGGCATTAAAGACGCCACAAATTCAAGCGCCGCTCAGGAGTTGCTCAAATATTTAAAGGCCAATAAAAAAATAGGGCGCAATATCCGCATATATAACAAATTTAGAGCCTATGTAAATGAGGCCCTTGCGGAATGCGACATTGAGCTTGAAGCAATGAAACTTACGCCAGAGGAGCTTGAAGATGCCAAAGCAAAGCTTTCTGATCAAATGAAAAGTTTCGTAGGCTCTTATAACGAGATAGAAGATGAATTTATCGCAGATTTGGAGCAGATCCAGGACGAATTAAAGTCTATGATATTTGAAGATCTTAACGGGTATAGGAGTCTATTGATTAAGGAGTTAGATGGGGCCAATAACATAAGCGATTTGCAGCGTATAGCAGCCGATTTATCTGAAACAGCCTCTTCGCATATTAAGGGGATTGTTTCTAATGGCGTGAAGAAAACCGAGATCAGAATTCTAGATCTAAAATCAAAATATACTGGTAAAATTGAAGATTCTTTCAGAAAGTACTCATCACAAGCAGTTGGTGTTGAAGAATTCGCATTCGATCCGGGATTCTGGCAGAATTTAAGCGAGAATTTGGTCCTAATATTAGATTATGCTTTATCTACATTTGTGATTCCTGGCGGTTGGATCACCGATCTTATATTGCGCTATTTAGGGGGAAAGATTTTGCCCACGCCGACAGTCATTGTCTTTAAAATTATGAGATCACAATTTAAGTCAAAACTTGAAGATGCCTTTAATGATATAAAAGGGGAGATCTACAACGCGCTTGATAACGGCATAAATAAGGCAAAAATAGACATACATGAAGGTTTCTCCACCACTATCGATGATAGGAACGATACTATCAATTCCGCTATGAATACCGTTAAAGATCCTGCTCGCGCCGAGTTATTGAATGCGGCAAAGGCAGAATTGAGTGTCTTAGTTAAATAAGAATGGATTTATTATATGGAGCGGCAAGAATATACGATAAAACGAGATGAACTAATAGACATATTTACACATATACAGGCGGAAATTCAGAAAAATCCTAAAAACGAGGAAAAATATTTTCCTACTCTGGCTCAAAATCTAAAAATCCGCAGCAAGAGATTATCTGAAGATCAGTTTAAAATGGTTTTATGCGGCGCTTTTCAAAGCGGCAAAAGCACTGCATTTAATGCCATATGTGGAGGCAGGAGTTTATCTCCCACGGGTTTTGGCATAAAGACAAGCGCCTGTCTGGTCGAGGCTCATTATCTTTCTGATCCAAATGCAGAAGAGTATGCGAAGATATGTTTGCGATCCATTCATGATATAGTAGATGGATTTCAGGCTGAATTGGGGCCCGCAATAACTAAAACAGACGCAGATGATAAAAGCGGTCTTATAAAAGAAGGAAGTCCTATTCACGATTATTTTGATGTATTTGATGAAAAGTACCTTAATCTTTTATCTAAAGTTGTAGATAAGGAATTAGAACAGCATGACAAAGATGCATCAAAGTACAGCCCGGAACGGCTTGACATAGTCAAGTATTCCAAAATTGTCGTAGATGCCATCAAATCTGGAGAGGTAAAAAAAGAATGGTTGATGCGTGCTTCATATGAGTGTTCTCTGGATGAAGCTAAGAACTCTATTAAATTTCCTATTGACTTTAGCGTGAAGTGGAAAATGGGGGATTTCTCATTCGAAGAAGTCAAATGGGCCTTTATCAACAAAGTGGAACTACATCTTAAAGGCGTATCACAAATGTCCGAGTTTGGTTTTGTACTTGTTGATGCGCCCGGGTTATTCACTAGCGATTGGGACTCAAATCTAACTCTTACTGCAATTAATAATGCAGATGCCGTATTATTTATCATATCGGGCGATAAAGAGATAGACAGGGGAACTATAACCGCAATAAGAAAGATTAAAGCAGACGATGGCGCTGGAAATGTTCCGATGTTCCTGGGCTTTAATCAGAGAAAAGACGAGGACGCTACACGAGATATCATCCTTTCCAGTATTTCAAAACTTAGAGACGCGGGGTTGAAATTTGAAAAAGATGAGTATGTAAACTTCCATGCAAGGCTATCTTTAAACCTTCTGCTTTACAAAGAAAGCGACGACTTGCGGTTGATTAGAGATATCAAAAATGATGCTTCATTCTGTTATGATATCGATATTCTAAAATCAAAAGAATCTGTAATGGAAAATGAGGAGGTGTTGAGGGAAAAGGCATCTTTAGATAAACTCGTTTTTAAGGGCAGCAACTTTATTGCGAAAAACAGGGGTGCTATAGTTTTAAAAAACCATGTCGACAACGTTTTGGGCATATTAAAGGAGGCTCAAGGGGGCAATATTCGAAAAATACTTGATACTACCCATGTTGAGATGGAGGCGAAAAGGAAAGAACTGTGTGCCGAAGAAAAGAGATTCGAGAGTTTTAAACGGTTGAGAGGAGACCTTCTTCGCAAAAATAGTTCTGAATATAAAAAATTAACTTCGGATTTGGAGAATATTATTCTTAAAAAAATAGACCAGGAATTTAATAAGTACTTGAATGGAATGCCTTTATCTGGCGAGGACGTCTCATTTAAAGACGAACTGTGTAAATATTTAAATGAGCAATATAAGGGATTCAGGCTTTCCGAGAATTTGAATGAATATTTATCTAAGGCTTTGTCTCAAATCCTTACAAATAAAATAGAAAATATAATGAGATCTATTAGGGATCTGGAAGGGTTGAAAGCTGTTCTTGATCATCGACAAGGAGAGATAATGTCAAAGCTGAAAGAAGGATTGGAGAAAGAAGAAATTTCTCTTATAAAATACAATGAAATTGAGGTAAAATATCCCATTAAAAAAGTTTATGAAACAATAAATGCTATTATGGATGGACTCTGGAATTTTTGGGACAGTTTTTGCAATCTTATAATGAATTCCTGGAATTTGTGGTTTCGTAGCGATGAATCAAAATGTCAAACTATTGTCAAAAGACTATTTGAACCTGAAAATTTAAAGAAGCTTAAAGAAGAATTAAGACCTTACGAGACGAAAATAAGTAAGAGCTATGCTAAGGCTTATGCTAATAAGCTGTATGATGGAATAACTTCATACTGTGATCAGAGGGATTGTGACTTTAAGAGAATCTTAGAATCGTTAAAATCCGACTTTGATAAATCAGATTCTAATTTTAAAGAACTCCAGAAAGAAGTGCAGCAGTTTTCAACAGAATTCTTGGAACCATCGATTGCTCAATTAGAAAGTTATAGAGAAAATATCGCTTAATGACAGGTCTTTGCAAAGATTCGTGTCCGCGACTCTCCCATAATAGACGGCTTAAGGTCGTTTTTATGGGAGAATATCAGGAGGGGAAATCTCTAATTATAAATTGCCTTTTCAACAAGTATATATGCAAGATCGGAAAGGGGCTGGAAACTACAAAAGAGATTTATTGCGTTGGATCATATGGCGGCTTTGACATATACGATAGCATGGGCTTTTGCGGCGACTTAATGTCGCCTAGCGATGCGCTAGAAAAAGCGAAGGGTTTTGATTCAGTCATATTTGTTTGCAAAGGTTCCGATCTGAAAAATTATAAATTGGAATTCCTAAAAAATTTAGTTAATGAGGAAATTCCCTTTTCAATAATTTTTAATGTTAATAGTGACAAATGCAAGGATGACGAATCCGAAACAGAGAATATCGTCTGCAGTATTATTGAAAGATGCAATGATTGCGGAATTTCTCCCATCCCGATTTTAGACAAGGAGATATTGTGTTTTAGGCCTCATTACATGCCTAATATAGACAAGTTGAGCAGGAATAAAAGATTTGCGCCTAATGACATTACTCCCTCTCTTGAAGAATCAGGAATCCTTCATTTACGCGAGTTTTTCGGGAAACCAAAGAATGCTTCGCTGAATTTGTCGGATTATCTATCAATATTTATCGAAATTAGAAAGTACTCAAATGGCATATGGGATGATCACATTACGGAAGAAGAATGCCTTTTCGAAAGGAGGGCAATATCTAAGCGCATAAAAAATGTCGAAAACCGGATGTCAGATCTGCAAAAGAAAATAAGCGAGATGGAAAAGAATCTCAGGCGCTTAAAAAGCTTGGAAACTAAGCTTAACGAGCTGGAAACGATGGGTTCTGAGACGCTAGATAGCATAAGAGAGAGGCTTTCTAAAATAGAGGCTCAAAGGGAAGAATCTATGAAAAAAATAATAGAGTTTCTGAATGAGAAATTTTTAGAGATAAATAAAAAAATTACCGGAGCAAAAAGATGAAAGATGCTAAAAAAAATATATTGGCATCGGCGATTGCTGCGCAAGCGTGGAACGCCACAACATCTTCTAAATGCGTGGAGCAATGGTTGGCTTCTGTGATAAACACCGCAAACACAACCCCCTACGACAAGGCAATCGATAGCGTCTATTTGGATTCCCATATAGGCGGAGCTCAACTGCATCATTTGTTGGACGGTCAACACGATATCATAGGTGCCTTCCGAGCCGCATCCGATAAACTGCCGGACGATTCGCTGTTTTCGGAAATATTCGGAACGGCTAGCCATTTGTTGAAAGACTTGTTCTCGGTGTCCGGGTTGCCTATTGTATCGATAGATCCTGATACATATAGACAAGGCAGCGAATGGGTTAGTGAACATCTCGGGATTTCGAAATCGTGGCAAGGAGATCTTCTTCAAATAAATGCACTGGAACTTTTGGGAGGCTCGCTATGCATGGCTTCATCGATATTTGCGCTGAAGCAAGGCGATAAAAAACTACTCTCGGAAATCGGAGCAAGTTCTTTAATCACAGGGATAGGGAGCGCTAATCCAATAGCGCTGGTGGCCTCAGTGGTCGCTATAGCGTATAGCATAAAGAGTAAATCCAAAGACAATGATTTACTTGAAGGCATTTGCAAAGGTATAGGGGGAACCGGAACCGTATTGGTGATGGGGACAATTTGTACTCCCTTTGTCTCAGGGGTCATAGGTTCCATACTCCTGCTTGTGATAAGCATCATCCTCGCAAGCTTAGTCCGCAATTTTATCGCAAGCAGATTCTCTGGCGATAATATTGAATGCGTAGAAAACGAAAGGTTCTGGAATGATCATCTTCGCCTCGAGGAGGAAAAAATAAAGAAAAAGTTTTCTCCGGAGTTGGTTAACGCACTGATAAAGGCAACTTCATAAAGTTTAATAAAAACTATGCGAAAAATAAAAAAATTATACCACTTATCATTGGATAGAGAACGCCCCTTGACATACAGGGTTTTTTCTCTGGCAGAAATATTCTGCATATTTATGAGTTCGATCACGATAGTCGGTCTGTTTGTTATTGTGATGTTAAAATGTGCGGGAGTTGCGATCCCAAATTATATTACGATATCACTGCCGTTCTTTCTCTCGGGCGCAGTAGGTTATTTAACAAATTTCATCGCGGTGAAAATGTTGTTCGAACCTTATGAGAGGTCGGACAAGCATTGGATTCGATATGTTACTATGGGGTTCTGGAAACAGGGAATGATTCCTGCCAATAAGAATAAAATTGGAGAACAGATGGCGGAGGAAATCTCTACCAGGTTGTTAACCCCAGAATCTATCTCAAAGGAAATTTGCGCGCTAGCCTCCGCAAAAATCGGAGATCCAGCTCTCATCGAAAGGTTTAGCACTGAGATTAACAATATAATTTTAGAAAATGAAAATAAAATTATAGAGTTTCTGTTGCCAAAAATAGAAGACTCCATCCTGACAACGGTGGACAAAGTCATTTCGATTGAAAACATAAAGAACTTTTGGGATGAAGTATTGGAAAGTTGGATACAGCAAGACACAAATAGAGAAAAGGTATCTTTGGCAATTGTAGCGTTACTGAAAAATAAGACGCCTCAATTGACAAAAATCGCAAAAGAATTTTTAATCGAAAAAATTAATTCTTGGCAGCTCGCTGTAATAATAAAAAACACTCTTAGTGTGGATTTGGCAGAGAGCCTGGCCGATTTTATAAATTGGAAAGAAATAGAAATATCCATTAGCAAGAAACTTGCTGACAAAAAGATTCAAAGCCAAATAAAAGAGGAAATCCTAAAAACAGCGGAATCAATACGCAAATGGATGGATTCAGAAGAAGCAAAAGGTCAGATAAATAATTTTCTGATAACTTCAAAAGCTTACATCGAGCAATTCTTGCATTCGTATATTCAAAACGAAGTTCCCGTCATGATTAACAAGGTATTGAATTCAAAGGAACTTATAAAGTGGTTTAAGGCAAATGCAATGCCGTCTATGCAAAAAAAGTTAACCACCTGGCTGGAGTCGGATGGTTGCAAGATGATTCTTGAAAACTTCAGCATAAAAGAACGAATTCTTGCTGCCATAGATAAGCAAGATGTAAGGGAATTCCAAAATATGATAGACAATGTGGCAAGTGAACATTTGGGAACCATTCAGGTTCTAGGGTATGTATTAGGGCTTCTTTTCGGTTCTATCTTATTCTTATGCTAACACTATTAGTTTAGCCAGATGAAATGCTTTCGCAATCCACTCTTCAAGTTTATTGGATGGGACAAGCTTAATCTCTATGCCAGATATAATGCGGATGTCCCAAAACACCCTTCGGTTATGTTTTCTTAACAAGATGGCTAGAAATTAAGCTGCTCATAGAACTTTTCAGACATATTCCAAAAATATTATTCATCATTGGGATGAGGTGGCGGAAAGGGGAGGAGCCCTCCAAATCTCAGTTGCTAATACAGGAGGGCCCCTCTTATTTAAAGGCCAATCAGACCTCATCTCAGGAACGTTTGCCCCATGAGAGTAAACGTACTTGTGCCCATATAAAATATCGCAATGTGTTTAAAAAACGTTTGTTGGATTCTTTAAAATTCAACTTGAGTTTTAATGCAATTTTTAAAAAGTTCTTTCCGCCACAAGGCATCAATCTTTTTAAAATATTTCTTAATGCACTTATGAATAAACCTAAGAAAATTGTCATAATTGGCGGAGTGGCCGCAGGAGCAAGCGCGGCGGCAAGATTGAGACGTTTGGACGAGTCTGCTCAGATAATCATGCTAGAGCGCGGGGAATATGTTTCCTATGCAAATTGCGGATTGCCGTACCATATAGGCGGAATAATCGCCGACAGGAATGATCTTATCGTAACAAAGCCGGAAAAGTTCTCTAATTGGTTCAATATAGAAGTCAGAACCTCATCGGAGGTTGTCGCTATCGATAGGGCAAATAAACGGGTTCTCATCAAGAATAAGGCCGGAGAATATTCTGAAAGCTACGACAGCCTTATCATCGCCACAGGGGCAAGCGCTTTTACGTCTAAAACAGACGGCGACGAAAATAGCAAAATCCGCCACCTATGGACGATGTCCGATATGGACGGCATAATAGGGGCTCTCAAAGATAAATCCGCGAAGGTGACTATTGTCGGGGGGGGATTCATAGGCCTGGAAACCGCAGAGAATCTTAGGCACAGAGGAGTAGGGGTCACCCTAATACAGCGTAGCGGACATGTATTGCCGGTTTTTGACGGAGAAATGGCCCTCCCTTTGACAAGCGAGTTGATTGAAATGGGGGTAAACGTAATTCTCGGCCGAACGGTAAAAAAATATGAGGATGTTCCCGACGGAATTATCGCAATTCTCGACAATGGCGAACGCGTATTTTCAAATATCGTAATTTCCTCAACGGGAATAAAGCCAAACTCCGCCCTCGCTCTTGAATCTGGAATAGAATGTTCAAAAGACGGATTTATAAAAGTCGATGAACATATGAGAACTTCCGACGAAAACATATATGCGGCTGGAGATGTCGTAGAAATTGACGAACCTATTTTTAACTCAAGAACACATATCCCTCTTGCAGGTCCGGCAAATAAGCAGGGGAGGATTGTCGCAGATAATATTGCCGGGATAAGAAGCTCCTATAGGGGAACTTATGGGGCGTCGGTTGTAAAGCTTGGAAAATTGACCGCAGCAAGCGTCGGGATGACTGAAAAACGCTTGAAATCGGCGGGAAAAGAATATCTCAAGATATACATTCATCCGTCTTCATCGGCTTCATATTATCCGGGTGCGGCGCGCATGGACATGAAGCTCCTGTTCGGGGCTGACGGTACTATATACGGAGCCCAGATAATAGGGCAAAAGGGGGTGGATAAACGTATAGATTCGATTTCGCAGGCAATGTTTAACGGGTTAAAGGCCGATATGCTCGGCGCGCTTGAATTATCCTATGCGCCTCCATTTAGCTCGGCAAAAGACCCTGTAAATTATTTGGGGTTTGTCGCTTCAAATGTTCTTTCGGGGAAATCTACTCCGGCTTATGCAGACGAGATGCCAGCCGATGCAATTGTCCTAGATGTCCGAGAACCATCGGAGGTTTCTGGCGGAAAAATCCCAAATTCCATAAATATTCCCCTCGGACAGCTTAGAACGCGTCTTTCGGAATTAGATAAGAGCCGTCTAATAGTGGCTTCGTGCCAGGTTGGGCTGAGAGGGTATTTGGCGGAACGCATTTTAAAGCAAAACGGATTCAACGCGGCAAACCTCTCCGGCGGATACCTTACTTGGAAGGCGGTAAATTCAAAATAATCTTAGAAATGAGCGACGGACTATACAAGAACCAGGTCGATTATATCGACATGCCTTCCGATGCCGTAATTCTTGATGTTAGAAACGGAAACGAACACTCGGAAATAGCGCTTAGACGGAAACATTACTTTGTTGAACTGCCTTATTTTGACGCTAAAAATTTTATAAAAGACTATGGCTTGAAGGGCGAGCATGTTTATGTACTATGCAAAAGCGGCATGCGCGCAAGCAAGGCTGCAGAAGAGCTTGAGAAAGCCGGATATCCCAACGTATCGATAATAAGAGGCGGAATGGCATCGCTCCATGGTAAATCGGATATTGTCTACGAAAGCGCCGCAATATCCATGGAGCGACAAGTGCGCATAGTTGCAGGTACGCTCGTCTTACTGGGCAGTATTTTGGCCTTTGCTGCAAATGAGGCATTTATCATTGTTCCGGCATTTGTAGGTTGCGGACTGATCTATGCGGGGATATCAAACACCTGCGCTATGGCTTTGTTGCTGAAAAAATTGCCGTGGAATAAGTAGAAATGTCTTCTTTGCCGCTGGAAGACCTGTGCTTTAGCTAAGCATTATATGATGCTTTAGTTAAAGCAAGTGGCATATTCGTTATTTCTTATTTTTTTTCGCGCAGGTGGGGCAGATCCCGTTGAATGTTATGCTGACGTCGCAGGCCCCAGACAGAGTGCTCGGCAAATGGATATCGGACGTATCTACATCCGTTATGCGTCCGCATTTTGAACAGAGAAAGTGCCCGTGCTTTTCTGATGCATATTCGTACTTCTTCACGCCCGGAACCTCTACTTTTCGTATATATCCTTCTCGTTCAAAGTCGTTTAAAATCCTATAGATGCTCTCCTGCCTGAGTTCCGGGTTTTTGAGGGAGATTTTGGCCATTATATCTTCCATCCCGAGGTGGCTTTGAGCCTCGTAGAAAAGCTCGTAGATAATCCTTCTTTGGATTGTCCGCCTAAATCCTGCATTTCTGCAAAACGCCGCGAATGCCGTCTCCAATTTATCCTCATTCTTTTTCATCTATGCCATCTTGAGCGCATAATGCTGCATTTGCAATAATTTTGTAAATAATACTTGACTGCTATTGTTAATTATTTACATTAGTTCCCTAAAGAAAGGGCTCACGCACTCTAAGTTTAAGAATAAATCCGGGGTATAGTGACGCTTCCTTCAATGAATCAAACCCAAAATAATAACCCAACCCTTACGGGAAAATAAAACTACAGATAGGAGAATGCACCATGGAAAAGGATAGGCTTACAAACAACTTCGGCAGACCGATAGCCGACAATCAGAATTCCCGCACGGCCGGACCACGAGGCCCAATGCTGATGGAAGATGTGTGGTTTCAGGAAAAAATGGCCAATTTCAACCGGGAGGTAATCCCGGAAAGGCGCATGCACGCCAAGGGATCGGGGGCATTTGGCACCTTTACCGTAACCCGAGACATAACAAAATATACGCGGGCAAAACTTTTTTCGGAAGTCGGAAAGAAAACTGACGTATTCGTCCGTTTTTCGACTGTCGCGGGCGAACGCGGTGCGGCGAATGCTGAAAGAGATATTAGGGGATTTGCGGTAAAATTCTATACTGAAGAGGGCAACTGGGATTTAGTCGGCAATAATACCCCCGTCTTTTTCCTGAGGGACGGCCATCATTTCCCAGACCTCAACCACGCTGTTAAACGCGATCCCAAGACGAACATGCGCTCCGCAAAAAATAATTGGGACTTTTGGACAAGTCTCCCAGAGGCTCTTCACCAGATAACGATAACAATGAGCGACGACGGCATACCGGCATCATACCGCAATATGCACGGTTTTGGGAGCCATACGTTCAGCATGTACGACAAGGACTGCAATCTGGTATGGGTAAAATTCCACTGGGTATGCCAGCAGCCCATAAAATTTCTTACCGACGCCGAAGCCGAAGCCATTATCGCGAAAGACCGGGACAGCAATCAGCGGGACCTTTTTGAACATATAGAAAAGGGAGACTTCCCGAAGTGGAAACTTTGCATTCAGGTGATGACGCAACAACAGGCAAAGGAATTGCCTTACAATCCGTTCGATCTGACAAAAGAATGGTATACGGATGAATTTCCCCTCGAGGAAGTCGGCATAATGGAATTAAACCGGAATCCGGAGAATTATTTTCAAGACGTCGAACAGGCGGCTTTTAACCCCGCGAATGTCGTGCCGGGAATAGGTTTTTCTCCCGACAAGATGCTGCAAGCACGCTTGTTCGGCTATGGTGATGCCCAGCGCTACAGGCTTGGAGTCAATCACTATCAGATTCCGGTAAATAGGCCGCGTTGCCCCGTCACGGGATATTCGCGCGACGGCCAGATGCGGGTCGACGGAAACCATGGAGCAAAAACCTCTTATGAACCAAATTCGTTCGGCGCCTGGACGGAGCAGCCTGAGTACAAAATACCGCGCACTCCTATATCCGGAGACGGAGATTCGTGGAATTTTAGGGAGGATGACGACGACTATTATTCCCAGCCGGGCAGACGTTTTAGGGCTATGAATTCCGAGCAAAAAGAGAGACTCTTCGCCAATACGGCAAGAGCGATGTGCGATGTTCCTGAATTCATAAAGCGTCGCCACATAGAACACTGCACCAAGGCGGATCCAGAATATGGGAAGGGGGTTGCAAAGGCTCTCGGGTTGGAATAACCGCTGAAAGACGAAAAGCGCCCGCACTTTGCTGCGGGCGCTTTTTTAATAGCTAATAAGTTTCAAGTTCTTATAATGTAGAACAAATAAAGCCACTTGTAATAACTGCAATGTATTCATGGAGTCGTTTACTGAAGCAATTTTATAGTTATAAGAGGCAGTAATCATTTTGGCAGATTCAATGTGCATGGATTAAATTTTTACCCAATAGTTTAGACGGATTCAATTTTGCGACTAATAATGATTTTTACAATTCGGGTATTCGCAGATTCCAAAAGTCAGTGAAAAAAGTGAAAAAGATGGTTAGGCGATGTGCGCTTATTGGAGGAGCCATCATAGTAGCGGACGATAAAGGGGCGGGCTTTCTTGGGTCTGTAATTGAGTCTGGGAAATTTGTCCATAGTTCAAAATAGGGTTTTATTTTGAGTTTAGTAACTATGCTTAAAAATTTCTTTAACACCACCCCTATGCGTCTACTCGGTTATGTAAGAAATACCCGGTCAATATGTCTTGTTCAATGGATTCCGCTGAAGATAGCGGATGGAAAGCTAAGTCAACGCTTGTCTTACACGTCTGCAAAACTTTAAAAATTACAGATCAATAGTTCTAGTCCAATGTGGTATTTTCCAGTAACTTCAACTGACTTTGGTGTTGACTGACTTTATTTTGACATATATTTATAACTATGTTTTACTACAATAAGTTAGATAGCGATAGCCTTTTCTTCGTTTTGCATATTTGTTATTTTACAATAGATCTTTGAATAGAGGTTAGGTGTGTCGGATATATCTTCCTTTTTCTTTTAGCACTGAATATGGGAATCAGGCTCTATGATAAAACATGATTCTACCTTATTTACCTTATTCATAATAACTCTATTTCTTCTTTCCCTTATAGCTTTGGTGTTTTTTATATTAGCATTTATCTGGATATTTTGTAGGAGTTTGGCTGGTGCGGTATAACTTATAAGTTCTATAAAATTTACAAGAACCTTTATTCCATTTTATTTTAACAATCTACTAAATATTCAAAATGATTGAAGGAATCTTTTGGAGAGAAATTTAGCAAAATTTTGGCGCTTTAATATTCGATTTTCTGGATGAGCGCAAGCCTGACGCCGGTACAAACTTGGCGTAGGGTACCAAAAACCCTCCCGAGCCCCCGTTTTCTGAACCAAATGGTTAAAAATTAAGCGGCTCGCAAAAATTTTGCAAGTCGCTTTAAAGCAGTGTATTATCTATCTTTTAAATGGAGCGGGCGGCGAGGGTCGAACTCGTAACCTCAAGCTTGGGAAGCTCGCGCTCTGCCAATTGAGCTACGCCCGCGTTAAAGTCGTAAAAGAAAATATTTTTCCCGAATTATGTCAAGTAAATTTAAGCGCGATAAATCTTCTTTATGAAAGAGAATAGCATTCCCTCGATTCTCCCTGTTTAGAGCATGAAAATTTAAGCAGGTTCCATATTATTTTATAGTCCGTATCCTCTGTTATATAGGAGATCTAACAATTTGTGCATTATTATCGCGAAGCATAACAGGAATTGTAATTTGCTAAATGGTGTGTTGATTTATACATCAGTACAATCGCCTTCTCCCGAATAATTATGCCTTTTGTTTTCTGTATGTCTTAATTCCTCTAAGCTTCATATTTTCAGATGTTTAGTATCAATATATTTTTTTTAATACCTTGACATTGCATACCGATAATGTTATTCTTTATATTCATTAAATCACTAACAATGGTAAAAAACATGAAAAAACACATTATTCTTGTACTGGCTATATCGGCTCTTTCCTCTTGGGCGCTTGCGCGAGAAGCAGACAGGGGGGCGTTTGAAGGAGTTTCCGCTGAAGACATCCGCCGCGGAGATGTATCCACCCAGGAGATTCTTGAGAAGATGAAGGCTAACTCCAATGGCAGCGTTGAGGCAGAAATCCCTCAGAGTGGCCATTCCACTGTAAGCCTTAACTCTGCCTTCTCCTCTTTGGGGGCAAATTATGTGCAAGTCGGAGCGGCTGCGGATTTTATCACTATGTCTGGCTCAACTGAAACTGGAGTGGACGCGCGCCTCGGATTGAATCTAAATCTTTACAAGCAATCAGATAATTCCGGATTAGGCGTAGACTTGTCTGTCCCGCTTGAATATATGTATATTGATGCCTCTCTTGCTCCCACCAGCATGGAGGTAAATACATTCTCATTCCCCGTGTATTTGCGTCCTTATTATGCGTTTGAGGTAACTCCCAACTTTGTGATAAAACCGTTTGTTCAGGCGGGTGTAGGCGGTAAGTATTCTGACATAGATGTCAGTGTCGCAAATGCCAGTGCTTGGGCGGACGGCTTTGCCTTTACCTGGGCGGTAGGCGGCGGCGTCGAGTTTTGCATATACAAGGATTTCTACATACAGGGAAGATACTTGTACAATGACTCAAATGCAGAGGACTCATGCATTGACGATTATATAACTCCTGAACATGAAATAAGCGCTGAGATCGGCTACAGGCTTACCGATAATCTGGCTATCGTGGTTCAATATTCGCACGTATTCTGGAACGGCCAGAAACTGCTCTCCGGAGTGGATATGGACCAGGACAAGGTAGGTGCGTGTCTGAGAATCATGTTCTAAACTTTTAGATCAACCAAAAAGCCGCCTTTACGGCGGCTTTTTTTATGCATGGCTTCCTTCTTGTCGTATCGTTTAATATTCAAGATTATCGCTGTAATTCTCGTGTGGGTATACAGTTTGTAATCGTTATTTTGTAGCTGACCATCAGATTGCCATTCAAGGATAAGAAGGCTGCAATATGCAAATTGATGTTTCCCCGCTATAACTTGAAGATGTTTCATCTCTGTGCCCGCGCAAAGCGGAAGAATTGCATAATGTTTTTTTAGCATTTACATATGTCGGGGTGGGGGCTCTATTTCTATCAGGGAGTTTTATGTTTTTGCAGCTTGCTAGCGTGAATCCTGAGAACAGCTATGTTTTTTAATGGGAGGATTTTCCTTCGCATATCTTCAAATCCATCTTTAAAGATATGTTTGGTCAAAAATTTTACTCTCTTGCCAATTTCCGGCATGAAGGGCGGAGCCGATTTTTATCGGAGAATATCTTTATATAACTTTTTCGATTCCCGCAACTTTATCCGTCTCTTTCCTGTGGCCATTTTCGGGATTTTCTTGTACAAAATAGTAGGGAGGAAATAGAGAGGAAGTCCCTTGCGAAAAAATACATGTCCCATATAGTGTATGCGAGACGTCTTCGCGCGTTGCAATGGTGATACCTTTTGAGTATTCTCGCCTATAAAAAAACCCGCAAATCAACGATTTGCGGGCCTTTAAAAGTAAATCCAGAACGATGTCCTTATTAGGTACGTTTACGGCTCGGAACCCCGAACCCATGGCGTCCCCACGGGGATTCGAACCCCGGTTCTTGGAATGAAAATCCAATGTCCTGACCGGGCTAGACGATAGGGACATCGTCTGGAATTTAGCCACAGGACAGTACCAGATGCCTTTTGCGAATCAAGCATTTTTTCCCGTTTTTTGCAAAAAAATAGGCGGAGGTTAAAAATAAAATCCGAATCGCCTATACATCTTTTCTCTCCGCAGATTTTTCCCGCCTTAACCCCCTTTAGGCCATGGAGATTTTCCCCATAATCCATTTATTATGCTTCCTATTATACAACGCGGTCCATCTATTGCCATCTTACGCGTTGAGCCAGTGCTTGCTGCGGGCATAATATTGCTCCGCCGAATAGCACCTATAAGGGCTATTTCCCTACATGCGCCTTTGGCAAGCAGAGACGGCGCGGCGCGCCCCCATCTTGCGCCAAAGGCTTTATTTGCCAGCATTATCCGGCGCTGACATGCGCACTATGACAATGTCTCCCTCGGCGGCTTCGCCGTCTAAAACATTATATAAATAACAGCCCTTGTGGCGCAGATTGGCGTCTGACAACAACGCCTTGGGATTGCGCATAATGTCCGAACAAAATAAAGTTGTCGTCCACCCGTCTGGAGCCTTCGGCATTTTTGACGAATTCCTTAGCACTATCGCGTAGTTCGAATGTGTGCCCACAACCCGTCCTATCTCCGCATAGTATGTCTTTGGCTGTTCCGCATAGACAACATCCTCCGCGTATCTCGAAGGCGACGCCTGCCGCGCCTTTCCCGTCCTCCTGCTGGACTGCGCGTATGAATTATCCGCTCCCGCGGCAAGCATAAGCACCAACGAAAACATCATTGCAGCTAAGCGCGCAAAAAAAATACTTTTCCTGTTTCGCATCTTATCGGCAAATTAGTCTCATAACACCGCCGGAGGCCCCGGTCGGAAAACAACCCCTACTTTTGGAATCTCTCCTTCTTAAATTGATCGAACCCGGGCCCTGCGTTTGTGTTCTCGGCTTCGAAGAATCCGTGAAGCTGGCGTATGCGGGTGGGGTGGCGCATCTTCCTGAGCGCCTTCGCCTCTATCTGGCGTATTCGCTCCCTCGTTACGTTGAAAAGCTTTCCGACCTCCTCGAGCGTGCGCGAATAACCGTCCTGCAAGCCGAACCTCAAACTCAATACGCGCCTTTCGCGCTGGGTGAGAGAATCGAGAACATCCATGAGCTTTTCGCGCAAAAGCGAATATGCAGTCATGTCGTAGGGGTTTTCAGCCCCCTTGTCCTCTATGAAATCTCCGAAATTGGTGTCGTCGGAATCGCCAACCGGGCTCTGCAGCGATATTGGCTGCTGCGCCATCTTCATTATAGACTGAACCCTCTCGACAGGCATCTGCATCTCCGCGGCAACCTCCTCCGGAGTTGGCTCGTGCCCAAGCTCCTGCAGCAGCTGCTTTTGTATCTGCATAACCTTGTTTAAGGTTTCTATCAAGTGCACCGGTATTCTTATCGTGCGCGCCTGGTCGGCTATCGAACGCGTTATCGCCTGGCGTATCCACCATGTCGCATATGTCGAAAACTTGTATCCCCTGCGGTATTCAAACTTCTCGACGGCCTTCATCAGGCCCATGTTTCCCTCCTGTATGAGGTCCAAAAAGTTCAATCCGCGGTTCGTGTATTTCTTGGCTATGGAAATAACCAGCCTCAGGTTTGCGCGCACCATCTCCGTCTTGGCCTTGTGCGCCTCGCGCATTGACTGCCTTACGTCCTTTATAAGCTCGACCAAAGTCTCCGGCTCTATGCGGTACTCGTCCTTTATCTGTTCGAGGCGCTCCTTTATGGCCTCCACATTTACGCTCTTTACCTTCTTGCCGATCTTCTCCGTCGCGCGGATCTTATGATACCCGTCTTCTATCTCCCTGAGCACGGGGGCTATTATGTCCAAGAACTCCTCGAAAACCTTCAGCTTGAAATGGTATCCCTTGAATATGTCCTTGAGCTTTGCCTCCAAATTCTGGAAGCGCGTCAGATGGCTCTTCCTCTGAGTCTCGCTGCTTGAGTGCCTGTATCCCTCCCAGGCCTTCTGCAGCTTCTCCTCTATGTCTTCGGCCTGCTCTATGTACTTGGGCAGATCCTTAAAATAGTTCTCGCGGCTGTCCACCTTCTTGTCCAGGACTATCTTGTCGAAACGCTCCTCCTTGTCGAGCAGCTTCTTGGCCAAGTCCAATTGGAACCTGTTTGTCAGCGCCACTGCAAACAAAGCCCTTACCGCCTTCGTCTCGGCGGCTTCTATGCGCTTTGATATGGACACCTCCTGCTCCCTCGAAAGCAACGGAACCTGTCCCATCTGCTTAAGATACATGCGCACAGGATCCTCTATTGAGTCCGATTGCGTGGCCCTGATCTGCCTCTCCTCGTTCTCCTCCTGCCTGTGCCTGAAATTGTCCACCTCGTCGTTGTCGAGTATGTCGACGTCGAGGTTCTCGAGTATGTTTACAACATTGTCTATCTGCTTGGGGTTGTTCAGGCTGTCCGTCAGGGCGCCGTGTATGTCCTGTATCGTCAGATAACCCTGCTCCTTGGAGAGAAGGATAAGATCGTGAATCTTGTCGTCTATGCGCCTCTTGTCGTCCGCCGTGGAAGTCTCCGCCGCCGGCTGCGCGGGAGCGCGCACCTCTATCTTAACCTTCGGCGCGGCGGCCTTCTTAACAGACTTCTTGTTCTCCTTTGTTATGCTTACCGATACCTTTGGCGCAGCCTTGCGCGCCTGCGCCGGCTGGCTGGCCTTTGCCTCCGGCGCTTTTTTCAATGCGGTTTTCTCGGAAGCCACAGGCTTTTTTGCTGCCTTCTTTTCTGAAGATGCCTTCTTTGTTTTACTGGAACTTGACATACGGTATATCTATAGTTTGTGAAAGAGTTTACTCAATCGGAAATTGTCTGGGAGATTATAGTCTTCGGAGGAGTTTTCGCCCTTATCCTCAGCGCCTTTATGCCCGATAGCACCCGCCTCTTGCCTTCAGTGTCGAGGGCAGGATCGTCCAGACGCTTTATCATGTCGTCTATAGTCTTTTGGCAGTACTTCGAGTATATCTTCTTGACGCAATCGTTGGCGGCCTCGGCCGGATTTGAAATGTACGCCTTATCCTCTCCGTAGGCCCTGTAAACGATATCCCTTTCCGCTTCGGCCTCGAGATGCGCGTCCATCTCCGATATGTCGAAACCTATGCCTTCCCTGTAAAGAACAAGTATACGGCGCAACGCGTCCTCGCACGGATCCTCGGGATTCAACCATTCGTCCTCGATAACCTCGGCAAGCGCTTCGGCCACATTTTCATAATTTAAACAGACAATTAAAGCGTCGTAGCTGGCGTTTGTCAACATCTTGCGGGAAGTTTCGCCAACATTTTTGCGCCGGCTTTCCTTGTTGTCCTCGCGCTGAAACGTCCGCGTCTTTTTTCTCCATGCGGCAAAATCCGACTTCACAGCCCTGATGTCCGATAAAGTATCTCGCGCAAGTTCCTCTATGTAGCCGTCAAGCGCTATCGCCGAAGGGCAGGGCGCAAGACTCTCGAATATGTTTCGAACAAGAGCGTCCTTCTTCATGGGAGACAGCGCTCCTATCCCGCCGCCCGACATCTCCTCAACCATGAACTTGACGGGGCTCTCCCTGCCTTTTGACAGAACCTCCTCCATCGCTTTCGCGCCGTTCTTGACAATGAAAGTGTCCGGATCGTCCCCCGCGGGCAGGCGCACTATAAACGGCGCAAGGCCGGCTTTCATAAACAGCGGTATCTTGGACAACGCCGCTTTTGCGCCGGCTGCGTCTCCGTCGAAAAGCAACACCACCGTGTCCGTGTAGCGCTTTAGAACAGCCAGATGCTCCTCCCCAAGCGCGGTTCCCTGGCTTGCCACCGTGTTCTCAAATCCGGAGCAGAACATGCGCATGGTGTCTATCTGCCCTTCAACAACTATGGCGTACCCCAGCGTGCCTATGGCCCTTCGCGCCCTGTCGAGATTGAACAATACCGCATTTTTCTTAAATATCTCGGTCTCGGGAGAATTTACGTATTTGCCCTCCTCGTAGGCGATGTCCGTGGGCGTAAAGCTTGTCTTCCTCGCAGTGAAGCCTATCGTGCGCCCCTGCACGTCGGCTATCGGTATCATCAGGCGCCCTCGGAAGCGCGATAGGAGATTAAACGCGTCGAAATCCGCATCTTTCGCGAAGAACAAGCCGCATTTCTTAACCGCCTCGGGCGAAAAACCTCGCCTCTGAAGCCCGGTTTTCATCGCGGAATCGTTCAGGGGGGAAAAACCTATCCTAAGGTTCTTCGCATCGTCCAGGGAAAACTTCCTGTCCTGCGTCCAATAACGCCTGATTTCCTCCGCGGTAGGGTTGTCCGCCCAGAAATTCTTGGCATACCACTCCGCGGCGAGCTCGTTTATGTCGAAAATCTGCTTTTTTACGGAGGAGTTTTGCGCCGCTCCCCCGCGGGCAGTGTCGTACTCTATCGGAATCCCGAACCTCGCCGCGATAAACTCCGCGCTCTCCGCAAAATTCAACCCCTCCTTCAACTGCACGAACTTGAATATGTCGCCACCCTGCCCAGTGCTGAAACAATAGAAAAAGTTCTTGTCGGGATGCACGAAAAACGAAGGCGTCTTCTCGTGCGAAAACGGACTTAGCCCCTTGTAGCTCGACCCCGACTTCTTTAAGGACACATACCCGCTTACAAGATCGTATATGTTGACCTTGGCCTTTATCTCCTCTATACAGCTCTTCTTTATAAGGGGCATGGGGCTAATCGACTTTTCAAATGCGGCTTTGTTCCTGCTTTTGTTATTATTACGCCCCAAGCGGGGCAATATTACAAGGAATTTGTCTTTCCATAAAAAACAGTGCGCGCAAACGCCTGGATGCGCCTGCCTGGCTCCGGCACGGCCCCGCGCTTAGTTTTGCGGAGCCGTGGAAAACTGCTCGTTGCCCGCCCCGAAACCTTCGGAGATGTCCTTTTGCGGCGAAGGCTCAACCTTGGTGTCGGCCCTGTCTTTTGAAAGGTCCGGAATTTCCACCTTGTTTTCCCCGCCGCCTGCCGGGGCCTGCGGAAGTTTCCCGCTCTCAAGCTCCGCAAGCTCCCTGGCGGCGTCCTCGCGCCACGGATTGTCCGGCGCGGAAGCCTCCAGGAACCTCCTGTAGAAATGCATGGCGTTGTTCGGCTTTTTCTCTATCGAATATGCGCGGGCAAGCCCCAATAGAATCTCGCTGTTTGACGGAAATTTTGTGTGGGCCTCAAAAAGCCTGTCTATGAGCCTGTAATTAGGCACAACCTTGGCTGCGCAGCGCAGGAAATACAGGTTGCTGTCCAAATCGTCGGGATTGCGCAATAGGCTCTCTCGGGCGGCAAGGTAGGCGTCTGTTTTCTTCCCGTCGGCCTCGTAGGCCTTGGCGAGAGCCTTCCAGGTCTCGTAGGAGCCATAGTCCTTGGAGACGGCCTTGTGCGCATTTTTAGCGGCAGCCTTGTAATCTTTCGCCTCTATGTCCTCGTAGGTCTTCTTGATGAAATCCTGCGCGCTTACCGGGGTGGCGACGTCTTTTATCTCTGCGGCTTCGTTCTCGACAGGCGCCTGCGCGTTCCCTTGGCCCGCGGTTTTTCCGCCGTCTTTCTTGCCCGCTTCCGCCGCGCGCTTTGCGGCTTCCTCCTCCGCGGCCTTCTTTTCCTGCTCGAGCCGCTTTTGTTCCTCGAGCTTCTTCTTTTCGGCTTCGGCTTTCGCCTTCTCCTCCGCGGCCTTCTTCGCGGCGAGCTCCTCTTGAATTTTCTTCTGCTTATCGGATTCGAGCGCGGCTTTGGCCTCGTCGAGCTTCTTCTTGAAGTCGTCGAGCTGCTTTTTCAGCTCCGGATACTGCTGCTGCAATGTCTGGGGATTTATCTTCTCGAGCTCCGCAATGGCACCCTCTAGGGCGGGCATATTTTTGTCGGAAAGATAAATGTCGATCAAAGCGCAGAGAATCTGGGTGCGGGTCTGCACGTTTTCCTCGGAAGATGCCTTCAACGCCGGCTCGAGCCACCTTAGCGCCTGCGTCTTATTCCCGAGTTTTACAAATAAAAGGCCTATCGCGCACGCCTCTGCCGTGTTCGGGTTTCTCCCCGCCACTTTCAGCGCCGAAAACCGCGCCTCGAGAGCCTCGTTGAACCTCGACGAATTTTCGTACACCGCAGCCAGCGATTTCCACGCGAGAAAATCCTTGTGTTCCCTGGCGAGATATTTCTTGTACATCTTCTCCGCCGACTCCAGCGCATTTGCGCGCTCGTACGCCTTTGCTGCATTGAGCATAAGCACGCTGTCCGCGCCGCTTTCCGCCGAGGCTTTTTCAAAGTAGACCGCCGCGAGGGCCGGCTGGTTGTCCTGGGAATAGGCGTATGCGAGGGTTTCGCATATTTTAAGGTCGGATCCGTAAGTCTCGTAGGCCTTCTTGAGAATGTCCTGCGCCTCCGTAAGCTTCTCCTCGAACATCATAGTCTGCGCGCGCGCCACAACGGCGTCTATGTTCGCCCGGCGCTCCTTGGCCAGGGTTTCAGGAGACTTCGGCACACAACCCGCGCAGGCCAAAGCCAGGGCGCACAGGACGAGAGTCAATATATTTTTAAACTTCATTGCTTGCATTGTCGGCATTTTTAATTTTTACTTTCCCGATTATAAATTTTACGCGCCGCTCCAGAGCGTCGGAGTTGCGTTGGCTCGTTTGGAGTTTTTCAAATTCGGCGCACAAAGAACCGTACACCAAATTATGAATTTTAAGAATATTTTAAGAAAATCCGCCGTCTTGCAAATATATTTTATATTTGCATTGATTTCCGCGGGGGCGGGTGCGCAGGAGACTGTGGAGCTGCAGGTGGCAGTCCCTCCGCCGCCGAAGTCCATAGACGCCTCTCCCGAAGCCTCTGGCGGCCTTAAAACTTCGGACGGCAAGATTCCTTTTTCGGCAAGCAGGGATTTTTTAATAGAGTACCGCATGCGCTCCTTTTCTTCAAAGGAGTATTCAAGGGCGGTGGCGGCGCTGTTTTCAGACTTTGAAAATGCCGTGGGCATGAAGATAGGCAGGGGCAAGAAGGGAAAAGTCGGCCTTAAGGTGTATTCCAACAGCGGAGCGGGGATAGGCACGCCGAAGCCCCTTGTCGACGCGGTGATAGCCCAGCTGGAGAGGCGCGGTTATAAGAAGAGCGAGATTTGCCTTATAGATCTGAGCCGCAGAAAGCTGCGCGATGTGGGCTTTTTGCCGAGGGTCTCGGCGCTCAGAAACGGCGCCGTCGACGACTACAACGGCTCTCCCGTCGCAGACCTTGAAAGCGGGAAATACTACGATAAAAACTGGTACTACGACAATCCGCTTCCGCCAAAGACCTACAGGCACAACCAGACCGCAGAGGCGGTTTACGATCCGGAGCTTCGCAAGAGCATGCTGCCCGTGCCGCTTTACTACGGGTTCGACTTTTGGATAAACCTGCCCGTGGTCACCGACATGGAGGGGTTGGGCATTAGCGGGGCCATAGCCAACGTTTCCGTATGGAACGTCTCCAACAACGAGAGGTTTTTAAATTCTCCCGCAAACGCGCCTATGGCGGCCGCCGAGATGTGCGCAGTGCCCGAGATGCGCGAGGGGTATTTGTTCTCGATAATGAGTTTGGAGCAGATGCAGATAGCCGGGGGCGCGCACTTCAATGCGGGAGTCTGTGTTTCGGAGCCTTATGTGATGCTTTCGTCGGACATAGTCGCCCTCGACGTCATGGCCTGGAACTACGTCAACAAGCACAGGACAAGGCGCGGGTTCGACATAATCGCGCCCATGCCTCCGGTCTTGGGCTATTGCGAGCAGCTGAAGCTCGGCAGCGCCAACATAACAGACAAAAAAAGGCGTCTTCTGCCTGTAAGATAACGGTGTATTGCGTTGGGCGTATATGAGAAATCCGGCGGCACAGAATCCTGACGAAGTGTTCGACATAGTAGATTTCGCCAACAGGGTTGTCGGTTCGGCGCGCAGGTTGTACATACACGCAAATTCTTTGCGCCACAGGAGCGTGCATGCCCTGGTGCTCTCCTCCGACGGGAAGCGCATTTTGCTTCAGAAAAGATCGGCCTACAAGGACAGTTATCCGCTGCGGTACACCACGTCGGTGTCGGGGCATGTTGACAGGGGGGAAACTTACGAGAAAGCCCTGGTGAGGGAAACTTCCGAGGAGATAGGCCTGAAGGCGGCAGTGGGGGATTTTTTGTATTTGGGGTGCATTGACGCCTCGGAGCGCACGGGTTGGGAGTTTGCGAGGGTGTATGTGTTAAATTCTGACGGGCCGTTCAGGTTTCCGCCGGAGGAGATAGATTCGCTGGATTGGGTTTCCCTGACGGATTTCGACGCGGACGCTGCGTCGAATCCGGAGCGCTACACTCCCGCTTTCTTGGAGGTTTACGGCTATTTTAAGAAGTTTTATAACGGAGGCATTTATTCAAAGGTATGAGCAACGTAAGAGTAAGATTCGCACCGAGCCCGACGGGCTTTTTCCACATAGGCAGCGCGCGCACCGCGCTTTTCAACTGGCTTTATGCGCGCCACACGAAGGGGGTTTTCGTCCTTAGGATAGAGGACACAGACCAGGAGCGCAACAGGGAGGAGTATCTCAACATACTCAAGGACGGTATGCGCTGGCTGGGTTTGGACTGGGACGAGGGGCCCGATGTCGGCGGGGATTACGGCCCGTATTTCCAGAGCCAGAGGGCCGACATATACAGGCAGTATTTGCAGATATTGCGCGACAAGGGCCGCGCTTACGACAAGGACGGCGCGGTATTTTTCAAGGTTTCCGGCAAAAAGCAGGTTTTGCACGACGCCGTTTACGGGGACGTGGAGCGTTTGGAGGAGAAGGACTTTCCCATATTCCGCTCAAACGGTACGCCCGTGTTCCACTTTGTAAACGTGGTCGACGACATCTGCATGAAGATAACCCATGTCATACGCGGGCAGGACCATCTTACGAACACGAACAAGCACATAGAGCTTTTCGAGGCATTCGGGGCTCCCATGCCGCAGTTTGCGCACATACCGCTCATATTGAAGAGCGAGGGGCAGGGCAAGATGAGCAAGCGCGACAGGGGCGCTTTGATAGAGGAGTACCAGGCCAAGAATTTTCTGCCCGCCGCCGTCAGGAACTATCTTTGCCTTCTGGGGTGGAACCCGAAGGACAACGAGGAGATAATGGGCATAGACAGGATAATAGAGCTGTTCGATTTCGGCGGCATCGTAAAGAGCAACGCGCGTTTCGACGAGCGCAAGATGGCGCATTTCAACACCGAGCACATACGCCTTTTGGATACGGACTCCTTCTGCGAGCTTGCATTTAAGGTTTTGAAGGACGACGCGGCTTTAAAGTCTGCCGACAGGGACTATGCCCGCAGGGTTTTCGCACTCTGCCAGCCGAAGGTCAGCAACATGGAGTTTTTGGGCGACATGGTGGACTATTTCTTCACGGAGGAATATGTATTCGACCCGGAGTCGGAGAAGAAGGTCTTTAAGAAGGGGCAGCCGCCCGCGCGCATGGCCGAGGCTCTCGAGTTTTTCAACTCGGCTGACTGCCCGAATTTCGACGCGCAGTCCATATTCGACGGTTTTGAGAGGCTCGGGGCGCTCAAGGGGGTCAAGGGGACGGATTATTTCCAGCCCATCCGCTACGCCGTCACGGGGCGCGCCGCCGGCCCGGAGCTTCCCGCAATTTTAGCCACTTTGGGCAAGGAAAAAACCGTCTCGAGGCTTGCCCGCGCCGTGGCAAAATTTGCTTAAAGCTTGATTTCTTTCCAACCATTCCCAAAAATTCAGGACATAAAAATTTTACAATATGAGCGACCCTATCAAACATGAGTGCGGCATTGCGCTTGTCAGGCTGCTGAAACCGCTCGGTTATTACCAGGAGAAGTACGGCTCGCCGCTGTACGGATTCAACAAGCTGTTTTTGCTTATGGAAAAACAGCACAATAGGGGGCAGGACGGGGCCGGCATAGGAGCCGTCAAGATAGGCATAGCTCCCGGGCACCGCTTCATGTTCCGCGACAGGAGCGTTTCCTCAAACGCGCTTCCGGAGATATTCCAGGGGCAGCTGAAGGAATACCAGAAGATGGTTCGCAAGGGAATAATACACCCGGAGTTTCCCGATACCGTCAAGGAGAACTTCGACTACGGCGCAGAGTTGTTCGTGGGGCATTTGCGCTACGGCACGAGCGGCAACTACGGCATATCCACATGCCACCCGTTCTACAGAAAGAGCACATGGCCGGCGCGCAATCTGATGCTGGTAGGCAACTTCAACATAACAAACACGGCAGAGCTCAACGCGAAGCTGATAGAGCGCGGCATACACCCAGTATTCAGCACTGACACCCAGGCCATTCTCGAGGAGATAAGCTTCCATCTGGACATAGAGCACGGCGAGATTTACAGGGAGCTGCGCGACAAGGGCGTTTCCGGTGAGAAAATTTTGCAGATGATGAACGAGCGCCTCAATCCGGAGCGCGTTGTCAGCAAAGCCGCGCACGAGTGGGACGGCGGGTATGTCATAGCGGGCATAATAGGCAACGGAGACTCGTTTGTGCTGCGCGACCCGCACGGTATAAGGCCCTGCCACTACATACAGAACGACGAGGTTATCGCCTTCGCCTCCGAGAGGGTGCCGCTTATGACGGTTTTCGACGCGAAGGAGTCGGACGTCCACGAGCTCGAGCCGGGGACGACTTTCGTCATTAAGAGCGACGGCACTGTAAGGCAGAACAGGTTTACGCCCAAGACAGAGAAGACCTCGTGCATGTTCGAGCGCATATATTTCTCGAGGGGTAACGATCCAGAGATTTACCGCGAGCGCAAGGCCATGGGAGAGGCGCTTTGCTCGAGCATACTAAAGTCTGTCGGCGGGGATTTCAAGAATACGATATTCAGCTATATCCCCAACACCGCGGAGATAGCCTACTACGGCCTTATGAGCGGCATGCGCAAGATACGCAGGGCGCAGGTAAGGGAGGCTATAGCCCAAAAGCTCGCGAGCGGGGAAAAACTGCTCGATGCGGATTTCGAGTCTCTGATACTCGACAACTGGCCGCGCGGAGAGAAAATCGCCCACAAGGATATAAAGATGCGCACGTTCATCTCTCGCGAGAAGGACAGAATGCAGCTTGCCTCGCACGTTTACGACATATCCTACGGCGTTGTGGAACCGAAGGACAATTTGGTGTGTTTGGACGACTCCATCGTCAGGGGCACGACGCTCAAGCAGCAGATATTGCGCATACTCAGCAAGACGAATCCCAAGAAGATAGTCATAGCCTCAACCGCCCCGCAGATACGCTATCCGGACTGCTACGGCATAGACATGAGCGAGCTGGGCAAGTTCATAGCTTTTCAGGCGGCGGTTCGCCTGTGCAAGGAGACCGGCAAGAAGGATTTGATAAAGGACGTGTATTACTTGTGCGCCGAGCAGGAGCATAAGGATCCCTCCGAGATGCAAAATTATGTAAAGCTCATATACGAGCCCTTCACCGTGGAGGAGATCTCCCGCAAGGTGGCGGAGCTTGTGTATCCGCAGAACATAGACTGGTGCGGAAGCGTCGATATAGTCTATCAGACGATAGAGGACTTGCACAAGGCTGTTCCGTCGTGCACAGGAGACTGGTATTTTACCGGAAACTATCCCACTCCCGGCGGCTACAGGGTTCTAAACAGGGCCTACATGAACTATTATGAGAGCAAAGAGGGCAGGAGTTATTAACCCTTCCGCATCGGCGGGGCTCTTGCGTCTCTTTGTCGCGCAGTTTTGCGCTGCGCTGATTTTTTGCGCGCCATATTCTTTTTCGCAGACTTTGGATGAGGCGGTTAGCATAACTCCTCTTTCCAAGGCGAAGGTTTCCGTGAAGGTTCGTTCGGCCGGAGCGGAGGGTGGGGCGCAAACTCCGTTTTCGGACGGTATTGACAGAGGCAATCTTCCTAAAAATGCCGAGAAAACTTCGGCGGAAAGCGCCGCGGGCCACCTCCAGGCAAAAAAGGGTGGGCTTTCGGGCATGGAAATACTGCCTCCTTCCGAGGATTCCCCCCGTGCGGGAGACGGGGCGGAATTTGGCGCGGGGGGAATCCCTCAATATTCTCCTCAAGATGCCGGGAAAACTTCCTCTCCCGCCGCCAAGCCTGTGGAAAGCCCTGATGAGGCCAAAACGGCGGGGAAAAATTATAAAGACAATTTTCCCGGGGCGGCGGCGCAAGAGTCTACCTCTACAGGTGGGAAAATAGACGTAGGGCTGCCTTCGGAGGAGAAAACCATAATACCGTTTCAAGGCTTGCCCGCGCCCGAGAATCTTGGCAGGGGGCAAAACGACGAGATTTTCTACCGCAATACAAACTGCTTTTCCCTCATTTCAAAAGACTCGAATATTTTATCGGATGCGACGGTTTACGCGAGGGAGGCCGAGCGGATATTCTCCGAGTCCTTCGGGTTCGACATGCATTTTACCCGCCCCATACTTCTTCAGATATTTGAGGCGGACGACTCCTCCATGAAGGGGAATTTCTCCGTGGAATACGGCTCCTTGGGGAATGTTTCAATATCCGCGAAGTGGGCGGACAATCTGCCGCTCGACGGTTTTTGCAGGCTGCTGGTAGGGGCTATGCTCTCAAAGATCGCCTACGAATATTGCGGCGGCGTCGATGTCGCCGAGTCCGACATGCCTCGCTGGGCCTATCTTGGCTTCTCGAGGGAGCTTGAAAATAATATATTGCAAAACGGCACATACAACGACGCCCGCGCTGCAAGAGATATGCAGATAAGCTATTCTTCCGTCATGGAGCTCGGGAAGGCGGATGTTTCCGAGCCAGCGGTTTTGGCGTCTTTTTGGGCTGTAAAGGTTTTTAAGAGCATGCTCGGGCAATCGGAATTTGCCGTGTTTTTAAGGAGTGCGATAAGGGGGGCGTCGGCCGAAGATCTCAAGGGGAAACTTTATTCATCGGGCAAGTTTTCCGTGCCGTTTGAGGCGTATTTCGCGTGCGCGGTAAAGGGGGAGATACTCGCCCGCACGGGAGGAATACTCTCTCCGGAGGAGTCTCGCGAGGAGATAAGATATTTGTGCGTTCCGGCGTTTACCGATGCCGAAGGGGTGCTTACGCCTATAGCGGATACGGCATTTTTGCTTGCGCCGTCGTCCCGGGCTTCAGAGTGGGCTCTGAGCACTAATCTGCGCAGGATAAAGGCTATGCTGACCGTTGTTAACCCCATTTATTACGATTCCCTCCTGCAGCTTGGCATAATGTGCGAGACGGCGTTGGAGGGGGATAATGACGCATTTTACAGCGCCAGAGACTTGTTCATAAAAGATTTTGAGGCTGCCTTAAAATTGGAAAAGCGCACAAGAGGGCTTTTGTCGGGGGCGGACAATGCGCCTTCCCAGAATATAAATTCGGCCGAGGGTAGAGCAATGCCGGCAACAGACAAAATTCCGCCGCAAGTTTCGGAGGGCGGAAATCCGGCGGAGAACAAACCGGATTCCACGCAAAAATAGTCTTTCCAGACCGGAAGATAGCGCATCTTTTCCGGGCGCTTGTCTCTGCTGGGAAGGGCCTTGCCGTTCCCGGAGCATATGTAGAAGGTAGGATATGGCGCAATATCTTGCGCAGGGCGGGTGCGGAAAATAGCATGGCGCCGAGCGCCCCCGGGGGGGGCGGAATTTCGCGCTATCTATCCTGGAATGCAAAAAAACGCTTGCCTAAACGCGGGATTTTTTCGATACATATATTCTATGACACATAACATCATAGCATTCGGAATCCCGAGCACGCCTGAATTATTGGTTATCTTGCTCGTGATTCTGCTTTTGTTCGGTGCAAAGAGGCTGCCCGAGCTGGCAAGGGGTATGGGCAAATCCATACGCGAGTTCAAGAAGGCCACAAGCGAGGTCGAGGACGACATACGCGAGGCTCTCAAAGAGGAGCCTAAGCCCCAGCCGAAGGTGGAGGAGAAAAAATCCGATAAGGCCGAGGACGACAGTAAGTCCCAGTAGCCGTTTGGGGCGGGAATCTTAGGATTGCGCCCGTGATTTTTTCCAGAATTTTTATGCGGAAGCCGTGCGCGATGCGCGGCTTCCTTTTTTTCTGCGTTTTTCTTCCTCCGTGTTTGGCGGGCTTCTTGGGGAAGGACAAAAAATTTTAAGGCTATTTGCCCGTGTCCTTATTTTGCTGCGCCAAGGGACGTTTGGGGCGCGGTTAGCAGAATATTGCGACGGGAAATCCGTCAGGGGCCGATGTTATTTTGCAGTCCGCGCCGTACACTTCAGATAGCATGCATGCGTTTGCAGCCTCGGAGGGGGAGCCCTCGAAGAATATTTTCCCGTCCTTCAGCAGGGCGACTTTGTCCGCGAAACGGAAGGCCTGGTTGGGATCGTGCAAAATGCATAAGACGGAAGCCCCGGCCTTTGAAAGGGCCTTTGCCGTTTTTAAGGCAAGCAGGGAGTGCGCGGGGTCGAGCGCGGCGCAAGGCTCGTCGAGAAGAAGGTTTTTGCCTTTGTAATCTCCGTTATCCGAATATATTTGAGCAAGCACCCGCGATATGTTCGCGCGGCGTTTCTCGCCGCCGGATAGGGTGGAGTACCTTCTGTCAGCAAATTCGGACAATCCGGTCATGCGCAGAGATTCCGCTGCTGCGGCAATGTCCTCGTCGGAGTTCCCCAATGCGCCGGTGCGCGCGTATCTGCCCATTAGCACGAGCTCGAAAGCCGTAGGGTCGAATGCCGGCTCGAAGGATTGCTCCAAAACCGCCCTCATTCCGGCAAGCTCAATCGCGGAGGTTTTCGTCGTGTCCGCAGAGTTTATCAGAACCCGCCCGAGATTTTGCCTTTCAAACCCGCTTATAATGTTTACGAGAGTGCTTTTGCCCGCTCCGTTTGTCCCCAGCAGCGCGACAAACTCCCCGTCCGCCACGCTCAGCGACAGCCCGCGCAGAATTTCCGCGCCGCTCTTTGCATAGGAGAAATGTATGTCAAATGCTTCTATCATCGGGTCTGTCGGGAATTTGATAGTATGAACAGAAATACCGGCGCGCCTATGAACGAGGTTATCGCCCCTATGGGAACTGCGTCTGTCAGGCTTATCGCGCGCGAGGCAATGTCCGCATAAGTCAAAAGGGCCGCCCCTCCCAGCGCCGAAAGCGGAAGCAGAGTCTTGTTGTCCGCCCCCGACGCCAGGCGGAGTATGTGCGGCACGACCAAGCCCACAAATCCTATTATCCCGCATGCGGCCACGCTTACCGCCGTGAGGGCCGCCGCGCATGCCATAGCGGCAAACTGGACCCTGCGTATGTTTACCCCCGCATGGAAGGCCTGTTTCTGGCCGAGGTGCAGCATATTTAACGCGTCGGCATTAAGATATAGAACCGCGAGAGCAATTCCGCCCAAGACCGCGCAGGGGACAAGGACGCTCCATGTAGCCGCGTCGAGCGAGCCGAGGGACCAGAATACAAAGCTTTTTAATCCGCTTTCCCTGGCCGAGTACATCATAAAACCCACTACCGCCCCGCAGAATGCGTTGACGGCGATTCCCGTCAGGAGTATGTTGAGCACGCTTACGCCCCCGGAACGCGACCTGCCTAAAAACCAGACTGCCGCGCATGCAGCGAGCCCGCAAAACAATGCGCCCGCCTGCAAGGCATATCCGCCGAGGGCGCCTTGCCCGAATACGCATATCACCAACACAGCCCCGAGGGCAGCTCCCGCGGAGACTCCTGTTATAGACGGATCCGCCAGAGGATTCCTGAACAGCGACTGCATCGCCGCCCCGGCGCACGATAAAAACGCCCCCGCGAGCAAGCCCGCCACGAGTCTCGGCAGGCGTATGTCGCACACGACCACCCGTGCGGTTTCGTCGCCTTTTGCCAACAGAGCGGAGAATATATCCGGCAGAGAAATATGCACGCTGCCTATGTATAGGGACAACAGCGCTCCCGACAGGACCAATATTGCGAGCGTTGCGAAAACCGCCGTTTGGCGCGCTGTTCTTTTGCCTGTCATTTTTCGGCCTTGCCTATGCGCGCGGGTGGGCGTAGATAGGCGTACGCGCTATGCGCGGAAAAGATTTCTTATTTGCGGCGAGGGCCGTAGCTGCGAATGGGCGCGTTGTGGGGTACATCGGCGTTTTTCAGACGGTATACTATGCGCGCTTTTTCGATATCCTGCGGAGTCATCTCCATTTTTACGCGGTCTCCCACGGTGAGCTTAATAAAGTTCTTTCTGAGTTTTCCGGATATGTGGGCGAGCACCTGGTGCCCTCCCTGCAGCTCCACACGGAACATAGTGCCGGGAAGAACCGACACCACTTTGCCCTCAACTTCTACGCAATCTGACATTTTCCCTTTTGTTTTTGTTTTATTTAAAGGACTCATTCTCAAGAAAAACATCGTTTATAGTCAAGCCCATAAAATCTGTATAATGTGTCTAACTCTTCTTTGCCTGATTTTTTATTTGTAAACGGTCTATAAAAGGGAAATTCTGTATGTCCATGCCAGAGAAAAGCGTTCCAGAATGTCCTTTTTTGCCGCTTGCGCCGTCCTATCTAAACAGGGACGACGAATTCTTCATGAAGCTCGCCTACAACAACGCCCTTAAAGCGTGGAAACTCGGAGAGGTGCCCGTAGGGGCGGTGATTGAATTTGAGGGGGCGGTGATAGCGCAGGCGCACAACATGGTGGAAAGCTCGAAGGATCCGACCGCCCACGCCGAGATTCTCGCAATTACCCAGGCGGCCAACAAACTGGGGGATTGGCGGCTGGCCGGCGCAACATTGTACGTGACCAAGGAGCCGTGCCCCATGTGCGCAGGCGCATGCATTATGAGCAGGCTCAAGCGCGTGGTGTTTGGAACGCCAGATCCTAAAATGGGCTTTTTGGGCGGGGCGGCGAAAATCCACGACATAGCCACCTTAAACCACCATCTCGAGGTCTCGGAACCGGTTTTATCGTCTGAATGTACTTCTATGCTGCGGGCTTTTTTCTCCTTAAAGCGTTCGATTTCTTCCGATAAGACCATATAAGACGCATGGAAAGTTTGCCGCGCGTCGCAACAAAAGATAAAAATGAAATACGAAATAAAACCACTCCCATATTCATACGACGCCTTAGAACCGTGGATAGATGCGCGCACAGTTGAAATTCATCACGATAAACACCAGGCCGCATATGTCGCAAAGCTGAACGCGGCGCTTCAGAGCTGTCCGGATTTCGTCCATGAGGGCAGCATATTGTCTTTAATCTCCCATTTAGACGCCATTCCGGCAAATATAATGACCGCTGTTCGCAACAACGGCGGCGGCGCCTACAACCATGCGTTTTACTGGGACGGCCTTTCCGCCGGGAAAACCTCTCCGAGCGAGAACCTGTCCCTTGCCATAAACGAGGCGTTTGGATCTTTCGACAAGATGAAGGCCATGCTCTCGGATGCGGCAGTCAACCGTTTCGGAAGCGGTTGGGCGTGGCTTTGCTCCAGCGAAAACGGAGACCTCTCGATAATTTCAACTCCGAACCAGGACAACCCCGTAATGGGCGCCATAGCCGGATTCCGCGAAAAATTGACCCCGCTGTTCACCATAGACGTATGGGAGCACGCATATTACCTGAAATACCAGAACCGCCGCAACGAATATGTTGAAAACATATTCAATATCATAAATTGGAATACCGTAAACCAGAGGTATTTTAAGGCCATATCATAGCGGCTGAATTTCCCCGCTTAATAAAAGGCGCGCGGATTTTTTCCGGGCGCCTTTTTTGCGCGGAGTAAGCGCATGCAGATTATTCATATAGAATCTTGCTTATCCGTTTTTCCCATATCCCATTATTTTTTATGTTTCTCATGTGCCTTCATCCGTAACCGGGGGGAAACAACTCTTATCTCTTTAATTTTCCATTTCCCGGAAAGGCATTTTCCAGTCTGCATTTTTTGCCTCATGCGCCTATTCCGGAATATCAAAAAAAAGAGGCGGAGTCTTTTTGCTCCGCCTCTTTCGGTTTTATGCCGGGCTTTTGGGGCGCCGTCAAAGTGCTAGTATCTTTCCTGCATGCTCTTGGCCTGGTTCGGAACCCAGTTCAAGGTATCCCTGGTTCTGATAATCTCGTCTATCTTGGCAATCAGAGCCTTCGAGAGGGCTATGTTGTATTCCATATCCGGCTTGGTAAGCCCGTAGAAGGTGTTGGGCTTTACGTTTGCTATGCCGAATTTGAGGGTGTTTGCAATCTCCAAAAGATAGTCTCTGCAGAACTTTTCAAACCTGTCCTTCAATGTTCTCTGCCTGAATTTCTCCTTGAACTTGGCGAGTATTTTTGCGGGAGCGGCGCGCTCGTCTATGGTCTCGTAGCGGGAGGAGGAAAGCATGACTATTGCGTCCATGTTGATGTTTGCAAGTTCCTCTATCTGCTTGACCTCGTTGAGGTATTTCTCGGAATTCATGCGAGTCCATGTCTTGAATGCGTCTATGCGCACGCACTTTTGCGTTTTTGAGGCTCTTTCAAGCTGGCGCATGTACGTCCTCATGTCCTCGGTATTCTGCCATTTTATTATCTCCGGATAAGACTCCTGCATTACGGACACTCCCATGACCCTCGTGCCGACTTCGTCCATAAGGATGGACCCTTCGGGATATATCGGGGGAATCTTCGTGGTGGTGGGCATATAAATGCCGTCGAGGGAGGCTATCTTCAATGTGTATGCGAAGGGGGCACCGCTCCTTGCCGTTATGAACGCAAGATTTTTTGCTATCATATCCCTGTATTTGTCCGCGGCAAGATTCTCTGCGGGAATCATGCCCTCGGGGATGGCCTCTATGGGAGACATCATCACGGGAACTTCGTTGCTCGAGTAGAAATCCTTAAGCTCTATGGTGTCTCCTCCGACTGACTTGATCTTTAGGGGAGAGCCGGTATACGCGCATTTCGGCAGTATTATAACGGGCCTGTCCTTGTACATATAGAGCATTGCTATGAAGGGATTTTTATCGTCGTCATAGACAAAGCCCATGCGGTTAAATTCTGCGATGGAATTCTTTATGTAGAAAATCTTATTTTTATCCCTGGGATCTTTATTCTCATCCTCTTTCGCCTGTTTTGCACCGTTCGTTCCGGCAGCGGCGCTGTGGGCGGCTTCGGTCGGCTTAGGCTCCGACAACTTCTTGATCGCGTCGTATTGGGCGATGTAGTTCCCGGGGAACTTCTTTGCAGCCACTCCTTTTGCGACTTCAAAAGTCATATCGTCTACGGACGGGGGCTTAGTGTAAGCTGCAAGCATATCGTAGGCCTCTATCTGCTTTGAGACGAGCGTCTCGGCGGCGACATAGTCGTTCTTGGACTCTTTTAATGCCGCGTCCCTGAGCTTCTTAAATTCGTCCGCCGACATGGCCGAGGGCTTGTATCCCTCTATGGAGTCCGCCGACTGGGACTGCTTCATAATAAACTTCTCCTGCTCGCTGTATTCCAACGGGAATTTTTCTTCGGCCATTTTTTTAATCAGGTCGAGCTCCTCTTTGGGCAGGGATGAAGTTATATATTGTATGTTTTCCCATGCGCTGCACTGAATGGAAGCCCAACTTTCCTGCGCCGCTTCGTCTCCTGGCTTAACCTCCTTGGATTTCGCCACTATCTTGGCTTTCAAATCCTCCGGAATGGAATCTGCATAAAGCGACGCTCCTAAGAACACCGCACCGGCAAATAGTAATAGGGTAAATTTCATAGTAATTTATTGATAATTTTATCGCCGGGAAAGTCAAATTTTTTTTCCCTTGCGCGGGATATGGGCCTGTGCGATACTGGGCGGATATAAATGAAAGTTTTAAAGAAAATATTGTCCTTTTTTAAGGGGGATAAAGGTTCGGGGAAAGCCGGAGACTCGAAGAAGGCTAATTCCCGGGGCGAAAATAGGAAAAGCCCGGGGAAAGGCGGCCGCGCCGTTCGTTCCGGAAGCAATAAGACGAGGCCGGACACTGGCTCTGCCAATGTCCGCGGATCCGCCGCAAAACCGCGCCGTGGAGCCATCTGCGATGGAAGCGGTGCCGAAAGGAAGAGGGAAGCCTCGAAACAGGGGCGCATCTCGAGAAAAAAAGCCTCAAAGATTGTGCCGCAGCTTCCTCCGGAGGAGGAGCTTGCCGGCCGGACCTCCGAATTTGCCGCATTGGGCCTAAAGCCGTGCGTTCTTGCCGCGGTGGCAAAGCAGGGATATTCATCTCCCACGGAAATACAAAAGTTGGCAATTCCCATAGTTCTTGAAGGGTCTGACGTAGTGGGTACGGCTCAGACGGGCACGGGGAAAACCGCGGCATTTGCGCTGCCGGTCGTCCAGAAACTGCTTCTCGACGCCCCGTACGAGCCCGCGAAACCGCGTTCTCCAAAGGTGTTGGTGCTTTCGCCCACGCGCGAGCTCGCCGCCCAGACGGCGCAGGCGTTTGAAAAATTCTCCGAGTTTACTCCCGTGGAGGTTCTCCTCGTGCAGGGTGGCGTTTCGATGAATCCCCAGATAGACGCTCTCGAGGGCGGGGTAGACGTTGTGGTTGCAACTCCGGGGCGTTTGCTCGACCATATACGCCAGCGCAATATCAATTTAAAGTCCGTTCGCTATCTCATACTCGACGAGGTGGACAGAATGTTCGACATGGGGTTCATAGAGGATGTCTCAAACATTATAAGGTACTGCTCCACCGAGCGGCAGACTCTGTTCTTCTCTGCGACCATGCCGGATGCCGTGATGAAGCTTTCCCGTTGGGCGCTTAAAAATCCGAAAAACGCAGGCGTGGGCATAGCGCATTCTCCGGCGGACACCATAGAGCATTTTGTATATCCCGTAGACGCCATACAGAAGTACGATCTTCTCTTGGCCCTTCTTAAGACGCTCGATTTCAACAGCACCATAATCTTCACACGCACGCGGCGCGATGCAGACAGAATCGCCGAATGGATAGAGGCCAACAAGGCGTGCTCTTGCACGGTACTTCATTCAGATAAAACCCAGCGCGAGCGCGACGCGGCTCTGAAGGCTTTCAAGGAAGGGCGCGTGAAGGTGCTTGTAGCAACGGACATCGCCTCCAGGGGGCTTGACATAAGCAACATCACCTATGTGATAAACTACAATGTCCCGGAGCAGCCGGAGGATTACGTCCACAGGATAGGGCGCACGGGCAGGGCGAATGCCGAGGGCAGGGCAATAACTTTATTCTCGTCGGACGAGACCTCATTTCTTGACAGGATAGAAAGCTTCATCGAGCGCCCGATAGAGCGCAGGGTTCTCGAAGGTTTCGCCTATCGCAGCGATCCGCTGTTCGACGCAAGAAAGAGCGTTCCCGCGCACCGCAAGAGGCGCAACCACTAATGTTTTTTTAAAGTGTCCCTCAAGCTCATAGTTGTTGGAAAGCTCAAGAACCGCAATCTCGCCGAATTGTGCGATGAATACGCCAAACGCATATCCCGCTACGGCGGAATCGAAATAACGGAGCTTAAGGACGGCGCCTCTCCCGACGCCGAAGGGGTGAAAATTCTCGATGCCGTAAAGAATTTCAAAGGCGCCGTTTACGCGATGGGGGAGGAGGGCAAGGCCGTTTCGTCGAAGGGGCTTTCCAAGATTCTTGAGGCCGATTTGCTGCGGGGAGGTTCTGCCTTCATCATAGGCGGGGCTTACGGATTGTCCGGCGCGGTGAAGGAGCGGGCTGACAAAATCCTGTCCATGTCTGAGATGACATTTACCCACGAGTTTGCCCGCGCAATACTGCTTGAGCAGCTCTACAGGGCGAAGACCATAAGCGCGGGGACGGGCTACCACCATTGATGGTTTTTCCCCTCCATTCCGCATATGCGGCGCGAAGGAGGGCATGCCCGTTTTGCCAAGCGCAGCGCTGAGGCTTTCTTTTCACTAATTTTGCTTCTGCTTTAATGGAATGGTGACGTTGAAGGAATGTTCCCTGTCGACGTCTGCCGCAAAGCCGAGGGCTATTAGTTTTCCGCCGTCAAATACGCATTGGGGTCTTTCGAGGTGCATGAGCTTTTGCGTTTTGCCGTCCTCCCAGAGTATCTGCGGGTTTATGACATAGGTGTGTTTTGCGGGTTTCCAATTCAGGCCGTCCTCCGAGCTGAAAAGGACTATCTTAAAGCCTTTCGGCTCTTTTACAAAGGAGCCTTTCATGTCTTTTGCCATGGCGTAGAAGCAATCCCCGTCCTGTTTCCATACATAAGGGTCCTCCGCGGCGAAATCGCTGCCTTCTGCGGTGAATATGGGCTTGGGATTCTTTATAAACGGCCCCACGGGGTTGTCTGCCAAAGCCGTAAGATGAACTACCGGACCTCCGAACGGCTTGGGCTTCTTGGCGGCAACGCCCTTGTATATCATAAGATACTTCCCGTCTGGAGTGTCGGTGACCGTGGGATTTGTCGTGCAGAGGGCGTCGGGCGCGTCGGGATTGTCCGATACGTCCACTATCGGCTTGTCGAAGCGTTTCCACGGCCCGTATGGGCTGTCGGACACGGCGACTCCTATGCGCTGGTTGTTCCTGTGGGAGAAATTTAGCGCCTTGTAATTGCCAGGCCGTCCGACCTTTCCGTCTCCCCTGTTTCCCGTGTAGTATATGTAATATTTCCCGCCGAACTTCTTTACCGTTGGGTTGTGCGTGCACATTCCGTCCCAGAACTCCGGACCGCGCGCGGGCAGGGCGACATCTGAATGTTTCCACGGCCCGAACGGGCTGTCGGATACGGCGTGCGCTATCTGGCAGTGCGTCACCCAGGCGTTGTGGTGGTATGCCCTCGGCCAGCGGGAGTAATACATGTGCCAGAGCCCGTCGTCGCCCTTTATGGTCGAACCGCACCAGATGTAATAAGCAGGGTCTTCAAATTTTGAGGATTTAGGCGCTGGAAGCAGCCTCTCGTTCAAATTTAAAGCCCCGCGCTCGGAGTCCGCGCCGGGGTTGGCCCCGTCGGAAGATGCGCATCCGGCAAGCAGCGCGGCGCTCAGCATTAAAAATGGAAAAACCAGCTTGTTGGCTATATGCATGTTTTACAGATTTAGATTTTTGAACATTTTGTCCTTGAAAAACGCCGTCTCCGAAAGAGACGCCTTCCTTTGGGCGAACTTTCCGGCAACCTGGGGGCGTATTTTTGTGTCGGCCAAAATTCTCAGAAGGTACTTGCTGCGCATTGCCGCGAGGGAAAAATTCCTCTCGGCGGCGGTTCCCTCTATCGTGCTTAGATCGGTGATGACCACGGCCATGGACTCCATGGAGGCGAAGTCGTCTATGCGGGAGTAATGAATTTTATCTTTGGCGTCCATGTCGGGGGAGAGCTTGTCCCGCCATTTTTCGTCGTCGGCAAGGCGCGCGGCTGCCGAGTTTGTCTTTGGCGAGAGCACCGTTATGTCCGACGGGTTGGGCACGAGCTTTTCAAGCTCGCGCAGGGTGTCTGCCAGCAGCCTGGATTGCGACTCCTCGGAATTGTAGTATTTCCACAACGGATACTCCCCACCGTTCGGCCGCGCGATAATCCGGTAGTTGAGGCCGGGGTCCCCGAATATATACGCCGTCTGGCATACCTCCCTCGGGTTCCTGCAATTCAAGAAAAGATTGCACACCGCCGGGCGCACCCTTTTGAGATTTTCCCGCAATTTTGCGGCATCCGGGTCTTTGTCCGTTTCGGATAGGGAATTCTCCAGTGATACGTCCCCGAAAACCGCCCACATGCCGTTTTCAAAACCGCCTTTGAGAAGGGCGTTTGCATATTGCACGACGTTGCGGTCCTTGAGCGATTCCTGCGCTTCGTCGGCTATAAGAAAGTCGAAGGATTCCTCCTCGTTGAAATTTCCCCCGCGCGAGGCAGCAAACTCCGAAAGTTGCCTTGCAGTCGAGGCGACGCATAGGGCGGAAATCCCGTCGGCTATGTCCGCGTAAGAGCACTGCCTTTCTACCTGTTTTTTCAGCCTTTCGGATTCGCACAAAAACAGAGTTTTCTTTCCCTGCCTCTTTTTTATATCGGCAGTCTCGAGCGCGCTTATGGTTTTCCCCGTTCCGGGCAGCCCCGTGACGAGCGTGCGCGGATTGAAGGGGATTATGCATTTTATGAGGAAGTCCTGCTCGTCCGTATAGCGGGTTATCTCCTCGTTTAAGATTCTAACCCGCGCCTGGGGGGACTCCTTGAATCCCAGATATGAGGTGAGCGCGTTTCTTAATATGTCGAAATTTTCTCCGCAGAAATCAGCCGACGCGTTTCTTGCGACGTTCCCGAGACGCTTGTGAACCCTGTCGAGCTCGTCGCGGAATTTTTGGAATATGGCCTCCGAAACGTCCCTGCCGTCGAAGTCCGACGCGTCCGCAAACTGCCCGCGCGAATACGCCGTGCCGTTGGGCTCGCACACCCCGAAGGGATATACCACCAGGCATGCAAAGGGCAGCTTCCTGAATTTTTTCAGGTCCGAGCGCGAATATATGTAGTCTCTTATCGCGAGTGATTCGTCCCAAACCTGCTCGAAAGGGTCTTTCCTGCGGCTTTTGGAGTATCCCTCGTAAATCTGCCCCGAGTAGGATTTTATCTCCATTACCAAAACGCCCATCTTCGGAATGAGCGCGACGAAATCCGCCTCTCCCTTCAGCTGCGTGGGGTGAACGCCGAGCTTCATCGAATGAAACACAACCCAGCTTTTCGACGCCGAGCCGTTTTCAAGAGCGCGGAATATATACTGCTCACCGTTCACGCTTGCCGGATCGCACAGCGATGGAATCATTATTGCCATGTTGCGTCTGTTTTTATTGGAAACTATTTTTGACAGTCCCTTGCGTCAAGCGCTTAAAAAGCGCTTTCCAAAAAAAGAGTTTCCGCATCAAACGCATTTTGGCGCGGCTGCGGATACCTTATCTGCCGCCCCGGTTTTTGCGCGCTTTCTTCTGCCTTGGGAAATTTCCGGGAATTTTCTTCCTGTCGGACTTTTTCATTTCTGAGGCGCTTTTTGCGGCGCGCTCGGCGCGCCTTTGCTCGAATCCCCTCCGCCCGTTGGGATTGCGGTTTAGGCGGGTGTCCATCCCCCTCTTTCTGGGTATGCATTTCTTTCTGCCGTCATGCACGTCGCGGGCGTCCTGGCTCTCAAACGGATTCTCCTCCTCTGAGACGGGAACAGGCCTTTTTATAAATCTTTCTATCGCCTTAAGCAGGAACCCGTCGGACGGGCAGAAGAAGGATATTGCCTCGCCGCTCTGTTGCGCCCGGGCGGTTCTGCCTATGCGGTGGACGTATGTTTCAGCCTCCTCCGGAAGGTCGTAGTTTACGACAAGCCCCATGTCTTTGACGTCTATGCCCCTCGCGGCTATATCGGTTGCCACGAGCACCATGCATCTGCCCGCTTTGAAATCGTCCAGGGCCCTGCGCCTGGCGGACTGCGATTTGTTTGAATGTATTGCCTCGGCCCCGTATTTTTCTCCGGCCAGCTTTTTTGCCACTTTGTTCGCGCCGTGCTTTGTGCGGCAGAATACGAGCGTTCTTGCGGCGAAATCCTTTTCGAGGCGCCTGTCGACAAGGTATTTTAGAAGGTTTGTTTTGTCTGCCTCGTCAACGAAATAGAGTTTCTGGTCTATCTTCTCGACCGTGGGCTTGCCGGGAGATACGGAAATTTCCGCCGGATCTTTGACTATGGACTTTGCCAATTCCTTAACGGCGTCGGTCATTGTGGCGGAAAAGAGCAGAGTCTGCCTTTGGGAGGGAAGCTTTGAGAAGATCTTTCTTATGTCCCTTATAAAGCCCATGTCTAACATTCTATCGGCCTCGTCGAGAACGGCTATTTCCACAGCGCTAAAAGAAAGTTTCTTCTGGTTAAACAGGTCTAATAGTCTGCCCGGAGTAGCAACAAGAATGTCCACTCCTTTTTCAAGGGCTCTAATTTGAGGCCTTGCTGATACCCCTCCAAAAACCTTTGTATGGGAAATTCTTGCGTATTTTGTATATATTTTTATATTGTCGTTTACCTGTTCGGCCAATTCCCGCGTGGGTACAAGAATCAGAGCGCGGAAACTTCCGCATTTTGCAAATCCGGAAGTTTGAAACTTCTGTATGATAGGAAGAGTAAATGCTGCGGTTTTTCCTGTGCCTGTTTGCGCGCAAGCAAATATGTCGCGCTCGGCAAGAATCT
>CALXLX010000025.1 GCA_944389315.1 uncultured Opitutales bacterium
AGTCTGTGGAGATAGATCTTTCGCCTACGAATCCGTACACGATATCCGAAGGCAAACTTCTGAGAATAACGTCCGTAAAGCAGAATGGCCCCCGCTCTTTGGCGCTTAAGTTTTCCAACGGGGCAAAGGGCGTGCTTGAATTGCCCAAGAACGGCCAGTATGCGCGCATGGACATAAGCTACGACGTCGAGGACGAAGGCTTTTATTCCTTCGGCATTTTGGCGAACAACAAGGTGCAAAGGAAAGAGGTAAAATCGTCGTTCTTGCCCACGATATATCAGGGCAAGCGTCTCATGCGCGAGCCAAAGATGGTTTCCACGCTGATAGTATCGCAGCCACTGTCGATAATAGGGAGCAACCAGAACGGCATAGACACCACCTCCGGCGTTACGGCAAATCCGAAGATGCTGCCCTTTGAATGGAGCAGGCACGGTACTTCGAGATACGGTTTCAGCCTTTCAAATCCGGATGCCGTTCCGCAGACGGCGGTTTTCCAGCCCATACTCGGGGGTGTGGATTCTTACAAGAAGCTGGATCAGACGCTGGTGGCGTCGTTCTATCTGCTCAACGTCGCGGGAGACTGGCGCGACGCTTTGGAACTTGCCAATGAGAAGATCTTCGCCGGTTCCGCAATGAGGGAGCCGTACGACACCTCTTTCTCAGACGCGGTAAACAACATAGCCCTGTATTTGAAGGACGGCGTGCACAGCGGCTGGAGCGCAATGCACAAGGCCCGCTGGAACATAGAAGGCTACGATCTTGCGACAACGGCCTCGCCCATGGCCGAGATAGAGGCCGCCCTGCTTATGGACGACGAGGAATACTATAAGAACTACGCCTTGCCGACCATAGAGTACACTCTCTCGAGAAAGAGCTCGCACTTTGCCATAGCTCCCGAGACTAACGAGGGCTACGGTAAGAAGCTCTACGAGCTGTCCGTTCCTTCCCAGATGTGGACTTGCGACTATTACGCCGGCTTGAACGCCCTGATTGGAGCCAAGAACCCGTGGCTGGTGAACGATTTTGTCAAAAATCCGGACGGCACATTTAGATTTTCCAACAGGATAAGCTACGGCAGGATTCCCAAATGGTCCTACCTTTTGGGCTGCTATTTGGCGGATCCTACTCCGGAACTTTTGGAGGAGATAAAGAAAAACGCCGATGCATGGCTCGAGACAACCTTCAAATCTTCCCCGAGCAACGAGCCTAATCTGGTTTCCTTCATAAACTCGGGCCTCTATCCGTACTGGTGGTATCTGCCCGATTTGTACGAGCTTACGGGGGACAAGAAATATCTCGATTACGCGGACAAAGGCGCGTTCTATTCTCTCTCCAGCCTTTGGAACTGGCCGACTCCGCCTGAGGGCGATGTTGTCATAAATGAGGGCGGCATGGCAAGGGGAGTCAGCACCATGTGGTGGCGCGGAAGGGAGCGCCACAGGGTGGGGTATGAGAACCAGGCGTCGGCGCGCAAGTTGCTCTCGAAAGCGGGGGTGAAGAGAATAGAGCCCTTCCTGCTGCCCGAAAAGACTGTTCCGGCGATGAAAGTCTCGAGGATAGGAATAGGGATAGAGCAGCACTCGACTTATATAGGTTCGTGCTCCAACATACTCATGCCCAGCTGGGCTGCTGAGATGCTCAGGGTCTATAAAAATAACGGCCGCGACATTCTCTTGAAATTCTCGCGCCACACTATAATAGGCCGATATGCAAACTTCCTCGGCTACTATATACAGGACTTCACCGACGTCCAGCACGACCCGGATTATCCCGTGGTCGGGCCCGATTCCACGAGCTTCTACTACCACCATGCGCCCTGCCATTTTTCGCAGAGCGTAGACTATCTGGTATCCCAGCTCGAGGTCGCCACAAAGGACAAGATAAAGTTCCCCTACATGCGCCAACAGGGCTATGTATGGTTTACGGACAGAATCTTCGGCCTGCCGGGCGAAGTCTTTGGCGAGAAGGGCTGCAGGCCGCTCATCAGCAAGACGGCGGTGCGCCCCGACACTCCGAAGGTCAGCACGTTCTTCGCGCGGGGCAGGAGCTCCGTTTGGGTGATACTCCTAAACGACTCGGTCTCTCCGGTGGAGACTTCTTTGACCTTCGACCAGTCGGACAAGATGTTCGACGGGGTTGCCGGCAACGCGGACATAGAAGTCTTCGATACCGACGGCAACAAGCTTGCCCAGACTTTGAAGTTCTTCGGGGATAAAACGGTGAAAATTCCCGCCCAGAAGGTGCTCGCGCTGCGCATACCCGCGGCCGAGAAGGACGTGTTCCCGCAGGCGGCTCCGCTCTCGGAGGGCGGCCATGTCAAGATAGAGAACTTCGCGGAAGGCTGGGGAGATTTGCACGCATTCCGCATACGCTCGCCCTTCGGCAAGGATTCCCTGTTCGTGATTCTCACGGGGGCCTACGGCAAGGAGAACGCCAAGATAAAATTGTCCTTCGGCGGCGCCCGCGCGGGCACGGAGATTACGAGGGCGGAGTATCCCTTTGAAATCTCCGTCTATCCGATTCCCATGGACGAGGATATGACGTTCAACGTCTCGGTTTACGAGGCGGGCAAGCTCGTCAAAAAGTCCGAAGAGATTTCTATAAAGAAATAGAATTGCAGTTTGTCGGGGCGGGCGCCGCAAGGCGCGCGCCCCTTTTTTTAACATCAACAACATCATCACTCATATGACCCTATCGAAAATAACATTTGTCCTTGTTGCCTCTCTTGCGGCGTTCTGCGGAGTTTCGCGGGCCTACGATCTTAAAAACACATATTACGTCGAGGCGGAGCATTTCCAATTCTACGGAACGTGGGAGGGTTCTGGGGTAATGGGACAGTCGGTGCTGTTCGCAATGTCTGCGGGCTGCGAGGCCTCTACTGTGATGAGAATCAGGGAGGCGGGGAAACACTTCGTGTGGGCCCGCTCTATGGACTATGTCAAAAACCAGGGCATAAGGCGCTTTACCATGGGGGTGAACTTCGATATGGAAGCCCTCGGAGAGGGCGGAAAACACGGCAAGGGAGACGGACTATATTGGGAGAAACTCGGCGCGGCGGACTTCAATAAGGGGGACAATTTCATAACGCTAAAGAGCACAACCGCATTCCCGAGGGTAGACGCCATACTCATTACGAAGGACGAGACTTTCGACCCTAATGTTGCGCTTCAGGAGGCGTCTATCAGAAGGGCTACAAGATTTACTCCGTATTTGCACTATTTTGAGCCCAAGTCGGACTCTTTTCTGCCGGATATGCTGAGCGCAAAGGCCGATTCCTCGACAAAGCCCGTGAAAATCTCAAATCCGGCGCTGTCCGTCGAGTTTATACCATATAAGACTTCCGACGGCAAAAGGGCCTTTGTAAGGAAAGTGTCTTACGGAGATGCGCAGTTCTCACGCAAGTACTTCGACGAGTGCCTGAGCGTATCCTACTCACCGGATGTCGAAGCCATAGATGTGCGCTACGAGATAAAGTGGAAGCCGTCGAGGGGCACTTTGCTTGTCAATGTGGGGTCTGATACTTTCGAGACTCCGGCGTCGTCGGAAAACAGGTTTGCGGCGGGCAAAAATACTTTTATGAGGCCTGTAAGCGTGGAGAAGCTGTCGCCACGCTCGGTGAAACTTCTTTACGAGGACGGCTCCGAGGCCGTATATACGCTCGATAAGCAAAAGCCCTGGGCGAAATTCGACGTGAGCGTTCCGGTAAAGGACGACGGCATGTATTCTGTAGCGCTGTTTTCGGGGTCGGCTACAAAGAGGGAGGACTTGCTCTTCACCCTTATGCCGCCTTCGTACCAGGGGGTCCGCACAATGAAGGAGGCGGCGGTCCTCGGAAACAGAATAATGAGCCAGCCCATATCTTTGATAGAAACCAAGCTCGGGGAAAATTCGTCGCTGACTAGCGGGGTTGTGGCGGATCCGACGAGTTTCGGCGTGCACGAATGGTCGGTCAATACGGGCGGGTCTGTGTGCGGATTTTCCCTGGTCTCCCCGCGCGGGCTTGTGCAGCCTTCCATATGTTCGCCCGTACTCGGTGGCAGGGATTCGGCCTTCAAGGCGGGGGACAAAATAAAAAGATCCTGGTATGTGCTGGATATGCGCGGAGACTGGACGGAGGCCCTCTCCGAGATAAACTCCTCCCTCTACGGAGCCTCATATCTGCGTGAGCCGCAGGAGGCGTCGTTGTCGGACGCGGCGGCCAACATGATAGAATATTTGAAGTCCGAGGAAATCAGCGGTTTTTCACAAAGGCACAAGGGCAGGTGGAATATAGAGCATATAAATTCCGTCACGGTGTCCGCGCCTCTTGCGGAGCTTTCGGCGGCGCTGCTTTCGGACGACGAGGAATATTACTCGCGCATAGCCCTGCCTACGATAGAATTTACGCTCTCTCGCGCGGAGCCGCACTTTTCCGTGCAGTTGTGGTCGCAGGTCAAAAACGGGGATTCCCCGTGGATAAAACTGGGGATTTTGTCTCCGTCATATTGGTCGGCGGATTATTTCGCGGGGCTGAACAACCTGCTCGGGTTCTCCAATCCGTTTTTTAAGACTCTGTACAAAACAGAGAAGGGCGGGATGCGCTGCGGCAGCAACCTGCCGTGGACGGTGGATTTGGGCGTGGCTATAGCCGATCCCCAGGAGTCAAAACGCATGGAAAGCGTCGTCAAGGGAGCCCGCAAATGGATAAATACGGCGTTTTTTAACCGTTATTACGGCGAACCCCCCGCTATGGGATTTGTAAACTACGGCTTTTATCCCTACTGGTGGTATCTTGTGGACCTCTACGAGATCACCCGCGACGAGACCTTCTTAAACTATGCGCGTCTGGGCTCTTATTATACGCTCTCATGCCTATGGAACTGGCCTATGACCGTAATGGGAGATTTTGTCGCCAACAAGGGCGGCGTGGTTGAGGGCGACTACCATCCGATGTGGCGCGGAGACAAGTTAAGCCGCCTCGGAGAGCCGGAATGTACCAAGAAGAAGGAGGAGTTCTTCAAGGCGCACCCCGAGGTCAACAAGCGCGACTGGCGCAATACATGGTTTATCGACGAGAAGATTGTCGACGGGCGCAAAATCGCCAGAACGGGGCTGGGCATAGAGCAGCGCTGGACTTATGTTTTAGGCATTAAGAACTGCAGAAACATAATGATGCCCTCCTGGGCTCCGGAGATGTTGAGGGTTTGGAGGTATTCCGGCGACGACATAGTCATGAAGTTCTCGAGGCATTCGCTGGTAGGCAGATACGCGAACTATCCTGGATATTATATCTGCGACTATACGGACGTGATGCATTCTGCGGACTATCCGTATAAGGGGCCCGACGTGACGAGCTTGTACCACCACCACGCCCCCTGCGCCTTCGCGCATACGGTAGATTATCTGATGGCGCAGATAGAGGAAAGATCCTCTGGCAAGATAAATTTCCCGTACGTGCGCCAGCAGGGGTATGTGTGGTTTACAAACAGGATATTCGGCAGGCCCGGCGAGGTATTCGGGGACAAGAACTGCCGGCCTCTGATATCAAAAGGCGCGGCGGAGCTTGGAACCCCGAAAATCAGCGCCCTCTATGCGAGGGGCAAAGATTTTATCTGGGCAATTTTCCTCAATGATACGGGCTCGGAAATCACCGCGGACCTAAAGCTCAATCCCGGCGACAAGATATTTAAATCTGCCCTAAAAGACTCGAAGATGAAGCTCTTTAGCGCCGAAGGCAGGGAGCTTGCCGAATACTCCTTCCCCGAGGCAAAGGGCGTTAAGATTCCGGCGCTCGGGCTTGTTGCCATAAAGGTGATGGCGGAGGAAAAGACGGTATTTCCGGAGCTAAAACCGCTCGAGTCCCAGGCACATATCGAAAAGAAAAAAATAGCCGAAGGGTGGGGGGACATGCACGCCTTTAGAATACGCTCGCCTTTCGGGAAGGACTCCTTGTATGTAGCACTCACCGCTCCGTTCGACAAGAAGGGGAATGTAAGCATAACTGTGCGCCAGGGGGAAAAGACCGTCTCTAAAAAATGCGACATATTCCCCTATGAGTTCAGCGTATATCCTCTGGACATGAATAGCCCCGCAAGCTTTAAGCTCACAATGGAAAGCGGCGGGAAAAAATATGAATCGGAGGAGTTTTCTTTGGGGAATTGATTCTAAAACCGCCCCCCATTATGCGCCGCCTCTGCCGCGGCGCATTTTTTTTCAATATGCATTTGAAAATTTTTACAGCGGAATGCAATTTCGCTAAAATGCCTCTTTTTTTAAACAAAAATAAAGGGAAGCTGTCTTTGTATATTGCGCGAAGTCTGCACAAAAAAGATGTCCTGTGCCTATTATTTACAAAAAAATAAAAAGGAATCCCCGCGGGGAAAATCTGTGTTTTATTTCCTATACTATGTTTTTATTTGGAAACTAATGCTCTTTTTAGCGGGATTTTCCGGCCTTTTTAAGGTTGGGATTTTTTCAAATAAACCTTTAGAAAAAAATTGACATGGCTTCTTTTTGGTAGAAGAATAAATCCAACTAAATAAACAACGTTTACGGGGAACTTCGGATTGTGCCAGTCCGGTGAATTTGCACCCCTGTAATAAAAGAAAGAATACATGGGAGGAATATGTATGGATATAATATCTCGCAGAAACTTCTTGAAAGGCGCTGCCGCTCTCGGCGGAATGGCTATGCTGCCGGCATGCGCGTCAAAACCGAAAGTTGGGGCGGATCTAAACGGCAAGCTTAATGTGGCCGTTGTTGGCGTCGGCGGGCGCGGGTCTGCCGCGGTGAAGGAGTTTGGCACCAAAGGCGGCGGAAGGATAAACCTCATCGCCTTTTGCGATGTGGACGACGCCACGGCGGCGGCTTCGGGAAACTATAAGAAATATCCGAATGTCGCAAGGTTTAAGGACTACCGCGTGATGCTCGACAAGATGGACTCCCAGATAGACGCCGTTGCGGTCTGCACGCCGGACCACATGCACTATCCGATAGCCATGTGGGCGATAGCCAAGGGCAAGCACGTCTATTTGGAAAAGCCCCTGTGCCGCACCATATGGGAGTGCCGGGAAATTCAAAAGGCGGCGAAAGAGGCAGGCGTTCTCACGCAGATGGGCAACCAGGGCCATACGTTTGACGGCTGGCGCACGATAAAGGAATGGTACGACGCGGGCATACTCGGAGACATAAAAGAGGTCTATCAGTGGACGAGCCGTCCGTTCTGGCCGCAGGGCAATCTGCCGGTTCCGCAGGAGCAGCCAGTTCCCAATACGCTGGATTACCATTTATGGCTCGGCGTGGCGCCGTACCAGCCCTACAACAAGATAATGCTGCCCTTCAACTGGCGCGGCATGAAGAATTTTGGAACGGGAAACATAGGCGACATGGGTTGCCACTATATGGACGTTCCTTACAGCGCTTTCGATTTGGGGTATCCGTCTTTGGTATCGAGCGCGGCATCCGCGGACAACGACATGTACTGGCCGCACGACGCCTCCATAGTTTACGATTTCCCCGCCAAGGGCAAGAGGGGGCCGGTGAAGCTTTACTGGTACGACGGCGGCAGAAAGCCCAAGCACATAGACGGTGTCGACCAGGCGTGGCTGGATAATCCCCAGAACAAGGAGTGCACCGTGATAGTGGGAACTAAAAATATTGCCACTTGCGGCACATACGGCGACAAGCCGATGATAATCCCACGCGCGAAAATGGTGGAGCTGAAGAAGTCCAACGCGCTTCCGGCGCCTTCGATGCAGCGCTACACGGAAGGCCCGCATCTCAACTGGGCGTTCTCGATACTCGACGGCAAGCAGCCGGTTTCCAATTTCGACTATGCTGCGCCCTTTGCGCAGGTTGCTCTTTTGGGAATGGCCTCTATCGCGGCGAGGTCTCCTTTGGCTTTTGATCCTGTGGCCTTCACCTTTACGAACAACCCGTCGGCAGACAAGTATCTGTCGTCTTTGTACGAGTACAAAAAGGAGTTCCTGCCGTACGCGAAAAATGCGAATGCGTAGACTGTTTCAATCCAAATATAAAAAAATATGAAATACGAACTAAATAGGAGACAGTTCCTCAAGGGCGCCGCGGCTCTCGGCGGTTTGGCGATGTTGCCGGCCTGCGCTTCGGCGCCTAAAAAGGGAGCTGATTTAAACGGCAAATTAAATGTTGCCATAGTTGGTCCGGGCGGCCGTGGGTCTGCGGCGGTCAAGGAGTTCGGTTCGGATCCGAAGGTTCAGATAGTGGCATTCTGCGATGTCGACGATGTCCGCGCCGCAGGAGCCTACAATAAGTTCCCGAATGTTCCGCGTTTCAAAGACTACCGCGTGATGATGGACAAAATGGGCAAGGACATAGACGCCGTGGCGGTTTGCACGCCCGACCATATGCACTATCCCATTTCCCTCTGGGCCATAGCAAACGGTAAGCATGTTTATTGCGAGAAACCTCTTTGCCGCACGATGTGGGAGTGCAACGATTTGCAGAAAGCCGCCGCGAAGGCGGGCGTATTTACGCAGATGGGCAACCAGGGGCATACCTTCGACGGTTGGAGGCAGATTCGCGAGTGGTACGAGGCCGGCATACTCGGCGAGATAAAGGAGATATACCACTGGACGGACAGGCCCCATGTGTTCTGGCCGCAGGGAGACTTGGCCATGCCCGCAGGGCAGCCCGTCCCCGCTACGCTCGATTACGATTTATGGCTCGGCGTGGCGCCGTACCAGCCCTACAATAACGCGTTTGTGCCCTTCAAATGGCGCGGCCTGCGCAATTACGGCACGGGCGCCATAGGTGACATGGCCTGCCACTTCATGGATGTGCCCTACAGCGCATTCGATTTGGGCTATCCGTCTTTGGTCACGGCAAAGTGCACGAAGTTCAACAATTACAGCTGGCCTTCTGCTGCCACCATAGTTTACGACTTCCCCGCCAAAGGCAAGAGGGGCCCGATAAAGCTCTATTGGTACGACGGGTATCGCAAGCCCAGAAACGTCGAGCGCGTGGAGCAGTCCTTCATAGACGACAAGCGCAACAGCAACTGCACGATAATAGTCGGCACCAAGCAGACTGCAAGCTGCGGAACATACGGTGAAAAGCCCATGATACATCCGAGGGCGAAGATGGTCGAGCTTGTAAAGGCCAAGGCTCTGCCGGATCCGTATATTCCCAGAATCGCGGGCGGCCCGCACCGCAACTGGGCGCATTCGATACTCGAGGGCAGGCAGCCTGTCTCGAATTTCGACTATGCCGCCCCGTTTACGGAAGTCGCGCTCTTGGGCACTATTGCAATGCTTGCGCAGCAGCCCTTGCAGTACGACCCTGAAACCATGACATTCCCGAACTGCCCCGAGGCAGACAAGTACGTCAAGAGCCTCTACGCATACCGCAAGGAGTTCCTCCCCTCGTAGCAGCCAGGATGGTTTTTTCAGAGGCGTTCCGGAAATTCCGGAACGCTTTTTTTATTTCCGCAAAAATAAAAAAGCCGCAGTTTCTGCGGCTTTTTCAAAGCGTCAAATTTCAAGAGCCTTTACTTTCTGAAATTGAATCTGTCTATGGGAGACGGCGTTCTTGCGGAATCCATGAGCTTTTGCAGCTCGGCTACCTTTTGGGGCATGGAGGCTGAAAGATCCCGGCTTTCAGACGGGTCTTCGGCGAGGTTGTACAGCTCTGTCTTGTATTTCCATGGGAAGTTTGCGTTTAACCTTACCAGTTTCCAATCCCCTTTCAGAACGGCCTGTTTGCCGCCCTGCTCATGGAACTCCCAATAGAGGAAATCGTGCTTGGGCTGCGGCTTGCCCTCGAGCAAAGGCAGGAAGGATATGCCGTCGGTGTTTTTTGGCACCGCAGAGCCGCTTGCCTGGCAGAGCGTCGGCAGTATGTCCCAAAATGCGCTTATGTGCGAAGTCTGGGCGGGCTTTACCTTTCCTTTCCATAGGAGTATCATGGGGGTGCGTATGCCTCCTTCGTACAAGTCGCGCTTGAATCCCCTCAAGCCCCCGTTTGAGTTCCAGTATGCGGGATCGTGCCCGCCCTCCTTGTGAGCGCCGTTATCGGAGGCGAATATTACGATGGTATCCTCCAATATGCCGTTATCAGAAAGCTTGGCGACTATTTGCCCGACATAGTCGTCTATGGTTGATATCATCGCGGCAAATGCGTCGTGCGGTTTCTCCTGGGCGCAGTAGGAGCTTTTAGTCGGCTTTTTGGCCCCCTTGTACGGCTCCTGTGGCTCGAAGCGCCCCGCAAATTTCTCCATTCTATCGGGGGTGGACGTCAGCTCGGCATGGGGAAGCGTCATGGCGTAATAGATGAAAAATGGCCTACCTTTCTCGGAATATTCCCTGCTTGCCTCGTCGAGAAACCCCATCAGCTTGCTGTGTATTAGGTCTGCGGAGTATTCTTTCCTCGCGCCGTTTGCATTGCCCTTTAAGACTATTTTCTCCGAATTCTCCCAGAGATGGTCGGGATAGTAGTTGTGCGCAAGAGATTGGCAGTTGTATCCGAAGAACTCATCGAACCCCATTGCCATCGGGGACGAATGGGAGTTCTGCGCGCCCAAGCCCCATTTGCCGAAAGCTCCGGTCTTATAGCCGTTCATCTTTAGAATTGATGCCAGGGTCTGAGTACCTTCGGGCATCTCGCACTGCCCCTCGTCGGAGACCATGGAGCCGAGATTGCCCCTTATGGGCGTGTGGCCCGTGTGTAGGCCCGTCAAGAGCGAACTTCTCGACGGAGCGCAAACCGTTGAGCCGGCGTAGTGCCTGTTGAACTTTAGCCCCTGTTCGGCCAGAGAGTCTATGTGGGGAGTTTGCAGTTTCTTCTGCCCGTAGCAGCCTATGTCGCCTATGCCCATGTCGTCGGCAAGTATGTATATTATGTTCGGGGCGTCGGACTTTGCAAATGCGCATCCTCCGGCAAGGCACAAGATTAAAACCAGCGCAAAAAGACGTTTCATTGGGTAAAATCTATATGATAATAGGAGGTTTTCAAGTATTATAGCAATGGTGTTTCGCAACACAGTCCTCGAGCCTGCTCTTAGACGGCCTTGAGAATGGCCGTGCCGGCAGGATTTCTCCGAATGTTGCCCGCAGTCGCCGGGGCATTTGGGCATATTTTTAAGGAGTTTTTCCAAAGGTCTTGCAGTGGGATTTTTTCGCGCGCAGGCATTTTTATTCTTGTCAAAATGCCTCGCAGGGTAAATCTATTTGTTTTTTTAAATGAGGCACAATCAGGAAATAGTGTTTTCTCTTCTCAAACTTGTAAAAGCCGAGGACGCGTTGAAGTTCGGGCGGCTTTCCGCGCGCGAGGAGAACGTGTTGAGGGAGTTTATAGACACTCTTAAAAAGAGTGTGCCGGAGTCGGCGCTTGCGCACATCAGGCGCATAAGGACTGAATCCATAAGCGGAGTTGGCGTGGTTAAAAATTGCGCGTGTTCCGTCTGCGGGGCGACCCTTTCGGACGACGAACTTTCCTATGTCCGCAACGCGCCCAATGTCGGCCTTTGCGAAAACTGTTTCTCATTTTTAGTCTCCGACTATCCCCCCGACTACGATATCTTCCTGGACGATACCTTATCTTCGGTAAATGAGCGCTAATTTTAGTTTTCGCCCAAAACTCCTGTCCTGCTTCGGTAATTATTCAAAATCCGCTTTCGCCGCGGATATATTTGCAGGCATAAGTGTTGGGGTGCTCGCTTTGCCGTTGGCGATGGCCTTCGGAATGGCCAGCGGCGTTAGCCCGGCGCAGGGCATATATACGGCGATAGTTGCCGGCCTTATCATATCGCTCTTCGGCGGTAGCAAGGTGCAGATAGGCGGGCCGACAGGGGCGTTCATAGTCATAGTTGCGGGCATAATAGGCCAGTACGGCTACGGCGGATTGGCCGTTGCAACCATAATGGCGGGCATAATCTTGGTGGCTATGGCCCTTACGAAAATGGGGGGTGCCATACGGTATATACCGCGCCCTGTGGTATTGGGGTTTACAAACGGCATAGCGGTGCTGATAATGTCCACGCAGTTTAAGGATTTTCTCGGCCTGGATATCCAAAACCAGCCGGACGACTTTATCCCAAAGATGTCTGCGATTTTCTCCAATATCGCAACCATAGACCTTCCTACCTTTCTGCTCGGCGCATTTTGCGTCTGTGTAATAGTCTTCTGGCCCAAGCCTTGGCGAAGGCGCGTGCCTGGGCCCATAGGGGCGATATTTGCGGGCACTCTGGCGGCGCTTGCCATGGCTCATTTCGGATTTGGCGTAGAGACGATACACTCTAGGTTCGGAGACATACCGAGGTCTCTGCCGTCGTTTACGATGCCCTCTGTGGCTTTTTCCGACTTGAAGAACCTGCTAATGCCGGCAGTTACGATAGCGATTCTCGCGGCGATAGAATCCCTGCTTTCGGCGGTCGTCGCCGACGGTATGATAGACGACAAGCACGATTCCAACCAGGAGCTTTTCGCCCAGGGGCTTGCCAACATAGCCGCCCCGTTCTTCATGGGCATCCCCGCGACTGGTGCCATAGCCAGAACGGCGACCAACGTGAAAAACGGCGGCCGCACGCCCGTTGCGGGTGTGGTCCACTGTGTGACGCTATTTGCCATACTTTTCTTTGCGGCGCCCTATGCGCAGTACATACCTCTTGCGACGTTGTCGGCGGTATTGCTTGTTGTGGCTGTTAACATGGCCGATTGGTCGGCATTCACCCAGATGCGCAGGCTTCCGCGCTCTGACGACGCGGTTTTCCTGTGCACTTTCTTGCTGACGGTGGTATTCGGCCTGACACTTGCCATAGAGGTCGGCATGGTTCTTGCGGCAATGCTGTTTATAAGAAGGGTGTCGGAAACCACGCAGGTGATGAAAGTCGACAGGAAGCTGGAGACCGACCTTTCAAAGTATTCGCTCGAGGGCAAGGATATCCCGGAAGGCGTGATGGTGTTCAGGATATTCGGAGTGCTGATGTTCGGGGCGGCGGACAAGCTTGAGAGCATTTTAAGCTCCATGGGAGAGGCTCCGAAAATCGTGATACTGCGCATGCGCACGGTTCTTGCAATAGACGCAACCGCTCTTTCGGTGCTCGACGGCCTCTACGAAAAGATGAAGGACAAAGGAATACGCCTGATGATAACGGGCGCACACTCGCAGCCGCTTCACATGATGCAAAAATCGGGGTTCCTCGATAAAATAGGGGAGGATTTTGTGCTCGAGAACATAGATGCGGCTTTGGATAAGTCTAGGGAGGTATTGTCCGCGGAGTATGCGGGGCAAAAGAAATCCGCCGCCAATTAGCGGAGGGAACATTGTCTCATGCGCGCTTACGGTGGGCGGGATATTTTTTTCGTAAATATTCTATATGGCATTTTTCCTCCGGCGATATGGCCCGGCCAATATAAGACGCCTTTTACCGTTCGCTAAGGCTTAAGGCGCTTGCGGGTCTTTTTTGCGTTGTAAAGAAGCTTTGTTTTTTGGAAAATCCCCATATTAACGAATGGAGGAATATATGAATTGCTTTTTTAGATTTTTTCTGCTGTTTGCGGCGTTGTTATTGACGGGAAGCGTCCATGCTTCGGGATGCGACGCTGCGGATAAGAAATTTTTTAAAGACGAAGACCTTGTTCTGACGGGCGTCTACTACTATCCCGAGCATTGGGACGAATCACAGTGGGATAGGGACTTTGCAAATATAAAGGCTTTGGGTTTTGAATTTGTTCATATGGCCGAATTTGCCTGGTGCTTTCTTGAGCCCGAGGAGGGCAAGTACGATTTCGCCTGGCTGGACAAGGCCGTGGAGCTTGCAAAAAAACACGATTTAAAAATAGTCCTCTGCACTTCCACCGCGACGCCGCCCGCGTGGCTTGTGCGAAAATATCCCGAGGTATTGCGCGATGAGAGGAACGCCTTTTTCGACCACGGGGCGCGCCAGCACTGCTCCCACTCAAGCCAGAAATACAGGGAGCTGTCCCTAAAGATGATAGACGCCCTCGCGGAGCGTTACGGCAAGGATCCCGCCGTCATAGGCTGGCAGATAGACAACGAGCCGCAGGCGCATCCCAACGAAATTTCCGGCGAGGCGCAAAAACATTTCCAGGATTTTCTCGAGAAAAAGTACAAGGACATATCCAAGCTCAACGACGCCTGGGGCGCGCGCTTCTGGGGCCAGATATACAACGATTTTTCCCAGATAGGCTTTTCTCCGAGGAATCCGCACCAGTATCTGGATATGATGCACTTTGCCGGCACGGAGACTGCGGAGTTTTTGGACATCCAGGCCGACGCGATAAAGTCCAAGTCCAAGAACCAGTGGGTGACCACAAACTTCATACCCACTCTTTGCGCGCCCGCAATAGGCAGGTGCAAGAGCCTGGATTTCACCTCGTACACGCGCTACCTAATACCCGGATACGAAGGCCTGGGCGAGCGCGGATTCAGGGTGGGCAGCTCCTTTGCGATATCGCACGCAAACGATTTCTTCCGCCCGCTTTCAAACGGAGTTTACGGGGTTATGGAGCTTCAGCCGGGGCAGGTCAACTGGGGCAATATAAATCCTATTCCCAAACCCGGGGTTGTGAGGCTGTGGTTGTGGTCGGTATGGTCTGGCGGGGCGAAATTCATCTGCACCTACCGCTACAGGGAGCCACTGTACGGCTCTGAATTGTACCATTACGGCGTGGTTGGCCCCGACGGCGTTACGCCCACGCGCGGCGGCACGGAATTTGCAAAATTCATATCCGAAAATGCTGAGCTTAGAAAGCGCTACAACCCGTCGGCGGCAAAGACGAACCCGGCGTATGACGCGCGCAGGGCGGCGCTTCTCTACTCCGCCCAGAACGAATGGGAATTGTCCAAAAACAAACAGACATACAGGTGGAACACGGAGGGCCATTGGCGCGGATACTACGAGATTCTCAAGAGTTTCGGGGCGCCGGTGGACATAGTTTCCGAGTCGGCGGACCTTTCAAAATATCCGTTTGTGATAGTCCCCGCATATATAATGATGGACGAGGCCCTCGTCGCAAAACTGCGCTCCTACGCTGAAAACGGCGGGCATCTTGTCTTTTCTATTCGCTCCGGATACATGGACAAATACGGAAGGCTCTATGAAAAACCCTTCGGCGGGCTGCTCTACGATTTGATAGGCGCTAAGCGTATGGAGGAGTTCGACATGCTTCCCGGCCAAAAGTACGACAAATTAAACGCCTTCGGAAAGACTTTTGAATGGGGGGTCTGGGCGGAGATATTTTCTCCCGCGGAAGGCACTGAAGTCTGGGGAAGCTACGCGGAGGAGTTCTATTCGGGGAAAGCCGCGGTTCTGCATAGGAAACTCGGCAAAGGCTCGGTCACGTACGTGGGGGTGCAAAGCAAAAACTTCGCCCTTGAGCGCGAAGTCCTCGGGAAGATTTATTCTGACGCGGGGGTGGAGGCTCTCAGTCTGCCCCAGGGCGTAATACTCGAGTACAGGGACGGGTTCGGAATACTCCTGAATTATTCGGACAAGCCTTTCGACGCCTCGGCAATAATAGGGAACGGCGAACTTGTAGTCGGCCCCAAGAAACTTCAGACCGCAGATGTCGCAGTCTGGATAGACGGCGCCAAATAGGCATTGGCTTATATTGCGCCTTAAAAAAATATTTGCCTGCGCGGTAAAATGGCAAATTTAAAGCCTTAAGCGGCCTTCCCGCGCGGCAAAAAACGGGCTTCGCCATATGGGGCGGAGCCCGTTTTCTTTGCATAAATTACATCTCTTTTAAGACGTATTTCCTTGAGCCTATTCCGAGTTCTTCGGCGGCTTGAAGTATGTGCGTTCCGTTGCGCTCCTCTATTCTTCGTATGAGGGAGGCTTTGCCTTTGTCGGGCGAGGCGTACACCAAATCAACGCAGGCCTGGTCCAGCGCAACGGGATCATGCGAGGCGAGAATGCCTATGTCGGCCATCTCGGGAGGGTGGGGATTGCTGTCGCAGTCGCAGTCTATGGACAGATTTCTCATGACATTTATATATGCTATGCGCCCTCCAAAGAACTCTACTATGGATTTATCAGCATCCGCCATGGCCTCAAGGAATTTGTCCTGCTCGCAATCCCATAGCTTTTTGGGGTCTCCGGCACCGTGGATATGGGCCTTGCCGTGGGAGGAGGCTATGCCTATGGACATATTCTTCAGCGCCCCGCCGAAACCTCCCATAACATGCCCTTTGAAGTGGGATAGTATTAGTATCGAATCGTAGCGGGATAGATTTTTGCCCACGTAATTTTTGTCAATCTGTTTGCCTCCGCTAATCTTAAGCGCGGTCTCGCCGTCGGAATCCATTATATCCACGGGGGCTATGCCGGCAAAACCGTGTTCCTGCATGACGCGCAGGTGGTCCTCCGTCTTGAATCTGCGGCCCTCGTAGGCGGTGTTGCACTCGACTATGACTCCTTTTAAAAAGTCAACTATGGGCTTTACGAAGTCGGCCTGGAGAAAATTGTGGCCGCCCGGCTCCCCCGAGTGCAGCTTGACTGCGACTTTCCCTTTCAGGCAAAAGCCGGCTGCTTTGTATATGTTTACCAATTCTTCGGGGGAGATCTTCCTTGAGAACAGCACTTCGGAGACCTTTTTTGCGCCGGTATTCTTGGGCGGCGGCGCCTTATCCCCCGTTGAAAATCCTTCTTCTTCCATTTTAGCCTCCTGTTTATGTATGCGTGGAAATGCAGGGTGAAATAGACACACGGCAACTTTCACCCCGCGGATAAAAATTTGCAAGTGCCTTCTGCATGCGTTTTGGAGGGTGCAACTACACTTCTCTTATGCGGATTATAAACCCTGCTTAGGCGGGGTACGCAAGTCTTTTATTTCCGCCATCCTTTTACCGGCGGGTGTTCGGATAGACGTGCGGCTTATGCTTAGGCGGGCGCTCACTATAAAACGCGCGCAGGCGCATAGATGCCTGCCTTCAAGGCCGCTGCCGGCATGGCCGGGGAGTATGGCTCAAAAAAGCTGCGGGCGCATATCATACATGTGCGTCCCGCAGCCGTGAAAAACGCTTGGGCAATTTAGAACTTGAAACCAACCTGGGCTGATATCACATGGATATGCCCCGAGTAGGATCCCTTTACCTCTCCGAAATTCGCCTCGGTGCGGGCTATGTTGGAATTGCCCACCAGGAATATGTAGGAATAACCAACGTCTATGCTGAAAGGCCCGTAAGTGTAGCCTATGCCGCAGGAGAGCCATACTCTGTCGCAGCATGGTATGCGGGGGGTCTTGTCGGCGGGACTTTGCACGGGAGATTCGTCAAAAGCACTGCCTATGCGCAGTGTGAGGTTTTCCGTCGGGTAATAGTGGAAGCCTAAGGCCACTCTTGAAGTATCCTTCCAGTCCTCCCTAATTGGGGTTGCGCCTTGTATGCCCTCAACTGCAAGCTCGTCGAAAACCGACCAACGGGTATATGCGTATTCGGCCATGACGGCAAATTTCTCCAGAGGCCCGCGCAAGCGCTGGTATATGCCGACGGTAAAAGTGTCTGGCGTGCACATGTCCGCGCTGATGTCGCCGCCCTTTATGCCGTTAAATTCATAAGTGCCGGTGAGCGTGTGCTCCACCTTGCTCCTCCACTGGAAACCTATTCTTCCGTCGGGCAAATAATTTATCGTAAATCCGGCGTTGCCGCCTATGCTCCAACTGTCTCCCGTCATATCCATAACTCCTGGAATCAACGTTCCCCCCATCTGTACGGCGGAATATTGCGTAAGAGTGCAATATGCGTATTGCGCGCTTACTCCGCCGTTTATGGACAGCCATTCGTTGACCTTGTAGACTATGCTGGGATTGAAGTCAAAAGTCATCAGATAACTTCTGATAGCCTGTGCGCGTCCTATCCAGTTTGAACTGTATTCCGACTCCAACCCGTAGGGGGCCGTTGTGGACATCGTAAGATATATGTCTTCCGTAAGCCTATGGACGCCGTACATGTTGGGAACCAAAGAGTTTACCGCACAGTTGTCATTCTTGACTGGGCCGCCCAAAATGCCCTGGGAGCCTTCGTCGTGGAAGCGCAGTGTGGGAATTATGTAGGAGAGCGTCGCGTCTATGCGCGTCTGGCCTACCTCCAAGTCCACAGCGGTGGCTGCGGACGGATTCCAAAACGCGGCGGAAGCATCGGCATTTGCATTGGCGGTTGAACCGGCCATCGCCGTTCCCTGGTTGGCGGCACCCTGCTCAACAACCTGATAGCCCGCACCGTTGGCGCATAAAGCTGTAAACATTATGGCCGCAGCAAGACCGGCCACTCTTTTTGTATACGACATTTCCATACTCATCAAAAAATAAAACAGGCATTAGAAATGAACGTGCGTTCATTGTCAACCAAAAATGAATAGACGTTCATTATTGCAGCTGCGTGCGTCATCTTTTCGGACTCAGGTAGGATAAACGGCGGAGATTTTCCCTCTTTGCGGATACTGTGACGGGGAAGCAAGCGGGCTATGCAAGAAACGTTGAAAGGCAAAAGGGGGAAATCGGCGCTTGATTTCATAGGGAAGTACAATTTATTCTTTAACCATATGAAAAAATCCCCCAGGGCGTCCAAATCGGAGTCCACGAAGGACAAAATATTAAGAACGGCGTTTCTTCTGATGCTTGAGCGCGGTTATGATAAGGTTTTAGTCGGCGATATTCAGCGCAGGCTCGGAATTTCGAGAGGGCTTTTATACCGTTACTACAAGAGTAAAAACTCCCTCATGATGGACGCATGCCGGGAATTTTTCTACGGAAGGTATTTTGAAGGCGTCGACTACGATAAAATATCGCTCGGGGAATTTCTCAAGCACGCCGAATGCGCCGTCGGGAGAATGACCGATTTCTACGGGACGAAGATTGAAATCCTCAAGTACAATTCGCTTTATTCCGCCCTTATTCAGAGCCGTCCGGATTTTAAGAAGGTTGCGCAAGCCGAATTCGACAAGGCGAGGAAGGTCATACACAACGCCGTATTGCGGGGCGAGATAAAGGATTTGCCGGAGAATTTTGTTGGGGCTACAATCCTGGCGATATTTGGCCGCACAAGCTACATATCCGAAATTCCCTCGAACGAATACGTCTGCCGGCGCATGATAGAAGACGTGCAGAGATTCTACGAACTTATAAAGAAATAATTCATAGCAGGTCTGAAATATTTTCTCGAAAATCGAGAAAATATATTTTTAATGGACCGCATGAAAGTTCTGGAGTATGCATTTCTCGCTTGTTGTGTTTTTGCCGCATCAGATATTTTTGCGTATGGTTTGATCGTTGAAAAAGTTCCGCCGGAGGGTTCTGTTTGGAGCAAGACAAAATGGTCGTTGAGCATGGGGTCAGAGCCTTCGGATAAAATTAAGCCGTCTTTATCCGACGGGGTGTGCCTCGGCGGGCTGATGAAATTGGATGTAGATGCCGAAATAGACCGCTTGATGATTCCCGGGCGGGCTAGACTTTCCTCGGACGGGCACAAGTTGAAAGTCGCAAATAATCTTAACATGAATTTTTCCGACTCGGGCATATCCCTCAAGAACGGCGCGGCTCTTGAGATAGGCGGTATGTTCGAGACGCACATGGACTTCAGAAGCAAGGTATTCAACGGGATATCCATAGATCTTGAAGATTCGTTTTTCTCGGTGGCGTCGGTTTTGTCGATATCGCTCGGGAATGCGAACATATCCAAGGATGTAAAGATGGGCTTCTCGGCAAATTTGTGCGGAGCTTCGTCTTTCGGGATGGGGGATTTTGTAGTGGACCCCTATCTTACGGACGAGAAGTCTAACCTTTTCTTTGCCCTGAATTTTAAAAATAAAGCGAATAAATTTCCGGTGGTTTCCATTAACGCCGGCGATTTGCGCGGAGTGCACATAAATCTTAATGTCGATGAAAAGCTCCCCAGGGGCAAATATGTATTTGTATCCGCGGTGGCAAAGAAGACGGATTTCGACGGTATCCGCATTTCAATAAACGGGCAGGAATACAAAAAGCTCGGGACTAAAGTTAAGACTTCCGGGAGGAATCTTTCCGTGGAAAAACGCAAGAACGGTAAAAATACGGATCTTATTTTAATCGTAGGTTAGGCTGCCGTTTCTTCTTATAAAGTGGCCTTGCAAGAATAGTTCACTTCCCTCTCCGCGTAAAAGTCTGATATATATTCTCTCTCTGGGCTGCCGCGCGTTGGGGGAGGGGAGTATAATTTTAGAAAAATCCCAAATAACCAGGGTTTGCCCTTGAATATATGGCTATCCCCTCGGCGGTAGGCTATAGATTGCCTTATTAGGCGCTTGTAAAAAAACCAAGATTTTAAAAGCGGCGCGGAGAAATTTTACAAGGCGGCTGAGGGGGTATATGATGCAGCATACCGTGTAAATCTAACTGGGAATTTTGCCGTGTGGCATACCGGTTATTTTTTTGGACAGATAAGCTGTACAGTTAATCCCTCCGCCTGCGGGATATGCACGCGTCAAAAGCGGAGTAATATTTTGCATAGAGCAAATAAGTAGCTATTCTGTAAATTTTAAGGGAAAACGGATTGTTTTTTTTGAAGAAAACATCGTTTATATTATAAACTTTTCTCATGAAAAAATATACCGTTTATTTGCACTATTTTGCCTTTTTATTGTATTAAAAGGGACTTTCGCATACGATTTTAGAATTGCCAATGTTCCACCGGAGGGATGTTCATGGAGCAAGGCGGAGTGGTCTTTGGGGGGAAATTCAAAAATTTCCGACACCCTTAAACCCTCAAAGTCCGATAACGTGATTTTGTACGGCACCGTGAATCTGGATGTGGACACGGAAGTAAGCGGCATTTCCGTATCCCAGGGTACGCTTCTGGCGTTGGTAGGCCATAAGCTGCGCGTCTTGAAGTCTATGAGAATGGACATATCCTACTCCGTCCTATCCTTGAAAAACAACGCCGCCATTGAAGTAGACGGCATATTTGAAACATATATGGACTATAGAAGCAGCCTCCTGGGCATAGCCATAAATCTTGACGATTCTACGCTTTCCATAGCCTCAATATTGTCGGTACCGCTTTCGAGCGCGGCTGCTTCAAAAGATAAGAAAAAAGGATTTGCCGTTAATATGCTGGGGAAATCGGTTTTCTCCATGGGAGATTTCTATGTGGATTCTTATCTGACTGCGGCGGATTCTAAGATGTTCTTCGCCTTTAATTTTGCAAATAAGGCGGATAAATTCCCTGTTGTCAATGTGGATTCAGGAGACTTAAGCGGGGTCCGCGCAAATCTGAAGGTAGACAACAATCTCCCCAGGGGGAAATATACTTTTTTCTCTTCCGACGCGGGAAAGGCCAAGTTGGACGGGCTTAGAATTTCCATAAACGACCAGCCTTACGCCAAACTGGGAACAAAAATAAAGTCCGCCGACAAGACGCTTTCGATAGACAAGCGCAAAAAGGGAAAAATGGCGGAGCTTGTTTTGTCCGTTAACTAAATTTTTGCTTGCCATAGAAGAAAAAAGTATTTTCATCTGATTTACTCAAACGTTTGAGTGGATGGCTGAAAAAAACTTGTCAGCCCATGGCGTCAGAGAAAACATTAAATATAATCAAATAAAGACAGATGAAAACTATAAGGCAAATTGTATTATTATCGGCGTTATTCGCCTTTTTGGCCGCGGGTTGCGCTACTGAGACTCAGCCGGCCAAACCTGAGCGCAAGATAGCTGTACAGACCTACACTCTAAGAAAGAATACATTGGAGGAAACTCTGCCCATGCTAAAGAGCATAGGCGTAGACGCCCTGGGATGTTCTGCCGGGCAGGAGATAAGCGCAAAATACCCGAAGGTTAAGTTTAATCCGTCCATGAACAAGGAGCAGCGCGAGTTTGTCAAAAAGCTGATAGCCGACAACGGGTTTAAGATTGTCAGTTACGGAGTTTACACCCCCAAGACCGACGCCGATTCCGACAAGCTCTTTGAATTCTGCAAGGAGATGAATATCCCCGCCATCATCACGGAAGCAAAGCCTGAACGTCTTGGGTACATGAACCAGCTGGGCAAGAAATACAATATTCGCGTGTGCATACACAATCACGGCAAGGATTCCAAGGCCAACAACTACTACGATCCAAACGTTGTCTGGAATCTGATAAAGGACGGCGAATATCTCTATGCGTGCCCGGACATGGGCCATTGGTCCAGGAGCGGCATACGCCCGATTGACGGATACAAGATCCTTAGAAACAAGATGGACGTAATCCATTTTAAGGATCAGAAGACCTTCGGCAACAAGAAGAACGAAAACGTTCCCCACGGGGAGGGCGCTTTGGAGATAGACAAAGTGCTAAAGTATCTCGACAGCGTCGGATACAACGGATATCTCGTGATAGAAAACGAGAATATCGCGGACGATCCCATGCCTGTGCTCAAGAAAAGCGTAGAGTATATAAGGGCCCATTAAACGCAGGGGTCAGCGCTAAAAACTCAAAAAGGCGGGGGAAGATTCCCCGCCTTTTTTATTGTCGGCAGCCCGAATGCTGAAAGTTTTAAGAGGGCGGGGCGTGCATCGGCACGCCCTTTTTATTTCCACGCCAGCCTTCTTATTTATGCCCGCATACCGTTTGAAGATCTATGAAGATAAACATCCGGAAATTTGGCGACAGCCTCTATAAAGGGCGTTGCCTGGAGTGCGGCAGGCATAGTTTGCCCACTCGGTCTTATCCAGATGCCGCACAATGGGGTCGATAAAATAATTTGCCGGCGGGAGAAAATGCGGTCTTTGCGTGGGCCGTCGGGAAATTCCCGCAGGCGGCTATATGTCTTTCTGCCACTCGGGCTTGCGCTCGAATACCCAGTCGTAATAACCGGTATTCACCAGTTTCCCGGAGGCCGCCCTGTCTATGAATACCTTCGCCCTTGGATGGAGCTGCAATGCCGATGCCGGCACCATAGAGGCCACGGGGCCTTCTATCATTTTAGATACGGCTTCCGCCTTGTTAGCCCCGAACGCCAGCAGCACTATGGTTTTTGCGTCCATTATGGTGCCTATGCCCATGGTTATGACATGCAGAGGCACAAGGCTTTTGTCTCCGTTGAAAAATCTGGCGTTGTCGTCCACGGTCTTTTGCGTCAGCGTCTTTATGCGCGTGCGGGACGCCAATGACGATGTCGGCTCGTTAAAGCCTATGTGCCCGTCAGAACCTATGCCTAAAATCTGAAGGTCTATCCCTCCGGCTCTTCTTATCTTCTCCTCGTATTCGCTGCAGAATCCGGGAATGTCCGCGGCCATGCCATCGGGAATATTTATGTTCTCCCTGGGTATATTCACATGGTCGAAGAAATTCTCGCGCATGAAAAAATTGTACGATTGCTTGTCCGTCGGTTTTAGCCCTATGTACTCGTCGAGATTGAAGGTTCTCACCTTTGAGAAGTCCAATCCCTCGTTCTTGTGCATATTTATAAGGCGCTTGTATAGCTCCACAGGAGTGCCGCCCGTAGCCAACCCAAGCACGCTGTCGGGTTTTGTGCGGACCGCTTTGGCCACTAAATCTGCGGCCTTTGCGCTGGCCGACGAACTGTCTTTTGTTATTATTACTTCCATGATTTAATTATTTCTTTCAGCGGGGCGTCCGCTCCTACAAAACGCTGTTCCGGACGCAAGTTTAGGGGTTTTAAAACGCCGTTCTTCAGCGAACATACCTTGTATATGACCCCGTATTCGTACTCGGGCGCGCACGCGCCCTGTCCGCCGACAACCTCCGCTCCGCGGCGGACATTGTCGGACATCCAAAACGGCAGCGAAAGATGGTACGGATTGCGCTCCACCTCCTTCGTGTGATATGTGAGGGCCTTGATGAGGTCGGCCAAATCCTCGCGCGATGATTCAACAAGGATATTCGGCTTCTTGTTCTCCCCCCAGAATTCCGTGAATACCACTATTAGTTCAAAATCTTTCGGCAGCTTCTTTAGCGCGTCGACTACGAGGGCCGACACCCCCTGGTGCGTCGCGTTTGCGTCGTCCGGATTGGGGGCAAATATGATTTCCGGCTTATGCGAGATTATCTTGTCCGCGATTTGCCCGGCCATTTCCGCCCAACGGGCTGGATCCGTTTTTGCCATGCTTTTGCGCAACCCTCCGAAACCGTCTTCGCCGCAGACTTCCAGATTCCAACCGAGGAAGTTGCATGCCGCGCGAAGCTCGCGCAGGCGGCCCTTTCTGCGCTCCTTATTGCTGCCCAACGTCACGGCTATATCAGTTATGCGCATTTTGACTTCCTTCATCAGTCGCAACGGCAGTAGCCCTATTATGCATTCGTCGTCGGGGTGGGGCGCAAATATCAAAACCTTCCCCCCGTTCCCGCTGTTTCTGCGAATCTTCTCCGGCCCTCCAAAGGGAAGTTTCCTCGCGGATTTCACCGCCCGCGATACGGCCTCTATGTACTTTATATATTGGTTCATCTCTGCAAATATGCTTAAGTTTTTTTCTCTATGTTCCCAAAAGTTCAAGTATATTGGGAAATATTTTAGCCTCAGAAAATTTTAATTCAACAATTTGCTTTTTCTGTGCAAAAAATTTCCTCCGCGCGCGGAATTTACCGCATGGGCCGGCGTGTTTAAAAAGTTGCAATTTTTAGACACCGATAGGATAATCGGGCGCAAAATAAAAATAATCGCAATGCTCAAATTTTCCGAAGAACTGCTTTTGCTGGCTCTCGACGAGAACTCGGGAACCCTGCGCACCATGCCCGAAAAACTTTTCGGCCTGGTGCTCGCTGGGGCCGTGCTTTGCGAATTGGCCTTCGCCAAGAGAATAGGGGCCACGGAGGATTGCGTGTTTGTCTCCGATCCGGCCCCGATGGGAGATTTCGTGTGCGACGACGCTCTTTCCGCGCTTTCGTCCATGGGGGGAAAGGCCTCCACCGCAGACGCCCTGTCAGAGATCTCCCTCCGTTCGGACTCCTACATAGCCTCCATATTGAACGCCCTCGTCTCAAGGGGGGTCTTGGCAAAGCACGGCGAGCGCCTCCTGTGGATATTCGACCGCGAGAGATATACCCTCTCCTCCGATTCGGATCTGAGGGCTGTTAAACAGAGAATTTCAAGAATAGTCAGAAATCCGGACTCTGTGCCGTCCGGGCACGATGTGATTCTCGTGTCGCTGATGGATTCGGCGGGGTTGGCAGACTCCGTCTTCTCACCCGATGAAATAAAGAAATTCTCCCCCAGAATAAGGGCCGTGGCGAAGATGGATCTTATAGCCCGCTCCTTGAGCGAAACCATAGCGCGCTTGCACAGGGCGGTGATAAACGCCATAGCGCGAATTTGAAACTCCGGGGATATTGAAATGGATTTAAGCGTCGGAGTTTTCACCCTCGGGTGCAGGGTCAACCAATATGAGTCGTTGTGCCTCGAGGATTCTTTCAGGGCGCTGGGCTTCAGGGTGCTTCCTTGGTCCGCGGGGACTAAGTTCGACATAGGCGTTGTCAACTCCTGCTCTGTTACCGCGGAGGCCGAGATGAAAACCCGGAGGGCCATAAAGGCCTTCGTGAAGGCAAATCCTTCGGTTTACATAGCCGTTTGCGGCTGCTATGCGCAAACTTCTCCGGAACAGTTGAAGCGCTTCCCCAACGTCAAATGGATAGCTGGCAACGACGACAAGCTCTCCCTGCCGCAAACGGTGGCGCGCACTTTGGGCAAGATACCCAGAATAGACTGCGAAAAGATTAAAAAATCGGTCCCGAAGCGTGTGGACGGCGTTTCGGTTGCATCGCAGTTCGAGCACAACGCCACGAGGCTTTCAGACCGTGCCAACCTGAAGATTCAGGACGGTTGCGACATGGCGTGCTCGTACTGCATAATCCCGCGCGCGCGCGGATTGCCTCGAAGCAGGGATTTCGGCGACATAATAGAGGAGGCCAGGGCCCTTGCGGGGCGCGGCGTTGCGGAGATAGTTATAGCGGGAATAAATCTCTCGAAATATTCGCGCCCCGACGCCGGCATTTTGGACGTGATAGACGCGGTAAACGATATCCCTCTTGTAAAGAGGGTGAGGCTCGGAAGCGTGGAGCCGATAAACCTTCCCGTGGAGGAGCTGGCCCTGCGCATGAACGATCCGGCCCACAAATTGTGCAGGCATTTGCATCTGCCTATGCAAAGCGGTTCGGAAGCCGTTTTGAAACGCATGAGGCGTCCGTATTCGGCGCGGGAGTACTTTGGGCTTCTTCGCCGCATCGCGGAGCTCTGCCCGGATGTGGGCCTCGGAAGCGACGTTATCTGCGGGCACCACGGAGAGGGCGACGAGGAGTTTGCGGAGACTTTTGAAAATATAAAGTCCAGCCCGCTTGCGCATCTGCATGTCTTCACATTCTCGGAGCGCGAACGCACTTTGTCGGGAAAAAATACTGCCGGGTTTGTACCGCATGCGGAAAGAAAACGCCGCTCGGACATTCTCAGGGAGTTCGCCAGGCTTAGGCATTCGGAATTTATAAAAAGCCGGGTGGGGCGGTGCCTCGAGGTTCTCCTGGAAAATAGGCTGCCTTCGGGGCATTATCTGGGATTTACATCCGAATATATAAAAGTCTCCGTCCCCATAGAAACTCCGGGATTGAAGAATTTTACCGCGAAAGTGCGCATATTGGGAGACGACGGGAACGGCAGAGCCCGCGCCGAGTTCCTCGGCCTCTTGTAGGTTGCCCTTTAAACAATAAAAAAACGGCTCGCAAAAACAGTCTTGCGCGCCGTTTTTTTTGCCGCGGAGCTTTCTTGCGCCTTGCCGCGGCTGTTCCGCCAGGTGTTCCTACTTCCCGTCTATTATCTTCATAAGCTTTGCGGCGAGATCCTCGAATATTGACTTGGACCTGTCCGATACGTCCTCGTGGGATTCCGCCTGAAGGGAAACGTCGACGGGAACCGATGCTATAACCTCTACTCCGAGGTTCTTCGCAGCCTCCTGGGCCGCGCCGCGCCCGAATATGAACTGCTTTGTCCCGTCCGGAAGCTCGAGATACGACATGTTCTCCAATACGCCCAGAATCTTAATGTCGGTCTTCTCAAAAAGCTTGGCGCCGCGGGCGGCAGTCGCCGAGGCGAGCATGTTTGGCGTTGTCACTATAAGGGCCCCGTCCAGCGGTATGGTTTGCGCAACCGTCAAAACGGCGTCTCCCGTGCCGGGGGGAAGATCGAAAATCATTACGTCTGGCGTGCCCCATTGCACCTCGTTTACAAACTGTTTCAAGGCTCCCATAACCATGGCTCCGCGCCATATCAAGGGCTGGTCGTCGGCCACAAGCATGCCCATGGACATGACCTTTATGCCGTCTATCACCGGCGGAATTATCTTCTCGTCGGGTGTTATGCCCGGGAAGGTCTTATCCTTCAAAAGTATGGTGGCGCTCGGCCCGTGCACGTCGCAGTCCATAAGCCCGACCCGCGGATCGTTCGGCTTGGAAAGAAGCTTCGCAAACGCCCTCGCAAGGTTTATCGCAACCGTGCTTTTCCCGACTCCGCCCTTGCCGGAGGCTACCGCAATCTTGTATTTTACCCCCTTGAACGTGTCCTTGTCCGGCTTTGGCGCGTTGGCCTTCGCGGGATCTTCGGCGAGCATCATGACGGATATCTCGCAGTCGGGAAATGCCTTGTTTAAAACCTCCTGCGCGGCCTTGAGGATCTCGGCGTCGTGCGATTTGTTCGTCCCGGTGTATATGCGAACATCGGCTTTGTCGCCGTCGCATTTGACGTATTTTACCATTCCGAACGCGGTGATATCCCTGTCGTACCCCGGATAGTTTACGGCCCTGAGAGCCTTTAAAATCTCCTCTTTTGAAAGCATGATACCCTTATGATTTAAAAATTACCGTTTGAAAACAACGGACAAAAACGCCCCGACAAATAAAACAGCCGCGCGCCGCAATAAACCGCGCGTTCCCCGGCAGAGATTCGAACTCCGACTAAAAGAACCAAAATCTTCTGTGCTACCATTACACCACCAGGGAGTGCGTTAAATTTGGACAGTTTGTATATGCGCGTCCCCGCGTCAAGTTTTAATATCCCCTCCCGCCCCTATTTTATGCGGATTTGTGTTTGACCAAAGGCGCGTTCAATGGATAATGGAGATAACTATCAATTACCCCGCATACGATGTACCGCACCAGTATATTTTTTATAATTTTGGCGCTCCTATTTTCTGCAGCAGGGGGCCTCTATGGGGATCCTCCATCCGGGAAGGAGTGGCGCATAGTGTTTTTCGACGATTTTGACGCCGACAACGCAGATCTGGACGCCCGATGGAACTTTCAAAACGGCTCAAACAGCCATATATTGTGCAGCCGCTGGCGCGAGAACGCTACGGTCGAAAACGGCGTGCTGAAGCTCATGAATAAAAAGGAGACGCGCGGCGGGCAGGATTGGACAAGCGCAAGCATGTGGACTAAGCGCAAATTCCTCTACGGATATTACGAGGCGAGGTACAAATACTCCGCGGCCACGGGAACGAACAACTCGTTCTGGCTGATAACTACTGGAACCATTCCAGAAGACAAGATGCGCTACGAGATAGACATAAACGAGGGGCATTATCCCAGCGAGGTCAACACAAACCTTCACAATTGGAGCGATACCTTCACCAGGCCGGACGGGACATCCGGACATTCAGCCTCCAGCAAGGCATTTGAAATTTCCGACTCGGAGCATTTTGCACCCTGGGCTTCATTTGAATGCGTAAACGGAGTTCTCGCCAGCAAGATACGCTTTCTTAGGGGGCCTTATAAATATTTTCATCTCAGAGAGATCAGGGTGTTCGGAGACAGCGCCTCCGGATACCAGGATCCGAAGATATCAGACTATTCCTCAAAGTTTCCGTCATTGTCAAACTACGCCTACAAGAGGCCTGTTTCCGCGAGCGGCACTTACGACGATGCAAACGCGCTTTACAGCCCATCCAACGCCGTAGACAACAACCGCAATACGGATTGGACCAGCAATACGGTGGGCGACAAATGGCTGGAAGTGTCTCTGGACGCTCCGACCCTCATAAAATGCGTCCAGACCTATACGGGGTGGGGCGGCTCGCAGAATAACGACTTCATCGGCAACTTTCAGATACAGTATTACGACAGCGCCTCCGGGCAGTGGCTTCCCTTCCCGAATACGGCGGGCATACACCACTTTTACACTCCCGTTGAGGCGCGCAGGTTCAGGCTCAGGGCTGAGACCCAGGAGCATTTTCATATAAGGGAGTTTAGAATCTACAAGACTCATTCGGACGGCTATCCGAGCGCGTACATAGATTCCTCGTCGAAGTTCCCAAACGCGGTGAATGCGGCAAAAGGGGCTTCGGCGAAGGCGAGCGGCACTTACGACGATGAGGATCCTCTATATAGCCCGTCGAACGCTGTCGACGGAAAGATTGGCACGAGCTGGTGCTCGCAAAGGGGGGCCGGCGAGAAATGGTTTGAGGTGGAGCTTCCCCAAAAGGTGTCTACGGATTGCATTCAGATTGTGACCGGCTGGCACGACAGTTCTGTGTCGGCTTATGTGAAATATCTGCAGGATTACATTCTCGAATATTTCGACGAGGACGAGAACGAATGGAAACTGTTGGCTTCGCGCTCCGAGGCTTTCCCCAGCGACAGGTATAATTTCGCATCGGAGTACCATGTCTACGGCCTGGAGTGGAACGAGGACGAGCTCGTTTATTATTTCGACGACAAGCCCATCCGCAGGGTTGAAAACACTGGGTACAGCGGCGCAAGCGCCGGCATATGCGACACGGCCAGCCCCGTATATCTGAGCGCGGCAATCGCTGAGTTCGCCGGTGCGGTGACCGACGAGATAGACGGCACGAGCATGGACGTCGACTGGGTTAAGATATACGCCCAAACAGATTCGGCATCCGAAGGCAAGATTTCGTACGACGCATGGGCCATGGACGAAGGGCTCTCCGGCAAAGATGCGCTTCCGTCTGGGGCCTCCGCTCCCTCCGGCGAGACTAATCTGGCAAGGTACGCCTTTAAATTGGACTCTACCTTAAGCTCGGCGAAGGGCGGAGGCTTTGAGATGCTCCGCGGAAACGGCAAAATAGACTTCTTCTACAGGGTAGCCGCATATGTGGAGAATGTCTCTTTTTCCATACAATTTTCGTCTGACATGAAAACTTGGAGGGACGCGGGGGCCCAGATAGAGGAGATTGCTTCGGATGCGCAGTATGTATATTTTAAAGCGTCGGTAGCAGATTCTTATTCCGGGGAGTCGGTATTTGTCAGGCTAAAGCTCGTCTCCAATTGAAGGGTTTCAGTGTGCACAACACGCGCTTTGCCAAGCAAAACGAAACGCTCTATATATTTGCGCTGCCGGGGCTCCGCCGCGCGGAGGCGATAAAAGGACAAAATTCGTTTGACTGCCGAGGCTGTCGATCCTTATATGGGAAAAGAAACGCTTGAATTGCCTTATGCCGGACATATCGATAATAGTTCCCGTCTACAATGAGGCTGAAGTCCTCGACGAATTTTTCCGCAGGCTATTTGCCGTGGCGGCTTCGGAGGCGTTGAAGGAGTACTCGTTTGAGATTGTATGTATAGACGACGGTAGCACCGACGCTACTGGCGAGATATTGCATAAATATTCGCAATCAGACCCGAGGGTAAAATACATAACTTTTTCAAGGAATTTTGGGAAGGACGCCTCTCTGATAGCCGGCCTTAAATATTGTTCCGGCTGCTGCGCGATTCCCATGGATGCCGATCTGCAGGATCCGCCGGAGCTCATTGAGAAATTCGTGGCAAAATGGCGCGAGGGCTACGAGGTTGTATGCGCGGTTCGGTCCAACAGGGATTCGGATTCCTATCTTAAGCGCAAGACCTCTGAACTTTTCTACAAGTTCTACAACGCGGTTTCCGACAGGAGCATGCCGTACAATGCCGGAGATTTCCGCCTGATAAGCAGGAAGGTCGTAAATGCGCTGATGTCGCTGAGGGAAAGGTCCGTGTTTATGAAAGGGCTTTTCAATTGGGTGGGCTTTAGAACCTGCGTGGTGGAGTACGTGAGGCCTCCGAGGGCCTCGGGCAGGACAAAGTGGGACTATTGGAAATTGTGGAACTTCGCGCTCGACGGCATAACCGCCGGTACAACGCTGCCCCTTAGAATATGGACATATGTCGGCTCATGTACGGCTCTGCTGTCTTTGGCGTATGCGTTTTATATAGTCGTTAGAACCATAGTACGCGGGGTGGACGTTCCCGGGTATGCGTCTTTGATTGTCTCCATATTGTTCTTCGGTTCCGTGCAGCTTATAGCCTTGGGAATCTTCGGGGAGTATATAGGCAGGATATGCACAGAGGTAAGGGGCAGGCCCCTTTATGTGGTGGATAAAACCGTCGGGTTTGGGGAATCCGGGCGAGAATCTAAAAATATTTAAAATAGTGTAATATTGCGCCTGCTTTATTCGTACTATTATAGTGCAGGCGATGTTTTTTATCTAAATACAGGCGAATTATTTTTACGGCGTGCGCATATAGATTCTTGACATACGGACAAATTATCATTTTAAATTTTGCAACGAAGGTTGCAATTAACTTGATGGGAAAATAAAAAATGAAAGCTATGAGAATAAAAAACTTTATCGGTATGATTTTTGCGTTGGCGACACTTTTCATAAGTGCCCCTTCGTTTGCCCAAACCGCCTCCATAAACATTAAGGTGGATAAGAAACAGAGCACAAAGAGCCAGCGCAAGACATTCGGGGTGGAGACCAAGACGATTAAAACCACGAACCTTTCAAAGAAGTTCGACGTTCAGGTTTCCGGAAACGGGGATTTTTACATACTTACCTTCCTCCAGAACGAATCCAGCGTGAATGTTTCCCGCGAGGAGAAGACGATTTCCGCAAGGGAGCCGTATAAATACCAGAAGTCTGCTTCTTGCGAGTATGAAACGTCGAGCACGAGGCTTAAATCCGGCTGGATGTATGTGGGAGGGGGAACATCGCGCGTAAAGGGCAGGGGCAAGCTAACGGGAGATATAGAACTGTGCGTCTTGGTTATCGATAAGGAGAGCGGCAGGGTTATATCGTCCAGGTACACTTCTAAGACTCTTTACGACTATATTGTAGACAAGGGGTTAGATAAAATATCGGACGCCAATGCCGACGGGGCCACGTCTTCGGACGACGCCGAGTAACAGCCTGGTGAATCTATAAGTTCAAACTCTTTGTAGCCCGCAGCAATGCGGGCTTTTTTCATATATTTGACAAATGTTCATTATCAAAGGTTTGGAATGGAAATTTTATTGACGCATGCGGGAATCTTTTATTTAAGAAGAAACGATTTCGGGGTGATTGTATGGGGGGATGTTTGTCGCTGATACCGTCGTCAGGAAGTCCGCGCGTGCTTCGCGTTGGAAAGAATAGGCAATTTTCATGTCAACAATAAAACGGGGAGAATATAGGAGATGCGTATAAAATTAAAAAGATTGGCTTTCGTGGTTGGAGCGCTTGTTGCTGCGGAAATTTCATGGGGTGGAGTTTCCGTCAGGGACGAACCCATAGTCATGCCCACCTACGAGATAGCTCCGGCGGATAAAAACCCCTTCTTTTTTACGGGGCGCACATATCAGGGTGCGGCCGGCCACGTGTATCCGTATCCGATGTACGACGTCCTTACAGATACAAAGACAGACAGGGCGTATAAGGCCGTTTCGCTGGAAAACGAATACACAAGCTTGTGCGTCTCTCCGGAGCTGGGCGGCAGAATACTGTCGGCTACGGACAAGGAGACCTCGTACGATTTCTTCTATAGGCAGCATGTTGTAAAACCCGCGCTGATAGGCATGATTGGCGCGTGGATGTCGGGCGGGGTGGAGTGGAATATTCCGCACCACCATAGGGCGTCTACGCAGCTGCCGGTAGACTACAGGGTTGAAAAGAACTCCGACGGAAGCGCAACCGTATGGATAGGCGAGACGGAGCTTCGCCATAGATTGAAATGGATAATAGGCCTGACGGTAAGGCCCGGGCGCTCCTATGTGGAGGCTACGGTGAGAATATTCAACAATACTCCGTTTTTGCAATCCATGCTCTATTGGGCCAATGTTTCGGTGCATTGCAACGATAACTACAAGGTTATATTTCCTCCCAGGACGCAGTTTGGCACCCAGCATGCGAAAAACGAATTTATAGAGTGGCCCGTGGGCAAGTCCAGATACGGCGATATGGACTGCAACGGAATGGACATGACCATGTGGAAGAATTACCCCAAAGCATGCTCTATATTCGCATGGAATTTTGACGACGATTTTCTCGCCGGGTACGATTTCGGCGCGGATGCTGGAACCGTCCATGTTGCGAACCACCATGTTGTAAACGGCAAGAAGTTCTTTTTGTGGGGGAATTGCGATTCCGCCAGAATGTGGCGCAATATGCTCACAGATTACGACGGGGACTATCTCGAGCTTATGGTAGGCGCCTTTTCCGACAACCAGCCCGATTACAGCTGGATAAATCCCGGAGAGATGCGCGAGTTCAAACAGTATTGGTATCCCGTAACTAAGATAGGCGGGGTTAAGAACGCCACGGTGGAGGCCGCTGTCAACTTGGAGCGCAGGTCTCCGGAAAAGTTGTTTGTCGGCTTTAACGCGTCGGCTAAATTTTCGGGGGCGAAAGTGCGCGTGTTGAAAAACGGCGCGCTGTTCTTCGAGGAGACTGTGGATATTTCTCCCGTTAAGCCTTACATGAGGGATATAAACGTTATTCCCTCCGACAAAACTGAAGATTTTTCCGTATCGCTTTTGGACGGGAACGGCGTTGAGCTTGTCTCTTACGCGGAGCTTCCCTTGAAGCGAGAACCTAAGCCCGAGACTGTTGTGCCTCCGTCAGATCCCAAGGGATATAAGACGGTAGAGGAGCTGTATTTGGCCGGGCTTCGCATAGAGCAGTTCCACAACGCCACGCTAAATCCGGAGGATTACTACGCCGAGGCCTTGCGCAGGGATCCGGGCGACGCCAGAACAAATACCGCAATGGGCTTGAGGACCCTGAAACAGCATCGCTACGCCGAGGCGGAAAAGTACCTTAAGGCCGCCGCCGGGCGCCTTACGCGCAATTACACCAACGCCAAGGACGTTGAGCCTCTGTACTATCTGGCCGTTCTTCAGGACAGGACTGGAAGGACAAAAGAGGCGAAAGACAACTATTGGAAATCCACCTGGCGGGCAGAGTTCAAGGCTCCAGCTTTCTTCGCTTTGGCGCAAATAGCCTGCAGAGAGGGCAAATACAGGGAGGCTTTGGAGCTTGCGGACAAGTCTTTGCAGTACAACTCAAAGAACGTCAAGGCCATGGCCATGAAGGCGTTAATTTTGAGAAAACTGGGGGAGAACTCCGCTGCGGAGGAGGTGTTGGACAACGCTTTGAAAATAGATTCCATCGATTTCTTCGCCGCTTCGGAACGCGCATTTTTAGACGATGATCCGCCGTTCGGGGACATTTCCCGCATGGGAAATCCCCTTCAAAACGCATTGGAAACCGCCTGTTTTTATATGGGAGCGGGGGCTTTTAGAGAGGCGCAGGATGTGCTCATTTCATATGCCGATGCCATTGGTGAATCTGGGAGTCTCTCGCCATTGGTGAATTATTACATAGGCTACTGCAAGATGCGGCTGTCGGACGCCGGCGCTAAAGATTCTTTCGCCGCGGCTTCCGCCGCTCCTGCGGATTATTGTTTCCCATTCCGCGCGGAGGAAATAGACATTTTAAACGCCGCCTTGGAGGCTAACTCGTCGGATGCCAAAGCCCATTACTATCTGGGCAATCTTTTATATTTTTCCGATAGAAAGGCCGACGGCCTTGCCCATTGGCGCAAAGCCGTCTCCATAGACGACGGCCTTGGAATTGCCTGGCGAAACATAGGCTTTGCCCTCGGCAGGCTCGGAAAGCTTGGCGAGGCAATATCCGCCTACGAACACTCCATAAAGGTTCTTCCTGATAATCCGAGGGCTTATTTTGAGCTCGACAAATTGTACGAGGCTGCCGGCAAGCCCGCAAAAGAGAGGCTTGCTCTTCTCGAGAAGAATTCTGCCGCCGTGGCAAAACGGGACGACGCCATTGCCCGCCAGATAGAGCTTTATATAGTAGACGGGCAATATTCCCGCGCGTTGGACATTCTCAAAAAGCGCCATTTCAGAGTATGGGAGGGGGGCGGACAGATACACGATACTTTCGTGGACGCCTGCCTGCTTGGCGGGCTTGAGAAACTCAAGGCTAAGGATTTTGGCGGAGCCTTGGAGCTTTTCAGGCTCGGCGGAACTTATCCTAGGAATCTTGAGGTCGGCAGGCCGGCCGACGGCGGGTCTTTGCCGCAGTCGATATTCTACGAGGCCTCCGTGCTCGATGAGACCGGCAAAAAGGCTGAGGCCCTGGCTCTCTACAAGCGCGTGACAGAGTTTTCCGACAGGGGAGACGCCGACATCTTGAATTTCTACAAGGCTCTTTCCTGGTCTAAACTCGGCAGAAAGGCCGAGGCCGATAAATGCGCCGCCGCTCTCGAAAAGGGCGCCCGCGGGCTCATTGAAAGGGACGGCCGACTGGACTTCTTCTCTAAATTCGGAGAGCAGAGCCTGAAAGCCAAGCGCGACTCCCGCAACAGGCTTTTGCTTGGGCTTTCCGCGCTTGCCAGGGGCGATTCCACCACCGCAAAAGCTGAAATTCAAACAGCCCTTAAACTCAATCCGGACAACATCTGGGCTAAGCACTTTTTAAGCACTATAAAGTAATGCCTTTTTGAGGCTCTTTTGCCATTCTAATGTGCGGGGGGAGCTTTTTCCCCGCACATTTTTTATTTCAACGCAGACGTGTTATCTACCGCACTTAATCAGGTTTGATTAAGGAGGGGTAGGGCGGGCAATGGGCTAAATAGCGCCGGCTATGTTTCAGACTGTGGATTTATCCCGCCCGCTTCTTTTCTTGGAGTGCGGAGGGATTACAAGTCTTCTATATCCGGGCGCTTCAGCATGAATTTTTTCAGGTTAATCGTCCTTCCGTCCTCGATAAAAGTTCCGTTGCCGACGGCATGAACGCGTTTTGCCTTGCGCAATTTCGGGTTCAGCCATGCGGTAATCCCCTGTAAAATAAATATGTCGTGCTTCTTAATTCTGTCTACAATCTTGCATTCGATATTCGCTATGCATTCTGCCACGAGCGGCGCGCATACATCGCGGGCGGGCAGCGGCGTCAGGCCGCATTCGGCGAATTTATCGTCAACCTCGCCTCCGTCCAGATTTCCCGTGGATACGGCTTTTTTCAATATGCCTGCCGGAGGAATGGCGAGGACGCATTGGCGTGTCTTCTCAAGAGCCCTGCACGAGTAGTTCCAACTGCCAGTCACAAGAGCGAACCTCGCGGCGAAATCCATCGGCATAATCCAACTTAATGCCATGACATTGTTCTTTGAATTGTCCCGAGTCGTTAAAAGAACGAGGTTTCCGGGCTCTATGAGCATGAACGTCTTGTCTGTTGAGATCTCCTTTAATCCGTTTAAGTTCGGGGCCTTCTGCGCGGGGGTGTCTTGCTTGTTTTTCATAGATTCTCGTATGTTTTATTATTTTTCCAGTGAAGAAATGAGCCTGCCCAGCTGCTTTTTCACATTTGGATCCTTGGAATATTTATGTGTATGTTTCATCATATCCAAACATTTTTGATTTACCGCTTTGCCTTTTAAGGCATCGAAAAGCCTGTTTTCGTCATAGCCGTAGGATAATAGGAGGGCGTTTTCCGAAGGAAATTTAAGCGGCACAGAAGCATAGTAGTTGCTCGAATTGCTTGTGATTTCTATGGTAGAAGGAGTGTGTTTTTTCCCTTTTATCAAGGATTGTTTAAGATATACGGTGTATATTCTAACTCCGTTGCTTAATGTTATGGGAATGCTTCCTCCGTCCCAACACATCTCTCCGTAGTAAATAATTTCAAAGTCTTTGCAGGCCTTTAAAAACATCTCGTAGGATACAGCCTCTTTGGGAACCGCCGGTAAGGGCGGCGAAATCCTTTTCATTTCAAAATACTGTTTTTCCCATAAATTGAGCAGGGCATTGCGGTCGTTTTCGGATAGGTTGTTTAGACGGCTTGAATAGCCGCAGTTTATCTCGGTGATTTTTTCTATAAATCTTGAGAGAGCCATATTATAAGCCTCGTCAAAATACAATGGCCCTGACCTTAGAGCCTCGAATAAAATTCTTACATATTTGTCGTCGAGATTGGTATCTACGGGTTTAGGCTTCCTTAATTTTGATGTATCCACCCCCCTTATGATGAACTCCGAAAATTGTTTTATCTTTGCTTTGCGCAGACTAAGCGGAATATCCTGTCTTTTTAACAGTTCGTCCAATACGGAAAACAAGATGCTGGTTATCTCGTCTTCGCTTCTAATTCTCATCTCCAAGCCGTCTCCAATCGCTTCAAATGCAAGAGTATTGCCCATATTGCCGGAGATTTCCGAGCGGATACATTCGTTTATAATGGCCTTTTCTCCTGCCTCTTTTCCCGACAGGCTGGAACATAAAAGCGGGAATATAAATAGGGCCAAAAGTTTTGGAAGCATACTTCTTTAAGCGTAGGCATGCCCATATATTTAGCAAGCCTTTTATCCGCGCGTCTATAGGTATAGTAGAGTGAAATATGGCATTTAGCGCCGCATGCCCTGCGGTCAGCTAAATTTTGATTGATATAGAATTTCGCGGAGCATAAAATTTTCCAAGATGAAGAGATCTATTCGATTTTTTGGCGAGTATATTATCCTGATTTTATCTGCGGGTCTGGCTTCTTATGCGTATTTTTGCGCGCTCTTTTATTACTGGTCCTGCTTTGAGTGGTCGCCTTTTGGATACGAGACTTGCGGTCTCGAAGTTTTAGTTTGGGCCTTTTCAATTTCTCCGCTTTTGATTTTTTCGCTCATATTAAAAATACTTCTGGTGAAATATTTTCAATATCCCAAGAGTTTTCTGGTCTCTTTTGTCGCCCTATCGGCGATTTTATATATATTTATGTTTAGTAAAGGATTGGGGCAGGGGATAATGTCCGTATTATTTATTATTAGAGAAATATCTGTCTCTGTTTATTCGGCGATTATTGTTTCTCTCAGGAGGAAGCCGTAGGCTGTAAATATCTGCGTTTTTGCCGTTTGATCCATGGCTATATGCGGCAAAAGTATGTTTAAAAGAGTTATTGCCTTTGCGGTGGGCCGGAAATTTATCGCTCTACGTCAAAGATTGTGGAATGAGGGTAGAAGAAGAAAAAAAGGGAGGCAAAGAGGACGGAAGTCCTACAATGCCTCTGATGCTATTTAATTTTTATAGAGTAATACGAAGTTGGCGAAATGGTCGAGACTTTTTTGCGAAGTTAGAATACAAACAAGACGGTATACCGTCTTGTCGCGGGTGCGGGCATAAGAAGGTTGTATTTTACGACCACTATTACAGGAAAGCAAAATTAGCGTCGATAGATGGGCGGATATACGATGTAATCATAAAGGCGCGTCGATACCGGTGTCAGAAATGCGGAAGAATTTATCGAGAGCCGATACGGGGGTTGAAGAGCAACAAGCGGATATCGGAGAACGCCAAGGATGAAATTATCGACAAATACCTTGACGGAACGACGAACAAGAAGATATCGAAAAGGTTGAGGGTATCACAGAGTACGGTGGAAAGAGTAATCCACGAACGGTTTGAACTAAAGGTCAAGGAGCAACTAAGTTATGAATGTCCATCAATCATCGGTATTGATGAACATACCATACATAAGGGCTACAAGTTTGCAACAACGATAGCGGATTTAACGCATCATAGGGTATACGATGTGATAGAGGGCAAATCGCGCAACTTAGTGGAAAGCAAGTTGATGAGCTACAAGGGGAGAGATAGAGTAAAAGTTGTGTGTATGGATTTAAGCAGCAGCTACCGAAGCATAGTAAGGCGGTGTTTTCCGAAAGCAAAAATAGTGGCGGACAGGTTCCACGTTATAAGATTGGTTTTGTATCACTTTATGGAGTTTTGCAAACAAGCACAAGAAGAGGTAAAATGGAACAGGAAACTGACCTACCCATTGCGAAAACGTGGAGATAGGTTGAACTCCGAAGAGCTTGAGCGATTGGAAAAGTTTTTTGAGAACAATCCCGCGATAAAGTTGGCTTACGAGTTTAAGGAAAGGTTATGCGAGTTGCTGAACAGGAAACATCAAACGGCAAAGGAATGTATGAGGAATATAAAGGAACTGAAAGGAATGATGAAAGAGATGAAATACGAAGCGACACAAGAGT
>CALXLX010000026.1 GCA_944389315.1 uncultured Opitutales bacterium
ACCCATACAAGCTTGGCTTTGAGGAGCGTATGGCGTACAAAAACTTCTTTGGCAAGCCGGAGATGCTCTACAATGGACCCAACTCATATGAGTTTGTTATCCCTGAGAAGAAGGTAGATGCCATGAAGGTTGCTAGGATTGGCATAACCATGGAGCAGCCCTGTACGTTTATTGCCGACGAGATGAACCATCTGAATATCATGATGCCGTCTTTTGCGCCCGAGATGCTCGCGGTTGCCAATGCTTGCGGGGACGAAGTCTTGAAGAATTTCTCCCGCCACTGCATCGTTGGCAGATATTCGAACTTCCTCGGTTACTATGTTGTAGACTACATAGACGTAATGCACGACCCGATGTATCCGTACCGCGGGCCCGACATGACCAGTTTCTACTACCATCATGCCCCCTGCCAGTTCGCGCAGAGTTTCGACTACCTGATGACGCAGTTTGAGATAGCCTCCAAGGGCAACATGAAGTTCCCCTATGTGAGGCAGAAGGGCTACGCCTGGTTTATGGACAGGATATTCGGCATGCCGGGAACCGTTTACGGGGAGAGCCCCGCGCGCGTGATACTCGACAAAACAGCCGTCCGTCCCGATACGGTCTTTGTCAGCAGCCTTTGCGCGCGCACGCCGGAGGCCGTCTGGGTATTGCTTTTGAACGATTCCAACGAGCCCTTCAAGACACGGGTGGAGTTTGACCCGACTTCCAAGACATTCGAGGGCGCATTGACCGACCAGCCCTGCCAGCTTTACAACGCCGACGGCGCCGCCCTGAGGTCTTTGGAGTTCTTCGGCGAAAAGCAGGTCAGCATTCCCGCGCAGGGCCTTGTGGCGATAAGGGTGCCGGCGGAGAAAAGCGAGGTGTTCAAGCCCATGGAGCCCATAAAGAGCAAGGCCATTGTTGAGGTTGACAAGGCCGACAAGACTTTTGGGGACTTCACCGCCTACCGCATACGCGGGCCTTTCGGGTCCGACGCGCTTTATGCTTATATGGAGAAGGGCGCGGGGCTTCAGACGGGCGAGAAGTTTGTCGTAAAGCTTTCGTCTCCCTCCAAGCAGACGATAGTTTGCGACCGTTTCCCGTTTGAGGTTTCCGTCTATCCGCTTCCGCAAAATGCCGACATCAAGGGCGAGGCGTTTATCGAAAGCGCGGATTCCTCCAGAAGGAAGGTGGCCGAATTTACCCTCGGCCAGTAGTTTCGCATGACGGCAGAGCGCCTCAAAGGACATTCCTACATACTTCTGGCCAATATAATATTCGGTTTAAATACGCCGATATCGAAGTATCTGCTCTCCGGGCGCATCAGCCCGGAGGCTCTTACTTTTGCCAGAATGTTGGGCGCCTGCGCGTGCTTTTGGGTTCTGTCGCTATTTCTGCCGCGTCAGAAGACCTCTAAAAAAGATTTGGCCCTGTTGGTGTTTTGTTCGCTATTCGGGGTTGTTTTAAACCAGGGCGCGTTCATATTCGGGCTGAGCTCAACATCGACGTTGGACGCCTCCGTCATAGTTTCGGCGACTCCCATATTTGTCATGGTTTTGGCGTTCTTCGTTCTGGGGGAGCCAATAACCGTCAAGAAAGCCGCTGGCGTAGCGGTTGGAGCGTCGGGCGCGGTGTGGCTTGTTGCGGGGGCGGGCGGCGGCGGCTCTTCAGACGGCGGAGCGAGCCTTATTGGAGACGCTATAGTCCTTTCGAGCGGGCTTTTGTACTCGATATATTTCGTCATGGCAAAGCCCATAACACAGAGATATTTCAGCGCCACTATGATGAAGTGGATGTTTTTATACGCCACGTTGATTACCGCGCCCTTCCTTGCGGGCGATTTGTTCTCCTCTGATACTTTTTCCGGATTCGGCGCTTCGGACTGGCTTTGCGTGGGATATGTCGTATTCGGGGCAACATTCCTCTCGTATTTGCTGATACCTATGGCGCTGCGCGTCATGCGCCCGACTACGGTGAGCATGTACAACTATATACAGCCCGTTGTATCGAGCGCGGTGGCGATAGCGTTTTTCGGCGACGAGCTGACTTTTCAAAAGCTGCTTTCCGCTGCCATGATATTCTTGGGAGTTTACCTTGTTACCATAAGCCGCCGCGCGGCCGATTCAAACTCCGGCAATAAATAGCTGTGCGCAAATATAAGCGCAGCTTAGATTCCCAATAGGCGCCTGCGCCTAAACGGGGCGCATCGATATTTTCCCGTTTTATAAAAAGGCGGCCGCCACGGTTTTTAGAGGAAGAGTTTTGCGGCGTTGGAGTAAAAGAAGTAAGCCGGATTATTCGTCGAAAAATTGTCCTTAGCTTCCCTTGCTATGTTAGACATCTCCTCCACAGATCCCTTTTTTGGATACAGGCGTATGGGATAGTCCGAACCGTATAGAGCCGCGTGGAAGGGGGAGTCTGCCTCTGCGGCTTTTTGCCATATTCCAGGATTTTTCGGGTAGAGCAGGGGGGTTGCCGCAGAGTCGAAAAATATGTTTTCCCCGAAGCCCGCGGAGGCCTTCTTCCCTCCGCCGAATAAAATTTCCCCGCCCCAGTGGGCGAATATGAATTTTGTGTTAGGGTGCGCGAGCGCGGCCGCAAGCGCAGCGGCGTTTTGGGTGGGGATTTTCCCGGGATAGTCGCGCTCGCTTTCTCCGGTTATGTGCAGGCATATGGGCAGATTCTCACCGGCGGCGGCTTCGGCTATCCGAGAGAAACCGTCGGACAAGTAGTCGAAACCCTGGACGCCGTCGTGCAGTTCCCCTATGCCGCAAAAACCTTCCGATCTTGCGCTCTTTATTATTTCGAGCGATGAATCCACGTCTTTGGGCTGTATGCTCGCGCAAATCTTCAGCCTGTCCCCATGCCCCCTCACGGCGGCCTTCAATAGGCGGTTGTACTCTTTGCACGATTCCGGCTTCTGCCAGTACCAGCCCTGTATTACGGCAATTTCAACGCCGGCAAAGTCCATGTCGGAGACGAATTTTTCAACCGTAGGAAACCCCTGCAAGGTCCTCTTGCCGTCGGGCCTGTCTGCGCACAGCCCAACCCAATGGAGTTCCCCTCGCCCTTTTGCCCAGCACTGCGGAGTCGGAAGCATCGTCTCCTTCGGGAAAAAGTGCGTGTGTGCGTCTATGATTTTCATCGCATCAGAAAACCAGCAGGGCAAGCAGCAGGGCGGCTAAAACAAACCTGTACCATGCAAAAGGGGCCAATCCGTGCTTCGTCAGGAAAGCCACAAGCCATTTCACGGAAAGCGCCGCGCTTACAAACGCAACGGCAAGCCCGACTGCCAGCGGCACAAGCGATATGCCCTGCGATATGTTTGCCCCCTCCTTGACTATCTTGAAAAAGCAAGCCGCGCCCAGGGTCACAAGCCCCAAAAGAAAGCTGAACTGCGCGGCCTGCGCGGGCTTAAGCCCGGCAAAATAACCGCCGAGTATCGTCATCATGGATCTGCTCGTCCCCGGCCACATGGCAACGCACTGCAAAATGCCGACCGTCAAAGCCTGCTTTATGGACATGTCGTACATGTCCGTGTCCATTGAATTGTGGGCTGCTTTTTTATTGTCGTACCACTTCTGCGCAAACAGCATCAGCACGCCGCCCGCGAACAGGGCGAATATCACCGGGTAAACGCCGAATAGAACGCTCTCTATTAAATCGTTGAAAGTAATTCCTATCAGGGCGGCCGGCATAAATGCCGCAACAATGTTTATCAAAAGCTTCAACCCTGCCGGATCCTTCCCGAGAAGCCCCTTCAACATTCTAAGCAGGCTCTTCCTATAAATAAACGCCACCGCCGCGATGGCTCCAAGCTGTATTATTATGCAGTAGGCATTCGCGGCGTTATTTATCGTATATGGCTTTTTCTCGCCATCTTGGATTATGTATACGGTTTCCCCTGACGAGTTCGTCAAGGGCGTGTCCGCATTTAACCCCAAAAAATGGTTGGTTATAATGAGATGCCCTGTCGACGATACGGGCAGAAACTCCGTTATTCCTTCGACAAACCCCAATATTACGGAATCGGTGAAGGATATGTCGTTCTTGGCGGCGCTGGATTTTGCGTCGCGTGTTTCGGGCAAAGGCGAGCCTGGCGTTTCTGCGGCAAAAATGCGCGCGCAGAAAAACAGAGCCGCCGTGCATACGCATAAAATAATTCTCCCCGGCTTTGACATGCGCTACGATAGTTTTCTTCTCGCCTCAAGGGCGCTTTTTATGGTTGTGGGATCCGCAAACCCGAGCTGGCTGCCGCTGGGCAATCCGAATCCTATGCGGGTAATCCCCACAGGTTTGTCGGCAACTATTTTGGTTTGTATATAGTGGCAGGTCGCCTCTGCCTCAATGTCGTTGGACAGGGCCAGGATTATCTCGCCGATATTTTCGTCACCCGACAGCCTTTCCTCCAGAGAGGCCAAATTGAGCGCCTCGGGGCCTATCTTTCTGAGCGGAGACAACTTGCCCCCCAATACATGGTATCTGCCCCTCCACGCCCCCGAACGCTCTATTGCGGCTATGTCGCTTGCCCGCTCCACAACGCAAAGCGCGCCGTTTGCGCGCGAGGAATCCGCGCATATGGAGCAAAGCTCGCCGTTTTCAGACACCCCTTTGCAAAGGGGGCAGGGCGTCACGCTCTCGAGCGCCTCCGATAGGGTTCGCAGAAACTCCCTCGCGGCGGACGGATTTTCCACCGTCAGGTGTAAAGCTATGCGTTCCGCGCTTCTGTGCCCGAGCCCGGGCAGCTTCTTTAGCGCGTTTTTAAGCTTTTCAAAATGTTCGCCCACGCTCTGTTAGATAAGGCCGGGAATTGAGAATCCGCCGGTGATTTTGCCCATCTCGTCCTCGCTCTTTTTCTTGGCCATGCCGACAGCCTCGTTGATTGCGGCCAGCACGGTCTCCTCCACGACGGAGGCGTCCTCCTTCAAAAATTCCGGGTCCAATTTCAGGCCTTTGAGCGCGCCCTGTCCGTTGACGGTCACTTTTACCGCGCCGCCGCCAGCCGAATGCTCTATAATCTGCTGCTCGAGTTCCGCCTGGATATTCTCCATGGCTTTTTGCATCTTTTGCGCCTGTTTTAAAAGTTTTCCTACTCCGGGCATATCGTATTCCTTGTCTTTATGTCTATTGAAATGTTTTTGGATTTATAAAATTTCTCGAATGTTACTTAGGGGCTTTGTTCTTTCAAGAAAAATCTATCCCCATTCTCGGGCGTAAAAACTGCGCGTTAAGACGCCGAAAGGCAGCGCACGAACAGGTCTCTCATTACGGATTCGTCTTCTCCCGGGCGCGATATGAGCTCTCCGAAACTGCGCGCCGTAAGCGTCTGGAACAGCATCAGCTTCTTGAGGCTTATGCGCGCTGCTATGGGGGCGAGCTTGGCTCCGGCGTACCATGCGTTTTGCGAAAAGAGGCAGTAGGAGCTTTTCTGGGAATAGTCTCCGAAAATGTCGGCATACTTCTGCGCCAGATTTTCCATCTCCGCCTTCCTTATGCCCGCTTCCGACTTTCTTGCCACGCCGTCCTCCATCAGCGCCCTTATCTGTATAAGCAGCGCGTTTTGTTTCTGCAAAACGCTTATTATCGGCCTTGCAGAGGCGTTCTTGTTCGTGAAGAAATACCTGCGAAGACTCTTTAGCGCGGTGTCGAGATCGCCCGAATAGAACGCCTCCGCTATCTCGAAGAAATCTCCCTCCCCGAATACCGGAACCATCTCCACAACGTCCTTTTGCGATATCCTTCCCCCGCCGAAACCCACATACGCGGCGAGCTTTTCAAGCTCTTCGGCAGCCATGCGAGGATTCCCCGCAACTATGGATAGCAGGGTTTCCGCGGCTCCGGGCTCGAAGCTTACGTTTAGCTCCTTGGACTTCATCTCAAGAAGTTCTGCGGCCGCCTGGGCGGAGTCGTCGACCTTAAAATCCGTGCATTGGGCAAAACCCTTCAGGCGTTTGAACAGCGCCCCGCGCCTGTCCACGGGAGAGGCGCTTATCACCACGTTTGCGACGCTTTCGTCCAGCTTCTCGAGGAAATCTATAAGCGCGGATATCGCCTTTTTCCCATCCTCTGACTTCGCCGCCCGCGAGTCGGAGAAGAAATTTGCGCCGCGCATCCACACAACCTTTTTCCCCCCGAAAAGCGACATCGTAGACGCCCCCTCTATGGCCCTGTTGCAAGCCGCAGACACCTCGCCGGCGTTTGAGGCGGAGCAGTCTATTATCTCCTTAGACATGTCGTCGTTTACGTCGGCGCAAAGGCGCTCGAAGATCTCCCTTGCGGCGTTTGCGCAGAGGTAGTCGTCGTCGGAGCAGATGAAGTATGTCGATGGCATCGGAGGGAAAATATTTCAATGCCTACGGGCGAAGTCAACAATGGAAAAACATTATCTTTTTGTTGATTTCAAAGAGGCGTTGTGGAAAATTAAGGGCAATGGAGGAGCATATCATTTGAGCGAGCAACCTTTTCCCGAAAATGCGGGGCGCCCGCGCGCGTTGTTGGTGGGCTTATGTGCGCGTTCCGACGACGAGCGCAAGGTAAATTCTCTTATAGACGAGCTGGAGCAGCTCGTTTCCAACACGGGGCTTGACGTCGTTGACAAGATGATAGTGCGCAACTTTGTCTACAGCCCGCAATATCTCGTGGGGAAGGGCAAGTTTGAAAGCATAGTTTCCCGTGCGAGAACGCTCGGCGCGGAGTGCATAGTTTTCGACAATCCGCTTTCTCCGGCGCAGCAGCGCAACTGGGAGTCTTCGAGCGGGCTTTGCGCCGTCGACAGGCAGGAGATTATACTCGACATCTTCGCAGCGCGTGCGCAAACGAAAGAGGCGAGGCTTCAGGTGGAGCTGGCCCGTTTGGAATATTCGCTTCCCAGACTGAAGCGGGCGTGGACGCATCTGGACCGCCAGCGCGGCGGCGGCGTGACCCAGAGGGGCGGAGGCGAGAGCCAGCTCGAGCTCGACCAGCGCCTGGTGCGCCTTAAGATTGCCCGCCTAAAAAGCAGGCTTGAGCTCGTCAAGAATTCAAGGAGCATGCAGCGCAGGCGCAGGGAGCGTTCTCAGACGCCGTCCGCGGCCATAGTGGGCTACACAAACGCGGGTAAATCCTCCCTTCTAAACGCCCTTGCGGAGTCCGACGCCCTTGTGGCCGACAAGCTGTTTGCCACCCTCGACCCCACGACGCGCAAATTTTCCCTGCCTTCGGGCGGGGACTTGCTGCTGACTGACACCGTGGGCTTTGTCCGCGCGCTGCCGCATTCCCTTGTGGACTCTTTCAAATCAACGTTGGAGGAGGCTCTTAATGCGGATTTCATAGTCCATGTGGTGGACGCTTCAAATCCGGAAGCCCCCGATCATATGCGGACAACCCTTGGCGTGCTTAAGGAGCTTGGGGCAGATTCAAAGCCTGTGCTGACCGTATTTAACAAGTGCGATCTGCCCCCTCTTGAAGGGGCCGACGGTGCGGCCCTGAATATTGCCTGCCCTTCGGCGGTTAGAATAAGCGTCAAGACCCGGGAGGGTTTCGGGGCTCTTGTAAGCGCACTGGAGGATCTTTCCTCGGGGCGTTCGGAGGCGATGGAGCTTTTCCTGCCGCACAAATGCCACAAGGAGCTTTCCCTGTTGTACCGCATCTCAAAGGTTTCAGAGCGCAAGGATAGGGAAGATGGCGTCTTTGTAAGGGCGTTTGTCCCGAAGATGTATGCCGCGGACTTCCTGCCCTATAAAGCTCCGGAAAAATTCTGACCGACGGGAGTAGACAGGCTTTTTCCCCTTCCGATTTTGCCCGTATTTTTATTCTTTGCGATAGCGCGGGCGTTTTTTTGTTTGAAGGTTACGGGGTTTGTTGTAGGAGAATAAAAAAATGCCCGACGCGCGACTTAAGGAGGCCTTGAAAAAATATTTCGGATTTGAAAATTTCAAACCCGCGCAGGAGCGTGTTATAAACTCGGTGCTTTCCGGGCGGGACACCCTGGCGATAATGCCCACCGGCGGGGGCAAAAGCCTTTGCTACCAGCTTCCGGCGCTTGTTTCGGACGGCCTTACCATAGTTGTAAGCCCTCTGATTGCCCTTATGAAGGACCAGGTCGAGAGCCTTCAGGCGCGCAGCATACCTTGCGGGTGCATAAACAGCGTGCAGTCCTTGGAGGAGAGGAGGAGTGTATTTGCCGCGCTTGAAAGGGGCTCTCTAAAGCTGCTTTACGTGGCCCCGGAAAGGTTTAGGTCGGACAGGTTTATAAACGCCTTAAAAAAACTTAAGATATCGCTTTTTGCCATAGACGAGGCCCATTGCATAAGCCAGTGGGGGCACGATTTCAGGCCCGACTACACCCGTCTGGACTCGGCCATAGAAAAGCTCGGCAACCCCCAGCGGGCGGCGTTTACCGCCACGGCAACTCCCGACGTAAAAGAGGACATACTCTCGCAGTTGAAGATGCGCTCTCCCGAGGTGTTCATATCGGGTTTTGAGCGCCCGAATCTGAGCATGAACATAAGCGAAGTGGGGGGCGTGGGAGATAAACTTGGAAAAATCACCGCTCTTGCGAGGGATTTCAAGACCGGAATCATCTATTGCGCCACGCGCAAGAGCGTGGAAAAACTCTCCGCCAATCTTGAGGGGACGGGCATAAATTTTGTATCCTACCATGCCGGCATGACGCCGGCACAGAGGGATTTAAACCAGGAAAAGTTCATGTCAGGCCTTGCCGACATAGCGGTGGCCACAAACGCGTTTGGAATGGGCATAGACAGGCCCGACATACGTTTCGTATGCCATTACGAGATTCCCGGCAGCATAGAGGCCTACTATCAGGAGGCGGGCAGGGCGGGGCGCGACGGCAACGCCTCTAAATGCGAGATACTCTTTTCCTACGCCGACAAGCGCGTGCAGGAGTTTTTCATAGAGGGGGCAAACCCCAAGCTGGATTCCATCAGGGCTGTGTATAAAATTCTGCGCAAAAACGCCGGGGAGGACGGGGTGTCTGTCATGAGCCTTGAGGATATTTCCGAGGCCATGCTCAAGGCGGGAGTGCCCAAGACTGCTGCGAGCACGATGGGAGTTTCCGCGGGCATATCGCTGCTGCGGAAGCACGGGTACATAGAGCGTTTCGACATCGGGGGCGTTCGCGCGAGGGCGACAAGGATTATGAACCCAGATATTTCCGCGCGCGACATCGTCTTTCCCGAGGGTCTATTGGAGGAGAAGCGCCGCCGCGACGAAGCCCGCTTAAAGGACGTCCTCGAGTTTGCGTATTCGCGCGGTTGCAGGCAAAAATGGATACTTGAGTATTTCGGGCAGACGGGGTACGGCTCTTGCGGAGTCTGCGACGAATGTCTTAGGCGAATTTCCTCGCCCGCCGCCGCACAGCTTTCTGAAACGGAGCTGACTATAGTGCGCAAGGCCTTAAGCGGCATAGCGAGAATGTCGTATAAGACGGCGGATCCCCTCGTTTGGCGCCCGCGTTTCGGGAGGGAGAAGGTGGCGTTGTGCCTTGTAGGCAGCCGCGATGCCAAGATTGCCTCGGCCGGTTTAAACGGGCTTTCCACTTTCGGAATTTTAAAACATTGCGGCGGAAATTTCGTAAGGGAGCTCATTAGCCGCCTTATAGACGCCGATCTGGCGTACATAGAAAAGGGGGAATATCCGCTTTTGGGAATCACCAGGCCGGGGGCGGAATTCATGCTCTCCCGCACTGACGATTGCCCCGTAGATTTTCCGCGCGGGCTTTTAAAAGCGCCCCACGAAAAGAAGGAGGGTAAAAAGCGTCTAAAATCTTCGAGGAGCGCTGCTCCGGCCGGGCAGGCAGACGGTTTTGATCCCGAGAATCTCTCCCCGGAAGACAGGCTTCTCTACGAACGTCTCGCCGCTCACAGGGCTAAAATGGCCGCTGTGCGCAGGGTGAAATTATATCAAATATTCTCCAACAAGACGCTCGCGGCGCTTGCGGTCTCAAAACCGCGCACGGCCCAGGATGCCCTTAATCTTCCTGGAATCGGAGAGGCGAAAGCCGCAAAGATACTGCCTGGATTCCTGAAGATTATAAACGGGCGGGATCTTTGATATTAGCCAGAGTATAATTGCCATTTTGTCCTTGTTTTTTGCGCAGACAGCCTCTTATGCGCTCAAACAGAGGGTCGGCGCAGATATTTTGCCTGCTCGGTTATTTATAGGTGCGCGTTTTGTCTGGGTCTGCATAAGAGGGAATATGGGAAAAATTCAATCTTCTGGAGAAAAATCTCGAAAGAATTTTTAATGCGGTTAAAATGCCAATAAAAAATTATGAAGAAGTTTTTTATTTTATTGTATCTTGGGTTTTTGGCTGTGGCGGAGGCGTCGACTTCTGAGGGGGAAATGCGGAACCGCTGGGTCTTGTCGGAGGACTCCCGCGGGATAATTTGGCGCCCGCAAGAAGGCGGATCGCTGCCTCATGCCGACAATATTGAAATGTCGGGCAAGATGATGTCTGCGGTTTTAAGATACGGAGTCGGAAAGGACGGCTCTTTCGACTTCGAGCGTTCATTCATATATCCCATGCTGCGCACCCTGCCCGAGGATACCCACGCAAGCCTAATATTGCGCTCGGGCGCCGACATATGCTCGCTGATAGACATAAAATCGAGAGGCAAGGGCAGGAGCCTCGGCGGGGAGCGCGTTATGGAGGTTTCGTACGACGGTGTCTTGGGCGTGCGCAGCGTATTCGGGATAAGAAACGCCATGGACTATGAGACGAAAGATCCCGTCGTGGAAATTTGCAGGCAAATGCTGGTCTCGCCCTCCAAGGCGCTATACTGCGAGCGCTATACAATAAAGAACATAACGGAAAAACCTCTTGAGATAAACGTCCCAAGCTTTGAAACCTCGCTTAGCACCGACCCCAAGAAGGGATATTACGGCGCCTACGTCTTTAAGGGCAGAATATTAAGCTGCCCTTCAAAGACTCTCTCTCCGGGTGAGAGCGTGAGTTTTGACGCGGCTTTCTTCTGCCGCAAGGCGGCCGAAAAAGATCCAGCTATAGACTTCGACGCCGAGCTTGCAGACAGACGGGCCTTCGTGGAGAAGATGCGTTCAAATTTGCTTCTTTCGACGCCAAATCGGGAGATAAACACGTTTTTTGATTTCGCAAAAATACGCGCGGCGGAGAGCATTTTTGATACGGCCGGCGGGCCCATGCATTCTCCCGGGGGAGAGTCTTTCTATGCGGCCATATGGGCAAACGACCAGGCCGAATATGCAAATCCGTTTTTCGCGTTTCTTGGGTACGATTGGGCGGACGAGTCTGTGATGAACTCGTTCAGGCTCTTTTACGGGTATGCAAACCCCCAGTACAAGCCCATTCCCAGCTCTATAATATCCGAGGGCAGGGGGTCTTGGAACTCCGCCGGGGACAGGGGCGACGCCGCCATGATAGCCTACGGGGCTGCCAGATACGCGCTTGCACGCGGAGACAAAGACTCCGCCCGCAAACTTTGGCCCCTGATAGAATGGACTCTGGAATATTGCGCGCGCAAGCTGAATAAGGACGGTGTTGTCGCGTCCGATTCTGACGAGCTCGAGAATAGATTTCCCGCTGGAGATGCCAACTTATGCACGTCGAGCCTTTATTACGACGCTTTGGTTTCCGCCGGGTACCTGTCGCGGGATTTGGGCTTGGGCGAGTCCAAGAGCGTGGAGTTCTTCGACAGGGCAGATGTACTGCGCAAAAACATAAACCGGTATTTTTCCACAAATGTAGAGGGTTTTGAGACCTATCGCTACTACGACGGCAACGACAGGCTGAGGGCGTGGATATGCATACCCCTATGCGCGGGGATAACGGAGCGCTCCCAGGGTACCATAGACGCTCTTTTCTCCGACAAGCTTTGGACTAAGAACGGGGTTTTGACGATAAGCGGGGATAAAACCTTTTGGGACAGAGTCACCCTTTACGCGCTTCGCGGCGCTTTTGCCGCAGGGCAAACGCAGAGGGCGTACGAGCATTTGGAGAGTTTTACCCGCGTTAGACTTTTGGGCGAGAGGGTTCCTTACGCAGTTGAGTCCTATCCGGAACGCGGCATGCGCCAGCTTTCCGCCGAGAGCGCGCTTTATTGCAGGGTTATTACAGAGGGGCTTTTCGGCATAAGGCCGGCGGGGCTGAGGAGTTTCACGGTTTTGCCCAGGCTGCCCGCCTCATGGCCGGAGATGGCCCTTTCGAATATCAGAGCTTTTGGTAAAAATTTCGACCTGAAAGTTTCCCGCGCTGAAGGGGATAAATTATTGGTATCGGTGAAGACTTCTGACGGGGCAAGTTTTTCTAAAATTGCAGACGGCAATACTCCCGTTGAGTTTTCCTTTTAAAGCTGTTTTTACATGCTTATTTTGCCCAGTTCAGAGGGGGATTTTCTTCCTGCGGCGGAGTTTTTATAGACTCTCAAAGTTATTCACAAATTATTGGAGAGTTTTTAGCAAGTTATTAACAATCCCCTGATTTTCAGGCGCAAAAACATTGCAATATGCATTCTAAATTATTTTGTAAGTATATTATTTTTATGTAGTTTTGAAAATAGTAAAAATTTACTTGATAAAGGGGGGCAGGGGGTTCAATGTACTCCCATCAAGATGGTTCGGGGTTGCGGAACGCAGTGAAAATCTGCGGCGGACGCGCCACCGTAAGCGACAAAAACATTCCGAATCGGGTCACTGGACACGACGTTTGGGAAGGCTCGGTGAGAAATCGGAGTCGCAAAGCCGGGAGACGGTTCCGGACCTATTGAAGCTCGTGCTGTCCCGCGAATCGGACATGCGGACTCTTTGCCGAATTTTGCGATATCGGCAGGTTTTGCATTTTCCCTTTCGGGCATGGGCTTTACCCAAAAATAGAAAGCTTGCCCAATGAAAATTTTAAAAAGAAGCGGTGTAGAGGCCGTATTTGACGTAAACAAAATAATAAATGCAATAACCAAGGCCAATCAGACTGTGGACTTGAAAAACGCCCTGACTTCCACCCAGATAGCGGAGATAGGCGCGTACATAGAAGGCATCTGCAAGGCTCTCGACAGGGCGCTCAGCGTAGAGGAGATACAGGACATTGTAGAGACCCGCATCATGCAGGCGGGGGCCTTCGAGGTGGCCAAGAAGTATATAACGTATAGATACGTGCGCTCCCTCGTCCGCCAGGCAAACAGCACGGACAAGCAGATTTTATCCCTCATAGAATGCAACAACGAGGACATCAAGCAGGAGAATTCCAATAAAAATCCCGTCATAAACAGCGTTCAGCGCGACTACATGGCCGGCGAGGTATCTAAGGACATAGCCTCCCGCATACTCTTACCCCAGGACATCGTAGAGGCTCACAATCAGGGTCTTATACATTTCCACGATATGGACTATTTCGCGCAGCACATGCACAACTGCGATTTGGTCAATCTCGAGGACATGCTCCAAAACGGCACTGTCATATCGGGGACTATGATAGACAGGCCCCACAGCTTTTCCACTGCCTGCAACATAGCCACCCAGATTATCGCCCAGGTGGCGAGCAACCAGTACGGCGGCCAGAGCATAACGCTGACGCATCTGGCGCCCTTTGTTGAGGAGTCGCGCGGGAGGATAAGAAACGAGTTGGCAGCCGAGTTTTCGGAGGCGGGCGGGGCCGTCTCGGGCGAGGTTTTTGAGAAGATTCTCGAGAAGCGCGTCCGCGAGGAGATAGCCCGAGGGGTCCAGACCATACAATACCAGGTTGTGACCCTCATGACAACCAACGGCCAGGCTCCTTTCGTCACGGTTTTCATGTATTTGGGGGAGGCCCGCAACGAGAGGGAGAAGGCCGATTTGGCCATAATAATAGAGGAGGTTCTCAAGCAGCGCTACAAGGGGGTAAAGAACGAGACCGGCACCTACATAACCCCCGCCTTCCCGAAGCTCATATACGTCTTGGAGGAGGACAACGTAAATCCGGACAGCCCCTATTACTATCTTACGGAGCTTGCCGCAAAGTGCACCGCAAAGAGGCTCGTGCCCGATTACATCTCCGAGAAGGTGATGCTCGCAAACAAGATAGACAAGAACGGGCAGGGGCATTGCTATACATGCATGGGGTGCAGAAGCTTTCTTACCCCCTATGTCGACGAGGACGGCAAGCCGAAGTATTACGGCAGGTTCAACCAGGGGGTTGTGACCGTCAATCTGCCGGACATAGGGCTTTCCGCAAACGGGGATATGGACGCCTTCTGGAAGATATTCGGCGAGCGCATGGAGCTTTGCCACAGGGCGTTGCAATGCCGCCACGAGAGGCTTACGGGCACTCTTTCCGACGCCGCGCCCATACTTTGGCAGCACGGAGCCCTTTTGAGGCTCAAAAAGGGCGAGACCATAGACAAATATCTTCACGGGGGCTACTCCACCATTTCACTCGGGTATGCGGGGCTTTGGGAGTGCGTTTACAGCCTTATCAAAAAGAAGCTCACCCAGCCCGAGGGCGAAGCCCTCGGCTTGGAGATAATGCGCAAGTTGAACACCTACACTGCGAAGTGGAAGGCCGCCGAGAACATAGACTATTCCCTCTACGGCACTCCGCTTGAGAGCACTACGTACAAATTTGCAAAATGCCTGCAGAGGCGCTTTGGCGTGGTGGAGGGCGTCAGCGACAGAAACTACATAACAAACAGCTATCATGTGCATGTCACAGAGCCAATAGACGCCTTTGCGAAGCTTGCGCTTGAGTCCAAATTCCAGCTTCTTTCCCCGGGCGGGGCGATAAGCTATGTGGAGGTTCCCAATATGCAGAACAACATACCCGCGGTTTTGCTCGTTATGCGCTATATTTACGACAATATAATGTACGCCGAGCTTAACACCAAGAGCGACTATTGCCAGGTTTGCAGGTTCGACGGCGAGATAGAGATAGTCCGCGACGACGACGGCAAGCTTATATGGAGATGCCCCAAGTGCGGCAATATGGACGAGTCGAAGATGAACGTGGCAAGGCGCACCTGCGGGTATATAGGCACGCAGTTCTGGAACCAGGGGCGCACCCAGGAAATACGCGACAGGGTTTTGCACTTGTAAGGGCCATGAACTACGGGGAAATAAAGCCGCTCGACATTTCAAACGGCACGGGGGTGCGCGTATCCTTGTTTGTTTCGGGGTGCAGGAACAGATGCAAGGGGTGTTTCAATCCGCAGACGTGGAATTTCGACTACGGAAAGCCTTTTGACGGAGCGGTTTTGGAGCGCGTCTTAAAGCTTCTTTCCGCAGACTATGTCAGCGGGCTGAGCCTTCTTGGGGGCGAGCCTTTTGAGCCGGAAAACCAGCGCGGGCTTCTCGAGCTGGTCTCTGCCGCAAAGAGGGCTTTCCCAGATAAGGATATCTGGGCGTATACGGGATGCATTTTGGAGCGCGACATACTTTCCGAGTCGGGCAGGGCGCATTGCGAGTGCACCATGGAGCTTCTTTCCCACATAGACGTTTTGGTCGACGGGCCTTTTATAGAGGAGCGGAAAGACATATCTTTGGCCTTCAGGGGGTCCGACAACCAGCGCATAATAGACTTGCCTTCAACTTTGGAGGCGGGGGTTGTGGTGCTATGGCGCGCCGGGGCAAAAGGCGGCGTCTTGCGCGGCGCGTAGGCGGCTTTTGTTCGCAGAAATTTGCAATTTGCCGCGCTATGTGCCTATGCTATTTTTTTAACGCGGCATGGCAGAGGCAAAGATTGCAATTTATCCGCTCTTGTTGGCGCGCAAGTTCCCCTTTCTTATCGCGCAATTTTTGCGCTAATTTTTTGGCGCTTGTCCCTTCGGCGGCTTCTCAGGGCAAACAATTTGGCAACCCGCGCAGGGCGCTGCTTTGCCGATATTTATGCGCGGAGAAAACTCCTTAAACGCGCCGTAAGGCTTTATGTGGAAAATGCGATGGCCCAAGGTGCAGGCAGATTTTAAATTTTCTCATAACCCTGCGGGAGATTCTTCATCGCGTCTTTTTTTTGCCATATGCGCGTTAAATTTCAGATATCGCAGCATATTTAAGCGCTCATCATCAAAGATAGTGGGATGAGGGTAGAAGAAGAAAAAAAGGAGGCAAAGAGGACAAAAGTCCTACAATGCCTCTAATGCTATTTAATTTTTATAGAGTAATACGAAGTTGGCGAAAAGGTCGAGACTTTTTTACGAAGTTAGAATACAAACAAGACGGTATACCGTCTTGTCGCGGGTGCGGGCATAAGAAGGTTGTATTTTACGACCACTATTACAGGAAAGCAAAATTAGCGTCGATAGACGGGCGGATATACGATGTAATCATAAAGGCGCGTAGATACCGATGTCCGAAATGCGGAAGTATTTATCGAGAGCCGATACGTGGGTTGAAGAGCAACAAGCGAATATCGGAGAGTGCTAAGGATGAAATTATCGACAAATACCTTGACGGAGCGACGAACAAGAAAATATCGAAAAGGTTGAGGGTATCGCAAAGCACAGTGGAGCGGGTAATCCACGAACGGTTTGAACTAAAGGTCAAGGAGCAACTAAGTTATGAATGTCCATCAATCATCGGTATTGATGAACATACCATACATAAGGGCTACAAGTTTGCAACGACGATAGCGGATTTAACGCATCATAGGGTATACGATGTAATAGAGGGCAAATCGCGCAACTTAGTGGAAAGCAAGTTGATGAGCTACAAAGGTCGGGATAAAGTAAAAGTAGTGTGCATGGATTTAAGCAGCAGCTACCGAAGCATAGTAAGGCGGTGTTTTCCGAAAGCAAAAATAGTGGCGGACAGGTTCCACGTTATAAGATTGGTGCTGTATCACTTTATGGAGTTTTGCAAAGCTGCGCAAGAAGAGGTAAAATGGAACAGGAAACTGACCTACCCATTGCGAAAACGTGGAGATAGGTTGAAAGCCGAAGAACGAGAGCGATTGGAAAAGTTTTTTGAGAACAATCCCGCTATAAAGTTGGCATACGAGTTTAAGGAAAGGTTATGCGAGTTGCTGAACAGGAAACATCAAACGGCAAAGGAATGTATGAGGAATATAAAGGAACTGAAAGGAATGATGAAAGAGATGAAATACGAAGCGACACAAGAGT
>CALXLX010000027.1 GCA_944389315.1 uncultured Opitutales bacterium
TGCTTGTTGAAATCTGAATGGTATGAATGTCCGGCGACAATTCTCTTTATGTGCTTGAAATTGCCAACATAGTATTTGCTGTCTTTATCGAAGAAATTCTTTATTATTTCCTCCGGACGCGACTGCAACGGAACAACCTCATAATGGTGTCCCTTGTAAGAAGAGGGCTTTCTTTCGTAAAGGCTCTCCAAATTTGCAGCCTCGCCAAGATAGGCGTTTACGGAATCAAGATTTTTTTCTGCAAGAGCCCTGTCTAACTCTTTGTGCATCTTGTATATATTCTCAAGATGCCATGGCGAGCCCTCCTGCTTGTTGTAATCCCAACGCCATTGGGGCTCGTTTATGGGGCTTATGTAGCGGATGTTGTATCCTTCGTCCACAAAATGTTTTGCTACGCCGGCAAGGTAGTCAGCAAATTTACCGTAACAATCGTCTTTGAGGTTTGCTGAGAAGTCCTTTGTGCCTTTTGCGTAGCCCAATCCGTTCTTTGTGTATTGTACGGGGGGAGTGTTTGAAAAAAGCAGGAAATTATCCACCCCGTATTCCTTTGCTTTTTTCATGAAATATTGCTGGCCGGAACATTTGCCCCAATCGAAGTTTCTCCCGTCTTTTGTCAGGTATGATTCGGACCGGTTTTGGAATGGAATTATATCTGCACCGTCCTGCTCAAGCGTTCCTCCTCCAAGGTTTATTCTCCATTGGCTTAGGCCTATGCCTTCAGGATTTCCGTCGGCGCCCAATTTATCAGAGAACAACCAACGAGATAAATCCTCCTTTTGTTGTTCGTCAAAATACTGTCCGACAAAATTTCCGCTCCAGGCGTCGGAGGCGGCGAAAAACTCCATAGTCTGAAATGTGGAGTCCGGATTTATAGATACTTGCAAGGAAATTTTTTCCGCAGCAGACAGCGCGGCTTTTGGGGAAAGTAAAAAAACGCATATGCCCATATAGGGCAGAACTGCCCTTTTTATATTTTTATTTAGCGTTGGCATATATCCCCTCCTTGTATAACTTGAACATCTTAACGGAACAAGTTATATTTTGGTAATTATGAAGGAGCTTTGTGTCAATCTTCCAATTACGGGAAAATATGTTTGATTATTGTTCGTAAAATTATTCAGAATACAAAATATGAAAATTGTAAGGATAATTGCGGCTGTGATTGCACTTTTTGTGCTTGCGTCATGCACTACGACAAACGAGCACGGGGTGACGATAAGCAAGGGAATGTTCGTCTATGCGTCGTCAGTTTCTGATACGGTAAATTCCTGATGTTTTGACTGCGCGGCGCGTCGGGGCTTTTTTTCTTGCAAGAAACCCTGGGCGGCGTTTTATCTAACGGCTTTATATTTTACAGGAGACAAATTGTGAGCAACCCACTTATAATGTTCGGCTTCCCTAAGGGCAGCCTTGAAGAGTCCACAAAGGCCCTCTTTGCGAAGGCGGGGTGGAATATAACAACGAGCTCGCGCTCGTACAAGCCGTCCATAGACGACGAGGAGCTCGACGGCCGCTTTGTGCGCGCGCAGGAGATTAGCAGGTATGTGGAACAGGGGTTCTTCGATTGCGGCCTCACCGGGTACGACTGGATCTTGGAGAACGACAGCGACGTCGTCGAGGTTTGCGATCTCATTTACAGCAAGGCCACAACGCTGAAGTCCAAATGGGTGCTTTGCGTCAAGGACGATTCCCCCATAAAGACCGTAAAGGATTTGGAGGGCAAGCGCATTGCCACGGAGCTTGTAAACGTCACCAAGAAGTTTCTTGCCGAGAAGGGCGTGAATGCCGAGGTTGAATTTTCGTGGGGCGCGACAGAGGTGAAGGTGCCCGATTTGGTCGACGCCATCGCCGACATCACCGAGACGGGTTCCTCCATACGCGCGAACAATCTGCGCATAATAGACACCATGATGTACACGAACACCAAGCTGATAGCCAACAAGGCCTCTTGGGAGAATCCGGACAAGCGCAGGAAGATAGAGAACATCGCCCTGATGCTGCGCTCGGCGCTGGACGCGGCGCACAAGGTGGGCTTGAAGATGAATCTGCCAAAGGCGAATTTGGCGCGCATAATATCTGCGCTTCCGGCTTTGAGAAAGCCGACTGTATCCCAGCTTTCGGATCCGGCGTGGGTTGCGATAGAGACGATAGTCGACGAGAAGGCCGTCAGGGAGCTGGTTCCCATGCTCAAGGCAAACGAGGCCGAGGGCATTGTGGAGTATCCTCTCAACAAGATTATAGCCTAGGAACTTAAAAAAAGTGTTGAATTTTTGTTTTTCGGCTACATTCTACTGATTTTTAACTTTTAAACAAATTCAATTATGCCAAGAGAAACTGTAATAATAGAGTGCACGGAAGCCCGCAAAGAAGGCAAGAAACCGTCCAGATACATGACAACGCGCAATCCGCGCCAGCAGACCGAGAAGGTTGAGAAGATGAAGTACAACCCCTCTCTCAGGCGCCGCACTTTGCACAGGGAAATCAAGAAATAGGAAGTTAGTTCTTATTGCTCTTTAGCCAAGCCCGATTTGCGAGCTTGGCTTTTTTTGTTATGGACAGTTTTATTCTTCACGCCGATAGGCCGGCGCTTTTTTGCAAAAAATTTTAAAATTGGTTTGGAAAAAAAAGCGGTTCTGTTATATCTGTGGTGAAAATGGCCGACGAGTTTTCCAGTATGTTTTTCAGCGTTCCTCTCGCGTGGACGGTTGCGGGAGTTTGTCTTGTTTTCGGGGTTGCGGCGTCGGTTCTTCTGGCGCTTAAGGCGCGCGAGCTTACAAGGATGAAGATAAGCGATTCCGCCCGCGAGGCGAACTTTGGCAGGCTGGCTTCGGATTTGGAGCAGGCAACGTCGAAGCTTTCTGCCGCCGAGGAGCTTGGCGGGCAGCTGAAAGCGCGGCTCGCCGCCGCCGCAGAGCGCGAGAACGTGCTCAGGGAGCGTCTTGAACTGCAGGCTTTGGAGACGGAGAAGATGCGCCAGAAGTTGGCCGCGGATTTTGAGAATTTGTCCAACCGCATATTTGCCGACGCCGGAAGGAGGCTGTCAGCCTCAAACAGGGAGCAGATGGATTTGGTCCTGGGGCCTCTGAAGGAGAATTTGCAGAATTTCGAGCGCAAAGTAGACGAGCTCAACCGCACACAGGAGGCAAAGAATGCCGGATTGGCCGAGCACATCAACATGCTCGGGCAGATGAGCCTCAAGATAGGAAAGGACGCCGAGAATCTTGCCGCCGCGCTAAAGGGCAGAAGTAAAACTGCGGGGAATTGGGGAGAGCTTGTGCTTTCCGAAATCCTCGAGGCGTGCGGCCTATCGGAGGGCAGGGAGTTTTCCGTCCAGGAGGGCGCCGATTCGGAATCGGGCAGGCTGATTCCGGACGTAATTGTATATCTGCCGGATTCCCGAAAGATAGTCATAGATTCTAAGGTGTCTTTGACAAATTACGAGAGATACTGTTCCGCGGAGGCGCCGGAAGCTGCGGAGAGCAGGGCGGCAGCCCTGAAGGCATTCATGAGATCGGCGAAAGAGCGCATAGACGAGCTTTCTGCGAAGGATTATGCGTCGCAGTGCGCGGAGGGGGCGTCGCCGGATTTTGTAATGCTGTTTATGCCGATAGAATCTGCATTCAGGCTGATGGTCCAGACGGATCCTAATATATGCCTGTACGCATTAAAAAGGAAGATAGTTATAGTCTCTCCCACGACTTTATTGGCCGCCCTGAAGACTGTTGAGAGTTTGTGGAGGGTGGACAGGCAGTCGAAAAATTCCCGCGAGATTGCTCAGCTCGGCGGTGCGCTGTACGACAAAATAAAGATATTTTGCGACAAGTTCATGCGCTTGGGCAAGGACATAAGGGATTTGGACGGACGCTTTGCCGACGCTCTCAAGACGCTTTCGTCGGGCAGGGGGAATGTTGTGCGGGCGGCGGAGAATCTGCGCGCTTTAGGTTCGCCGGTAAAGTGCAGGATAGACGCTGATCTTGTTGAAGACGCAATGGGCGCGTCCGGCGGCGAGGACGAAGGCGGCGGCGCCCTGCCTAAGGCGGACAAATAACAACGGAAAAGATTTATCTTATGGAAAAGAAAAACAGGCCCGAATGGGTTCCCGAAAACGCGAGCGACGAGTTTTTTACCACCGAGGTAAAAAAGGGCATAAGCTCCGACGAATTTAAAATGCAGGGTACGGGCGCCATGCGCGACTACCTGAAAAACGTTGCGCGCCGCCGCGCGAAGGCACTTTCTTTGGAGGACTATAAAAAGGGCGTCTTGGAGTGCGACAAGACCGTTTTGGCCAGGGCAATAACTCTCATAGAGAGCAATTCTCCCGCGCACATGGGCAAAGCCCAGGAGCTTGTCGGGCAGATACTGCCGTATACGGGCAAATCTTTCAGGATAGGCATAACGGGAGTTCCGGGGGCGGGGAAATCCACATTTATAGAGGCGCTGGGCACAATACTTTGCGATATGGGCCACAGGGTGGCGGTGCTTGCGGTGGATCCGTCGAGCTCGGTCTCGGGCGGAAGCATACTGGGCGACAAAACCAGAATGGAGAATCTCTCGCGCCACAAGAACGCGTTTATAAGGCCGTCCCCTTCGGGCGGCGTGCTGGGAGGCGTGGCGCGAAAGAGCAGGGAAACTATGCTTCTGTGCGAGGCGGCCGGGTACGACATAATACTGATAGAGACGGTTGGAGTCGGCCAGAGCGAGGTTACGGTAAGGTCCATGTCGGACTTTTTCCTTCTCATTCAGCTTGCTGCGCAGGGAGACGAGCTGCAGGGCATAAAGAAGGGCGTGATAGAGCTTGCCGACGCCATACTCGTCAACAAGTGCGACGGAAACATGGTCGAGCGCTCCAGAATGCGCAGGGCCGAGCTTTCCGGCGTGCTGCACTACCTCAAAAGCCCCACGCCGGACTGGTCTCCCTTCTGCGACGTCTGCTCCGCGGAGACGGGCCTTGGAATCAGGGAGGCATGGGAAAAGCTTTGGGCTTTCAAGGAAAAGCAGACTGCCCTCGGGCATTTTCAGCGGCGCCGCAACGCCCAGAAGAAGGAATGGCTCTACTCCGTCTTAAACGACGAGGTTCTGCGCGACTTCTACTCGGACAAAAACGTCTCCTCCATGATGGATGGCGTTTTGGCCGATGTCGAAAGCTCCAAGCTTCCGGTGACATCTGCGGTAAAGATGCTGCTTGCCGCGCGCGGTATATCCGCGGGAGAGTAGGCTGGCCGCTTGTGGCCGCGTTGCGGTTTTTGTTTCGCGCCCTATGGAAGGCAAAGACAAGGATGTTGATATTTCGGCTTTCGGGAATGACTTGGAGGCCTTCGGGCTATATTTGCAGCTCGAGCTTGGCCGCGGCAAGAACACGCGCCTGAGCTATGTGGGAGACATGAAGCTTTTTGCGAGGTTTCTTGCGCGCATGGGCGTTAAGGGCTTTGCGAATGTGGAAAAGCGGCATGTCGCGGAGTGGATAGAGTCTGTATCTTCGGAGACCAAGGCGGGGACGCAGTCGCGCAAGCTGAGCTCGGTCAGGGCGTTTTCGGAGTTTATGATGGACGAGAAAATCTGGACGGAGGATTTCTCAAAGGCGGTCGCGAGGCCGAAACTGCGCCGCCCCGTGCCGGAGGCCCTTTCCATTTCCGAGGTTGACGCCCTGCTCAACAGCCCGCAGGGCGATGGATTCTTGGCCGTGCGCGACAGGGCCATGCTCGAGCTTATGTACTCCAGCGGGCTTCGCGTAAGCGAGCTGTGCTCGCTAAAGCTTTCAGACATAGATTTCGACGAGGGGTTTATCCGCGTTCGCGGCAAGGGCGACAAAACGCGCCTTGTGCCCATGGGAAGTTCCGCGCAAGAGGCGGTGTTAAAATACAGGGATATACTTCCCCAAAGCGTCAAAAAAGTCAAAGGCGCGGAGCTTTTTCTGACGGCGCGCGGCCGCAAGCTTTCAAGAAAGACGTTCTGGTTTAACATAAAGAAGTACGCCCGCCCGCTTGGGTTGGAGGACAGGGTAAAACCCCACATATTAAGGCACAGTTTTGCTACGCACCTTTTGCAAAACGGCGCAAACCTTATGGCCATAAGGGAAATGCTTGGCCATAGCGACCTTTCCACGACGCAAATTTACACAAAACTTGCAAACGGAACGTTGTTCTCTGAGCATGCTTTGCGCCACCCGAGGGCGTCCATGAAATTTTCGTTCGGCTCAAGGGGCTGAGCCTGAAAAATTATACCTGCCTCGGTTTTTCACCCCTATTGGTGTCTGTATCATATGCATTGCCTTGAGGAAGAATCTTTCAGATTCTCGAGCCACGGGGGAGGGAATAATTTATTGCTTTGCACTGTCCGAAAGTTTGACAAGGCATTTAAATGCTGCTTTCATACAATTCGTGTTTGCATATTTTAAGTATTTTGTATTTTTCTCGGCGTTTTTTATTGCGTCGGGGAGCATGGTGTCGGCCGGGCCCGGGGCGAAAGCGGCGCCGGATAAGGAGCATGCGGGAAATCCCGCCAAAGAGGCGCAGCAGGGTTCCTCCGTAAGAGATTTGGCCGATGTGTTTTTGAATTGTCTGGACTATAACTGCTCGTGCATGAAAATTTTGGACGCCGATGGTTTTTCCAAAATACGCGACGCCGCCGCGGCGAAGAATCCGGACGCAAAGGCTTTGTTCTCCCTCGGGGTGTGCCTTCTTAAGGGGCATTTTGCGGAGCGCAATACAGCGCAAGCGGCCGACTATTTTGCCCGCGGAGCCTCCATGGGAGACGCCTATTGCATCTACGCCTTTGCGATGTGCCTTCAGGAGGGCACGGGTGTTGCAATAGACGAGAAAAAAGCTTTTGAGCTGTATCTTTCCGCCGCGCAGGCGGGGCTTTCCAACGCCCAGAACGCCCTGGGGGTGTGCTATCTTAAGGGGTTGGGAGTCCGGGCGGACGCAAAGAAGGCGGTTGAGCTTTTCGATAAATCGGTTGCAGCAGGCAATGTCCGCGCAAAGATTTCCATGGCAAACTGCCTGATTGCGGGCGTCGGGCGCGCCAAGGATACGGCGAAGGCCTTGGAGCTTTTACTGCAGGCCGCGCAGGCGGGCAGTTCCATCGCGAAATATTCCGTTGGGCTATTCTACGAGAAGGGCACGGGCGGGACTGTGGATTATGCCAAGGCTTTTGAGTATTACAAAAAGTCGGCCAACGACGGATATGCCCAGGCAATGTCGGCGATAGGCACATGCTACCTAAAGGGCATAGGAGTTTCCGTAGATTATGAGGCAGGAGCGAAATGGATAGAGAAGGCCGCTCTCGAGGGCGACGCCGAGGCCCAGAACAACTACGGGTTGTGCCTCGCAAACGGCATAGGGGTGTCTCAGAATACGACTCTCGCGGTTTTCTGGTATTTGAAGTCGGCGGCGCAAGGGTATGCGATAGCGCAGAACAATCTTGCGGAATGTTATTTTTCCGGGGTGGGAACGTCCGTGGACTACGCGGAGGCGGTCAAGTGGTACAGAAGGGCTGCGTGGCAGGGAAACGTCGCGGCGCAAAGCTCTCTTGGGTACTGCTATCTCAGCGCAACGGGCGTTGAAAAGAGCTATGAAAACGCCGTAAGATGGCTGAAAAAAGCCGCCGAGAAAGAGGATGTTGCGGCGATGAGCAATCTTGGGACCTGCTATCTTGAAGGCTACGGGGTGAAGAAAGACTACGCCAAGGCTGTGGAGCTTCTTTCCAAGGCGGCCGACGCGGAAGACGCCCAGGCTCTCGGCAACCTCGGTGCATGCTACTATATGGGCCTTGGCGTCGAGAAGAACGAAATCAGGGGCAAGGCGCTTATAAAAAAGGCCGCAGACCTCGGAAACGACGAAGCCAAAAGAGCCCTGCGCAGAATAAACGGCTACAACTGATTTTTCATGCAGCTGCGTTTCGGCGCTGATTTTCCCCTAATGGGGGCATTTTCCCCGCATCGTTTTGAGGATTTGCCCTTCTTAATCTTTCCGCGGCGAGGTTTGAGCGGGGTTTTTTAAATTGACACTTGCACTCAATTGCAAATCCTTTTCGGGTATTTATTTTTTTAAGATGAGCCAAATAGACAAATCATACAATCCCTCCGAAGTGGAGGATAAATGGTACACGCGCTGGTTGGCCGACGGGTGTTTCAAGCCTTCGGACGACGCCTCAAAAGAGGCGTACAGCATAGTAATTCCGCCGCCTAACGTAACGGGCGTGCTTACCATGGGCCACGTCTTAAACAACACCATTCAGGATATTTTGATAAGGCGCGCGCGCCAGGAGGGGAAGGCTGTTGTGTGGATTCCCGGCACCGACCATGCGGGAGTTGCCACGCAGACAAAGGTAAACGCCGTTTTGCGCTCTGAGGGCACATCCGCGGCAAAGCTCGGCCGCGAGCGCTTCTTGGAAAGGGCGCGCAAGTGGCGCGACGATCACGGCGGCATAATCATAGAGCAGCTTAAGAAGCTCGGGGCCTCTTGCGACTGGTCCCGCCTCGTCCACACCCTCGACGACGACTATTCCAAGGCGGTTCTCACCGCGTTTGTAAAGCTGTTCAAGGAGGGGCGCATATACAGGGGCAAGCGCATGGTCAACTGGTGCCCTGTAAACCTCACGGCTCTTTCAGACGAGGAGGTCATAATGACCCCCACAAAGAGCAAGCTTTACAGGATGCGCTACGAGCTCGTCGACGAGCCCGGAAAATTCCTTGAGATTTCCACGACGCGCCCCGAAACCATAATGGGCGACAGCGCCGTTGCGGTAAATCCGGCCGACCCGCGCTATTCTCACCTTATCGGAAGAAAGATTTACAGGCCCTTCCCGAAGAAGGAAATTCCCATAATAGGGGATTCCTATGTGGACATGAAGTTCGGCACGGGAGTTCTGAAGGTGACCCCCGCGCACGACGCTGCGGACTTTGAGATAGGCCAGAGGCACAATCTCGAAGTTATAGACGTCATGAATCCCGACGGCACCATGAACGCCCTCGCCGGGCCCGAATTTGAGGGGCTCGACAGGTTCGAGGCGCGCAAGAAAGCCGTCGAGATGCTCGACAGCCTCGGATTGTTGGTGAAGATAGAGGATTACGAAAACAACATAGGCATATCCGAGCGCGGCCAGGTGCCGATAGAGCCCAGGCTCTCGGACCAGTGGTTTTTGCGCTATCCGAAGGTAGATGAGGCCAAGGACGCAGTTTCCAAGGGGTTGATAAAGTTTTGGCCGCAGCGCTGGGAGAAGGTGTATTTGCACTGGCTCGACAATATCCGCGACTGGTGCATAAGCCGCCAGATATGGTGGGGGCACCGCATACCCGTATGGTACAGGAAGGGCGTGGAGAATCCGGATATAAACAATCCGCAGGAGGTCTACGTCGGGGTGGAGCCTCCGCCGGACCCGGAGAACTGGAACCAGGACGAGGATTCTTTGGACACCTGGGCAAGCTCCTGGCTGTGGCCTTTTGCCACCATGGGCTGGCCCGATAAGGACGCCATGGAAAAGAGCGGGCTTTCACGCTTCTATCCCACAAGCGACCTTGTCACGGGTCCGGACATCATATTCTTCTGGGTTGCCAGAATGATAATGGCCGGTATGGAGTTCATGGAGGGCGGCGAGAAGGACAAAATACCCTTTAAGAACGTGTATTTTACGGGCATAATACGCGACATGCAGGGCCGCAAGATGTCAAAGAGCCTGGGCAATTCGCCGGATCCTTTGGATATCATAGCGCGTTTCGGCGCCGACGGTCTGCGCTTCGGGGTGATGAACTGCGCTCCGCAGGGGCAGGACATTCTCTTTAGCGAGGAGCGCGTGCAGCTGGGCAGAAACTTCTGCAACAAGCTGTGGAACGCCTGCAGGTTCCGCCAGATGTCGGGCGAAATTGCGGACAATACGTCCCTTGAAAAGATAGTGTCGCGCATGGATTTCTCCAAGCTCGATTCCGACGACCACGCTTTGCTTGCGTCGCTTGAGAAAGCCTCGCAGGCGGTTGCGAAGGATTATGCCTCCTATCAGTTCAACTCCATAACGCAGACGCTTTACGCATTCTTCTGGACGGATTTCTGCGACTGGTATCTGGAGGTCTCCAAGGCGAGAATGTCCGACGAATCCGCCAAGCAGACCGTGCTTGCCGTGCAGGATTTGGCAATCAGGCAGACGCTTTTGCTGCTGCATCCGTTCATGCCGTTTATCACGGAGGAATTGTGGCATTCTATGGGCTATGCAAAGTCGGAGTCGGAGCACATACAGGACGTCTCCCCGAATTTTTCGGAGGCGCTGGCTTCCTGCGGCCTTAAGATAGACCAGCTTGCTCTTGAAACTACCGCAAAGATGCAGGAGTTTGTTTCGGCCGCGCGCGCGCTTAAGGCCCAGTACAAGCTCGGCACAAAGCGCGACAGCAAAATCTCGCTGCTCGCCTCGGGCGACGGCGCGCGCATACTCTCGGAGAATCTCGAAAAGCTGAAGAAGCTTGTGGGCGCGCAGAGCATAGAGGCGGTTTCTTCTGCGCCGGATTCCCCCGCAGCGATAACCCCGCTGGGCACGGTCTATCTCGACCTTTCCGGAGCCATAGACGCCGAGGCCGAAAAGAGAAAAATCGGCAAGGAGCGCGAGAAAATGCTTTCCCTCATAGCCTCCACAAAGGCGAGGCTGTCGAACGAGGCGTTTGTCTCCAAGGCGCCCGCGGCGGTGATAGAGGGCGCAAAAAAGCAGCTCGCCCTCTACGAGGAAAAGCTCGCTGAGATGGACCGCATATTAAAGCAGCTTTAAGGCTTTTTTTAAGCCGTCCGGCTTTGTAAAAGTATTTTCGCGCGGAAGGCATAAAGCTTTCCGCGCGTTTTTTTACGCTTTGCGGGTATCTCGCTTTGGAGCTTCCTTAATTGAAAGGTGGATCTTATGGAAAAATAACGGCCCGCGTGCGGCTGCGGATGCAAAAAAATTCCCCCGAAGCGTTCTCCGGGGGAAAGGAGTTAAGCGCGCGGACTTATATGTTAGTCCGCCCGCTGAATCTCAACAATCTTTATGCCGAAAGGCTCGAGAGATACCCCGAAGCTGTTATCCTTTATATCAGCATCTTTTGAAGATATATTCTTCCAGCCCAATACGGAAGGGCCTATTTTTACAGACGTATCAAGCTTATGGGCGCTGCTGTTTAGGATTATCGCAAACAGGCTTTTGCCGTCTTTTGAAACGGCGCACAGATAGTCGGCATTGGGGGAGGAAGTTTTCAAAAGGCCCTGCTTTATTATTATGTCGGCCTCGCGCCCGCGCACCTTGCCAGGCTTGAACCCAAAGCATTTTTGCGGGCCGACTTTCGGGGTGAAGAATCCTCTCGGGAAGGATATCTCGCCGCCCGAGCGCATTTGAGCCTCGGAGAGCAGATAGTCTGTTATCCAGCCTATCTGCCACCAGACGTGGTTGGGGAAGTCCAGCTTGCGGTCGAAATTTGCCCAGTAGTAAGAGTACACCTGCTGCGCGCTTACAAAGCAGTCTTTTGCAAGCGCGGCGTGGCGCGCCATGTCGAGGAATATCTTATCCTTTGTAATATCGTAGATTCTTACAAAATATCCGGCGTGCGTCGCCAAATTTATGGGCCCCCCGCCGCGCGCCGAACCCATGGCGCCGCCGTGTTCAAAGCTCAGCCCGACCTGGCTTAGCTGCCACTGCTCCACGGGATTGCCCCTGTATATGCGCGGCGCCTTGCTGTCTATGGGGTGGGTGTAGACGCTGAAAGTGTAGAGCCTTGCGGCCTTGATTGCCGCGTCGAGATATTTCTTCTTGCCGGTCAGCTCGTACATGTCCAGGAGACCTTGTCCCACCTGCGCGGTGGCGAAGTCGTTTACAAAGCGGTGGTCTCCGCATACGCCTATGAAATACGCGGGGTTTACGGCGTTTTCTATAATCCAGTCCGCCCCCTTCTCGGCGGCATCGAGGTATTTCTCGTCCCCGAGTATGCGGTAGGCGACATACATGCCGTAGAATGTGGGGCGCAAATCCTCTATATCCTTAAATACGGGTTCGCGGGTGTTGGTGTCGTAGGCGACCTCCCAGGAGCCGTCGGGCTTTTGCCATTCAAGAAGCTTGTCGGCTCCCAGGCGCAGGAGCTCTTTTATGCCGCTGTCTTCGGGCTCAAAGAGCATTATGTTGCCCAGGTCTATTATGGTGTAGTAGGTAAGGCCTATGGGCTCGTAATGGTCGTGGTACTCCTCTATAAACCTGTTTTGAGAGCATATGAAGTACTGCCCGCGCGCGGCCCCCTTGAAAAACCCCTCCGAGGTGTCCTGCTGGGCGAATTTGAAATTGCGCATGTATTGCAGGCGTCGGGTTTTTACCTCGTCGTCGCCAGAGGTAAAGCCAAGCATCCAGGCGGCGCCTATGTCGGTATTCTTCATCTCGCCGCGCTTGCCTATTTTTGGGGAGAACCCCTGGGCGCCTATCTTTCTGCCCTCGTAGTCTACGACCTTCCAGTAGGATTCGGCGTCGTTCATTATGTAGGAGCGCATGTTCAAGACGCGCTCGGAGAGGGACACTTTTGCGTCCTTTAAAGCGAGGGTGTCGCCAAGTTTGTATATATCCTCAGCGGCATGCCTGTATACATCGAAATATCCGTTTCCCCCGAGGGTGTAGCGCAGCTTAAATATGCGGGGTTGACCGCTGTCTGTAAGAGAGTCCGCCTGGCCGAGAACAGGGTAGTAGGCCGTGGGGGAGAGCTTGCCAGAACGCGCCATGTGCGAAAGCCCGACCTTCCATACGGAATGCTCGGACTTGTCTTTGGGGTAAGGGTCCCGTGCCTGTCCGGGCTCCACTATGACTCCCAAGGACAATCCGCCCCGGCTCTCGAGTATCGAGGCCATGGTAGTTGTGGTATCGTCGCGGGTTATTACGGGGTACTCGGGCAGACCCTGCGCATAGACATACGCATGCACGAAATTTTTATTTATGCTTTTGCCTTGAAACCACCCCGGCACTATTCCCCAAGAAAGGTCTTCCTCCTTTAGCTCGGCAAGGGAGGGCGAGGATACGCTGTAATAGGCCTTTTCGTTCGGAGTGAACTTTGTTTCAACCAAAACATCTTTTGGGTTGTTCTTATCGAGGAACCAGGCCGCCTCAAAAAGGCCGTAGGCGGTGTTGCGGGAGAATATGAGCCTGCCGTCTGCCGTTTTTGAAGCCTTGTCGGGCCAGAAGCTTATGGCTTCTCCGGCTCTATTCATGGCGACGGGGCTTGTGGCGCTGTTGTACCTTTTTATGCAGTAGACAAAGTTCTTTTCCGGAAAGTTTACGATTTTCCCCTCCGATATGACTTTCACGCCGTTTTCGGAATCCGGGCGCTCCTTGGATTTTATGAGGGTGTACATGCCCGACGGCGCGCCGAAGCTCTTGCCGTTTAGGGAAAATTCCTCCAACTCCCAGCCGCGAGGACTTTTATGCCATACGAGAGAGATTTCCCCGTTGTTTAGCGATATTTTCCCCTTTTCAGTTTCATAATTTGCGTCTTTATGCGCGCAGCCGGAAAATAGCACAGCGCAAAACGTAAATGCCAATAATAGTTTTGTCTTCATCAAATTCCTCCGCTTGGGTGTTTCTCAAAAAATACCAAAAACTTCAATAAAAAACGTCTTTTTCTTACTTTTAAAGAATTTGCGGAATATGCCTATGGAATTTTTCAATGCATAAACGCCCAAAACGAAAGGGACAAATTGTGGCAAAATTTTTAGAGGAAAATTTTTATTTTTCCAGGGGAAGCGTTTTTTGGAGTTTTTTTTAACGCAATTTTTAAATTAGTCTTTTTGCATGGCGCGATAGGCTTAAAAAAGCTTGATTTGGGGTTGCCCATATTTGAAAATGACGAAATTTAAAATTCATATACGGCCCATTTGATGTATCAGATAGAAAATATCAGGAATTTCTGCATAATAGCGCATGTCGACCACGGCAAGACGACCCTGTCGGACAGGCTTCTTGAAGCCACGGGAACCATAGCCAAGCGCGAGATGCAAGACCAGCTGCTCGACTCCATGGACTTGGAGCGCGAGCGCGGCATTACCATAAAGAGCCACCCCGTATCCATGCACTATGAAAGGGACGGCAAAAAATACCTTTTAAACCTGATAGACACCCCAGGGCACGTTGATTTTTCCTACGAGGTTTCCCGCTCCCTCGCAGCGTGCGAAGGCGCGCTTTTGCTTGTGGATGCGGCGCAAGGTGTTGAGGCGCAGACCGTTGCAAACGCTCATCTTGCAAACGCCCAGGGGCTTGAGGTGATTCCCGTGATAAATAAGGTGGATCTGCCCGGCGCGCACCCGGATTCCTGCAAGAGGCAGATAGAGGACGTTCTGGCAATACCCGCGGAAAACGCCATTCTCGCGAGCGGAAAGGCGGGAATAGGAATAGAGGAGATTCTAAACGCTGTGATAGACCGCATACCGCCGCCGCGCTGGTCTGACCAGAAGAGCACGCGCGCGCTGGTGTTCGACTCTGTGTTCGACTCCTTCAAGGGCGTGATATGCTATGTCAGGGTGTTCTCCGGCGAGATAAAGGCGGGGGACGAAATAGAGATGATGGGCTCCGCCGTAAAGACTACCGTCAAGGAGGTCGGGTATTTCAGCCCCAAGATGACGCCGTCGAAATCTCTCGAGGCGGGATACACGGGGTATATCGTCACGAATATCAGGGATGTCAGCGAGATTAAGATAGGCGATACCGTAACCCACGCTTCCGCCCCCGCAGAGGAGATGCTGCCGGGCTACAAGGAGGTAAAGCCCATGGTCTTCGCTGGAATTTATCCGGTGGACACTTCGGAGTACGAGAAGCTGAAAAGCTCCCTGGCGAGGCTGCAGATAAACGACTCGGCGCTAAACTACCAATCGGAAAATTCCGTCGCGCTGGGGTTCGGTTTCAGGTGCGGTTTCCTGGGGCTTTTGCATATGGAAATCGTGCAGGAGCGCCTTCGCAGGGAATACGGCATGGATATTATCTCCACCTATCCGAGCGTAGTGTACAAGGTTCTGACTACCGCGGGAGAGACGATAGAGATAGACAATCCCGTCAAGCTGCCGGATCCCTCCGTGATAGACAAAATTTTCGAGCCCAAGATAAAGGCCTTTATACATATTCCCAGCGACTCCATAGGAGACATGCTCGCCCTTGTTTCCGAGAAGCGCGGCTTCTGCTCCCAGACGGAAAATATAGACGAGACGAGGGTCATGCTGACTTGCTCCCTGCCTCTCAACGAGATTCTGGTCGATTTCAACGACAAGCTAAAGAGCATAACGCGCGGGTACGGAAGCCTGGACTACGAGCTTGACTCCTACGAGGCTTCGGACCTTGTCAGGCTCGACATTCTAATAAACGGCGAGCAGATAGACGCGTTTTCGTCGATAGTGCACCGCGACAAGGCGGTGGGCAAGGGCAGGGCGCTTTGCTCGAAACTAAAGGAGATACTGCCCAGGCAGATGTTCAAGATAGCCATACAGGCGGCCGTCGGCGGCAGGATAGTAGCCAGGGAGGACTTAAGCTCCTTCCGCAAGGACGTGACGGCAAAGTGCTACGGCGGAGACATCACCCGAAAGAAAAAGCTTCTCGAAAAGCAGAAAGAGGGTAAAAAGAAGATGAAGCAGATAGGAAAAGTGTCCATACCCCAGGAGGCTTTCATCAACGTGTTAAAATCCAACGCCTAAAAGCCATGTTCGGACTATTCTCAAGAAACAGCGGTGTAAAAAAACGTAAAGCGGCCAAGCAGCTTCTCGACATGGCCGAGAAGGTTTACAATTACCGCAGGGACGTTATCGCCGCGGAGGACGCCCGCCAGCTAAGCATTTTGATAGACGAGCTTGATTCTATGGTTTCGGACTCCAAGGTGGAGACCCCGCAGTTTGAAAAGGGCGCCGATAAGCTCGAGAAGCTCCTGCGCAAGTGCGGCGGCAGGATATACCCTCTCACGTCGTGGACGGACAATGTTGAAACTGTAATTGTCGCGGGCATACTTGCGCTTGCCGTGCGCAGCTTTTTTCTGCAGCCGTTTAAAATTCCGACGAACTCCATGTATCCGAGCTTTTACGGCATGACGCCGCAGGTTTACAAGACTTCCGCGGAGGCGCCCAAGGGCTTTGAAAAGCTCATGAGGCTCTGCCTCAAGGGAGCCTCAAATTACGAGACTCTCTCCCCCGCAGACGGGGAGCTTTTTGCGGTTTTAAATGAACCCGACAAAATGGCGTTCTTCGGCAGCGCGTTTGCGTACGATACCGTGGACAGAAAGCTGTTTGGCGTGTGGCCCAGCGCCAAGAGGGCGTATAAATTCAGGGTAAAGACGAAAGATTCCGTCGTGGACGTGCCTGTGGAGGTGCCTTTGGAGTTCTCGCTGGACGACGTTGTCTTGGAGACTTATTTCGGCGGGGAGGATTTGCGCAAGTTTGTATCCTCCCTGGTTGACGGGGAGCGCAGGGTTGTTAACCTGAACGGTGTCCCGGCGGTGAGTCTGGGAAAAGTGTCAAAAGGTTCTCCGATTTTAAATTTCGACATACTTACCGGGGACATGCTTTTTGTTGACAGGTTTACATACAATTTCCGCGAGCCCAAAGTAGGCGAGAGCATAGTATTTCTTACAAAATACTGCGACGGGCTGACGGAGCGCAACGGAGGCAAGCCTGACGACAAGTACTACATAAAGCGCCTTGTGGGTGTCGGCGGGGACACTTTGCAGATAAAGGATTCCACCCTGTACAGGAACGGTTCTCCCATAACGGGGGCGTCCGCCTTCATGAAAAATGCCAAGAAATCTGACGGGTTCAAAGGCTACCAGGCTGCCGGTGCGCTTGAAAACGGCGCCAAGGTGGCGGTTCCGAAGGGCAACTACTACGCCATGGGGGACAATTCCTACAACAGTCTCGACAGCCGCTTTTGGGGATTTGTGCCCCAGAAGGCCATGGTGGGCAAGTCCATTATAATATTTTATCCCTTCACTGAAAGGTGGGGGGCTACGCGCTAAGCGGCGCGCCGTTTGGGGCGCAGCTTTTCTGGAAAAACTTTGCCTTGCGGAAGGATGCATCTTTCGCAGGGCTTTTTTTTGCAAAAATGCCGCTGCAACAAGCATGGGGGCATATATCTTTTTGTATTTGCGGCGGGCTAAGGGCTGGCGGCCAATCTTTGCAAGTAGGCGCTTAATGGACTTGACCGCTTTGGATTGTTTTGGTTTCATCTCCACGACGCGTCCGTATTGTTTATGGATGCGCTTTAATTACAACAACCAGCCAGCTATTACATGAAAAAGTTTCTTTCAGGCGTATTTGCCTTCGCAATGGCATCTGCAATGTTGACGGGCCAGGAAGTTCCGCCGGACACTTCGTTCAGGGACGCCCCCCTCAGAAAAATTCCCGTGAGGAAAACATTTAGGGTTTCTGATTTCGGGGCCGTTGCCAACGACGGGAAAAACGACCTTCCAGCGATACAGAAAGCCGTTGCCGCAGCGGCGAGGGCGGGCAAGGGCGCCGTTGTGAAGTTCGACAAGGGCGACTACGATTTGATTCAGACGGACAAGTCCAAAAAGAGCCTCATATATTTGAACAGTACGGACGGCCTTACGATAGACGGCAACGGCGCGCATTTTACGGTCAGGTCGCCGCGCTGCGGGTTTATGGATTTGCGCGCGTGCAAGGATACCATAATAAAGGACATGACAATAGATTACGACCCCATTCCCTGGACGGAGGGGGAGATAGTTGCCGTTGACATACCGGGGAACAGCGTGGACGTGAAGATCCGCGAAAGCGCCCCCAAGCCGGAGGCTCCCAATTTCATAGAGACGGATTTTTGCTACCTTATAGACCCGCAGGTTCCCGGGCGCATAAAGACTGGGGCTCCCAACCACTGCTATTCAAAGAAGATAACCAAGCTTTCCGACGGCGTTTACAGGTTTGCGCTAAAATATAAGATTCCCCGCCCCGACACCTACCAGGTGGGGGACAGGTTCGTCTATCTTGCCAGAACGGGCTGCGGCGGGCTTTTTGGGATAACCCTTTGCGACAACGTATCCTTCATAGACATAATTTCCTACGCGTCTCCCGCTGGGCATTATGCGGGGGCTTTGTCTTCGCGCATAAACGTGCTGGGGTGCAAGGCGCTTATAAAAGAGGGAAGGTGGAAGGGCGGCAATGCTGACTTTTTGCACCTTCAGCAAAACAGGATAGGCCCCTGGATGGAGGGCTGCGCGGTTGAGGGCATAAGCGACGACAGCGTAGTCATATACACCCGCCCGCTATTTTTGAAGGATTTGAGCTCTGACGGCACAGCCAAGTTTGTCAAGGCGGCAAAGTTCGACGGCACAAAGCATATGCCGCTTTCCGAGGGCGAGGTGCGCGGGGGCGACACTCTCGGATTCTTCGACACCGAGGCGGGCGAGTATATCGCGCAGGCTACCGTGGAAAAGGTACTTTCCAAGGATTCGTTCAAGCTCAAGAATATCACTCCCGAAGACGCAGACATAAGGGTTTTGGGAGAGGGGAGAATTCCGCTTCAGATATTCAATCTAAACATTACCAGGGACTTTGTCATAAAGAACAACGCGTTTAGAAATTCACGCAGGTACGGCATATATTGGAAGGGGTCCAACGGCATAATATCTGGAAACTCCTTCGAGGGGCTCAGCAACGAGGCTATATCCGTCCACAACGAAAGCCGCGCGCCCAACGGGCCGACGTGCCGCAATTTGTACATAGTCGGCAACAAGATAAAGGACTGCGGTTTTGAAAGCGGCTACAATGGCAAGTTTTCCGCCGCGTCTATATCCGTGCATTCAGACAGCACTTCATACGGCATGACAAATTCCGACTCTTCTCACAGGGACGTTCTGATAAAGGACAACTATGTGGAAGGCTGGAACGGAAGGGCCATATACGCGCGCAATGTTCAAAACCTGACGTTGTCCGGCAACAAGGTCGGTGAGCCGAGCCCGAGGTTTGCGCCGAAGGCGGATCCGGTTAAGATAGAATGTTGCTCTAACGTGAAACAAAACTAGGACGGAGTCTTTTATAAGGATATGAGGATTTTTAAGGGATTTCTTCTTGCGTCTGCGGCGCTTTTTGCCGCGGGCGCGCTTTTTGCCGAGAAAATTTCCAACGACGCCTACACGGTGGAGTTGGCGTCTAAAGGCGCGGGTTTTACCGTGACCAAGAAAGGGATGCATCCGTGGAGTTTCACTCCTGATTTCATGGTTTTCAGGACGGAGAAAGACCCCATGCCGCGCATGAGGCGCGTTAAGCTTCCCAAATTCTGCCAGTACAACGTCGTCAGCTGGCTTTCGGAAGTTCCGGAGAAGAAGCCCTCTTTAAAACAGCTTTATGTCAGCGAAAGCGCGGGGGGAGACGGCATAGATATGTCCATATTGAAAGGCTCCGTGGAGGGCCGCACGGCGGACGTGTTCTGTTCTGCGCCTTCGGCGAAAATATCGGCATCGTCCGCGAAGGTGGAGGGTAATAAGATAATATTCGCCTTCCCGGAGAATAAGGATTTCGATTTGTCCGCGGAGCTTTCTCTGCCGCAGGGAGACGGCGAGCCCGTGCTGGAATTTACGCTCAAGCCCAAGCTCGGGGCGTTTTATTCCGTAGGCTTTGTGGGGGCGAGCGCCTTCAAGCCCGAGGAGGCCGACGGAGTATTTCAGCCCTTTGTATGGCAGGAGAAGCGCTTTCCGGAGCTTTCGTATATGAGCGCGGCCTACCACTGCACCTTGCCTGGTGCGTTTGTGGCCTACAAGGGGGCGACTTTGGGCCTTCTTGTGGATTCTTCGGAGTTTCCGTTTAAGTACGAGATACCCACTCTGGCCAACAGCGAGTTCGGCGTGGCGGTCAGGGATCCAGACGGCATGGCGCGCCCTATGGTTTTCGCGCCGATGCTCGGAAGCGAGAAGTCGCTTATGGAGGACGACACGGTCTATTCCTTCAAGATGAGGATATTCGTTTGCGAGGGCGGCGTGACGGACGCGTACGCGTTGGCCTCGGAACGCCTGTACGGATTTTCCGACATAAGGGAAAACGCGCTGGGGACTCTCAACGAGACTTTCGACAATATGACAGACTACGGCCTTTCCGAGTTTTCGCGCTTCAAGGCCGACGAAAAGGGCTTCGCCTACGACACCGACGTCAAGGGCTCCACCCGCAACGACACGAGTGTGAGCGTCCTCAACATCGCAAATGTCCGCGACAGGGAGGATATTTACAGGGACATATCCTACAATATACTCGAGTTTATGCTTTCGCGCCAGAAGTCCCTTTTTATAATGGACGAGAGCGTCAAGACGCAGAATCCGTCGAAGAAGATGCTCGGGCCCTGCGCTCAGATAGCGGAGCTTGAGACTCTATACGGCCTTTCGCACGGTTCCTGCGGCGTGCTTGATAAATTCGCCAAGGAGAAGTACGAAAAGGCAAAGCCCGCCAAGCATCTTGACGTGCAAACAGGCGGCTACTGGCCCGACGCTATAACCTTCTACGAGAACACAGGGGATAAGGAATACTTGAAGCGGGCGATAGAGGGGGCTGACCATTATATAGCGGAGAATATAACCAATCCGTCGGATTTATTTCTGCACAACGCCTTCTTCTGGAACAAATACGCCCCGGATTTTGTTGATTTGTTCAGGCTCTACGAGCTTACCGGGGAGCGCAGGTTCTTGGATGCTGCGCGCAAGGGGGCAAGGCTTTATACGATGTTCACCTGGCGCGCCCCCGAGATACCCAAAGGAAATATATTGGTAAATCCGGACGGGCTCGCCCCGCTTTATCCGCATGCTGCAAAGAGCGCGCCAGATCCCATAGCCATAGCGCCCGAGCAGATACCCGCATGGAGGGTCTCGGAGATAGGCCTCACGCCCGAGGCCAGCGGCACGATGAGCGGGCACAGGGCGATATTTATGGCCAATTTCGCCCCGTGGATGCTCAGAATAGCGAGGGCTACTGGGGACGACTATCTGCTCGCCTCGGCCAGAAGCGCGGTTGTCGGGCGCTATATGAATTTTCCGGGCTACCATATGAATACTGCTCGCACGTCGTTGTTTGAAAAGCCGGACTATCCGCTCAGGCCGCACAACAAGCTGAGCGCAAACTCCTTCCACTACAACCATGTATGGCCCATGATGGCTATGGTGCTCGACTGGCTTGTTTCCGACGCGGAGACGCGTTCCGAAGGGAATATAAAGCTGCCGTCCCGCTTTATGGACGCCTCCGCCTACATGCAGAGCAAGATATACGGTTTTGCCGACGGCGATTTCTACGGGCGCAAGGACGCCAGGCTATGGATGCCCTCGCGCCTGCTTAAGACGGATTCCGTGCAGGCAAACTACATAGCCATGCGCGGGAAGGACTCTTTGTATCTGGCCTTCTGCAACCAGAGCAAGAGGGCGCATACGACCCGCGTAAAGCTCGACGCCGCGGTTTTGGGGGCGGAGATTCCCGGGACTCTCAAGGCCAAGCTTTGGGTGGACAACAAGCCCTCGGCCGACATAGACGTCAATAACGGCGAGTTTGAAATACCCTTAAGCCCCTCGCCGAATGGCATAACGGCGGTGGCCATAGACGGGCTGAAAATAACGCCAAAATTCCAGGACAAGATATTTAATCTTTCTGAGAAGGACGCCTGGAAAAAGGACATGGTGGACATAGACACCCCGTTTAAGGCGAGGGCGCTTATGTTGAATTTCGGCAAGGATTTCAAGACGGCGTTCGTATACATGAAAGACGAGAATCCGTCGTATGTGTCCGTAAAGCTGATGTGGAGGGACGGCGACCAGACGAAGACCATGACCGACGATTCCTATCCGTTTGAGTTCACGGTAAAAATTCCCGACGGGGCGGACAAATTTCAGTTTATTCTTGAAACGGCGGACGCCGAGGGCAAAACTGAACGTTCACCAATATACGTTTTGGAAAAGGAAAATGGAAAAAAATAAATTTGGATTTGTAGGCGCAGGCAAGATGGCCGGCGCCATAGTTAGGGGAATGATAAGCGGGGGGGCGGCCTCCTCCGGCGAGATTGCGTGCGTCTGCGGGGACGACAATACCGGCAGGGCCCTTTCCGAAAGCACGGGCATAAAACTTTTGGACGGGCTGGACAGTCTGTGCGCCGGTTCCGCCACCGTGGTTTTGGCGTGCAAGCCCCAGCAGCTTGCGTCGCTTTCCGAAGGGGCGGCTTCGTCGTTTACGGGGCTTTTGATTTCCATACTTGCGGGCACTTCCGTAGCGCGCCTGCGCCAGAAATTTCCCAATGCGCGAAACATAGTGCGAGTCATGCCAAACATGCCGGCGCAAATCTCCATGGGCTTTTCCTGTTTTGCTCCCGAACAGCCGCTTTCTGAGGAGGACGGCAAGACGGTTTACTCCGTGCTTTCGGCCATAGGCGATGTTTCCCAGGTGAGGGAGTCGCAGCTCGACGCGGTCACGGCGGTTTCGGGCAGCGGGCCGGGATACATATTCGAGTTTGCAGCCGCAATGATAGAGGCGGCAAAAAACATGGGTTTCGACGGCGATCTGGCAAAGAGAATGGTCTTGAAAACCATGTCGGGGTCTGCGGAGCTGCTGATGCGCTCGGAGCTTTCGCCCGAGGAGCTCAGAAATGCGGTGTGCAGCCCGGGCGGGACCACTCTTGCGGCGCTGTCCGTATTTGAGGCGCACAATTTCAGGGAAACCGTGGCTGAGGCTCTCGCCGCGGCGGATAAACGCTCAAAGGAACTGTCAAAACTGTAGGGCTATATGCTGTCGAGAATGCAACAGAGATTCAGGAACGGGAGGGTGCTCGTAACGGGCGGCGCGGGCTTCATAGGAAGCGCGCTTATTTGGTATCTGAACAGCCTTGGCATAACGGACATAGTCGTCACCGACGTTCTCGGGCGCGACGAGAAGTGGCGCAACCTTGTTCCGCTGAAGTACGAGGACTACTACGAGGCCGACGATTTCCTCAACCTCCTGCAGCAGGACGACAATCTTCTTGCGTCGATGAAAATCCGCTGCGTATTCCATTTCGGGGCGAGCGCCTCGTATTCGGAGAAGGACGCCTCCTATCTGGCGGTCAACAATTTTGGCTATGCCAAGATACTTGCAAGAAGCGCTCTCAATGCCAATGCGCGTTTCGTGTACGCCTCGAGCGTGGCGTCTTATCCGGACGGGCTGTGCTCGGACAACGATGCGGATTTGTCCAACCTGCGCCCCGCCACTGTGTATTCATACACCAAGCATATGTTCGACCTTTGGGCCCAGAGGCACAACATATTAAACGACATGGTCGGCATAAAGTACTTCAACGTGTTCGGGCCAAACGAGTACCACAAGGAGGACATGCGCTCGCTGGTGTTAAAGAGCGCCGATAAAATCATAAAGACGGGCAGGGCGGACATATTCAAAAGCCATATTCCCAACATACCCGACGGCGGCCAGACGGGGGACTTTCTATATATAAAAGACGCCGTTAAGACGACATTCGACCTGGCGATGAATCCCAATGCGTGCGGTCTTTTCAATATAGGAAGCGGCATTCAGACATCTTGCCTGGACGTTGTAAAGGCTGTGTTTGAGGCTCTTGGCAAGCCCGTTGCCACCGACGTTGTGGAGATGCCTCCGGCCGACGAGTACAGCTCCTGCCTGAACAAGACCGCAAATCTGGACAAGCTTCGCCAGGCCGGTTGCTATCACGAGCCTATGCCTCTTGCGGACGCTGTAAAGGACTATGTGGGCAACTATCTGCCGTCCCGAATAACGCTGGGGTGGTAGCCCGCCCTTTGCTTTTTAGCATCATTTCGCAAAAAGAGCCGTCTGCTGAGAGCTATATTTTATATTTAGCTGTTCAGGGTTTGCGAATAATGTGTGGTAAATGGACTTGGGCGGCCTTGCAAAAGTCCTTTCTTCGGAAGCCATGAAATTTTATAAAAAAAATTTTAAAATTTTTAAGATTATGACTTGACGCGGAGGCAATAAAACGTCAAATTATCGTAATACAAACAGATTCTAACCCCTCTAAAGATTTAAATGAAAAAACTTATTCTTCTGCCTATCGCCGCGCTCGCGCTTTGCGCATGCAGTACGGTTTTCACCGATAAAGTTACCGTTACTTCCACTCCGGAAGGCGCGGACGTATACATCAACGGGGTTCTCTCCGGAGTGACACCGCTTGAGACGCAGCTGGATAGGGACGGTTCTTACGAGATAACCATAACCAAGGTTGGCTACAAGCCTCAGACTCAGATTTTGGCCTCCACCCAGTGGGATCCTTTTGTAAAGTTCGGCCCTCTGATGGACTTGGGCTACTACAAGGAGCTGTATCCCTCTCCTCTATCGGCTGAGTTAAAGCCCGCCTATCTGCCCGACTCCGTCGGCACGGATCCTTTCGGCAGCATGACATACTGCATATTGCAGGCTGATATGTTGCGCAAGAGCGGCAAAATATCTCCGAAGGAGCACTCCTACATGGTCAACACCATAATGAAGTTCTTCTCGCCTCAGAACGATTTCTAAAATTTCCAAGTTTGTTATAGTTTGTTCAGTTTATAGCGGCGCGTTTATACGCGCCGTTTTTTATGCCCGGATATCTTTTTTTATGGCCGGGGCAAATATGGGGCCGGGCTTTTGGGGGGTGGAACTTATTTTATCCGTAACGCGATTGCATCTTGCCGCCCTTTCTCGGGAGACGTCCGCATTCCTCGAAAAAAGCCGTATTTTTGCATGTTGCGCGCAGCATAATTAGGTTGCCGCGCAACATATCTTTCGTATAAATAATTACTTCCCCTTTTTGGGGATTCCAAAAACTATATTGCAGCAGTTTTAATGTGAACTGCTGGGCCTTTGCCAGATTTTTTTTGATATGAAAAAAACTTCGTCCACATCGGGAGGGACGGACAGATAGAAATCTTGATTCGGGATTTTCCCCGTTGTTAGCAATCCGTTTACGAACATGCTTTTGCCCCGTACTTGTGCGGATAATTCGGATACGCTCCAAGCGCTTTCTCCGTATGACATTTTTATCTTCAGGACAGTTTCTCCGCGCGATGGCGTATTTGAAATATCCTTTTTCTCCTCAGATACGGCTATGTTGAGAAAACGCTCGTCTATTGCCTTTTCGGCAAGGCTGCATCCGGGGAAAGCCGCCCCATATGCCGATAATAGGAGTATGGCGGCGCCTTTTTTTATGAACGGGGGTATGCGCTTCATAATATTTCGCTCACAGGAAGATTACAATAAGCTGGGCGCTTACTATTCTAAGGAACATGGCAAGTGGGTATACGGTTGCGTATCCGACGGAGGAGAGGTCGTTCTCCTGGGAAGAACACGATGCAAGCGCCGGCGGGTTTGTATTTCCTCCAGAAAGGACGCCCGTGAGTGTGAAAAAATCCATCTTGAAAACGCATCTTGCAAATATGCCGGCGGCTAGTATGGGCACCGCGGTTATAAGGGCTCCGCATGCGATATACTCGATGCCGTTTTTGCTCAGCACCGCAGGGAGAAAGCTTTCTCCCAGCGAGAGCCCTACGCATGCAAGGAACAGGCTCATGCCCGTTTTTCTGAGCATCAGGCCCGCGCTTATCGTAGTGTAGGTTACAAGCCCGAAGTTGGCCCCGTAGCGGCCTATCAAAATTGCCGCGATCATCGGGCCGCAAGCCAGCCCGAGCCTGACAGGGTGCGGCATACCCGGTATCGCAAAAGGTATGCTTCCGAGTATCACCCCGAAAAATATTCCCAAAAATATGGGGAGCAGGTGCGGGTGACGCAAATCGGCCATGGAATTGCCGAGGGTCTTTTCGAGGTTGTCGAGCGCCTCGGGAGCGCCCACCGCAACTACTATGTCCCCCATTTGAAGCTCGAAAGACGGGTGCGCTACAAGGCCGAGCCCCGCGCGCGATATGCGCGTTATATTGAAGGAAAGCCTGTCCGCAATTTTCAACTCACCGAGGCTTTTGCCGTTGGTCTGCGGGTTTGTGACAAGTATGCGCCTGAGCTCGAAGGAGTTTTTTAATTCGCTCCATTGCATTTTTACCTCGCGGCCTATCAGGGTTAGGAGCATCTTTGAGTCTTCACGGTCGCAGACTACCAGGACTTTATCCCCTGCGGATACGGAAGATTCTGGCGAGGCTATCTTGCATGTTCCGTCTGGGGAACAGATTCTTGAAATCACAAAATGGCAATCCGAAAGCTTGTGCAAGTCCGCAATTTTCATGCCGTCGAGGGCGGGGTTCTCAATTTGCACGCTCATGCGGACGGCGCTATTTTGCGTCTTTTTCCGCTCGCACTCCACGGCTTCGGACTCCTTAGCATACGATATTCTGAAAATCATCTTCAGAATGAATATTGACGCTATTGCCCCTATAACACCCAAAGGATAGGCCAGAGCATATCCGAGCGCCACTTGTCTGGACACTTCCCCCGCTTCCGCGCCGGTTGCCATGTTTGACGCCGCCTGCGCCGCCGCGCTCATGGCGGGGGTGTTTGTCACCGCGCCTGTCATTATCCCCGCGAGGGTTGGAAGAGGTATGTCTGATAATTTGTATATGGCAAAAGTAAGCAGCACGGTAAGGGCCACCATAAATGTTGCGGTAAAGTTCATCTTCAGGCCGGAGGTCTTGAATGATGAGAAAAACGACGGGCCTATCTGCAATCCAATGGCATAGACGAACAATATCAGGCCGAAATCGCCCAGGAAGGCGTATACGTTGGGCTGCGCGTTGCCCATTCCAAAATGCCCGAGCAATATTGCGGCAAAAAGTATCCACATTACGCCGAATCCCACTCCGGCTATCTTAATCTTGCCGAGGGCCAGGCCTATTGTTATGGCCGCGGCTATAACAAGGACGCTGTGGGCCACGGAGTCTCCGAAAAACAAAGTTTCCAACCAGTTCATAGTTTATTTGGATAATGGAAATTTTCATATTTTACGAATTTGTCAACGCCGCATGCCCCTAAAAGGGCAATTTTTTTACTCGGCGGAGGAAAATTTCGGAAATATGCAAGAAAAAAGCGCATTTTTTTGAAAATAAACATTCCGTGTAAATTGGAAGGGGCGGAAGGCTCCAAAAAAGTGCAAAATAATTTGACTAAAATTCCCGCCGATTATAATTTTAATTTGAATTTTTAAGCAAGGGGGTTTGCCCCGTAAAAATTTAAACAACCTCAAGGAGACTGATAGAAAAAATGGCTAAGATAACGGTGGACGGAAACCAGATTCTGGATTTGGGAAAACGGCAGGTTCAGGGCGGTTTCAAGCTCGAAAGGATTTTTACAAAACAGGGGCAGTGGGCTTACGACACCGCCAAGTGGAAGCGTCAGGACATTAAAATGTTTGCCGCCGGGGAAACGGTATTTTCAAGAAACGCCGTGGAGGTTCCTGCCCATTGGGGTGAAAACGCGCTTAAGATAACGGTAAGCAAGTACATATTCGGCAAGGAGCCCGGCTCGCCCGAATACGAGGATTCCGTAAAGCAGATATTCGACAGAATCGCCAACACATACACCGTTTGGGGCTATCAGCTGGGGTATTTCTACAACGAGGAGTCCGCGAAGATTTTCAATCAGGAGCTTAAGTACATGCTGTTGCACCAGATTTGGGCTCCGAACAGCCCGGTGTGGTTCAATATAGGCCATTGGGAGCAGTGGCGCTGGGGAAGGCCCGACCTGCGCGGAATACTGCGCGACAAGGGCACTATAACATACTTCGGCCAGGAGGCCAAAAACGGGGAAGTGGAGGCAAAGCGCGCCTTGAACAACTATGCCAATCCGCAGATGAGCGCGTGCTTTATATTGGGAGTGGAGGACTCTATGGAGTCCATACTCCGCCATCAATATACGGAGGGCGCCATATTTGCGAGTGGTTCGGGAGTGGGCATAAACATATCTTCCATAAGGAGCGAGGGAGAGCCCATAACGGGCAAGGGCACGGCTTCGGGGCCCTTGTCGTACGACAGAGGCTGGGACAGAATGGCCGGGGCGATAAAGTCCGGCGGCAAGACCCGCAGGGCGGCGCGCATGGTTGTGATGTACTCCGACCATCCCGACGTATTTGAATTCATCAACACGAAGTTCAAGCAGGAGGAGATAGCCAAGGTAATTTTGCAGGAGCACAACGTGCAGTACGGGCTGCGCAAGCTTGCCGAGCAGAAGCTATCAGACGGCACTCCCGAGGAGCAGATTGCCGCAAAGATGCTGCTGAGCACGCCGTTTGTGGTGGACAAGACCTACAGCCCCGCCATGGACGACCTGATCTACGGGCAGACTCTCGCAAACCAGAATGCCAACCATACGGTTTCGATGAAGGCGGGCTTCTGGCTGGCTTTCAAGAACGGCGAAAAATACGCGACGCGCTGGGTGAAGGATCCGTCGCACATCGTCAAGGAGTACGAGCCGATGGAGATTTTGGAGCTCATGGCGCACGCCATTTGGAACAACGCCGAGCCCGGGCTTCACAACAACGACATAATCAATTTCTGGAGCACTTTCAGGGACGAGCTTGATCTGGAGACGAGCAACCCGTGTTCGGAATATTTGGGGCCTGTTTTCAGCTCGTGCAATCTTAGTTCTTTCAACGTAATACGTTTTTACAAGAACGGCGTCTTCGACATAGCAAAATTCAAGGCTGCGGTGGCTTTGGCGATGATGGCCGCGGACATGAACGTCACGAAGGGCGGTTTCCCGATAGAGAACATTGCAAAGAACACAGTGGCCTACCGCACGACGGGCATAGGCTTTGCGAATATAGGCGGCTTGCTGATGTCGCTTGGAATACCGTACGATTCGCCCGACGGCAGGGCCATAGCGGCATCCCTTGCGAGTTTGCTTACGTCGACTTGCTACGAGTTCAGCTCCCGCATGGGGGAGCAGCTTGGCGCGTTTGCCAAGGAGCCCAAAATTAAGGGCAGCTTAAAGCGCGTGATAAACATGCACGCCCTGATGAACGACGAGCTTAAGAAGCTTGCGGGGCTAAAGCCCTCCACGCGCAAGACGTCGGATCTGCCGAATATAGAAAGCTTCTCTCCGGCCGACGCCGTCGCCGGCTTCAGAAAGAGCATAGGGGCAGACAAACTCGCCCTTGCGGACGCTTGGAAGGACGTCATAGAGGACGCCGCCGCCACCTGGAACGAGGTCAAGACGCGCAAGACCTTCAGGAACAGTTTTGTCACATGCATAGCGCCCACCGGCACCATAAGCGCGCCGCTTGGCATATACGAGGAGGGCACGACCTCCGCGGAGCCGGAGTATTCTTTGGTAAAGCACAAGCAGCTCAGCGGCGGCGGAACCATGACCCTCATAAACGGGCTTGTCCCGCAGGGGCTGGCGGCTCTCGGATTTACTTTCGAGCAGATTGTCACGATAGTCGCGGAGGTTTCCGGCATGGCGGGCATGGAGGCCTTCCTCAACTCCAAGAAGATAAAGGACAGGGTTGACATCTTAAAGACGCTTGCCGACGGCGGCGAGATATGCCATGCGATACTCGAGCGCGTCGGTTCCTTCAAGGACGACGACGAGTATATGGCCTTCTACAACCGTTTGCATTCGCTCTCAGAGAAGGGCAAACTGCCTTTTGCGGATTCATCCATATATTACGGGTGCGGCCATATGGAAAATATCCCGTGGATTTCCGAAGACGTCTTGAAGGTGTTCGACTGCGCGAACAAGCCTTTTGGCGGGGAGAGGTTCATAGCCACGCAGGGGCACCTGAAGATGCTCGGCGCGTTGCAGCCTTTCATATCGGGGGCCTCGAGCAAGACCATAAACATGCCCGCTTCCTCTACGGAGAAGGATATTATATCAGCCCTCATAGAGAGCCACGAGCTCGGCGTGAAGTGCATAGCCATATACCGCGACGGCTCCAAGGCAAACGCCGTTTACAGCACGCGTCTGGATTCCTCAGAAATACAGGACGCCTGGGCTAAGGTTCTTCAGACTGCCACGCAGATACGCATACAGGAGCATGCAAACCCGATACGCAAGAAGTTGCCGTACCGCCGCTGGGGGCAGACGATAAAGTTCTCCATAGGCGACAACATCAACGGCTTCATGACGGTGGGCATTTCCGATACGGGGCAGTGCGCGGAGATATTCGGGCGCCTCGGGCAGGGAGGCTCACTTATAAACGGAATGTTCGACGCATTTACAAAGGCGTTCTCCATAGCGCTGCAATACGGTGTGCCTTTTGACGATTTCATATCGTCGTTTAGGTACATGTCGTTCGACCCGTCGGGCTGGGTGAAGATAGGTGATTATACGGACGAGTACAAGCCGGACATACACTCCTGCAAGAGCATAGTCGACCTTCTGATGCAGCTTTTGGATTGGATGTTCCCGTCGGAGAACGGGCGCAGGCTGCGCGAGCTCGACCAAAGATACATAAATTCCCTGTTCAATTCCGGGGCTGCTTCTTTGGAGATAAAGTCCGTTGGGGAGAAGCGCCCGTTGCAGACGGAGCTTCCGCTGGCTTCTAATGCGGGGGCTTCGGCCTCAAAGGCCAAGGCGGACAAGGCTATGGCAAGCGCGCTGACTTGCCCAAAGTGCCACTCCTACGCCTATGTGTTCGACGGCAAGTGCCGTTCCTGCCGCGATTGCGGTTATAAGGACGGCGGCTGCGGGGCGTAGCAGGGAGCTTTTGGAAATTCTTATATTCGGTCGCGGTCTTTCTAAATATATAGGAAAAGACCGCGGCTTGTTTTTGGTAGCCCACGTAAATTGCGCGGCATATGGTGCGGAGAGAATTTATGAGGGAACGGAAGGTCATATTTAACGGAACTTTTGACGCGGGATATTTTTTATCGGGCGTCTTTTCCCATTTTCTTATTTTTTCGGTAATATTTTTTTCGTTTCTTTCTGCGGGAGGCTCGGCCGATGGCGACAAAGCGGCGCTGCGGGTTGATACGGCAAAACCGTGGACATTCTGGCATATGGTAGGGCCTATGGACAGGGAAGGCATAAGCGCCCAGCTTGAGATTATGTCAAAGTCGGGTCTGGGCGGGGTGAGCATAGTGCCCACCTACGGACTGAAGGACGGCTCCGCCTCTCCTGAATTTCTCGGGCGGGAATATATGGAATTGCTCCGCCACATAAAAAGTGAGGCGGACAGGCTCGGAATGGGCGTTGATATGACCATGGGCACGGGGTGGCCTTTCGGCGGCAGGAATGTTGGGGCGGGGCAGTCCGCAAAGAAACTCGACCCGCGCGGAAGGTGCACGCAAACCAAGCAGAAGGTTAAACGCCCGGCCCGCGGGGGCGAGGGGCTTGTTTTGGACCATTTTTCGGAGGAGGCTTTCGAGAGCTATTCAAAAGTTTTTGAGGAGGTTTTTAAGCGTCCCGAAAACGAGGGCCTGTTGCGCGCTTTTTTCAACGATTCCTACGAGGTCTTCGGCGCGAATTGGACGGACGGTTTTGAGGAATTTTTCTCGGAGCGGCGCGGGTATTCAATAGCCCCGTACAAAGCCGCGTTTTTAACCGGTTCCTTGGATCCGCGCATATGGCAGGACTACCATAGAACCGTATCGGAGCTTCTTTTGGAGGGTTTTGCCCGCCCGTACGCACGCCATGCGCACGATATGGGCTTTTTATGCAGGAGCCAGTCCCACGGGTCTCCGGGGAATCTTTTGGACTTGTACTCCGCCTGCGATATTCCCGAGACGGAATCTTTCGGGGCGAGCGGGTTCGATATCCCACTTGTAAGGCTCGACGGGGACTATTCCCGCGAGCGTTTTGGCTCTCCCGATAAAATGATGATGAAGTTTGCCTCCTCCGCGGCAAACGTATCGGGAAAGAAGCTTGTCTCGTCGGAGACGGGCACATGGCTTGGAGACCATTTCAAAGTTTCGCTCTCCCAGCTTAAGCCCGAGGTCGATAAGCTATTCCTCGGCGGTATAAACCACATATTCTACCACGGCACGGCATATTCTCCGCCTTCAGAGCCGTGGCCTGGCAGATTGTTCTACGCCTCGACAAACTTTTCCCATACGTCGCATTTCGCGGAGTTCTTTAAGGACTTTAACACATATGTTTACAGCTGCCAAAGGTTGCTTCAAAACTCGAGGCACGATGCGGACATTCTTCTATATTTTCCCATACACGCTTTTTGGAGGGATTCGGGCGGGCCAAGCAAGATATTGCAGTTCGACGTCCACAAGGCATCAAAATGGCTGAAGCGGTGCCCTAATTTTGAGAACCTTGCCAGGGAGCTCGACTCTCGCGGGTACGCGTTTGATTTTGTCTCCGACATGCAGCTTTCAGAGATGAAAGTAGAGGCCGGCAAACTCGTTTCCGGGGGCGGGGCGGAATATTGCGCTATTGTTGTGCCCGATACGGGGGAGCTTCCCGTGGAAACCTACGGCAATTTGCTGCGGCTGGCAAAAGCGGGGGCGAAAATTGTTTTCGAGGGCAGGGTGCCAAAGGATGCGGACGGCTTTGGGAATTTGCGTCAAAGAAGGGCTGAAGCGGAAAGGCTATCCGCAATGCTCAAATCTGCCGAAGGCGTATCTGAAGGCGGAGTTTGCGAAAATCTTGAAAAGCTTGCCCTAAGGCGGGAGTCCGTATCGGACTTAGGCTTGGAGTTTATACGAAAGCGCGCGGAATTTGGCGCATTGTACTTTTTGGCAAACCAAAAGAACTCTTTCAGAGAGGGATACATATCCTTAAGCGAGCCTTGCAATGCCTTGTATTATCCCCTCACGGGGGAAAAATACGCCCTGCCCAAAGATGCGGAAAAATTCTTTCTTCGGCTTGGGCCCGGCGAGAGCTGCTTTGTGTATGCCGCAAAGGATGTATCCGCGCTTCCTCCGGCCCGCCGGCTGAAAAAGATTTCCGAAAGGGAAATAGGGGGCGTTTGGAATATAGAATTCATAGAAGGGTGGCCTGACTTGCCGCCTGCGGCCAAGCTGGGAAAGCTCGTTTCCTGGACAAGCCTTGAAAAGGCCGCGTACTTTTCAGGCACGGCAAGATATTCAAATTCCTTTGACATATCAGACGCTTCTTGCGCCTATGTTTTGGATCTTGCCGACTTGCGCGAACAGGCCGAGGTTTTTGTAAACGGAAAATTGGCCGGCAGGGTGTGGAGCGTCCCGTACAGGCTTGAAATACCGGAAGGTTTGCTCGTCGAAGGGAAAAACAAGCTGGAGATTTATGTGACGAACCTGTCCTACAACCGAATAATAAAGATGGATAAGGTCAAAGTTCCGTGGAAGCGTTTTGGCGACATAAACATAGTGGATATAAACTACAAGCCCTTTGACGCGTCAAAATCGAAGCCTGTGCCCTCTGGCATATTGGGCGGTGTGAAAATTTCGGCCTATTCGCTGGAGGAAAACACTTAAAATACGCCGTCCTGGCAGCGCGCGGCTTTCCGTATCTTGCGCCTATGACAAATTTCTTATGGAGCGTCTCTTCATTCCCAAAAATTTCGATTCCACAAACGCGTAGGAGAGAATAGACACCGCAACGGTAAGCGCAAAAGCAAGCATCGCGTTGGACATCCCAGTTCCCGCGGTATAAATTATGAAATTCGCTATCGGCATATGGTATACATATAGGCCGTATGATATGTCCCTTCTTTTTAATATGCGGTCGGAGAGGTTCTGCATGGAATATCCTGCAGAAAATACGCACAGCGCGAGCGTCAGCATTAGGAGGTATTTTGAGAATCCGCCGGAAGTTGCCAAGACGGAGGCTGTGCCTCCGAAATGCGCTACGGCGTAAAATGCGCAAATGTGAATGATCAAAAATATGGGGAATCTGTTTCTTGCGAGTTTATAGAAAAAGTCGAAATTCGCATAGAAGAACATTCCTATTATAAACATCGGGAAGTGGACAAGAAAAGACGACAGCACTGCCTTGGAAACGGCGCTTGTCTCCGGAATCTGCAACTTCTGCAAAAGCCACAGCATTGCCGTTTTGCAGACGAGCATCAACAGGAAGAATATGATGGCGCAAAGCGACGGGGAAGCTTCTTTGCCTTCATCACCAGATATGCGAGCGGCACAAGGGCGTAGAAGGTCAGCTGTATGGGTATTATCCATAAAGAGCCGTTTATCGCGCCTACACCGTATCCCCTCAGCCATTCCGGAGTGTAAAGCGGATAGACCATATACACGCCCAGCCATTCCAGGAATTTATATAATGGCGCCTCCGGTTTAAAACCAGAGACAAACATCAAAAAAACGGAGAGTGCTATGGAGCACCACATGACGGGAAAATTTTTAATATCCTATTGCGCGCGTAGTTTAATATTTCCGAATTTCTTTCAAAAGACATGGGTATAAATATTCCGGCCAGAAAGAAGAATATGGGCACTCCGCTGAAGGCGTTCCATAGCGAGGCTTCGTGTCCGAGCTTAAAATGGAAGAAGTAATGGTTGCATATAATCACTTGCAAAGCGCCGAGGAGCCTTATGGCGTCGAAGTTGTTTGTTAGATATTCCTTCTTGACGGTCATATCGCAAGGGTGTGTTTGGGCGGTTTGCCGTTGCAACTACAGGCTGCACATATCCCGGCGTTTACATGCGCGCTTAATGGATATTTTGCGTCCTGTCGGGGAAAACATTCACTCCGTTTATGCGTGTTTATGTCAACTGAAAAATAATTTTTCGGACAGGTGTCGGGGCAGAGTGGGGTATGGCTTTTGGCGTCGGAGTTTTTCTCCCAGGCATTTTTTACGGAGAGCTTGCCGCTCCTAAAGAAGCTGTGTGGGGCGGAGGCTTTTATCCTTGAAATGCAAAATATTCCCTTTGATAAGTAGATTATGAGATTTTTGCCTCTCAATCATGTTTTTACTCTAATAATATTTATCTCCGTGCCCATGCGCGTCTTTGCCGCCGACTACTATGTAAGCTCCTCGGCAGGCAGCGACTCTTTCGACGGGAGCGCGAATAGACCCTTCAAAAGCATTGCAAAGGCCCTGAGCCTTCCCGGGAAGAAAAGCATATTTTTAAAGCGGGGAGACGTTTTTTACGAAAGCATAAAAAATGTTTCGGACACGCGCATAGCGCCGTACGGGAAGGGCGGGGGAAAGCCCGTATTGTGCGGCTTTAGGGTGCTCGAAAATCCGAAGGCTTGGCGCAAGGTGGCAGAGGATTTATGGCGGCTAGACTTGCATTCCGACGCCGATTTCTCCGGAATGCCGCGGCAAAAAACGCCCATATTCGACAGCATAGGCTTTATTTATGACTCCTCCCAAAATGAGATTCACGGCCGCCGTCTAAAGTGTATAGACGACATGCGCCGCGATTGGGATTTTGTAGTCTCGTCTTTGCCGGAACCTGAATTTTCCCTCTCCCAAGAGCGGATTGCCTCGGACTATCGCGGGGATAACCTGCGCTATTTATATTTAAAACTATCCCGTTCCCCCGCGGCGCTGTCTCTTAGCTTTGCCACCTATATTACGGCAATTTCTTCCGCCAAAAACTGCGCTTTTGAAGGCTTCAAAATTTGCGGCTTTGCACTGCACGGATTCCAGCTTGTAAAGGACAGTGTCCTGGACGGGCTATGGATAGACGCCATAGGCGGGGGCATGCGCTATGCGGCAAGCCGAGACGTCATAGAAAGGCTCGGCAACGGCATAGAATTCTGGGCCTCCGACGGAGCCTCAGACGGCGGAAACACCGTGAGAAACTGCCTCATATCCCGCACCTACGATTGCGGCTCGACGATTCAGGGCGTTGGAACCCGTTTAAAAAGCCCAGCAAACATAAGGTTTGAGAACAACAGGTTCTTCAGGTGCAGGCAGGCTTTCGAGCATTTTTTGTCGTCTAAAATATCGGGCGGCCTGTCGTATGAAAATTGTTCCTTCACGGGCAACATAGGCTTTGAATGCGGCCTTAACGGCTTCGACTCCCCGGAGCCGCGCGACGCCATGTTCCTGTCGTACGACAAAATCTCATGCACTGTGGAAATCTCAAAAAACAAGTCCTACTTTTCAAACGGGTATTTTGGCAGGGTTGTAAGCGGCAAATTTTTTTGCAACGAGTTCTTCCTGGAAGAGACAGTCTATTTGTACAAAGGCTTAAACGGTAAAACCATACTTGCCTCCGATTCCGATTCAATCGAGGAATTTTCAAGGCTCTTCGGAAACAATACCAACAAAGTGAAAATACTATCCGCTTCGGAAGCAAAAGCCTTGCGCGCTAAAATAATTGCCGAGATCTTTCCGGAGTTCGCAAAATAGGGCGGCGCCTTATGCGTTCCCGCGACTGCCGCCCGCATTATATAATATCGTACGCGCAAGGAACTTTTCGCGCAGATGAATGATTTTTCTTTGTACGGGTTCTTCGGAAAAGGAATATTTTTTTATATGTCTGCGCATTTCAGCCGTCCGCAGGCGGGCATTGCATTAGGCTTCCTGCGCCTATGGCGCTGCAACCTTTGGGGAGATTTTAACCCTTATATGCACGCAAAAAAAAGCGGCTTCCCAAGTGGAAAGCCGCCTAAATGCCAAGATTTTACTAAGGGCTATTTAATGGCAGCCTGAGCCGCCGCAAGCCTTGCCACGGGAACGCGGGGCGGCGAGCAGCTGACGTAGTTTAAGCCGACGTCGTTGAAGAAGGATATGGAATCCGGATCTCCGCCGTGCTCTCCGCAAACGCCGAGCTTGAGGTTCTTCTTTACGCTTCTGCCTTTCTGCGCGCCTATCTTCACCAGCTGGCCTATGCCGCCCTGGTCTATGCTCGCGAAGGGGTTCTTCGGGAGTATGTCCAGCTCCTTGTAGCGGCCGAGGAAAGAGCCGGAATCGTCGCGGCTCATGCCAAGACCCGTCTGGGTAAGGTCGTTCGTGCCGAACGAGAAGAACTCCGCCTCCTGGGCGATTTCGTCGGCGGTGAGGGCTCCGCGGGGAATCTCTATCATGGTGCCAACCATGTAGTCTATCTTCACGCCCTTTTCCTTCATCACGCTCTTTGCAACCTCGTGAATGAGGCCAGCCTGGTACTTGAGCTCCTGGACGAAACCGACCAGCGGCACCATAACCTCGGGCTTTACCTTCAGCTTCTTGTTTGCCTTCATCACGTTTGCGGCAGCCTCGAATATCGCGCGAGCCTGCATCTGGGTGATTTCCGGATAGCTGTTGCCCAAACGGCAGCCTCTGTGCCCGAGCATCGGGTTCTGCTCCTCGAGAGCCTTGCACCTCTCGGCGACCATCTCGGGCGAGAGGTTCATCTTCTCGGCCAAGGCGTTGCGAGCCGCGCCGTCGTGCGGGAGGAACTCGTGCAGCGGCGGGTCGAGCAGGCGTATCGTCACGGGCAGGCCTTTCATGGCCTTGAATATGCCCTCAAAGTCCTTGCGCTGGAAGGGCAGGAGCTTCGCCAAAGCCTTCTGGCGTTCCTCCTTGTCCGAGGAAAGTATCATCTCTCTGACGTAGTCTATCCTGTCTCCCTCGAAGAACATGTGCTCCGTACGGCAAAGGCCTATGCCCTCGGCGCCAAGCTCTATGGCGCGCTGCGCCTGCGCGGGGCTGTCCGCATTGGTCCTTACGCCGAGCTTACGGAACGAATCCGCCCACTTCATGACTGTTGCAAAAAGCTGGTATGTGTAGCTCTTCTTCGGATTCATCTTGCCGGAAAGCACGCGGATAACCTCGCTGTCGGCGGCCTTAATCTCGCCGGCGTATATCTCGCCGGTGGTGCCGTCTATGGAGATGCACTCGCCCTCCTTGATGACAGTGCCGTTCACCGTCATCAGGCGCTTAGCGTAGTCTATATGTACGTCGGAGGCGCCGCATATGCAAACCTTGCCCATCTGGCGGGCAACCAGCGCCGCGTGCGAGCTTACACCGCCGCGCGATGTAAGTATGCCCTCGGAAGCTATCATGCCGCGCAAATCCTCTGGCGAGGTCTCCTCTCTGCAGATTACAACCTTAATGCCCTGGGCGTGCATAAGCTCCGCCTTGGAGGCGGTAAATACAACCTGGCCGCAAGCCGCTCCGGGGCCGGCCGCCAAGCCCTTGGCCAGCGGCTTTGCCTTCTTGAGGGCGGCAGAGTCGAACACCGGAACCAGCAGCGTGGAGATGGAGTCCGCAGGAATCTTCTTTACCGCGGTCTTAACATCCATGAGCTTTTCCTTGTTCATCTCAACGGCTATCCTGACCGCAGCCAGACCCGTGCGCTTGCCGTTTCTGGTCTGGAGCATGAAAAGCTTGTTCTCCTCTATGGTGAACTCAAAGTCCTGCATGTCGCGGAAATGCCTCTCGAGCTTCTTGCGTATGTCGAGCAGCTGCTTGTAGGCCTTGGGCATGTCCTTGCCCAGATTTGCTATCTGGTTGGGCGTGCGTACTCCCGCGACAACGTCCTCTCCCTGGGCGTTAATAAGATACTCGCCGTAGAAAACGTTCTCTCCGTTGGCAGGGTCCCTCGTGAAGGCGACGCCCGTGGCGGAAGTGTCTCCCTTGTTGCCGAAAACCATAGTCTGCACGTTGACGGCCGTGCCCCAGCTCGATGGTATGCCGTACTTCTGGCGGTAGATTATGGCCCTCTCGTTCATCCACGAACCGAACACCGCGCCTATGGCGCCCCAGAGCTGCTCGTAAACGTCCTGCGGGAACTCCTTGCCCTTGCGGCTCTTGATGAGTGCCTTGTAGCGCTTTACAAGCTCCTTTAAGTCGTCGACATTAAGCTCGGTGTCGAGCGTCTTGCCTATCTCGGCCTTGAGAGTTTCCATAACCTCGTGGAAGGGCTCGGGATCGGACTCGCTCAGAGCCACAACTCCCATTACGACGTCTCCGTACATCTGGATGAAGCGGCGGTAGCAGTCGTACGCAAAGCGCGGGTTGTTGGTCTTCTGCGCCAGACCCTCGACGGTTTTGTCGTTGAGGCCGAGATTTAAGATGGTATCCATCATGCCAGGCATGGACTCCCTCGCGCCAGAGCGAACCGAGAACAAAAGCGGATTCTTCTCGTCGCCGAACTTGTTGCCCATCTGGGCCTCCACGGAGGCTACGCCCTCCTTGACGAGCTTCTCAAGCTCCTTGGGGTATTTCTTTTTGTTGTCGTAGTAGTATGTGCAAACTTCCGTCGTGATTGTGAATCCCGGAGGCACGGGCAGGCCTATCCTGGCCATTTCCGCAAGGTTTGCTCCCTTGCCGCCCAGCAACGCCCTCATCGAGGCGTCACCGTCGGTCTTCTTGCCGAACAAGTAGGTGTATTTTGTTTTCTTAGCCTTTCCAACGGCGGCCGCCGGCTTCGCCTTTTTGGAGGGCTTTTTCTTTGTTGCTGTTCTTGCCATATATTTTGTTTATTGTTGCTTGAAAAAATGAATAAACGTTAAAACAACCCCGCATGCGGTAGTGTCCTCGTGCGGGGAATTTACAACCAATCTTTTAAGGCGGCTTTTCGCCAAGTCAACAGTTTTATTGAGGGCATTTTGAGATTTTTCGGCATATTATAAATCTTGAAATGCGCGGCATTTCGGTTAAAAAGAAAAGCCATGAAAATTTCGATATTGGACGGTTATACCGTAAACCCCGGAGACCTGTCTTGGGACTCCGTAAAATCCCTGGCAGACTCCTTCGAAGTGTTCGACCGTACTCCAGCCTCGCTCGTATCCGAGCGGGCTGCAAACTCGCAGATTGTGCTGACAAACAAAGTTGTATTGGACAAGTCCAAGCTAGACACTCTTCCGGACTTGCGCTACATAGGCGTCTTGGCGACGGGATACAATGTTGTGGATTTGCAGGAGTGCCGCAGGCGCGGCATATGCGTGACCAACATACCCGCATACAGCACCATGAGTGTCGCCCAGACGGTTTTTGCGTACATACTATTTCTCGCAAACTCCGTGGAGAGGCATTTTGAAAGCACGCGCGCGGGAGACTGGTGCAAGTCTGCGGATTTCGCCTATACTCTGTCTGAAATTAAGGAGCTTGACGGCATGTCTTTGGGGATAGTCGGGTACGGCCAGATAGGCCGGGCGGTGGCAAAAATAGCGCGGGCTTTCGGCATGAATGTTAGGGCCTTTGCGCCGAGCCGCAAGCCCGGCACTTCCGACGAGACCGCCAGTTTTTGCACACTTGAAGAAATACTTTCACTCTCGGACATAGTCAGCCTTAACTGCCCTCTAAACGACAGGACAAAAGATCTCATAAATAAAGAGAGCATCTCTATTATGAAGAAATCCGCCTGGCTGATAAACGCGGGGCGGGGCCCCCTTGTAAACGAGCGGGACTTGGCAGACGCCCTAAACGGCGGTGCCATAGCCGCCTACTGCGCGGACGTGCTTTCCGTGGAGCCTCCCTCGGACGGGAATCCGCTACTTTCTGCGAAAAACAGCTTCATAACGCCCCACTGCGCGTGGGCCAGCCGCGAGGCAAGGAGCCGGCTAATAAAAATAGCCGCCTCAAACATAGCCGCATGGCTTGAAGGCAAACCCCAGAACGTGGTGTTCTGATTCCCCGTTTTTTTGAGGTTTCCCGCGGGGGCGCCTGGGGAACAAGGCGGAAGCAAGATTTTGCGTTTTTTTTCCCTATATATTTTTCCCCGTCATATGCGGGGTATTTGAAGCCTTTATCTGCAGGCGGGCCTATGGAAGGCTTGCCTGCGGATAGATGCGGCAAAATTTATGCATCCAATGCGCGTGTTATAGAAATGCTCTTTGCATATCCATGCAGATGGATATATGTTTTCAGATAAACCAAGATTTAGCCTCTGATAAGGGGTGGTTTATTCTCCAACACATAAATTCGCCGAGGCTTCTTACGCCGTATATAAGCACCGCCGCGCAGAATTCTATGCCGCAGATTTTCTCCGAGTCTGGCGCGGCGAATTTCAGCGCGAGAATGTCGGCCCGCTTTTGGGGAGTGAGCATGGATTTTATCCTGTCTGCGACAGATTCAAAATAACCGTCGTACTTGGAGCTTTCGAGTATGTTTATAATGTCCAATGTCCAGGGCCTGCCGCGGGAATCCGCGCACCGCATATGCCATTCGAGACATTTTTCTTCGGTATCCGATAGATTTTTGAAACTCGCGCTTTCCGCATTAAGATTCTTCGCGACGCGGCCCATTATTTCAAACGAACGCGCTTCGTCTAAGACGGGGGTGTAAAAATGTATGTCTATATCCAGATGTTTGGCAATCAAACCCGTGCGGACGGACCCCACCAAGTCCGCGCGGGTGTTGCCATCGCGCAAAATTTCTAAAACTTTGCCCGAAGCTAAAACTTCCTTGGCCGCGGCAAGATTGCCTGCCGAGACCCCATCCATTTCTTCGGGCGTCATAGGCTTATTTCTCAGACTTTTTGGACACGGCCTCCGATACCATTTCCACCAGCTTTTTCCGCGTCTCTATGCAGGCTGGGTTGTCCTCGTTGAACATTGTGTCGACATGAACCCCGCCGTATTCGGAAACGCAGTTTAAAATTTTCCTGTCGCCCAGACGCGCCATGCGCTCGTCCCAGCCGTATTGGGCGCCGTTCCATTTGCTCGGCCAGGCGTTGGAGTTGACCCTTACAAGGCACAGCCATTTCTTGGCAATTTCATCGTTCCTTAAGGCTATGTAGTTTGCGGCTATCTCGCCCCTGGAAAATCCGGTGAATATGTACGCTCTCGGATCTGCCCCAAAGTATTTTTCGGCGTCCTTGAGAGCGGCTAGGCAGTATTCGACAGTAAGGTCGGGGCTGCCCCAGGCGTTTATCTGCTCGCGCTTGCCGTCCTTGCTGACGAAGGGCAGGGTAAGTACTATAAAATCCTTCCCGCGTGACATCGCCGAACCCAGATTTGCCTGTGTCAGATATCCTGTGGAATAACAACACGCACTCGGATAATAAAATACGTTGCCGGTGTATTCAACTATGAGCGGATATTTTTTCCCCTTCTCCCAGTTGTCGGGCAGGAAAACCGCATGGACGATGTCTGTATCCTCGTATCCCTTAAGTTTTCTGAAAAATCTAAGGCCAGCCTTAGGCGTGGTTCCCAAAGGCAGAATCTCCGGCGTTTTATATCTGGCGTCTAGCGCGGCCCGGTTTACCTTGGCGTTGGGCTCTCCGCATGGAGAAATATCCTTAATCTGCAATTTTGCCGAATTGGAGTATAGGCTGCGCCCGCTGGAATCCTTCTTTGCGGGGCCTTTCCTGTCTACTACAATTTCAACCGATGAAATTTTAGACCTGTCGACGCAGTCCGAAACCGCGTCTTTCCCCGGATAATGTGTCTCGAGGTCTATCCTGAAGGGCTTTTCCTCGTCCGGCTTGAGGGTGCAAAACCCTTTGCCCTCCCATATGGCGCCGGAATATCCTCCTTTTGAATGCGCCCATATGGAAAACTTCACTTCCTTGTCCGAAAGATTCTTTACCGTGAGGCTTACATATTTGTAGTCGGAAAGGTCGAAGGCGTCATTCTTATCCTTCGGTACAACTTTAAATATGGGGTAATCTTCCGATTCCTGGCCTTCAAATATGAACCCGTCTGCCGTTTTGGAAATCTTGCCGGCTTTATTTGTTTGGGTATCTATGGAATTTTCCTTTAACTCGGCGGCAGATACGCTTAGGGCATATAGGAATGCTCCCATTGTTAAAATCTTAGGAAATATATTTATTCTGTTTGGAATCTTCATATCGATTATTATTTCGCTATTATTCAGTAATTTCCCAAGCAATATAGACATTTGTATCTTTCTCCAAAGAGATACATTAGTCAACACTTTTGAGCATATATCTATGCGGGAAAATCTGTGAAAATTTTTGTTTTTATAGAAGAAGTCTTGACCAAATCATTCTGAAGGAATTTAATAGGAGCGTGATTTCAGTCAGTTCTCTTTGCTAAAGACACATTTGATAACCTCAAAGATATTTATCCTGCTATGAATAGAAAATTTATTGCTCCGGCTGTGATTGGTTCGTTATTATCTGCTATCGCAGTTTCATATTCAGCACCGTTAACCCAGTCTGATGTCACCGGCTGGTGGGCGTACGCACAGGGTTCCATGTCGGGGACTCAGTTTATATCAACATATTACGGAAATACCGCGGAGGACTTCAACAATTCTCTAATATCCCATCCGGAGTCATGGGACGTTTCGGCCGAGGGCACGGAAATTTTGGGCAAGTCCTTAAATTGGGGTATGACGCCTATAATGGTCGGGAACGTCGCAAACAACAACTATATGACCGCCGTATCCGGAGTTATGCATCTTGCAGGCATTTACAACGGTTCTACGGAGGGCGAGTTTGCCACTTACGACACTTCAAGCGGCCAAGTATGGCAGTTTTACGACAGCGGCAACGGCGGCATCTTTACCGTGGACAATATAACCTCCTCGCTCAACTGTTACAACAATATCAGGCACAACAACGCCATCATAATAAGGAAACGCGCCACCGGCACTAATTTTTCTGTAGCGGTTAAGGATATATATCTTTCCAACGGTTCGTCCCTCCAGCTCGGTGAGGACGGCGCAGGCACGTTTTTAACAAACCTGACTTTGGGCGATGCCGAGAGCGGCGGAGTTATAAACGTATCGGGCCTTTCCTCAACTTCGGGAATGGGAAGGCTTCAGATACGTTCGTCCAATATCACAAGCTATGTCTCCCAGATAAACCTCAGCAACGGAGGCGTTTATATTTACAACGGCATCAGCAACGATACGGAGGCTTTCGGCGTCTCCAATGCAGATTTCTCATCGGCGACAATTTCGGCTTCCGGGAGCTCGTATTTTTATTATGGTGATAAGAACTCTCCCATGACGGGAAATTTGTCTTTGGGGGACATAAATGTCACCGGGTCCGACAGCAAGTTCGATTTGTACGCCTTTACAAGCGGGGCTGTTGAGCTTGGAAACATACATTCGGAGGGGATTGCGTCCAATTTCGACATAGACGACGCTGTTACAAGCTTTAAGGTAGGCAATATAGACTTTGCCGACAAGGCCTATCTATATGTGGGCAGCTATAACAGCAGTGTCGCAGGCGGGTATGTGGACAGTGTCCAGCTCGGCTCCAAAATCAATCTGACAAGTTCCGATTCTACGAGCAGGGCACAGGCGATAATTGTGGCTAAGGAGCTGACGTTTTCGTCGCCCGTCACGGAGATAAACCTTAACAACGGCTATATACAGTTCCTCGGCGGCGTCTATGAGGCGTATGTCGATCCGGACAATATGGAAAAGACTTATTCGTACGATTTGGATTTGTCTTCCGCAACTTTGACTATGGCCGGAAATTCCTATTTTAATTACGGCAAGCAATGGAATGTTGCCATGGACGCAGATATATCCATAGGCGATATAGTTTTTGCCTCTGCAGATTTGATGGGCGCTTTTGACATATATGTGACCAATGGAAGATCAATAGAAGTCAACTCCATTTCCACAACCGTCAAGGGCCAGGCCGGAAGCTCCCTTTTCTGGAAGCTCAACAATCAGACGGTGGAGGTAAAAAACGACGCCGAGATTGCGGTGGAGTCTCTGCAGCTTTACGGCATACTGCAAGTTGACGGCAATTATCTGAACAGTTTTGAAGGTGATTCCTTTCTGCGTTACCAGTTCCCCGAAACGGGGATGCTGAGGGTTATGGGAACCTTTGAGACGCAGGGTACCTTTGTAGTCGGCATAGGCGATCAGGGGCTTCAGACCTCAGAAAAAACCGTGTTAAATTTGGGCGGCATAACTGGCGAGACTGCTGGCTCAAAGATAACGACGGCGTACAATTATGAGGCTTATGCCGGCAATACGGGCGCTTCCATAATAATTCTAAGCGGGGCAGGGAGCTATTCCACATCAACTTCCCTTGTAGATTTTGCTCCCGATGCGAGCCCCGCAGAGTTGGCTTTGACCGGCGCGCTGAAGCTTAGCAAGACGGGGTCAGGCATCCAGTATTTGAGGGGCAGCAACATGTACAGGGGGCAGACTACGGTTTCTGCCGGCGAGCTGTACATAAATGCCGACGGCAGCGGAAACAGCGCGGGCTGGGGCATAGGGGCTGTGTCTTTGTCCGGCGGCAAATTCGGCGCGGTGGGGGCCGATAGCGACATAGGCAAGATAGTTGCTACGGATTTTGTCTGGTCAAATAACGCAGTTATAGCAGTTGATGTCGCCGCCGACGGCACTTGCGACCTTATAACCCTCAGCGGCAACTTCCTCAAGGCCGATGGAGACGCCGACGGCAAATATATATTTGACTTCAACGGCGCTTTTGCCGCAGAGGAGACAATGTACAAGATATTCAGCTGGGAGGATTCATCGTCTGTTGATTTCACCGCCGACGACTTCGGATATACCTACAACGGCGAGGTTGCCAATCTGAAGGGAAACTTTGTCGTGCAGGACAACAATTTGTACTTTGTATCCGTGCCCGAGCCTGCCGAGTATGCGGCGTTGTTCGGCGCGTTCGCGCTGGCGCTTGCGTTGGTTCGCAGGAGAAGAAAATAAAAGCAAAGGGAAGGGGCTTTCTTGCGGCGGCATTTTTCATGCCGCCGTTTTTGCGTGTGCAAAAGTTTTTTCCCATAGGCGGCTTGCATTTGATTTTTCTGATCCCCCATGCTTGCCGCCGCGAATTAAAATATATGCGGGCGCTTTCCGAGCGCCGAAGTTTTCGCATACGCGGCCTATCGAAACCGTGGGGCCGGTATATTTTTAGGATAGGCGGGATATTCTTGCAATTTATATGGGAATTTCCCGCTTCCGTTGCGTGGCGCAAATTTTTTGCTGCATGCAGCGCGCCGTTTTGCCATAGGCTGGGGGCCTATGGCATATGAAAATCCATACGTAGGCTTATATCGCCTTTAGGGCCACAATTGCCTGGTCTCCAATTTTAGGCGGAATCGCATTAGCGCGGCTGCCCGTATTATCCGGCAACAAGCAGCGCTCCCGTGCAGCGCAAGCGCCGCCCGGAACGCTTACGGGGGAGAATTCAACTGCATGCCGCAAGGCTAGTTTTCGGCCGGAACGGCTCTTTCTAGCGTGAAATACTCGGTTTCAAAAGGTTTATCGTTTGAGAGAGTTCCCCTGAACTTGAATTTCACGGATTTTACCGGTGAGTCTATCCTTGCGGAGAAATCGTAGGGATATTTGTCCTTTTTCAGGGAGATTTTGCGCCCGCCGGCGTCTATGAGCATCTCTATGTTCTTAAAGGTGCCGTATGGGGAGTCCATCCATGCGTAGGCGTCCCAAAACTTGTCCGTAACCGCTATTGCGACGGCGCTCAGCGTGCCTTCGTCAAGCTTCTTACTCATGAAAGTTTTTTGGGCGTTTGCTATCTTGGTCTCTATCGGACGGTGGGAGTCCACCCGGATATCGAGGGAATCTATCATGAAGATTCTCTGTTGGCGCGGCCCTATGGACACCTCGGCCGAGGCGTTTTTCAATGCGAGTTTTTCCGGCGAGGCAGAATCTATGCGGGTCATGTATTCAAAACCTCCTTCGCTCTTTGATATGGCTTTGGGGTTAAACCAGACGGTGAATTTTTGGGATTTGTCGGACTGGTTTGTGAAAACCGCAAAGAATTTGTCCTTCGTATGGGCGGCTATCCAGTTTATCTGGGGGTTGTTCGTCTTTACGAGATTGCGGTTTATCCAAAGCCATGCGCCTTTGTGCCCGCATATCTCGCCGGGCTCGTGCCCGTATATTAGGCAGTCGAAATACGCGTATCCGAATTGCCTTAAGGACGGGAATTTTATTTTGCCCTCGGACTTTAATACCGAATCGCTTATAAGATAATCCAGCGACCACGACAGATGCACAGGAAGATGATGGTAGTATATGAAACTTATATCCGGCCCCTCGTACGGGAATTTCGCGGACTGCGTTATGTCCGAGAAATCCGTATAGTAGTACCCCGGATAATTGCCCCATCTGCCTACTACTGCGTTGCGCGCATAGGTTTCGTAGGTTTTGTCCTTAGTGTATTGCGCCAGCCTGAGGAAATTGGGCGCCCATGGAGACTGCATTATCATGCGCCCGCCCTGTTTCATGTATGTGTACGTGCAAGGCTGCTCGAAGCTCAGCCCGACGTTTGAAACCCTCCAGGCGTCCACTTCCTTTTCTGTTAGGGTGTCGTAGCCGATGGGGAATCCCAATCTGTATTTCCCGTCGCCCCTGTGCAATATGAGGTTGGGCTTGTCCGCCCCGACCTCCCCGTCAAGGTGTATGGGAGTCTTCCCCTCGGGGAAGCGCGGCTGCGTCCATACGCCCGTCATCAGCACTTTTGCGCCCAATTCGGCAGCATCGAGAAAACGCTTTTCACCGGTGACCTCGTAAAAGCGCAGCATGCTCTCCCATTTGGGGACAAACGAACATAAAAAGAATGGATTTAAACCGAGATCGTCGTCGGGAGCGCCAGTTATGTTTCTGGCTATGTACCAGTCGGCTCCGGCTATGGCCTCGTCGAGGTCTTTCTTGTCCTTGGTGTGCTCGTATTTTGCCAGTTTCTCGGCGAAATCGTCGTGCTTTGAACCTATCCTTATCCCGCTGCCAGCCGGAAATGCGATATCGGCAAAACGGGGGGTATATCCGGCGCAGAGCTTGTCTAGCCCGTCGAAAACCGTACTCCCGACAGTGCGCAACGGCCCGCTCATGGAGCCGGCTCCGTACCCTTTGCCGGTATCGTGGGGAACTTCCGAAAAATGCCATCCGCTCCGCGAGAGCGAGTATTCCAATATGGGAAGGGCGCGCTTGTCGTACATTTGCTCGGAATCCATTATCCTGTACAGGCTCAGCGCTATCATCGGGGCGGAATTGCTCGCCCCGTTGTGGCTTTCTATCTGGTAGAACCCCTTTGAGGATTCCCACCAACCGCCGTATTTGTCGTCAAGCATAAGGTCGGCCATGTTCAGGCAAGCGTCTGTCAGAGAACAGTCGGTGTTGCTGCGATAGTCCCTCAGCCCGAAAATCTCGTCCGCGGCGCACCTGTAGGCGTCGTACCAGGAACCGTCCTCGAATATTGCGTTGAACGAATAGTCAAGACGGTCTCCCCGGCTTATAAACGCCTCCTCCGTGCCTATTATCGGGCCAAAGGTGGAGGGCTGCACCAGCCCTCTCGGGTTTTTTATCTGCATGACATAATGCGACAAAATGGGAGTGGGAAATTCAAATGGAGTTTTGGAATCGTCGCCCACAACCCCGAATGTGGCCTCCCCGCCCGCGTCAAAACTCATGACGGACATGGGGGTGGGAGCGGCCCCCTGCAACATGGAATAATTTGTCCTTGGAAAACGCTTGCGCTGAACAAGCATGGGCATGAGAAGCTCGGAAACATCGTCGATAGGCTTAGCCACGGGAATGAAATATCCCAGGGAATATTGCCCCTCCTTTCCGGCGGAAAAGTTCAGCCTCACATTGGCGTAACTCTTGTTCTCCTTGAGAACCCATACGGCTTTCAAATTTCCCACGGGCGTCGGGTAGAAATCTATCTCCACGGTGTCCTTTGAGATGTTTTTAGCGGATTTTGGCACGGCTTCGTAGCAGACCCCGGCGTTCCATATCACGGGCTCCCCACCGCGGCTCGTCTCTACAATCTTGGAATTTCCAAGGTCTATTTTCGCGGACTTCCTCTTAGTGTTGCTCCATTGCGGGTGATAGTGCCTGTGCGGCAGGTCGAAAGTGACGTTGTCGTCGGCCCGAACCACGGCGTAAGCCTCGGAGTCGGGATACACCCGCCTGTCGGAACCGATGCAAACGACGGGCGCAACAGAGCTCTTTCCACCGCGAGTGCACTTGACAAAGTCTATTTTTATGCGCCCGTTGGAAAGCGTCGCCTGCGGGGATTTTTCGTTCAAATTCTCTATCTTTGCAAAGTTCAATTCAAAGTCAGCCAGCTTGGAGCATGTCGCGGGAGCAATGCCTTTTATGCCGTCGAGAAATAGTGTGGTCCGCGGGGAATATTTAGGATTCTTAGACAGTATGAGCGCGTCTATTTCAACGCTGTCTTTCGGAGACCGGCATGTAAAGGCCAGGACGTTTTCCCCCTTTTGCAGCTGTATGGGGGCTGCGCGCTCCCATCTCCATTCCCCGCCTTCCCGCGCGAATACGGTTTCTATTTTGTTCCCGTTTATCCACAGTTCAACCCCGCCAGGAGCCCCATTCATATTGCGGCTTCTCAAGAAGGGCGTGTATAAGCCCGACTCCGGCAGAATTATGGATGTCACCGCAGGCTCGCTTCCGCCGCCAAACCTTAGGCTCTTTTGCTGGGACGCCGCTCTTGCGGGGGATAAATTCCACGATCCGTTATATTCGAAACTTTCGCATTCTATCCCGATGACTCCCTTCGGTTCGGCGGTGCACAATAATGTTCCCATTGCGAAGAACGCGGACAATATTGCAAATTTTGAAATATGTAGAATTGTGGCGTTTATATTTGGAATCATGGCTTATTTTCTTCGGTAATGTTTAACTAATACGCATCGCGGATTTGACTATTGAAACTTTTCTTGCTCTTACTATCAAGGTTTTTATGAAAAAATTATAGCCGCTTTGCCTTAGCCGGAATATATCCTTTGCGCGCCAATTTCGCGGGGCAGTTTTCCTGCTGGTTTTCCGAAGAATATTTCGCTTTTTCTGCGGCGGGCGTCTCTTTCCTCCTCTTATGCTGACAAAAAAACGCGGATGGAAAACCCGCGTTTTTTTTAATGGAGGGATAGTTTTTGCCTCTTGCCTCAGAGTATTCCCAAGGTTTTCAGCCATTTCTCGGCATCCGCAGACGCATTTTTCGCCGAAGTCCCCCTTACGGCCAGCCCTTCAAGAACTCCGGATTTCGGACAGAGCTTTTTTATGTCTTCAGCGGCCCTCCCCATGCGGCTGCCCTCGTGCGTTATAAACGGGGCAATTCTCTTTCCTGAAAAGTCATGCGAGGCAAGCACGGAACGTATGGGAGATGATATGGTCCCCCACCAGTTCGGCGAGCCTACAAAAATAAGCCCGTATTCGGAAATATTTTTTATTTCGGTCTTTATCGGTGGTTTATAGTTTGAGTCTACCTCCTTCTTCGCCTGCGAAACAGTTTTGTTGTATTCGGACGGGTAGGGTGTTTGCGGGATAACCTCGACTATGTCGGCTCCGGTTAAACCCTTTATCGTTTTTGCGAGACTTCGGGTGTTGCCGCTCCACGAGTAGTATATTATAAGGCTCTTTTTAGATGCGCTGTCCGCGGACTGCGCCCACGCTTTGGCGGCGGTCAATGCGGCTGGCAGGAGGGCGATAAACTTCTTTCTTTTCATATATTCTATCCTTTTAGTCGTCTATGTATATATCTTCAATCCTAAATGCGGAATATGCTTTTCCGCATCCGCGCGTTTTTGCAACAGCGCCCAAGTCTGCCGGATATGGATGCTTGCAAAGCGGCTTATATGCGGAACGCGCAGCCTATACTACCGCTAAAAGCTCCCTGAGTAAATATACGATACCGCCTAAAGTTTGCCTAATACCGCCTATATGCCGCTTGACGGGAACGCCGATTTTTTTTGAATGTCTGTGAGCCCGGCGCCAACCACTCCGACTATATTGTATGAATCTGTCTCAATTATCCCTCGATCTGAAAAAACAGGCACTCAGACATCTGCCGTGCCAGGGAACTTTTCAATGCCCGATAGACGGCCTTGAATTTCACCGCATAGACGACCGTGTCCACCCGGAGAACTGCTTTTATAAGCCAATGATAATAATCATGCTTCAGGGCAGGAAACGGGTTGCCATAGGAAACAGGGAGTATACCTACGGCCAGGGGCAGTGCCTCGTCTCGGGAGTGAACGTGCCAGCGACGAGCTGCTTAGTGGAGGGAAGTCCGGAAAAACCGGCCATCGCGGTGTCTTTGGATTTGGATACAAATCTTCTCTCGCGCATGCTTACGGAGATTCCTCCCGTTCCTTCGCCGCTGAGGGAATCCAGCGAAAGCATAGCCGTTGACACCGCCGAAGGCGACATTCTCGACGCATTCTCGCGTCTGTTGCGCCTATTGGATAAAGGTTCTCAAATACCCGCAATAGCGCCCATAATTATTCGGGAAATATATGCCAGGCTTATCATAAGCCCTCTGGGGAGAAATCTGAGGCAATTTTGCACAAAGGGAACCCGCAATAACTCCATCATGCGCGCGGTTAACTGGCTAAAGAAAAACTACTCCAAGCCTTTTAAGATAGAGGAGCTTGCGAAATATTCCCACATGGCCCCGACGACATTCCACAGGCATTTCAAGGCTGTTACGTCCGTCAGCCCGTTGCAGTACCAGAAAAGGCTGCGCCTGTACGAGGGCAAGCATCTTATGCTCTTCGGTAATAGAACCGTTGCCGAGGCGGCGTATTCTGTCGGATATGAGAGCCCTGCGCAGTTTAGCAGGGAGTACAAAAGATTTTTCGGCGTATCTCCTAAAAAAGACGCATTTTTACAATAAGATGCCCTTAAATTTCCGCTGCTGAGGGCATACTTTAAGAAAGCTGGCCGGGGCATGCCCGCAAGGTAGGATTAGGCAGATTTTTGGCGGCATCGTGTATTTACAAAAACCGGGCGATTTCGTAATATTTAGGCATGAAAGCTGCCGCGGCGGAATCTATACGCAACTTGCCCTCTAAGATGGGCGCCCTGAGGCGGCAGGCAAAAAATGCGCCTTTTGAATCTGCGCCGGATTTGGAAGATGGGCATGCCGCTTATGAGGCTGCCAAACAATTTTTATCTCCGGGGATTTTTACAATCGCCGCTTTTTTATTTTGAAACTTCTTTCGCATTGTGGTTATTTTTTGAAAATATTAGATAGAATCTTATACTCTGCCATATGACGTTGAGACGCATAAGAATAATTGCGGCAATACTGTTCTTCTGTGCCGTTACACTGTTGTTCTTGGATTTTACATCGGCTACGCATGCGTGGCTGGGCTGGACTGCGAAGGTACAGTTTGTGCCGGCTCTCCTTGCCGCAAACTTCGCGGTGGTCGCGGGCCTGGTACTGCTGACGTTGATATTCGGGCGCATATACTGCTCTGTGGTCTGCCCTCTGGGAGTGCTGCAAGACGCATTCTCGCGCCTCGCCGCCCGCAGGCGGCGCAACAGATTTGCCTACGCCAAGGCTTTGACGAAGGTGCGCGTGCTGTTTCTTCTGCTGTTTGTCCTGGCGCTCGCAATTGGGTTTCTCTCGGCGGCAGCGCTCATAGCCCCTTACAGCGCCTACGGCAGAATAGCGTCCAATATCTTCGCATCGGTATGGGCCGCTGCGAACAATGTCTTTGCGTTCTTTGCGGAGAAGGCGGATTCCTACGCCCTTTATTCCGTGGACGTATATTTCAAGGGGGCGGGGGCTTTCATGATAGCCTTGGCAACCTTCCTGATTGTAGCGTTTCTTGCATGGCGCGGGGGAAGGACATATTGCAATACGGTTTGTCCGGTCGGCACCGTGCTGGGGTTCCTGGCAGGCTATTCTATTTTCAGGCCGTTTATCGACGCCTCAAAATGCGTCTCCTGCGGACTCTGCGAGAAAAACTGCAAGGCAAAGTGCATAAATGCGGGGGAACACAAAATAGACTACTCAAGATGCGTGGCGTGTTTCGACTGCATTGAAAAATGCAAAAAAGGCGCAATAACATACAGGCCGTTTTTCGTCCGAAAAGCGGCTGAAGAAAAACCCCGCGCAAGCGCGGATGCGGCCCGGCCTGCCGGATTGCGCAATTTAAAGGCGCATTCCAACGGCCGCAGGGGCTTTTTTGCGTCGGCGTTCTTTTTGGCGGCGTCGGCGGTATCTAAGGCGCAGGAGATGAAGCTCGACGGCGGGCTTGCCCCCATAAAGCCGAGGACGCCCGCAAAACGTTCGGAGCGCATAGTTCCGCCGGGCGCGGGGAGTGTCGCAAATTTTTCGGACAAATGCACAGCCTGCCATCTTTGCGTGTCTGCGTGCAAGACGCATGTTTTGACACCCTCCGTGCGGGCGGAAAGCTTCTTGCAGCCGGAAATTTCATACGAACGGGGCTATTGCGACATAGACTGTACGGAATGCTCAAAAGTCTGCCCGTCGGGCGCCATACTTCCCATATCCAAAGCTGACAAGGTCTCCACGCAGATAGGCCGTGCGGTTTGGACCGCGTCGCTTTGCGTCGTAAATACGGACTCCATCCAGTGCGACAACTGTTTCAGGCAATGCCCAACCGGCGCTATACAAATGATAGAGCGAGACCCTAAAGGCGACGCGAAACTTAAAATCCCGACGGTGGACGAAGCCCGCTGCATAGGCTGCGGCGCCTGCGAGAATCTATGCCCGGCCCGCCCGGTGTCGGCCATACATGTTGAGGGGTGCTCCGTTCACGGGAAAATATAGAATGAATATCGGAAAGGGATATTGAATATGAGCGAATTTCCTAAGGAACTTTTAAACCGCAGAAACTTCCTGAAAAATATGACGGTGGGGGCTCTTGCAGCTCCCGTTATGGGCGGATGCTCTCGGAAGGAAAATTCCGGCGAGCCTTCGGGGCAGATGACGATGAGGGTAAATCCCAAGACGGGGCAGAAGGTTTCCCTGCTGGGATACGGCTGCATGCGCTGGCCTTCGACGGACGGCAGAAGCGCGCGCGAAGGCGTCGGCGAAATAGACCAGGCTGCGGTAAACGAGCTTGTCGACTACGCCATAGCCCACGGGGTTAATTATTTCGACACGTCTCCCGCCTATTGCAGGGGAAAATCTGAGCATGCCACGGGTTTGGCGTTGAGCAGGCACCCGAGGGATAAATATTTTATAGCTACGAAACTATCCAACTTTGCGCCGGCAACCTGGAGCAGGGAGGCTTCTTTGGAAATATACCGAAACTCGTTGAAGGAGCTGAGGGTGGACTATATCGACTACATGCTTTTGCACGGGGTCGGCATGGGCGGCGGAATGGACGAGTTTAAGTCGCGCTACATCAACAACGGAATGCTTGAGTTCCTCCTCGGAGAGCGTGAGGCCGGGCGTATACGCAATTTGGGATTCTCATACCACGGTGACATAAGGGTTTTCGACTATCTTCTTGAAAAGCACGGCCTCTACAAATGGGATTTCGTCCAGATACAGCTTAACTATCTGGATTGGAAGCACGCCAAGAAGATAAACGAGCGCAACACCGACGCGGAATATCTATATGCCGAATTGTCCAAGCGCGACATTCCCGCCGTGATAATGGAGCCTCTTTTGGGCGGCAGGCTTTCGAGCGTTCCGCACACGATAGTTCCGTATTTCAAGCGGAGGGACCCCGACAGCAGCATAGCATCGTGGGCGTTTCGTTTTGCGGGGAGTTTTCCGAAGGTGCTGACCGTGCTGAGCGGCATGGTTAAGATGGAGCATTTGCGCGACAACATAAGGACCTATTCGCCCCTCCGAGAGTTGTCGGCCGAGGAGTTCGGCTTTTTGGAGAATGTGGCCGAGGAGATGATGCAGTTTAACACCATACCCTGCAACGATTGCAAATATTGCATGCCGTGCCCCTATTCTTTGGACATACCGGCAATATTGCTTCATTACAACAAGTGCCTGAACGAGCGCATGGTGCCGGACAGCGTTCTCGACGAGAATTACAAGAGGGCCCGTAGGGAGTATTTGATAGGCTACGACCGTTCCGTTCCGAAGCTGAGGCAGGCCTCGCAATGTACGGGGTGCGACCAGTGCAGTCCGCATTGCCCCCAGCGAATAGACATTCCCAAGGAGCTCCGCCGCATAGACGGGTTTGTCAGAAATCTAAGGCGGCAGGCCGCCCTTATGGGGGACGTTAGGAGGAAGTTCGACGAGGGGAAATATTCCTGCGTCATAGGAAACGGCGTCATAAGGACTTTTTCCGATCCCGGGGTTGACGACCTGCTTAGAATTTACCGCGACGAACCATCGCTTTTAAAGGGAGCGCTTGTTGCCGACAAAGTTGTAGGCAAAGCCGCCGCCTCTATTCTTATAATGGGCGGGGTATCGGAGGTTTACGCAGATGTTTTGAGCCGTCCGGCGCGGGCCATGCTGAACAGGGCCCGGATAATTGTATCGTGCAAGACCCTTGTAAATAATATAAAGAACAAGAAGGGGACAGGGCTTTGCCCGCTTGAAATTAAGTGCAAGAAAGCTAAGACGCCCGAAGAGTGCCTGAAAATTCTTCTCGGCATGCGTTAAAGTCTGATATCCGCAATATCCAGGCATTTTTTGTCTGTTCAATGTGCAATATATATTGAACAACAATTTTGTATTAAGTTTTGCAATAAAGTGTATATTTGCTTGTGACTTTTTCGTCTTTATGGGCTGAAGGCCCGCTAAAATGTGTTTTTAATTGTAGTCTTTTCATTCTTATTTAAATTATATTATATTTGCAGTAAGTAAGTTGCAAATATTTATAAATATGTTGACATAAGTTTGTTGAATGTTTGTATTAAACAAAAACGAAGGCTACAATATGGAACAAAAAAATAATATTAACTATGTGTTTTTTGATGATAATGCAGAACATAGAACATTTGCAAAAAATGTCGAAAAGCATTTCGGAAAAGCTGCAAAAATAACCTTCGTTATAGGGAAGAATTCCACTTCAGATGCGTCAACTTCGTTGCCGGACGGATACAATGTGGTTGATTTTTCCGAGAAATCTGTCAGGGGGCTTTTGTCGGATTCAAACAGCCGTTTTTTCTTCATATCCAGGAATGCCGACAGAAATGTCCATCTGGCCTTTTCCCTGATGGACATAGCCAAAAAACTTAATATCACTACGGAGGGCATATCCATATACATAGCCCCAAATTGGGAGAACATAGAGGCGTTTATATTAAACAAGCAGCGCAGCATGTTGCGCCACTTCGATGTAAAGCTGATAAACATACCCAATCTTGCCGCGCACACTCTCTCTGCAAAGTACAAGCCGGTGGACAATATTTTATTCGACGCCGACACCTGCGAGGCAAAGGAGGATTTCCGCGTCGCTGTTTTGGGGCTCAACCACATAACGCGCGAGGCTATGTTTAAGATTTATACGCAGGGGCGTTTTGTGAACTCCAAGTTTGTCTTGGATATATACGACGTCGGGGCGGAGGCGAAATCCGGAGGGTTTAAGTCAAAGTATCCGGGATTTGCAAAGGATGCGGATATAAGTTTCCTCGACTATGATAGATTTGCGGAGGCGGAGAAGGCGTTAAGGGATAATTTGTCCAAATACAAGCTGGTTATAGCCGACATGGGCGACGACGCCAGAAATTCGGCATTTGCAAAGGATATGCAGGAGAAAATCTTGGAGGAGAATCTCGCGGGCATAACGGTTTCGGTGTACATATCCTCTCCGGAGGAAGACATATTGAACGGCGACTTATACCCGAGCATAGCGGTATTCGGGATTTCTGAATCGATATACAACCCGGACGCCATACTGCTGGAGTCGTACTCCAGGAGCGGACGCTATGTAAACGACTATTACAACAGCACGAAATCCGATCCTATCAAGATGCGGAATTGGGTGGGCATGTCCGAGTTTGACAGGGGCTCAAACATATCGGTGGCTGATTTTAATTACTCGTTCATAAAGCTCATAGGGGCAGGGCGTTTTTCCGAATTTGGCTCTTCTGCGGATTTCAAGAAATGGCTGCACGATAATCCGAAGAAGTTCGATACGCTGACGAGGACCGAGCATTTGCGCTGGTGCGCCTATCTTTACGCCAACGGATGGGACTGCATGCCCTTGGATAAGGACGTAATGGTGGAGAACAAGAACATGAAGGATAAGAGGCACACCTGTCTTGTGCCGTTCGACGAGCTCGACAAAGTGTCCGAAATGTTCAACGAGGATTACAAGAAATACGATGCCGACAACGTGGAAATAATATACGACATATATAAAATCTTAAACTTCTAAGGATACTCATCAGATGAAAAGCTACCTGTTCCCTTGTTTTTTTGCGGCGGCGTTGTTTTTGTCGCTGCCGCTGAGCGCTGCGAGAATCGACGCCCAGGCAAGGGCGGTGACAATGATGCGCAATCTCGACGGGGAGGAGGTTGTGTTGCAGTCTGTAGACTATGTATTTTCGACGAAATACGGCAGAGTAAAGGTGAAGTTTTCAAAATCCGGCGGCAAGGACGTTATGTCCCTTGTGCTGACTCCCCCGCTTGAGGGCGAGACTGGGAGCATGATAGACCAGGCTAACTCTCTTACATCCGCATTTACGGACAGCTCCACCCATGCCAATTCAGGGTCTATAGGAGAGGCGGTTTCTGGCATATTGCAAAACGGGATAGGCGATAAGGAAGGCGCTGAGGACGACGTTATTTTGGATTTGACCATGGGCGAATCCGAAGACGGCAAGGGTACGGACGTTTCCATATCTTTCGAGGCCGACGACACCGTAATAAAGGCGGAAATCACCGTGACGGACAAGGGCGACGGCACTATGGAGGCCGAAGGCGAGAGCACCGTAAACGGGGTGTCGAAACCCGTGGATTTGGAGATAAGCAAGAACGATGATACTATTACATCGAGCGGCAATATAGGCGGCGAGATTGTCAATACGGAGAATTCGGCAAATAAGGAGGACGTAAAGCTTGAAAGCAGCGTTACGACGGGGGTTACGTCCGAAGGTTCAAGTGTAATAAAGGAGGAGGTTGTCAATCCCGACGGGAGTATAACTATTACAGAGACGGTAAAGGATCCCGCAGGAAATAACGTGTCAGAATCGACTATTGTCACGATGAGACCTCCTGATGGAGATTCACCTACGGGTTCTGCAGGCGGCGGGGAGGTTTCGACAACCCCGCCCGTCATGGAGGGCAACCAGAGCAATTTTGGGAACGACTCCGTTGTCGACAATACGATATTGGGAGATCCTGTCTACGATTCCACAGACTACTCTAACAAGGATATCAGCGGGCAGGATTTCTCCAATCGGCTACTTTACGGATACAATTTCAAGAATGCCACCGCGGTGGGCACGACATTTGAAAATTCCCTGACAAACGGAAGCAATTTTTCTTCTATAAATTTGACGGACGGCATATTGAGGAACACAAACTTTGGTGTTTCTGACTTGTCGAATGCCAATTTGACAAATGCCGACATGACCGGCGCAATAGTGGGCGGTTCAAATCTTTCGGGCGCGAATTTTTCCAACGCCACAATAGCCGGGGCTGACTTTGGCGGGGCCACGCAAAACGGTTTTACGGCCTCGCAGCTGTATT